>NZ_JBGUKT010000022.1:0-224221 GCF_045114555.1 Methanobrevibacter sp. | reverse complement strand
GGTGGTCGAGCGGTCAAAGGCGCTAGGTTGAGGGCCTAGTGGGTTAGTCCCTTCGCGGGTTCGATTCCCGTCCCCTGCACCATTTTTATAAATTATTTTTTGACTTATTTTAATTTTTATCATTTATTTTTGCATTTATAGGATTTCTTATTTTTTAAAGGCTATTTTTTCATCATATTTATATATTTTTATTAATAAAATTAATAATATATAAATTCTTTAATATTTAAGAATTTTATAATTCTAATTTATTTGAGGTGTAATGATGAAGGCGGTAATTCCAGCAGCAGGTTTAGGAACAAGATTTTTGCCTGCTACAAAAGCTCAACCAAAAGAAATGTTGCCTGTTTATGATAAACCAACCATTCAATATGTAATAGAGGAATCCGTAAACTCTGGTGTAGATGATATATTAATTGTTACAGGTAAAGGTAAAAGGTCAATTGAAGACCATTTTGACAGGTCCTTTGAATTGGAGCATCATTTGAAAACAAAAGGCAAAGAAGACTTTTTAAAGGAAATTGAGTATATCTCTGAATTGGCAGATATTCATTTCATAAGGCAAAAAAAGCAAAAAGGTCTTGGAGATGCTATTTATTGTGCAAAAAAACATATTGGAAATGATCCTTTTGTAGTTATGTTAGGGGATACAATCACTAAAGATGCAGTCCCATGTACAAAGCAATTAATTGATATCTATGAAAAATATGGCAAATCAGTTATTGCATTAGAAGAGGTTCCGGATGAAAAGGTAGAAAGATATGGTATTATTGGTGGTGAAGAGATTGAACCTAATATCTATAAAATCGATAAATTAGTTGAAAAGCCACCTTTAAGAGTTGCACCAAGTAATTTGGCAATTATGGGAAGATATGTTCTCACTCCTGATATTTTTGATTGCATTGAGAATGTAGAGCCAGGTTATGGTGGAGAAATTCAATTGACTGATGCATTGTCTAAATTAGATGAAATCTATGGTCAAGTATTTAAAGGCCAATCCTATGATATTGGTAATCGTATTGATTGGTTAAAAACTTCTTTAAAATTTGCTTTAGAAGATGAAAAAGCTAAAGAAGATATTTTAAATTTCATAAAAAATGAAATTATGTAATTGTTTATTGAATGAATTTTAGTAATATTGGATAATTTTTATTTCAATATTTTTTTTAATATTGGATAAATTTTTTAATTAATTTATTTAAGATATCCTTAATTAAAGTGATTCAATGATTAATGAAAAAAGTCCTCAGGAAGAGATTGAAGAATTAAAGATACAACTTTCCAATTATCGCAAGGAAAACCGTATTCTTAAGGAAAGGTGTGAATCTTATGAAGATAGGATAGAGCATTTTGCCATTGAAAGGGAAAATCTTTCAAGGGATATAATGCGTTTTGAATCATTGGAATTGGAAGTAAGGCAATATGATATTGAAGAGTTGGCTCTGGAAACTAAAAAATTGAATCATAGAGTGGATGTACTTAGAAGATATCTTAAGTCTGAAAGGGAGGATAATGAAAAATTAAATGAATTGATTAATAAATTAACAAAGCAGTTGAATGACGCCAATTATGAAATTGCTAATCTGGAAAGAGACTTGAGGAAATCACGGATTCGTCAGAATCAAAGGACATTCTTTTTGGAAAACCGTTTGGACATAGCGTATACAAAATTGGCTGAGATGAAATACACTTTAAATGAATTTGATGAATTAGGATTTTTTGAAAGGGTAAGAGGTAAAAAACCTAAAAGCTTAGAGAAAAATGACATTTAGTTTTTTGTTTATTTGAATTGGAATTTTATAATATTTATTGTTAAAGGTGTTTTTTATGGAAACTCAAAGAATTATGGTTACTGGTGGAAGCGGATTTATAGGAACTAATCTTGTAAATGAACTTAGAAATAGAGGACATGAAGTTTTATCTGTTGATTTATTGCATCATGAGGATGAGGCTGATTTATACTCTGATTCTTATTCTGACTATGTAAGAGGAGATATTCGTAACTATCGTCAAATGGAAAGAATCTTTGATGATAACGAAAAATTTGATTATGTTTACAACTTAGCTGCAGAATATGGAAGATGGAATGGTGAAGGATATTATGAAAACCTTTGGGAAACCAATGTAATAGGTTTAAAGAACATGATCCGTCTTCAAGAGAAATTAGGATTTAGAATGATTTCATTTTCATCTGCAGAAGTTTATGGTGATTATGAAGGAATCATGACTGAAGATGTTATGGAAAACAGGCCGATTAAGGATACCTATCAAATGAATGATTATGCTATTTCAAAATGGGCTGGAGAATTGATGTGCATGAACTCTGCAACCATGTTTGGAACTGAAACTGTAAGAGTTCGTCCTGTAAATTGTTACGGTCCTCATGAAGCTTATTCTCCTTACAAAGGCTTCATTCCTATTTTCATTTATAAAGCACTTCATGGATTACCTTATTCTGTTCATAAAGGTCATAAAAGAATTATTGATTATGTTGAAGATACTGCAAATACCTTTGCAAATATAGTTGATAATTTCATTCCAGGGGAAGTCTACAATGTTGGAAGCAAACAGGAATGGGAAATGACTATTGAAGAGTATTCTGACTTAGTTTTAGAAGCTGTAGGAATTGATGATTCATTAGTGACTTACACTCCTGCTGAAGCTTTCACCACTAAAGTCAAAACTATTGACTTTTCTAAAGCTATCCGTGACTTAAAACATGATCCTAAAGTTGATCCTAAAGAAGGAATCAGAAGAACTGTTGAATGGATGAAATGGTATTATAGGATTGAAGATTAATTCTTAATCTCAATTTTATAATCAAATTTTTTTACTATTTTTTTAATTTTTTAATTAATACATTTTTAAGTGATAAAATGGAAAGGATAGTGGCTATCATACCGGCTTACAATGAGGAAGATGCTTTACCTGATGTCATAGGTGGAACTTTAAGGCATGTAGATGAGGTTATTGTTGTTAATGATGGAAGCAGTGATAAGACTGCTGAAGTAGCTATTGGAGCAGGGGCTCGTGTGATTAGCCATAGCATTAATTTAGGCAAGGGTGAAGCATTGAAATCAGGTTTTAAAGCTGTGGATGATGATTCTATCATTGTTACAATTGATGGTGACGGTCAGCATAATCCTGATGAGATTCCTGATTTGATAATGCCAATTATTGAAGATGGTGCGGATTTGGTTAATGGTAGCCGGTATATGAATGGCCCTGAGGAAAACACTCCTGCATATAGGAGAGTTGGACAAAAGGTTTTGGATATTGCAACCAACATCTCTGCAGGAATTAAGATCACAGATTCTCAAAGTGGTTTCAGAGCATTTTCTTCAAGCGCTAAAGATTGTTTCAGATTTAAAGATACTGGTTTTGGAATTGAAAGTGAAATGCTTGTTGATGCTGCAGAAGCCGGTTTAAAAATAGTTGAAGTTCCTATTACAGTTCGTTATGATGTTGATGGATCAACTAAAGACCCTATAACTCATGGAGTAGGTGTTTTATTCAATATAACTAAAGATAAAGTTCTCAGAACATTTAAAAGATAGTTGATTCATTCTTTTTTTTAAATAATTTATTATTTTGAAAGAAAAAATAGATTCCCAAAAAAATTTAAGATAATTAATTTTTTCGAATAATAAAAAATAGGGGTGTTATAATAAATTTAAAATTAATTAATTTTTTGATAATAAAAAAAGATTTAGCTTAAAAAATAAGCTAAATGAAATCTTTTTATGAATAAACTAAAAAAATTAGAAACGTTTAGGTTTCAGTTTTTTGGTTTTTTCTTTGCTTGCATTTTTAGCGGCTTCTTCATATTTGTCACAAACAGAATTTACTTCGCCAATATCCACTACTTTTCCTTTATCAATCCAAATAGCCTTATCACATATATTTCTAATCTCTTTAATTGAATGTGAAACAAGTAAAACTGTTGTATTTGATTCCATCAATGATTTAATTTTTTCTTTACTTTTCTTTTTAAAGTTAATGTCTCCAACACCAAGAACTTCATCAAGAATTAGAATATCCGGATCAACGATTGTTGCTATTGAAAATCCAAGTTTTGATAACATTCCAGAAGAATAATTTTTTACAGGAAGATTGATAAATTCTCCAAGTTCTGAAAATTCAAGTATTTCATCATATTTTGATTTTAAGAATTCTTCATCATATCCAAGAATTGCACCATTTAAGAATATATTCTCTCTTCCAGAATAGTTTTTATCAAAACCTGCCCCTAATGATAAAAGAGGGGCTATGTTTCCATGAATTATTACTTCTCCTTCATCAGGGGTGTATACTCCAGAAATAATTTTAAGCAATGTACTTTTTCCAGCACCATTAAAACCTATAATTCCGATTTTTTCACCTTTATAGATTTTAAATGACACGTCATCAGTAGCTTTAAAAATAGTTTTTTTCTCTTTAGTCCTATTTAATGTCCTAATGACATATTCCTTTAGGTTATCAATCTTATCATTGCCTATTTTAAAACTTAAGGATACATGTCTTAATTCAATTGAGACATTATCCTCAGCACTGCTTTCTAAAAGTTTTTCTTCTTTTTTAGGTGAGATAATATTCTTAAAAAAATTGATAATTCTTTTTAATGCATTATCTTTTTCTTTTTCTTTTTCTTTGTTCATATTATCTCTCCATGATTATAATTATTAAAATTTCAATGTTTAGAGTTCTAGAGTAAGCTTATCTTGATACTTTCTGAATAAGATGATTCCTATAATGAATATTACTATAGAGAAAACAAAAGTAGTAATCATTATTTTTTGTGAAGGGAATCTTCCAAACATTATAAATTCTCTAAATTGTGCAATAATACCATAAATAGGGTTAAGTTCCATATATCCTCTAACTGGTTGTGGGACGATGCTCATTGGGTAAAATATTGCACAGGCATAAGTAAGTAAACTTGTAAAAATCTTGTATAAGTATTCCATATCAGTAAATTTGGTACATACAATTGCTAAAATTAACCCTACCCCTGTAATTAATATAAATAAAGTTGCAATAGGGATTATTGCAAATAGGGACATAAAATAAAAAGGGGATTTTGTAGCGATCATAATTGCTATCATTACTATCAATGACATTAGGAAATTAAGAAATTCAGAGCAAATGTTACCTAAAGCAAATATGTATCTAGGAACATAAATTTTTTGTAAAATGCTTCTATTCCTTTTTATTGAAGTCATTGCGGATTTTGTACCTGCATTGAAAAAGTCAAGAGTACATCTTCCTGCCATAAAGTAAACTGGGAAATTTTCAATACTTTTAGCAAATATTGTAGAAAATATTGCTGTTAAAATAGCCATTTGTATTAAAGGATTTAGAAAACTCCAAAGAATTCCCAGTACTGAATCTTTATATTTGGAAGTAAAATTCTTTTTAATTAATTGTCTTAATAAAAAATTTTCGCTTGTTCCTTTTTTCAAAAGTTCTAATGTCATAATGTTTACCTTATTAAGTAGAATAATAATATATTAAATATATCTTTTATAAGTATATAAAATTATTTATAATCTTTTATAATATTTATTTAGTAAAAGATTATATAATCTTTTGGATTTAAGTTATGATTAAATTTTACAAATCTTGGTATGTTTTTTTAGGGAAAACCTATATGAAAAATAAATAATTGAATATCTAAATTAATTAATTATTTAAAATCATTAAATTATTTAAATTAATTGAATTATCTAAATTATTTAAATTAATTAAATTATATTAATAATGACAAACAATATTATAATAATAAAATATAATTTTATTTTTAAAAATTAAGGAGAGATAAAAATGAAATTTGAAGATTTAATTGCAAAATGTCCTAAATGCGGTTCTACTGATAAGACTGCTCACAGGAGATTCATTGATAATCATCATGCACATGCTGAATTAAAGGAATTTAAATGTGACAATTGCGGATATGTTTTTGAAACTGGTAATGATGTGGAAAAATCAGAAGAGGAAACAATTAAAAAAGACCTCATAGGTGAATTAAATAAAAAATTGTAATATTTCTTTAAAGGATAAAAGCAAGTGCTTTCATTTGCTATATCTTTTTAAATTTATTTTTTGAGGGATTAAATGACTTTTCATGTAATGATCATACCAACTTTAGGATGCCCATCTAACTGTGCCTATTGTTGGGGTTCTGAAGAAAATGCAGAATTAATGGATATTGATGTTATAAATCAAATTGTCAAATGGCTAGCTAATTTCAGGGATGAACCTGTACATTTTACTTTCCATGGTGGAGAGCCATTGCTTGCAGGTTATGAATTCTATGAAAAGGCACTTCCATTGCTTAATGATGCAACCACTCATGAAACTGAAGGTTTTTCCCTACAAAGTAATTTATGGCTTTTAGATGAAGATATGGCTAAATTATTCTCAAAATATAATATAGCTATCAGTACAAGTATTGATGGTCCTAAAGAGATTAATGATTATCAAAGAGGTGAAGGATACTTTGATAAAACTATGAAATCAGTTAAATTAGCTATTGATAATGGCATACAAATCAACTTTGTTTGCACTTTCACTTCATATTCCAAGGATTTCTCCGATGAGATTTATGATTTCTTTAAGCAAAATGGATTGAACTTAAAAATTCATGCTGCTTTGCCGTCCTTGCGTGGGGATAATGCAGATCCATGGGCACTTCCTCAAGAGGAACATGGAAAACTGTTAATCGATTGGTTAGATAAGTACTTGTACGACTTGGATAAGTTTGTTATAATGGACTTGGATCATATTGCAAAAAGCAGTCTTAGAAGAGTGGGAACTTTATGTACTTTTAATGATTGTATGGGTACTACTCTTGCTGTAGGTCATGACGGTTCAATTTACCCTTGCTATCGTTTTGTTGGAATGGATGAATACGTAATGGGAAATGTATACGATGAGCCTTCCATGGAAGACTTGGAGAAATCTGAGGCATGGGAAAAACTAATGGAATTCAAGAATTTTGTTGATGAGGACTGTGCAGATTGCAAGTTCATTAAATTCTGCAGAGGAGGATGCCCATATAATGGAATAGTGGCAACCCAATCTCCAAGAACTGTAGATCCACAATGTGAAGCTTATAAGATGATTTTTGGTGAAGTTTCTAAAAAAGCTAATGAAGACTTTAAGAAACATGCTATGGCCGCATTTGGTGGAGCTCCAAGAGTTAGAAAAGAAGGAGACCCATTTTCAATCATGGATTTAATGACTAAAATGTAATTTCTAATTACTTTTTCTATTTTTTTATTATTTTCATTTTCTTTATTTTATTTTCTATTTTCTTTTCTTATATTAACTTATTTTAACTCTTTCTATAATTGTACAAACTCTTTTTATAGATAACTATTAATAATATGTAAATTAAATAAATATTTATATTATACTTTATTTACGATTCTATTGAATTGTAGAGTTAATATAATCTTAATTATTTATAGATTTATTTAAAAAGATTTATTTAAAAGCTTTTTAAAATTTATTTAAAAATTTTTTAAATAATAATTTATATTTATAGAGGCATGTTATGTTTTTTAAAATTAGGAGAGATACTTTAATAATTCTATTATTAGCTTTTATCTTAATTGTTTGTGGTAGATTGATTATCTATGTAGCATATGCATCCTCTGCTGAAGTCGCTGAAGGTGTACCTATTGCAGGTATTATCGTTAAAGGAAATGATATAGTTCCTATTGACAGTATTCGTTATAATGTTCAGAACTCTGGTTTAAGAGAAGGCAGTTATATTGATGGAGATATCCTTAAGACATCCATACGGGAGCTGCCCGTGACTGAGGCCGAGGCAAATGCGGAGAAATTTGTTCGAAGATCAACAATTCCAGGTACAAAAATCGCCCCTATTGCTGGTGCGGATGTTAGTGTAAATAGAGACACTGGTATTGTTACAGTTACTGTTATTGAAGATTTCTCAACCATTAATATTACAGGTAATAAGACTACAGCTGCTGATAGTTCAAATCTAGAAAAATCAACAAGTGTTTATAATTATAGTATTGCTGGATAGGAGGTTAAAATTTGAGTAAAAAGTCTTATAAAATCATAGGTTTAATATTTTTAGTTTTAATGCTCTTTTCAGTAATGGCTGCTGCTTCAGCTACTTGTAATGTAATTGTTATTACTGATCCAACCGGTGAAGACCCAAATGGTGCTGCTGCAGGAAGTATGTCCTTTGCAAACAACATGTTCCAATCTTCATTCATCATGTCAAAGAATGATGGATATGCTATGCTTTCCGGGGGGGAAGGTAACGGTACAGAAAGGAACTATGCGATTATTGATGCACTTGGAGCTATGCAACATGGTTCCAGCCCAGCAGCGGCTGCTGCTTTAGCAAGCGGTTTTGATGGTATTCGTCTTGTTATTGGTGGACCTTCAATGGGTGCAGCTATTGGTGGGGACTATAATGCATATCTTGTAGTGGTGGATAATGATGGAACAGTCAGAATCACCCACCATGAAGGTGGTGTAGTGCAATTGCCACAAGGCTCTAAAGGAGCTATTATTCACTTAAGGAACAGTCAAGGTAACCCTAAGATGGGTACTGCAGACCGTGTACGTAGAGAAACTGCAGTAAACATCGGAAAAATGATTAGGGATGGATATCCTGCTACCTATATCGTTGGAAAAGCTATGGAAGAAGTAGCTAGAGATTCTGGTGAGAAATATGGTGGAGGTGCAGTTAACCTTGTATCATTAATCAGTACTGGAGACATGTTCGTACCTAAAGAAGTTAACACCACAGGTTATCCTATGGATGAAAATTACTCTAAAGTATGTCTTGACTGTGGTTGGGCTACTGGATACCCTGATGCGGAAAACTATAATGTCTGTCCAATCTGTAATCATGAACTGGAAGTACGTTCTGCTACAGATGTTTTGATTAATGAGATTACAATATCCAAGGATTCTGTTTCTGTTTCAGTTTACGGAAGTGAAAAAGCCGGTCTGGCGGATATTACCCGGGAGGTAGTAAAAGCATCAGTTAAGAAGTATGGTTATAATGCATCGACTATAGCGGGTTCAATTAATAAGGGTATCAATAATGGTCTTATCGTTGGTGTAGATTATGTTGAGCCTAGCGATTTAAACGTTAAACCTGATGTCCGTGCTGTAGGTGTATATTATAATCCATTGCCTAATGGTAGAACTTCTCCTGCATGGAATTTGCCTATCAATTCCATAGTGCTTACTATTTTAGGTTCTATTCAAACAGCAATCGGGTTTGTTTTAATAGTCTTAGTTGTATTTAGAACAAGATTATTGAAATCATTCAGAGACCGTGTTTCATAAATTGGTTTTTAATCAATTTTTATTTTTTTATTTTTTTAACTTTTCATTTTTCTTCATAACAATTATTTTTTAAATTTTTTGTTCATTAATTATACTGTTTTTTATCTATTTTTCTATTTATTTAATTATAATTATTTATTATTCAATTTTTTTAAATCTTTATTTGTTTTTATTCAATATTTTAAGTCTTATTGTTTATTTTTTAATTTAATAAGTTTTTAATAGTAATATATTTAAATAAAAAAATATAAATTAATATATAGATTTTTAAATAATGTAAATCATTTATTTTATTTTTTTATTATATGATTATAGGGATAATATGGCTTTGGTATTAATTAGAGGAGAAAACAATTCAAAAATTCTTAATGCAATTGCAGATGTTGAAAGACATGCGAATTTAAATTTAACTACAAAACCTAAAAAGATTGATGCAAAATATGCAGATAAAATTGTTGAAAACATTTTAAAGGCTCCATTAAGAACCAAATCAAAAGTTGCTACTGCATTTCGAATAAAGGAAGACACTGCAACTGCAATTGTTCAAATCAAAAAGATCCATCCCCCTGCTCATATTGTTGTAATCAGCAATGATTATGAAGATTATAAAGATTTAAATAGATCATTAAATGATGCAAAAGTATTCAGAGGATATTACTCTGGCAAAAAGCAATCAACCCAAATGAAGGATTATAAAGCTAATAAGAGTGAATAAATTAGTATAATCCCTTTACTTTTTTTAATTTTTCTACTTTTTATGGCTATTTCTATTTTAATATTCTCTACTATTTTATGGCTATTTCTATTTTAATTTATTTTCTAATCCCAATTTCAATGTCTATTTTTCACTTATCTTATCTAGTTTTCAGTTAACTTGGTAAATGCCTTATTAGAATTATTTAAAAAGTATTATATAATTCAAAAATCATATATTTAAACATGAATTGTGAAATATGTGGTAAACCTATAGAAGGCAGACCTATAAGAACAAAAATAGATGGTTCAGTTTTAGAAGTTTGCAAGGAATGTTCTAAATTTGGTAGAGTACAAAAGGACACTCCTCTTGAGAGGAAATTTGTTTCTAGAAACAAAAAGGGAAATCCTCAAAGACCTCAAGCAAACAAACAGAATGTTCAAAGAAGACGCAGAGAAGAACCTATGGATGAATTGGTTGAAGATTATAATGTATTAATCAGAAAGGCTAGAGAATCTAAAGGTTGGACTAGAGAAGAATTAGGCGCTAAGATGTATGAAAAGGTTTCAGTAATTAACAGGATTGAATCTGGCAAGATGGAACCTGACATTAAATTAGCTAAAAAGTTCGAAAAGACTTTGGGCATCACTATAATTGAAAAATATGATGAAATGGATTTGGAATCATTTAAAAGTTCTGCATCAGGTCCAAATACATTAGGAAGTATTGTAAAGATCAAAAGGAAATAATCCTTTCACAATGTATTTTACAATATTTTCAATTTCATTTTTTCATGATTATTGTTCTATTTTTTTACTATTGATTCGATAATTTTTCATGAAATTATTTTTCGAAATTATTTTTCTTACTAAAATTAAGAAAAACTTTATATATTACTATGTATAAATTATTTTATAATCTACGAATATTTAGATTTTAATAGAATTATAATATATAACAATTATTATAATCCTAAATCTATCTTAAAATGTAAAATTGTTGTAAAATTAATTTAGAATATCTTAGAGTATTCTAAAACAAATTTAAAAATTAATTGAAAATTATATTGATAATTCATAATCTTAAAGGAGGAGTATAATATGGAAGATTCTCCAAATGAAGTTCAAAATATCGCTAGTCCCACTAAAATAGATGAAGTGGATGAGCCAAAAACCGTTGAAGAACTTCAAAAAGAACTAGACTTGCTAAAGGCAGAAAATACAAAAACCAAACGTAATCTCATGTGGAAGGTTAGAAAGCTTGAAAAAGACAAGATTCTAACTGAAAATGAGAAAATACGTTTAGAAAGAGAGTTAAAATCATTAAGAGGTGAAGTTGAAAGATTCAGATCACCTCCACTTATATTGGCTACCATTACTGAAGTCATTGATGATTCAAGATTGACTGTAAAAAGCAGTACTGGACCAAGTTTCCTCATTAACTATTCAAAGTTCTTGGATGAAAAGTTATTGAAACCAGGTTCAAGAGTAGCTTTAAATCAACAAACATTTGGGGTTGTTGAAGTATTGCCTTCTGAAAAGGATGCAAATGTTTCCGGTATGGAAATTGACACCAAGCCTGATGTAACCTATGATGTGATTGGTGGTTTGGATGATCAAATCATTGAAGTTAAGGAAACAGTGGAATTACCTTTAAAACATCCTGAATTGTTTGAAAAGGTAGGTATTGACCCACCTAAAGGTATTCTATTGTATGGTCCTCCAGGAACTGGTAAGACCTTGCTTGCTAAGGCAGTGGCTAACGAAACAAATGCAACATTCATTAAGGTTGTTGCTTCTGAATTCGTAAAGAAATATATTGGTGAAGGAGCAAGAATGGTTAGAGAAGTGTTTGAGCTTGCTAAGGAAAAGGCACCAAGTATCATCTTCATTGACGAGCTTGATGCAGTGGCTGCACAAAGACTTAAAAGTTCCACCAGTGGAGATAGAGAAGTTCAAAGAACTCTCATGCAATTGCTTGCAGAATTGGATGGATTTGAATCCCGTGGAGATATCGGTATCATTGGTGCTACCAACAGGCCTGATATCTTAGATCCAGCATTGCTCAGACCTGGAAGATTCGATAGATTCATTGAAGTTCCAGCTCCAAATGAAGAAGGAAGACTTGAGATTCTCAAGATTCACACCAAGAGAATGAACTTGGCTTCCGATATTGATCTCAATGATATTGTAACTCTTACAGAAGGATTCGCTGGTGCAGACTTAAAAGCTATCTGTACAGAAGCAGGTATGTTTGCTATCCGTGAAGAAAGAGACCATATCATTATGGCAGACTTTGAGGATGCTATTAACAAGATTTTAGGTAAAAATAAGGAAGGCCAATTAGATGACAATGGCGGAGTAATGTTCGGATAATTTCGAACTTACTTTTCATTTTTTTAATTTTTTTATTTATTTTAATTCTATTTTTTATATTTTCATACTCATTAAATGGCCTGTGATGAACCCTATGAGCTCTGATACGTGATGAATGATGGGCGATCTGAGGCCATTTTATTCTTATTTTTTTTAAATTATTTTTATTTCTTTTTTTAATTCTTCTTTTTTTATTTTTTTATATTTTTATTCTTCTTTTTTTATTTTTTATTATTATTCTTTTAATTTATTTCACTTTTTTTAAGTTTATCTAACTTATTTTCTCTTGATTTATTCAATTTTAACCTATTCTTTTACATAAACTATATTTAAAATAAAAATTATAAATATAAACTAATGTTTGGTAAAGATAAAAAAGAAGAATTTCATGAAAAAATATTATATGAGGCACAACCTAATATTTTTGTCTATTCAAAAGGAATTTTAATATCAATGTTTGTTCTCGGATTTTTATTTTTCTTGTATTCTGCTGGTATTCAATATATTGGGAACATGAATGTCTATTTGATTGAATCAACCAAAGTTCCAATGACACGTTATTTTGCAATAGCTGTGTTTATCTTAATAATGATTGTATTGCTATACATCATATTAAAGCTTTTAATCTGGACTTCAATCAAGTATACAATCACTGAAAGCAGAGTGATTGTTGAGAAGGGCATACTATTGCAAAAGAAAAACTACATGCCTTTTAACACTATTCAAGATGTTAGCCGTTCCCAAAGTCTTTTAGGAAAAATATTTTCAGTAGGCACTATAACATTATACAGTGCTTATGATGGAAAGGATTTGGAATTGAAGGATGTTTCCAGCCCTAAAAAGATTGAAGATATCATATTTGAGAATATAAGGGGAACCCATTTAAGATCTCGCAATTTTTATGATGATGATTTTAATTCCAATTTCAATCCAATAAGGCCAAATCAGGAACCTGGCCATTATAGGCGTATGGAGGATTTGGATGATTTGGAATTGGTCGATGCGAAAGAGCGTAAAAGACAACTTAGAGAAATAAGACGCCAAGCTAAACAATCCAGAAACAATCCAAATTACAATTCCAATTATAATGCTCCATATGGCTCCAATGATCCTTATTATGATGATTATAACAGTTATAATGATTATGGCGGTTATGATTATGATGATTATTCAAGAGATAGGAACTATAGGGAAAGCAGAGCTCCTAGAGATAATTACAATAATCAATATGATTCCAGAAGGAGACCTGATTCACATCATCATCAGTATTCCGGAGCTATTAAAGACTCTTATTCAAGAAATCCTGATAAATACTTTGCAAACAATTATGAGGAATTCCATCAAAACAATCTAGATGCTCAAAGAGATTATGATGATTACATCCAAGGCAGAAATCAGTATGCAGAGGATTATAACGAAGAGCCTCAAAAGGTAGAAAAGAAATCCAAAGGCCTTTCAAGATTCAATCCATTTTCAAGCAATAAGGATGAAGATATTTATGAAGATATCTCTGATGCTGAGTTTGATACCACTATAAATCAAGCCATGCATGATATGGGGGATAACCTTAAATTCCAACCATCAAATGATAATCGCTTTAGAGATGATTATAATCATGGATCTAGAGGGCATGATAGAGTTTATGATAGAAATTATGATGGCTATGATGACAGATACTATGATGACTACTCTGATAGGCGTACTAATTCCCATAGATATCAGGATTCAAGACCTTTAAGGGACAATTATAGTAATCCTAACCATTATGATAATCGTCATGAAAGCTATAATCAAAGGGATTATAGGCAAAATGACAATTATAGGAAATCTAATTCAAGAAATCAGTATGGCTCCAATTCCAATCATTATGATGCAAATCATACAAGAGCATACTCTGGTGATGGTGAGATAGATTATAAGTATATGAGTCCTAGAGAATCCAGAAAAAGATCTGGACGCAATTCAAGTTCTCACTATGATGATCATAATCATTATAGGGAGGAATCTAATGCAGAATTGTCTGGAAAGGATAATAAAAACAAAACTTCAGATGATCTCTTTGAAAAGCATTCCAGAAAATTCAGGAGATAATTCTTATTGTTTTTATTAATTTCAATTCTTTTTTAATTTTTATTTTTTAATTTTAAAATTCTGAAGCTCTTTTATTTCAATATGTGGGTTAACTATGAGTTTTGATTATGATGTCACTATCATTGGAGCAGGTCCTATTGGTTCTACCTTAGCTTATGAATTGGCTAAAGAGGATATCAATGTCTGTTTGATAGATAAGAAGAAAGTAATAGGATTGCCATTGCAATGTGCAGGCATAATCAATAAAAGGGTTTTGGATGTCAATCAGTTTCCAGATGAATTGATATTGAATAAGGCTAAAGGAGCTGTTTTACATAGTAAAAATCATAGCTTAACAGTTTCTAAAGAGGAAGACCAAGCCATAATAATCGATAGGGTTGCATTGGATCAATTCATTTACAACAGAGCTATTGAAAATGGCGTCGATTCATATCTCTCTTCAAAAGTTCTAGCTATTGATGATGTGGAAGGGAAAGTCTCATTTAAAAATGAATCAGCTGAAAAAAGCATCAAATCCAAGATTATTGTAGGTGCAGATGGACCTCTTTCAATTGTTTCCTCTGCATTTGGAAATGATTTCGATTATTATTGTGCAAGCCAATATTTAGTTAAAATTGAAGAAGACAACAATCAGATGTCCTTTGTAGACTTATATGCATATGGAGATTTATTCCCAGGATTCATATGGCAAATTCCAGTAAGTAAAAATATATTTAGAATAGGATTGTTTTCAAATTATGATTATAAAAGACAAAATGAAATCTTAAATGATTTCCTAATGAATGAATTCCAATATGAAAATTATGAAATAATTGAAAAGTATAAGGGCAAGATTCCCATTTACAATAAGGAAAATAAATTGTTTAAAAACAGGGCTTTGATTATTGGAGATGCTGCTTCACAGGTTAAGCCAACTACTGGAGGAGGTCTTTTAATAGGTTTTGAAGCAGTGGGAATGGCTAAAAAGGCAATTGTAAATGCTTTAAATTCAGAAGATTTCAATTCATTAAACCTTGAAAAGGAGACTCATGATGACAAGGAGATATTACAGAATTGTCTCAAATCTTATCAAGATGATTTTGAAGAAAGATTCATAAAGGAATTTTCCTATCAGTTTAAGGTTCAAAAAACATTATGCACATTGTCAGATGATGATTTGGACTATTTCTTTGAAGAACTCAAGGAAAAGGAAGCCGATAAATTGATATCTGAATATGGTGATATGGATAATCAATCAATACTTGTTAAGGAATTCTTGAAAAGAGGTTTGGTTCTTACATTATTGCCCGCTATTCATAAAAGGGAATTGGCTAAAATTTGGTTATTATGATATTATAAATGCTTTAATGCTTATTATTTAATTTAAAAATTAATGTTATGCTTATTAAAATACTTTATTGATTTAAAAATTGGAGATAAAAAATGGATTTATTGTTAATCTTATCACAGGAACATGACAAACTACCATTGGCTGAACTTAGAGCAGTTTTGGAAATTGAGGAAATAGAGACAGAAATGGAGATAGTTTGTCCAGGATTGGTTATTTTAAGAAATCTTGATGACGATGTTTTTGATGATTACTACAGAATCTTTGTAAAAAGGTTAGGTTACACTCATGAGGTTCATCAATTGATAGATGAATGTGATTATGAAGACTTGGACAGTGCTGTCAAAGCTATTGACTGGTCAGAATACGTTGATGAGAACTTTGCAGTTAGAGTGAAAAGATTCAACACTGAAATAGATACAGTAGCTACTGAAAGAAGAGTAGGCCATTTGATCTTAACAAGCACCGAAAACATTTCAGTTAACTTATCCGATCCAAAATCATTCATTAGAGTCGTAGCACATCATAGCCATGTCTATTTGTGTTTCGGTAAGTATCAGCTCAATAAGAAGTATTTTGAAGAGATGAAACCTCATAAGAGACCATTCTTCCACCCTGGGTGCATGAGTCCTAAACTTGCTAGATGCATGGCTAATTTGGCTAGAGTCAAGGAAGGTGACACTGTGCTTGATCCTTTCTGCGGTACTGGAGGAATCCTTATTGAAGCCGGTCTTATTGGATGTAAGGTAATAGGTTGTGACATTGATTGGAAAATGAAAAAAGGAACTGCAACTAATTTGGAATATGCCGGAATCACAGACTATAAGACTCATGTTGTTGATGTCCGTGAACTTGAAATGTATGAAGAGGTTGATGCAGTTGTTACAGACCCGCCTTATGGAATTTCCACAACCACTTGCGGTGAAGGAACTTCTGGAATATTCAGTGAATTCCTGCAGTCAATTGAACACAGTATGAAGGAAGATGCACTTTTAGTCATGGCTAGTCCACATACATTGGATATCGATTCACTGCTCAATGATGTAGGGTTCGAATTATTGGAAAGGTATGAGATTAAAATGCATAGGAGTTTAACTCGTATCATTTCTGTGATAGCTAAAATTCATTAAATTGAATCATTTTATTTTTTTAATTAATAATTAGTTTACTATGTAGATTACATAGTAAACATTTTTAAATTTATCCTATTTTTCTTATTTTTCAAAATTTTCATTTATTTTCTCTTATTTTTCTAAATTCATCTTTCCATTTTCACATCTACTTATCCTATTTACCTATTTTTAATTTTTTATACTATAAAAACACAATATATTCTTATGGAAATCAATAAGAATATTGAGTCAATAATCGGAGACCCGAAAAAAGCAATAAACAGATTGGCTTATCCCACAATATTGTCCATGCTATTGATGTATGCCAATAACCTAATTGACAGCATGTGGGTAAGTGGACTTGGCTCTGGACCACTTGCAGCTTTAGGATTCATGTCTCCATTGTACTTGGTTATTATTGGTTTTGGTGTAGGAATTGGTGCAGGTGCCAATTCTTTGATTTCACGATTGATTGGTGCCAAACAATACGAGGAATCCAACAATGCAGCTATTCACAGTATTGTGCTTGCATCAATTGTATCCATTCTTATTTTATTAATTGGTGTTTTCTTTTTAAGGGATTTGCTAATTCTCTTCGGAGCCAGTGAAGTAATTGATCTTGCAATGGATTATGGGATGATTATCTTTTTAACCAGTTATATTATACTCTTTCCTGCAGTTGTTTCAAGTCTTTTTAGAGCAGAAGGGGATATTAGTAGAGCTGCAGTGCCTTTGGTTGTCAATGCAATTTTGAATATTATCATGGACCCTATCTTCATTTATTATTTTAATTGGGGCATTAAGGGAGCAGCTATTGCAACCGTATTGTCCACACTTGCAAACTTGCTTATGATGCTTTACTGGTATCTAATCAAAAGGGACACTTTCATAAAATTAAGCTTAAGATATTACCACAGAAAAATGGAAATATATAAGGAAATCCTTTTGGTAAGCTTGCCTGCAAGCTGTGAAGAGGTTATTTATTCAATTGTAGCCATTTGCTTCAATTACTTGATTTTCATAACTGCCGGCACAATGGAAGTGGCTATCTTTACGGTTGTATGGAGATTTGTTTCAATTGGATTCTTACCATGCATAGCTATTGGAGTTGCTACAATTACCGTTTCAGGAATTGCATATGGGGCCAGAAATTATGAAAACTTCAAGACAACAATCAATTATTCAACTTTCATAAGTTTTCTCATAACCTTGATAATTTGCGCTATATTCTTTGTCTTTGCATATCCGATTTCAGAGGGATTCAATTTCATAAACGGAAATCCTCAAATGATTTCAAGAACTGCAGAGGTCCTTAGGATAATGGTTTTCTATAATCTTTTTATACCATTTGGAGCAACTGCAGCATATGTTTATCAAGGTGTAGGTTCTGGATTCAAGTCATTGGCATTGACAATTTTAAGAGAATTGATTTTAAGCGTTTTCTTTGCTTATATCTTTGCGATTCCACTTAAAATGGGAATATTTGGAGTTTATTTAGGTGCAATAATCGGTATGATCTTAGGTTCTTTCATTGGATTTGTATGCATAAAACTCTATGAGAGAAGCTTTAAAAAAGAGTGTGAAAAAACAGTTGTATAAAAATAGAAAATTTATTTAAAAAAAGTAAAAAAAGTAAAAGTTGGTAAATGTTTTACAAAAAGTTCAAAAGCTTGAACTAGTGTAAACCACAGCCAACACATTCATGTGCAGGAATACCGATTTCCTGTTCTTCATCAACTATTTCCTGTTTTAATTCTTGAACAGTAACTGAAATAAATGAGTATTCAGGTTTTTCAATCACTGGTGAAATTCCCTTAAAGTAGCAGTGGATATTTCCAGTGCATGCAATGTCAATGAGAATTGGTTCAGGGATTTTAAATCCTTTAAAGTATGATTCAATTTCGTTGATTTGATCTTTAGGAACTCTGAGGTTAAAAGACATCATTCCATCTTCTTTTGTTCTGATTCCAACGTGTGCTTGATTAACTAATAATTCATTTCCGTATTCTTGTTTAAATATTACGCAGTCTTCTCTATTTACCATACTAGTCCCTCCATTCGTTTTGTAATTAGTTTAATGTATTTGTCAGTATAATGTAAATTTTTAAAGTTTTTATTAATTAGTTTATTATTATTGTTTTATTTAATATAAACTTTTTTATAAAAATCATTTTAAATTTTAATTTTCTTGTTGAAATTCCATGAAATTTTCCTTTATTTTCAAAAAATATAACCATATCAAGTCTTTATTTCAATATTGCTTGAATAATATTCTTAATTTAGTTAATAAAGCAAAATCTCTTAATTTTATTATTTTTTTATAGTTTCTAAGTGGTTTTTACCATAATATTTATATTAGTTTAATTACAAATCTACTTAATGCTATGCATTATATAATTAGTTATATAATATTATAAGATTTATAAATTATATGAGACATGGCAGTATAAAAAAATTAATGTACAAATTGAATTTATTTAAAAAACAAAAATCAAAAGATGGTTAAAATGAGTGACGTAAACAAAGATATCGGTATGAGAATTAGAGAATTAAGAGAATTATCCGATATTACAACAGAAGAAATTGCTAAAGAACTTGATGTAGACGAAGAAACTTATATTTCATATGAAAATGGTATTATTGACATTCCAGCTAGTTTCTTATACCAAATTGCACAGATTTTCAATGTTGATTTAGCTTTGATTCTTACTGGTGAAGAAACTCGTATGACTTATTTTGATGTAACAAGAGCAGACAAAGGTTTTGCTGTTGACAGAAGGAAAGAATATAAGTATGAAAACTTATGTAAGAAATTTGTTCATAAAAAAGCTGAAATGTTTATTGTAACTGTTGATCCTAAAGAAGATGCTATTCCTTCTTTGAATTCACATGCAGGTCAAGAATTTAACTATATTCTTGAAGGAACTGTTAAAATATTCATTAAAGACAATGAGATTATTTTAAACGAAGGCGATTCTATATTCTTTGATGCAACTTGTGAACATGCAATGATTGCTTTAAACGATGAAAAAGCTAAATTTTTAGCAGTAATTATGTAATTAAATAGAATATTAAAAAAATGAATATTTGACAGAAAAATTTACAATAAAATAAGAAGGATTAATGGCTATATTCAAGGGGAGTATTAGCTTAGATTAAAATAGAGTGATATAATGACATCTTTAATAGGAAACTTTGTAAACAGAGTTGATTTTAAATCGTACAAGGATTTTTACGATAATTTTGAATTTACTGTACCAAAGGACTTTAACTTTGGTTTTGATGTAGTGGACGAATATGCAAGAATAGACCCAGAAAAGCTTGCATTGATTTGGTGTGACGATAACGAGAAAAAGGTCTTCACCTTCTTGGATATGAAAAAATTATCCAATAAAGCTGCAAACTTATTTAAATCCCAAGGAATCAATAAGGGAGATGCAGTATTGCTTACCTTAAAAAACAGGTATGAATTCTGGATCTGCATGACTGCACTTCACAAAATAGGTGCAATAGCTATTCCAACCACTCACATGGTAAAACTTCATGATATTATATATAGAGTGGAAAATGCAAGCATTAAAATGGTTGTATCTGTTGAAGAAGACCAATTGATTCCAGATTATGAAGCTTGTGAACAAGAGTTAGGCATTGAGCTTAAAAAGGCTCTTGTAGGAAATATTGATAAGAAAGGTTGGTTAAACTTCGATAAGGAACTCGCTAAGATGAGTGATGAGTTCGAAAGGCCAACTGGAGAAGACGCTACTCATGAGGATGAGACTTTCCTCATTTACTTCTCAAGCGGTACCACTGGAAACCCTAAAATGGTTGCACATGCTCACACTTATGCAATTGGACACTTAATCACTGCAAAATACTGGCACAATGTTGTAGAAGACGGAGTTCACCACACTTCTGCTGATACCGGATGGGGTAAAGCAGTATGGGGTAACTACTATGGCCAATGGATTGCTGGTTCTGCAGTATTTGTTTACGATTATGTTAGATTCAATGGTTTGGATTTAATGGAAAAGATCATTGAAAACAAGGTAAACACTTTCTGTGCACCTCCAACAATCTACAGATTCTTGATTAAGGAAGACTTATCCCAATTTGACTTTTCAAATGTTCAATATGCAACTACTGCTGGAGAGCCATTGCCTCCTGAAGTATTTAAAAGATTCAAGGAATTCACTGGATTGGAGATTAAAGAAGGATTCGGTCAAACTGAAACCACCCTTTCATTGGCTACATTCATTTGGATGGAATCAAAAACAGGTTCTGTAGGAAAACCATCCCCTGCATTTAAAGTAACCCTTTTAGACTCTGACCACAATACTGTAGATATTGGTTCTGAAGGAGAAATCTGTTTTGATATAACTGGAGAAAGATCTGTAGGTTTATTTAAGGAATATTACAGAAACCAAGAGAAGACTGATGAAGTGTGCCATGATGGTTATTACCACTGTGGAGACACTGCATATATAGATGAAGACGGTTATTACACATTTGTTGGAAGAAATGATGATATAATCAAGTCTTCCGGTTACCGTATTGGGCCGTACGAAGTGGAAAACGCTGTAATTTCTCACCCTTCAGTATTGGAATGTGCAATTACCGGTGTTCCTGATGAATTGAGAGGCCAAATCGTTAAGGCAACAATTGTTCTTGCAAAAGGATTCGAGCCAAGTGAAGAGCTTAAAAAGGATATTCAAAATCATGTAAAGCATGAAACCGCTCCTTATAAATATCCAAGAATGATTGAATTTGTTGAAGAATTGCCTAAAACAATTAGTGGTAAGATTCAAAGAAAGATAATCAGAACTGAAGATGAGAATAAACTTAAATAATTATTTTTCTCTTCTTATTATTTTTTTTAAACTTTTCAATTAATAATCAGATTAAGTTTAAAAATCAATAATCAATCTTATTAAATTATACAATTTCAAAAAATTAAAAAATTAAATTTATTGTAGGATAGTGAATAAATGAATGTAAATCAAATTAAACCATATCCTGTCATTAGCAAAAACAATTGTAAGGCATGTTTAAGATGTATAAGCGCTTGCAAAGAGGAATGCCTTAAATTAAGTGAAGAGATTAATGATAGCGGATATCAATATGCAGAATATACTGGAGAAGGCTGTATTGGTTGTGGAGATTGTTATTACACTTGTCCTGAACCATTAGCTATTGAAGTTCATATTCCTAGAAGGACTAGAAAACCTAAAGGAGATGCTTAAATGAGTAACCAAATTGTAAAAGGAAATACAGCTGTAATCATTGGAGCATTATATGCTGGCTGTGATTGTTTCTTTGGTTATCCAATCACCCCTGCAAGTGAGATTCTCCATGAGGCATCCAAATATTTCCCTATGGTAGGAAGAAAATTTGTACAGGCTGAAAGTGAAGAGGCTTCTGTAAATATGATCTATGGTGGAGCTTCAACTGGTCACAGAGTTATGAGCGCATCATCTGGACCTGGAATCAGCTTAATGCAAGAAGGATTCACCTTTTTAGCTGGTGCAGAATTGCCTGCAGTTATTGTAGATGTAATGAGAGCAGGTCCTGGTTTAGGTAATATCGGTCCTGAACAAGGAGATTACAATCAAATAGTAAAAGGTGGAGGTCATGGAAACTATAGAAATATAGTATTGGCACCTAACAGCGTTCAGGAAATGTGTGACTTCACCATGAAGGCATTTGAGCTTTCAAACAAATACAGAAACCCTGTAGTTGTCCTTGCTGATGCAGTATTAGGTCAAATGGCTGAACCTTTAAGATTCCCTAAAGAAGCTATTGAGCCTAAGATTGATGAATCATGGGCTGTAAGAGGCAATAAGGAAACCATGAACAATTTAGTGACTTCAATTTTCCTTGACTTCAATCAATTAGAGGATTTCAACTTCCAAATTCAGGAAAAGTATGAAACCATCAGGCAAAATGAAGTTGTTTATGAAGAGTATATGGTTGAAGATGCTGAAATTGTCATTGTAGCTTATGGAACAAGCAGCAGATTATCCAGAACTGCTGTTGATGTTGCAAGAGAAAAAGGCATTAAATTAGGTCTCTTAAGACCAATCACCTTATTCCCATTCCCAGAGAAAAGAATTAAGGAATTGGCAGATAAAGGTGTTCAATTTGTTTCTGTTGAAATGAGTAACGGTCAATTAAGAGAAGATGTAAAGGCAGCAGCTAATTACGATGATGTCCATTTGGTAAACAGAATGGGTGGAAATGTAATTGAGCTTAAGGATATTCTAAATGAAATCTATAAGATGGTAGGAAGCGATGAACGTCACAAGGTTCACAGTGACGAAAAGGATTATGATGCAAGTTACCTAAATGATAAGGAATATCAGGAAGAATTAGACAATGATAACTATTATAATCATAGGGTTGTAGATTAGGGAGGTGAAAGAATGGATAATATTAAAGTAACTGATGAAAACACTGAAAAAGTTCAAATGAGCGAAATCGAAGAAAAAGTTATTAAAAAACCAGAATCCTTATATGACAGCTTCCCTAGAAAAGGAAATGACATTTACAATACTCATTACTGCGCTGGTTGCGGTCATGGTATTTTACATAAATTGATTGCAGAAGTGATGGATGAATTGGATATTCAAGAAAGATCCGTAATGATTTCTCCTGTAGGATGTGCGGTATTCGGTTATTACTATTTCAATTGTGGAAATGTACAGACTGCACACGGAAGAGCTCCTGCAGTAGCTACTGGTATTTCAAGAGCTGAAGACAATGCTATTGTAATGAGTTATCAAGGAGATGGGGATTTAGCTTCCATTGGATTGAATGAAACATTGCAAGCTGCAAACCGTGGAGAAAAATTAGCAGTTTTCTTTGTAAACAACACTGTTTACGGAATGACTGGTGGTCAAATGGCACCAACCACATTGATTGGTGAAAAGACTGTAACCTGTCAAAACGGAAGAGACGCTAACTTTGCAGGATATCCATTGCACTTATGTGAATTATTGGATAACTTAAAGGCACCTGTATTCATTGAAAGAGTGTCCCTTGCAAACCCTAAACTTATTAGAAAAGCTAAAATAGCTATTAAAAAAGCTTTAATGATTCAAAAGGAAGGTAAAGGTTATGCTTTCGTTGAAGTTTTATCACCTTGTCCAACCAATATAAGAAGAGATGTTAAAGGTGTTGAAGACTTCTTGGTAAATGAAATGGGTAAGGAATTCCCTGTAAAAAGATTTAGGGATTTATCCAAAGAAAGAGAACCTAAAGAAAGACCTGTAAGCGATTTCTCTATTGAAACTCTTGATAAGGTCTTTGGAATAGACAGAACTAAGGAAATCAAGGAAATCGAAGAGGACTTTGATGACATTAAAGTTAAAATAGTAGGTTTCGGTGGTCAAGGAGTATTAAGCACTGGTCTTACCCTTGCTCAAGCAGCATGTAGTGAAGGTAAGGAAGTATCATGGTACCCAAGCTATGGGCCAGAACAAAGAGGAGGAACTTCCAACTGTTCTGTAACCATTTCAGCTAAAACAATCGGTTCTCCAGTTGTTGAAGAATGTGATATTCTTATTGCAATGAACAAGCCTGCTTTAGAGAAATACTCAATAGACGTTAAGGAAAAAGGAATAATCCTATACGATTCCCGTGCAGGAGATTACAATAAGGACAATCTTCATGTAAAGGATGATGTTGAAATCATTGCTATTCCAGCAAGAGCTATTGCAACTGAAGTGGGTAATGCAAAGGCTATGAACACTGCAATCTTAGGTGCTTTAATGGAATTAGGTGCAGATAGCCCTATCTTATCTAAAGAAGCATTTGAAAACGGTATTAAGGATACCTTTGCAGCTAAACCAAAACTCATTGATGTAAACTTAAAGGTTTTAGAAGCTGGAGCAACTTGGTTAAGAGAAAACAGGTAATCTCTTAACTATTTTTCTTTTTTTAAATTATTATTTTTATTTTTTCACTAATTTTTTATGCTATTTTTTTCATTTTTTATTCTATTTTTCTATTTTTATTACTATTTCTTTCAATTTAACTCATTCTTATGATTTTAATTTTTTTAAAAAAGTTTATTATATAAAAAATTGAAATTATTATTTGAAAATAACCTATTTTTAAAATTATATGTGAGGAGATATTATCACTAAAGATTACGAATTTGATGCATTGGATGCTAAAGATCAATGCGTTAAATGGATTCAGGAATTCTTTGAAGAAAATGGAAAAGGTTGCAATGCTGTTGTAGGCATTTCTGGAGGTAAGGATAGCTCTGTAGTTGCTGCCCTATGTGTGGAAGCTTTAGGTAGAGACAGGGTTATTGGAGTCCTCATGCCTAATGATGTTCAGTCAGACATTGATTTTGCAAAGCTTCTTGTAAATCATTTAGGAATTAAGCATTACATTATCAATGTCAAGGATGCTGTAAATGGAGTTTTAGATCAAATGAAAAAATCTGATATTGAAATATCCGAACAGACCATGATAAATCTTCCGCCTAGAATCCGCATGTCTGTTTTATATGCAGTGTCACAATCCAATAATGGTAGGGTAGCAAACAATTGTAATTTGTCTGAAGATTGGGTAGGTTATGCAACAAGATATGGTGATGGAGCCGGAGACTTTTCACCACTTTCAAACCTAACTGTAACTGAAGTTAAGGAAATAGGAAGAAGCCTTAATTTACCTGATGAGTTGGTTGATAAAGTACCAATTGATGGACTCTCTGATCAATCTGATGAAGAGAAGCTTGGATTTACTTATGATGTATTGGATAAGTATATACGAACTGGTGAAATTAGTGATAAAAAGACAAAAGAAAGAATTGATTACCTCCATGAATTGAATAAATTCAAGTTGGAATTGATGCCAAGTTTCAAATATAAATAATTTTTATTTTTTTAAGTGAATATTAAATAATAATTTGAATATTCATTCATTGTGATGTTTTTTTAGGGATGATTTCATGGCTGATAAATTTAGCAAGGAGACCCGTAGTTACATTATGTCAAGGATTAGGGGAAAGGACACCAAGCCGGAAATTCTTGTTCGCAAGTATCTTTTTGCAAGGGGACTCAGATTCCGTAAGAATGATAAAAGGTATCCTGGACGTCCTGATGTTGTATTGCCTAAGTACAAGACTGCTGTCTTTGTTCATGGCTGTTTCTGGCATCTTCATGAAGGTTGCAAGTATGCTAAAATGCCAAAATCCAATGTTGAATATTGGGAAGAGAAACTCTATAGAAACAGGGAACGTGATGCACGAAATCAGGCAGAGCTTAAAGCGATGGGATGGACTGTCCTTACAGTGTGGGAGTGTGAATTGAAAAAGGACAAGCGTGAAGAGACACTTGAGATCTTATACGATAGAATAACCTCCCAAGATAATGGAGAATAGAAAAATTATTACAATTTCTTCTAATTTTTTATCTTTTGTAATAATTTATAACGATTTATAATTATTTATAATGATTTAACACGATTTTTTTTCTAAAATAAAAGATTTTTCGTAGTTTATATTGCAAAATACGAACAATCAGAGGATTAAATAGTATGTATTTATATACCAGTTCTTTTATAATAGTAAATAATATATGATTTTTTCATTTTTAAAAATCATGTATAATTATTATGTTCTATTTAATATAGAACTTTAAAAATGGAGTCGCTAAATGTTTATGACTGTATTTTTTAGTTTCTTAGTATTTTTAGGAATGTTAATTTTCCTAAACGAAGGAGATATTATCCTCGATTATATATAAGCGATATATAATAATACTAATACCTGTACTATTGTACAATGTATTCATTAGAATGATAGATGTAACTATTGTTCTGTTTTATTTTTTCAATTAAGTTTTTTAAAAAAACTTAATTCTTTAATTCTTTTTTTAAATTTAATTAATTATTAATTGTTAATTCTTGTGGGCTGGTAGCTCAGATGGTAGATCGTCGCCTTGGCATGGCGGAGGCCCCGGGTTCAAATCCCGGTCAGTCCACTTCTTTTTTTATTTTATTTTATTTTATTTTATTTTTATTATTGAAAAAATATTTTCTAAAATTAGTGTTTATTTGCTAAATAAAATAATGATATAAAAAGAAGTTTTGAAATAAAAAAAGAAATTAAAAAGGCATTAAACCTTTTTAAAATTTAAATTGCAACTTATGCCAATTCTAAATAATAAGACGCCTTTTGCTCCACCTTTCATAGCTGCTTTAGCATCTTTTAGAAGAGCTGCATGAGATAATTTTTTAGCATTCTTATCAGAATGATATGATTGCAAACCAACCCAAATTTGAGCTCCATTTGATTGGCTAACGAATTTTTTTGTTACAGAGGTGAGCCATGTCCTTTTTTTCTTGTAATTGCCTTTATATTCCATTGGAGTCAACACATCAGCGTATTTGCTCATTGTTGATACATCTTGGCCAAAAGAACGGGTCATTGCACTTGGTTCAGGCATTATTGCTGCTGAAACAATGCAATTCTGTTTAACCTTACGGACTTCAGTTGAAGCTTTTTTCATGAAGTAGTTTATTGCACGATTAGGGTCTTTATATAAATGTGCAGTACCTCCGAAACGGACATAATCAAAGTGAATGCCGTCCACTCCTTTAATCTTTGCATAGCTCTTTGCTTCTCTGATCCTTTTATTTAAGAAGGAATACTTGATTTTGTTATTTTTGTCGATAGGTCTAACCCATTTTCCTCCCCTATAACAGACTTGCATCCATAAATGGACTTTAATTCCATGTTTATGTGCTTTTTTAATAAAGGAAGCAACACCTGATCTTCCATACAGGGATATTGCATGAACATGAAGGAAAATGTGTTTGGTGCCTCTTTTTGCAAGGCTTTTAAGATTCACCTTTTTCATATGGTTTGACCATAGCCAATAACCGTCTCCTTTAGTCATTTTAGGTTTGACTTTTATTTTAAAGGAACCGTTTGAAGCTAAATAAGGAGAAGTGCTTTTAACTGAATATTTGATTTCATGCAATCCTTTCTTAAGACTTAAATAGATTTTAGCGTTACCGTACTTGTTAGTTATAGCAGTATAGGTTTTTCCTGCAACCTTAAATGTGACTTTCTGATTTTTTAAGGTATTGTTTTTTGCATCAAGCAATTTTACATAGAATAAGGATTTTAATCCTTGACGATAATTGATGTATTTATCTCCAACTCTTAATTTGGTTTTAATTGCAGATGAGATAGTCACTTTACAGGTTTCAGTTGCATCAGTTGTTAAATCATCACCTAAATAAGTTATTTCAGCATAATAAGTTCCCTTATTCAATTTGACATTCAACTTGACTTCACCATTTGCATCAGTGGTTTTAATATAAGTGATTCCATCTAATTCAATTTGAACTTGTCTTGAAGATAATGCAGTGTTATTTGCTGTTAATTTGATGCTTATTGTAGTTGTAAATGACTCATATCCTTTAACATCTGAAGTGGTTATTGTGGAATTTGCCTTTTCTTCTATAAGCTCATCTTCCTCATCATTTTCGTTATCTGTTGTGTCTTCAGGAAGCGCATCACTTGGATTCTCAGCAATTATCTCTTCACTGCTTTCTTGGTTTGCTTGATCTTCAATTTGAATCTCCTGCAATCCATCAACTGCATTTTCATCAGCAGATGCCATTAGATTATCCTCTGCTGAAACTGCAGAAATAGATAGAATTAATAAAGTGAAAATCATTAATAAAAATATTTTTTTCATATTAAAACCTTTATTTTTCTTTATTTTTATATGTACTGTTTCATTATTGGTTTTGTTTGTTTCACTAAACCAGTCTTTTTTAGGGATATAATACATTTTTGCAGAAGCGATTATTCAAGAACAATTTAGAATAGGATCCTCTTAATTATCAGTGATGAAAAAGGATATTGTAAATTAAAAATAAAAAAGAAGAAAAAAAGAAAAAAGTTACCATTTAAAGTAACTTACAAGTTTTCATTATAAAATTCTGCAATCTTTTTAAATGGGATTACATCTGTCTTATAGTATAAATCAGTATGCACAGCATCTGGAATGATCATTAGCTCCTTGTTGTCGCCAGTCAATTTAGCGAATTCATCTTCTGAGAAATATCTGGAATGAGCCTTTTCTCCATGAATCATTAAGATTGGTGTTCTGATTTCATCTGAGTAAGCTATGATTGGTTGAGATATGAATGACATGCATCCAATTACATTCCATCCATCATTTGAACCTGGAGACCTTGGGTGATATCCTAAAGGTTCAATGTAAAAGTCATGATAATCCTTCACGAATTGAGGCAAGTCATCAGTTACTTCCTTAATGACTCCTCCCGCTTTTGCATACTCTCCATTTTTAAAGTCTTCAGTTCTTTGATTGTTTAAAGCAACTTTCATTTCATATCTTGCATCAGCGTTATCATCTGCATCATAATATCCTTTAGCGTTAATACGGGTCATATTATACATTGTTGAGGTTACAGTTGCCTTAATACGAGTATCAATGGATGCTGCATTTAAAGCCATTCCTCCCCATCCGCAGATTCCACAGATTCCAACTCTTTCACCGTCAACTTCATCTGATGTGACAAGATAGTCAACAGCAGCTTGGAAATCTTCTGTATTTATATCAGGGGATGCCATATCACGAGGTTCGCCTAAGCTTTCCCCTGTAAATGAAGGGTCAAAAGCTATTGTCAAAAAGCCCATTTCAGCTAATGTTTGAGCATAAAGGCCTGAAACCTGTTCTTTTACAGCACCAAATGGTCCTGCACATGCAATAGCAGGCAATTTGTCTTTGGAATCCTTTGGTTTGTATAGATCTGCAACCAATGTGATTCCATATCTATTTTTAAATGTCACTTTTTTGTGGTCTACTTTATCGCTTTTAGGGAAAACTTTATCCCATTCTGTTGTTATTTCAATGTTATTCATAATAAACACCTTTTTAATAATTAAATAATATTTATATTTCAAATTATCTTTAATTTGGAATAATCGTATAGACTATTCTAAACTAAAAACTAATGTAACATTACCCGGTCCTAGAACTTCTTTTAGCTCATTGGAGCTAATATTGTCTATTTTGCCTAATTTTGTATAGCTCCATGAATGAGAGCCATAAAACAAGGATATCTTATCCCCTTGATATAAGACAATATCGCCAGGTTCTGTATTGATATTTTCATCACTTGTTGGAAGTGAAAAACCTAATTCCCCTACTTTTTCAAAGCCACCATATTCTGTTGCATTAACAGTAATGTTTCCTTTTTCCAATTCTTTAATTAATTCTTGTGCAGCAGAATTATTTTCCAATTCAACATCGAAAATATCCTCATTAATTTGGACTTTAACTGAATCATTCACACTATCATCTCCGCTCACTGCAGTGCAAGCAATTAAACCCAATATTATTATAAAGCAAATTTTTTTAATGAAATGCATTGCATCACCTTAAAATGGAACCTTTATTTTATTTTAAACTAAAGACTAATGTAGCGTCTCCGGTTCCTAAAATATTTTTCAAGTCTTTTGTATTTTGCACTTTACCTAATTTTGTATAAGACCATGAATTTGAGTTATAGAATAAGGATATCTCATCTCCATTATAAAGCACAATATCTCCAAGTGAAGTGGTTATGTACTTATCGCTTCTTGGAAGTGAAAAGCCTAATTCTCCCACTTTCTCAAAGTTTCCATAATCTTCAGCATAGATTGTTATGTTTCCTTTTTTTAGCTTGGCCATCAATGCTTTTGCTGCTGAATTGCTTTCCAATTTCACATTAAAAACATGATTATTGACTTTAAGTTTTATTATATTTGGGCGAGCAATTGTTTTGATATATCTTATTTTAGAAGCTGATTTAACTTTAGTTGTAGCTTTAACTGTAATGATAACCTTGTGTTTGCTTTTATTCAATGATTTCATGTTGAAACCAACAGTTCCGTTTTCATCTGTTTTCAAGGAATATTGCTTATATTTCTTGCCTGTGTAAACTTTAATTAATACTTTAATATTCTTCATCGGTTTTTTAGATTCCTTGTTCTTAATAATTATCTTGTATTTTTTGCTTTCCTTATAATAGCTTGTTTTATTAGATGCGGAAATTATTGGTTTTGCTTTTGAAATTTTTATCAAGCTGGTTTTCTTCTTTGAGATATACAGTTTTGAATCCTTTACATTGACTGTAACTTTATGGCTGCCAATGCTTAAAGTAGATGCATATAATTTTGCAATTCCCTTGGAATCAGTTGTTTTGATGAATTTCTTATATTTTTTGCCAGTATATACTTTTAAGACAAGCTTAACTTTTGCTACAGGCTTTTTAGTTTTGCTGTCAATCACTTTCACCTTGAAATATTTTCCTGATCTGTATGTTGTTGATAGTTTTGAAGGACTTAATGTGACTGATTTAGGTCCTGTGGAAGTGTTTTTTGCCAAAACTGTTTGTGTACTATCATTTAAATTTAGGTCAGATGCAGTGACATTTTGAGTACTTTCAACTATTATGGGACTATCATCAACAATATCTGAATTACCACTATCTTCAACAGCATTAACTGCAGAAATACTTAATATTCCTACAATGAAAATCAAGATTAAAGCAATTCTTTTATCTAACAATTTTACCACCAATTATAAGTTAAGAATATCAATATAAGTTTCCTTTATGAAATTTATTTCCTCGTCTGTGTAAAAGTCTTCCTCATGGGTATCCAAAGCAAAAATAATCAATTCATATAATACCTTATTTAGTTTCATTCCTTTTGGAGTTAAATAATATTCAGTTTCATTATTTTTAACAGTTTTTTCAATTAAATTGTTCTTTTCCATTGATTTAAGGCATCTTGTAAGGGTTTTATTATCTAGATTTGGGCGGTTTTCTTGAAATTGTGTGAAACGCTTTTTTCCCAAAAACAGATCTTTTAAAATGTAAAATGTCCATTTATTGCTTATGGACTTAATTGCACTACCTACAATGTTTCTTTCAAATTGATTCCCATACAATTTTTCTTCCAGAACCATGATGATTTATTTGTTTTTTTATAGTTTAATAGTTTTTAGTGGCAAAAATGCCACAAGGATTAACTGAATATCAGTGAGTATCATTGAATATTAATTGAATATTAATTGAAAATTATAATATTAACTAAATATTATATACTTTAATAAATATATTTAAATATAATATAGATTTTTAAACGATTTGAAATCTATTTTAATAATACTGATATTTTAAAATTAATTTATAAAAACGAATCAAGAGGAATTAAATGACTTATAAAGAAATTTCCAAAGAGTTTTTAGATAAGGCTAATGTTACCATTGGTGATACAATAAAGGTAACTAAAGAAGATATTTCCTATGAGGGAATATTGCTTGACAGATCTGAAGATGCAAAAGACGCTTATATTGTAATTAAACTTGACAGCGGATACAATGTTGGAGTGAACATTGAATCTGCAAGCATTGAACTTATTGAAAAGGGAGACAAGCCAAAGATAGGATTTGAAGGGGATAAAATAGAAAAAGACCCTAACAAACAAAACATCTCCATCATATCCACTGGTGGTACAGTATCCTCCATTATCGATTACAAGACTGGGGCTGTACACCCTAAATTCACTGCAGAAGACTTACTTAGAGCAAATCCGGAATTATTGGATCTTGCTAATTATGATGTTAAAGCGTTATATAACATTTTATCTGAAAACATGCAACCTGAATATTGGGTAAAGGCAGCAGAGTCCATTGCTGATGACATCAATAATGGTGCTGATGGAATAGTGATTGCTCATGGTACAGACACTATGCATTACACCTCAGCTGCATTGAGCTTTATGATCAAGACACCTGTTCCTATTGTAATTACCGGTGCACAAAGAAGTTCAGACAGACCTTCAACAGATGCTTTCCTTAACATTTACAACTCCTGCGGAGCTGCATTGTCAGACATTGCAGAGGTTACAGTATTGATGCACAACACATTGAATGACGGTGACTGTGCACTTCATAAGGGAACTAAAGTGCGCAAGATGCACACAAGCAGAAGGGACACTTTCAGAAGCATCGATAGTGAGCCAATAGCTCTTTTAAGAGACGGTAAAGTGAAATCAGTCAATCTTCCATATACAAAACGTGGAGAAAATGAATTGGAATTGAATACAGCTATTGAAAGCAAGGTTGCTTTAATCAAATCATTCCCTGGAATCAAGTCTGACATAATTGATTATCACATTGACAAAGGATACAAAGGATTGCTTATAGAAGGAACCGGTCTTGGACATGTTCCTGATTATATGGTTGATGCTCTTCAAAGAGCTAACGATGAAGGAATTCCAGTTGTAATGACTTCCCAATGCCTATATGGAACAATAAACATGAATGTTTACAGTACAGGAAGACTATTGCAGGATGCTGGTGTAATTTCCGGTATGGACATGACTCCTGAAACCGCTTATGTAAAATTGGCATGGGCTTTAGGACAGACTGAAGATGTAAATGAAGTTAAAGACATTATTCAAACCAATGTTGCTGGAGAATTGAATGAAAGTTCTTCACTTAAATATTTCTTGAATTAGGAGGATAGAAAATGGCTAAAAACAAATCTAAAAAAGGAAACAAAGGAAACAAAAGCGGTAAGTCTGAAACTCCTAAGATTGAAAGAAATTGGGAAGAGCTTGGACTTATGATGGGTTTAGAAATTCACCAACAATTGAATACAAAGCATAAGCTTTTCTGCCCATGTTCAACTGAACTTATTGATGATGAATTCGATGATGGAATCATAAGAAACTTAAGGCCAACTCAAAGTGAATTAGGTCAAATAGACAGAGCTGCATTGCAAGAGTCCCTAAGGGACATGACCTTTAAGTATGAGTCATTCAATAATCACACTTGCCTTGTTGAAACTGATGATGAGCCTCCTCATGCATTGAATAGGGAAGCATTGGACATTTGTATTACAATAGCTTCACTTTTGAACATGAAGATGGTGGATGAGTTCCATACTATGAGAAAACAAGTAATTGACGGCAGTAACACCGGTGGTTTCCAAAGAACCGGTCTTGCAGCAACTGACGGTTACTTAGACACTCCATATGGTAGAGTAGCTATTGAATCATTAGGGCTTGAAGAGGATGCAGCAAGAAGAATAGATTCAGATGATGAATTTACCGAATTCCGTCTTGACAGGTTAGGAATTCCTCTTGCAGAAATCACTACAGATCCTTCAATGCACCATCCAGAGCAAATAAAGGAAGTTGCTTATATGATTGGTCAGGTATTGAGAAGCACTAATGTAAAAAGAGGAATCGGTACAATCCGTCAGGATGTAAACATCTCCATTACAAGAGGTGCAAGAGTTGAAATCAAAGGTGTGCAAGATCTTGATTTAATGCCTGAAATTGTAGAAAGAGAGGTTCAAAGGCAATTGGCACTTGCAGACATTAAAGATGAACTCATAAAAAGAAATGCGAGTGTTGAAGATACCATTTATGACCTTGATGAAGTATTTAAAGACACTTCCTCAAAAATATTGTCCTCTGCAAAATGCATTAAGGGTATTATCTTAAGAGGATTTGATGGTCTTATCGGTAAAGAGATTCAACCTGGAAGAAGATTTGGTACTGAATTGTCCAGCTATGCTAAGAAAATGGGAGTTTCAGGACTTTTCCACACAGATGAATTGCCTGCATATGGTATCGGTGCTGAAGAAGTGGATGCTATGAAAGAGTTCCTTAAAATAGGTCCTCAAGATGCAATCATCATTGTAGCTCATGATGAGGATGTTGCTGTAAATGCATTGAATGAGGTCATAAGAAGAGCAAACATGGCATTTGATGGCGTGGTTGAAGAAACCAGAAAGGCATTGGATGATGGAAATACCGAATACATGAGACCACTTCCAACTGCAAACAGAATGTATCTTGAAACTGACATTCCATTGTTCCAAATCACTGATGATATGGTTGAACCTATTAAGAACAACCTTCCGGAACTTCCTGATGAGAAGAAAGAAAGAATCAAGGCAGAATACAAGCTAAGTGAAGATTTAGCTAGCCAAATCGTTAGAAGATTGCTTGGAGACACTTTTGAATCATTATTAAGCAAGGTTAAAGTTGATCCAACTACCGTTGCTTCAGTGCTTGTTTCAGATTTAAGAGACCTAAGAAGGGAAGGAATAGATGTTTCAATCTTTGATGAGGATAAATTGGTTGAAGTCTTCTCACTTCTTGAAGAAGGAAAAATCTCTAAGGATGCTATTAAAGACTTGATGATTGCAGTTAGCAAAAAACCAGATGCTGATGTAGCAGACATTGCTGAAGAAGCTAATTTAACTCTTTTAAGTGAAGATGCAGTTAGAGACATTATCCATGAGATCGCTACCCAAAACGAATCCATGATCAAGGAACGTCAGATGGGTGCTATGGGTCCTTTAATGGGAATGAGCATGAAAAAGCTTAAAGGAAAGGCTGATGGTAGTTTAGTGAATAAGATTGTTAGAGAAGAGATTCAAAATCTATTATAGATTTTGACCTAATTTATTCTTTTAAATAAATTCTTGTCAGTTTTAAAAACTTCAAATTCATATTTTAAAATAGTCAATTTTAAAAAAATTTAAATTCATATTTATTTAGGTGTGTAATATGGAGAATTATGACATTGTAATTATTGGTGCAGGTCCAGCAGGATTGACTGCAGGAATGTATGCTGGAAGACAAAACTCAAAAACTTTAGTCATTGATAAAGGAATGGCTGGAGGATTAGGTTTGGAAGTCCCTATGATGCAGAATTATCCTGGTTTTGACTTGATTGCTGGAATGGAACTCATTCAAAAGATGAAGGCCCAAAGTGAAAATTATTGTGAAATTCTGGAAAATACTGTAATTGAATCAATTGAAAAAACAGATGATGGCTTTAATTTAAAGACTAAAAATTCTCCTTTATTGATGACATCTGATGATGCCGGTGAAAATGAATTCTTCACTAAAACAATCATTTTTGCAACTGGATCAAGCCATAGGCATTTGAATGTTCCTGGTGAGGAAGAGTTTTTAGGTCGTGGAGTGGCATACTGTGCAACCTGTGATGGAATGTTTTTCATTGGAAGGGATGTTCTTATGGTAGGTGGAGGAAACAGTGCTGCTCAAGAGGCATTATACCTTAAGAACCTTGGTTGCAATGTTAAATTGGTTCACAGAAGAGATGAATTGAGATGTGAGCATCATCTCCAAAATGCTTTGAAGGAAAATGATATTGAAGTTCTTTGGAATTCAACTATCGAAGAGATTAAAGGAGATATGGCTGTTGATTCAGTTACTCTTTTAAGAAATGGCAAAGAAGAGGATTATAAAACAGATGCTGTCTTTGTAGCTATTGGTGATGATCCTTCCAATGAATTGGCTAAGGAATTAGGAGTGGATTTGGATGAGAACGGTTACATAATTACTGACAAGAATCAGGCTACCAATGTAGAAGGAGTTTTTTCTGCAGGTGATATAACTGGTGGTGTTAAACAGTGGATTGTAGCTTGTGGAGAAGGTGCAGTAGCTGCTATTTCCGCTTATAATTATATAAATCTTTGAAAGATATTTTTTTATTAATTTCTTTTTATTTTTTATTTTCATTTTTTTTATTTTAATAGGGTGATTTTCAATTTTTTAAATTCTTTTTTTCATTCGTCTTTTAACGAATAATTATTTCTATCCAAAAAAAAAAATAAAATAAGATATTTAATTGTTTTAGTCAAATACCTTATCTATTGCTTGAATTAAGATTTTTGCCCTTTTATCAGTTTGAGATTTTTTCTCATAACTCCAAGTCTCAAATACAAATGTAGGTGTTCCTGCCTTAATAAGAGGTAAATGAATATAAGGAGGACTTGTTTGAGTTGGAGGAGACCAATATAACATTTTAGACTTGCTCTCAATTGATTTAATTATTTTAATGGTCTTTTTAGCTAATTTCATTGAAGGAGCATGTTGATTCTTAGGAACATGTATGAAGTAAGTTTGCTTATAACTTATTCCAGATGTAGAATGAATATCAACCACTAAATCATAGTTTTTATTTTTAGCATGAGGAACAATATAGTTTTTAGCAAGCTTTTGACCCCTCATTCTTAATGTGGAATATGATCCTTTTTTATTGGTTAGGATGATTCTATAAATATAATATTTATATTTCATATTCACTTTATTGATCATCTGTTTATAAAGTGAATCATGAATTTTATGTTCCATGGAATGCAATCCTACAACATAAGCTATTTTTATATTAGAGCTGCGGTTTCCAATAACTCCAATGAAATATACTTTCCCATAATTGGTTTTTCCTATAAGTTTGCTTGAAAGAACATTGACTTTAGTGCTTTTGCTTACAGGTATGTAATTGCCTTTCCCAGCATACTTAATGCTAACGCTATAAATGTTAGATTTTAAGCTAATTTTTAATTTAGCTAAACCGTTCTTATTGGTTATTTTTGTATAGGTTTTTCCATTGATTGTTATTTTAATGGTTTGATTTGCTATTGCCTTGCCAGCAGTTGTTTTCAAGTATACATTCAAGTAATTGCCTCTAAAGATACCATATTGTGCAATGGTTATTTTTGTATAGATTGGTTTTGCAATAACTCTTAAATTCAATGTTTTTGATGAAGACTCGTATTTGTCATTTCCTTTAAAATTCAATGTAATCTGATATTTTTTAGCAGCATTTGTTATATTGAATCTAGCTATTCCCTTATTGTTGGTAATTGCAGAAAGGGTTTTTCCGTTTATGGTAAGTGTAACTTTCTGATTTAAAATAGCATTATTGGAGCTGTCTTTCAAATAAACATTTAAATAATTGTTCTTTATGACATAATCTGCAGAGCTTAATGATGTTTTTTCCAATATCACTTCTTGAGGTTCATCGCCTGTTGAGTCAGTTGAATCTGTCTCTTCAGGTGTTGGATTTGCATTGCCCTCTTGGACCTCTGTCTCTTCAGGTGTTGGATTTGCATTGTCCCCTTGGACTTCTGTCTCTTCAGGAGTTGTGTCTGTAGAGCATCCATCAGGTTCAACAGTGTGGATTTCATCCATTCCAGAGCCATCACTCAGAATTTGATTTGAAAAAGAACATGTGCTTTGATCTATTTCACTTGCAGATATGATGCCAATGTTAATTATAAAAAGTATAATTGAGATAGCACATAAGAATCTGAACATTTTTTTATTCATTTAATACCCCCTTCAGGAGTTTTAATAATATTCTGTATTAAATGTATTAATTAAAATAGCAAATAAAACATTGTTATTTTAGTTAAAAATTAATATTCTTTTTCAGTTATAAAAATATATAAGACATAAGCTATTGCTAAAACAACAAGGATAGGCAGTAGCCATGCAAATAATTTAATTAAAACTGCTACTACAATAATAATTATCAAATAAGTAATTAATTCATCGATTTTCATAATCTTTTATATATCTTTTAATAGTATTTATATTTATTTAAGTTGTTATTTAATTTTAAAATATAGTGAAAAATGTATTAAATTTATATATTATATTAAATATATATTAAATTAATATAATATTATACTATATATAAAGCATTTAATTTTTTTGCTTTAATTGTAATATTATACTAGGAATTTATTCGAAAAAAAAAATGATTTTGAGAGATTATATGACAATTTTAGTTATTAATAACAAGGGACAATACAACCATAGAATCCAAAGAAGCTTACAATATCTTAAGATTCCTTCTCAATTGGTCAGCAATGATTTATCCATTGAAGAGATTGAAGCAAAAGAGCCTATAGGCTTGATTTTAGGTGGAGGTCCTTCTATTGATGATGTTGGAAATGCTGCGGAATTCATTAAGCACTTTGATATTCCAATTCTTGGCATTTGTTTAGGTCATCAGTTAATAGCTAAAACCTTTGGTGGTGAAGTTTCCACTTCAGACACTGAAAGTTATGCTCAAGTAAAAATTGATCTTTTAGATACTTCCAGTCTCTTTAAAGGACTCGAATCTCCTCTTGATGTTTGGAGCTCCCATAAGGATGAAGTTCACACTCTTCCTGAAGAATTTGACATTATTGCAAGTTCATCCCTTTGTGATATAGAAGCTATGAAACATAAGGAAAAAGAGATATATGGAATTCAATTCCATCCAGAGGTTCATCATACTCCTAAAGGGGAATTCATCTTTAAGAATTTTTATGAGATTTGTCAGAATTATAAAAATGAGTAAATTAAATAAAGATTTAGATTATATTTATTTTTTATTTTAATTTTAAAAAAAGGGTTGATAAAATGTTTGATAATTTAGATGACTTTAAGAAAAAGGCAATTGACAACAAAGCTAACTTAAAATTCAAAAACATCACTATTCCTATCGGTGATGGAGAACAAGATTTCAGAATCACCGGTATTGGTGAAAAAGCTATTAAAATTGAAAAATATGTCAAATACGAAGATATGATGGATGCTGTAATGGATGGCAAAGACGAAGGTTTAGAAGCTATCATTATGGAATTTATCGAAGATTTCGAATAAATCTAAGGATTCTTAAATAATATTTTTCATATTGTTCAAAAATTAAATTTCATAAACAAATTTACTAAACAATAGTTTTTTAAATATTTTTTTAAATAATTTTTAAGGTATTTTTATGTTAAGCCCAAAAGAATTTATTGAAGATGCTATTATTAAAATCAAAGATGAAATTGGTGATGAAAAAACTATTATTGCATTATCCGGTGGAGTTGACAGTTCTGTCTGTTCAGTTCTTACTCAAGAGGCTATCGGTGACAACTTAACTGCAATATTCGTTAACCATGGATTGCTCAGAGAAGGAGAAGCAGAACAGGTTTGCAGTGTTTTCGAAGAAAGATTAAACTTCAAGTATGTTGACGCATCTGATGAATTTTTATCCGAGCTTGAAGGTGTGGATGATCCTGAAGAGAAAAGGAAAATCATTGGAAGAGTATTCATTGAAGTCTTTGAAAGGGAAGCACAAGCAGTTGATGCTAAATACTTGGTTCAAGGTACCATTGCTCCTGATTGGATTGAAACTGAAGGAGAAATCAAGACTCACCACAACATGGCATTGCCAAGCGGTATGGTTTTAAAAGTAGTTGAACCTGTAAGAGATTTATACAAAGATGAAGTAAGAGAAGTCGGTAGGGAATTAGGTCTTCCAGATAGCATTGTACAAAGACAACCTTTCCCAGGTCCTGGACTTGGTGTAAGAGTTGTTGGAGCTTTAACAAGAGATAATTTAGCTGTTTGTAGAGCTGCAGATGCTATTGTAAGAGAAGAAGTGGAAAAAGCTGGCTTGGATAAGGAATTATGGCAATACTTTGCAGTGCTTACCGACACTAAGGTTACTGGTGTAAAAGGTGATGAAAGAGACTTCGGCTATCTTATTGTAATCAGATTGATCAGTTCAATTGATGCAATGACTGCAACCGTCCCTGAAATGCCTTGGGATGTAATCAGAACCATTTCCAGAAGAATCACTTCTGAAGTTTCTGAAGTTACTCATGTTGCTTTATCCATTAGTGATAAGCCACCAAGCACTATTGAATTCTGTTAATAATTAATTTTTTATTTATTAATTGACTAATTAAATTAATTTTCTATAAATTATTAACTAATTACTTATGAATTCTATTAGTGTAAATTCTCTTAATTTAAGTTAAATTAGTTTTTAAAACTAATTTTAACTATTTTATTTTTCATCATACTTAATTAGCAATCATCATCATTTATTTTATTTAAGGTATTATTATGAGAACATCTAAGACTACTAAAAATGCTTATTTAGCAAAATTAACTGAGAATATACAAATGAAATCAGTTGATGTTGGAAAGGATTTAGATGGCAGTACACCACCATCTGTTTTTATAGGTCGATGGAGCTATCCTAAAGTGTATGCTGGACCTATGATGGTTCCTCAACTTGGAGATACATATATAATGGACTCTCCAGAGCAGTGGATAGGTGAAAATAAAACTCAAGATGACATTATTGGTTACAGATTAAATCTTGTCCGTGGAAAACAATTGATTGACATTAAGGATTTGGAGAATCCATTTGTTGAAAAGCTTCAGGACATTTCCCTTGCATCAAAATCCATTGACAGCGAAGCCACTTTTGGGTCAAGGCCAAGTGGGGCAATGTTCAGTGAAGAAAGTACACCTCATGGTCCAAGCGCTTTGATTGAAAAATTCGATATTGATGCAGTTAAATGGGATAAGCAACTTGAAAAAAGCTTCTATGATACTGATTTAAAGGCTCGTGAAGCAGTGATGAATCTCCATAATAAGGATGTTCCATTTTCAGCAATGCAAAAGGCGTTCTCTGTTGGTGCATTTGGTCTTAAAAAGAATCGAAGATTGGTTCCAACAAGATGGTCAATTACAGCTTGTGACAGTACAATTGCAGACAACCTATTGAAGGAAGTTAGACATTATGATATTATGGATTCCTATAGGGTTTATGAATTTTCAAGCTTGAAGAATTATTATGCAATTATTTTAACACCTACAGAATGGCAATACGAATGGTTTGAAGCATTTATTAAGATACTTGGTAAAGAGGAAATGATTTTCTCAGATTATGAAACAAATGCTGATAAAACTGAGTATTCCTGTGTAGGGGGATGTTATTACACTGCTAAAATGGCAGTATTGGATAAATTGGCTAAACTTAAGCTCCAATCTGGTGTTATTATACTTAGAGAAGCTTATTCAGGTTATGTGCCATTAGGAGTGTTTAATGTTAGAGAGAATATTAAATATGCAATGAATGGTGAGTACAAGGAGTTTGAATCACTAAAAGAGTCTCTTGTTTACTGTGGAACCAAATTAAAGATTCCAATCAGCAAATATGTGAAGCAAAGCAATTTACTAAAGGAATTATTGCATTCAAAGCAGACAACATTGGATTCCTTCTTCAAGAAATCTCCAGATTTGCAACAATAATAATATGCAACAATAATAAATTTATATAAAATTAATCATTTAAATGAAATGACTTTAGGTAAAAATATGAATCTCAAATTTAAAACACCTTCAAAGGAAACTCAAATGGCCATGTCTAATGTAGCAAGGGGCGAGGATAATCAGGATTATCACAGTTTGGCTGAAGAGAAATTAGCCAAAATCACTAATCAAAGTCATGCTAAATTGGTAAATAGTGGAAATTCCGCTATTCTTTCTGCAATGAATTCTATTGATGGTGCTATTTTAATTCCAGATCAAGGAGCATGGAATGGATTTAAGCAAATAGCTAAATTTTTAAAGAAGGATTTAATTACAGTAAAGACAGATAAAGGATTGATAGATTTAGATGAGCTCAATGAATCAATTATTTCCTCATCAAATGATAATGTCATTGATTTAGATGATGAAAACAATAAATCTGCTCTCTTTTTAACAAGCTTTGCAGCTTATACTGCTGAACAGGACTTGGAGGCAATTTGTGATTTTGCCCATAAGAACAATATTCTTGTTGTGGAAGATGCATCAGGAGCTATTGGAGATTATGAGAACAGATTGGCAAATGGTAATTATTCAGACATCATTATTGGATCTACTGGTTCTCCAAAGATAGTCAATGTTGAGGACGGAGGATTCATAACAACAAATGATGATGGATTTTTTGATAATTCAAAGCTTCTTCTAAAAACAAATAAGGCAAGCAAAATAACTGCATGTGGAATCTATAATGAACTGGATTTCGCTAAGGATAATCTTAAAAAGACTATTGATGCATGTTTATACCTTAAGGAAGCTATTGGAGATGAAACAGATTTTAATGTATTCCACAAGGATAAAAGAGGAATCAATGTAATAATGGAAACAGAAGACCCTAAATCATTATCCTATAAATTACGTCAGGAATTTGTTTTAGACAGTCATGGGATGATTACCAAATGTCCTAATTACAATAGATTAAAAGAAAAGGCAGTTGCTTTGGAAATCAAGAATTTGGATATTGAATGTTTAAGTCAAGATAATTTGGATGAAATCATCAAAACCTTAAAGGGCTTTGATAATAAATAAAAATAGATTTTTTTAAATAAAATTGTTTTGACAATTTAATTAAAAATAGATTTTTTAGATTTTTAATAATTTTTTTAATAACTTTTTTCATTGATCTACTAGTAATCTGGTAGTTTTATCAATTAATATGTCTGTTATATGCATCTTCTTTAACTCTTTTTCAGGAATATCATATAAGTTCAATAATATTGATTCATCAGCTTCTAAAACAGCATCATTTCTTACAAACATATCAGATAATTCATCGATAAAGTAATCTGGACAATCGATTAGAACAACCACTATATTCATCTTACCTTCCTTAAGACCAAGTATGTTAAATGCCTTGGAAATTTGCCTTTGAGCGGAAGTTCTTATCAATATTTCAATACCTAAATCCTTAGCTAAATTTTCCCCTCTTTTGAATGCATTGATTGCATGAATGACTCCTTGCTGAAGGTGTTCCTTTCCCGCTATTGCATCTGCATTCATAAGTTGAATAATGCCAACATCACAACAGCTGTTTCTAATGTCTTCAACTTGTTTTAATGTTTTAGGAATACTTTCTATCTCTCCAGTGAATCCTAATATTTCAACATTATCCAAATTAGCCAATTCATTATTGTATTCTTTCATTTTATCGCTCTATTTTATCAATCTATTTTATCAATCTATAAGATTAAAATTTAATTTATAAAAAATATAATTGATTAAATTATAATTATAATTCAAAAATTAGTTTTTCTTATTCTTCTTGGATTGTTTTTTATCCAAAGAAAAATGATTGTTTTCAAGCAATCTGTTTACACCATCAACATAGGCTTCCACACTTGCATTGATAATATCTGGTTCAGTTGCTCTTGCAGATATGATCTTATCTCCTGATGAGAGCTTTACAATTACCTCAATCAATGCATCTGTACCACCTGTAACTGCATCTACATGGTATTCCTCAAGCTTTATGTCTGCAAAGTTTTTAATTCCCTTATTCACTGCATTGATTGCTGCATCAACAGGACCGATACCTACATCTGCCTCTATGACTTCCTTATCCTCAATGTTCATCTTAATTGAAGCAGTTGGTCTGATCTTATTGCCTGAAACGATTGTAAGTTCATCAAGATTGATTTTCTTTTCCTGCTCGATGTTTAGGACATGCTCTGCAATAGCTTCCAAATCAGTGTCGGTAACGGTTTTTCCCTTGTCTCCAAGGTCCTTTACCTTAAGGAAGATCTCATTCAATTGTGCACTGTTCACTTCAATGCCTAATTCCTTCAATCTGTTGTCCAATCCTTTGGTTCCAACATGCTTTCCAACGATAAACTTACGCCTATGGCCTACAAGCTCTGGCATAATAGGTTCATATGTGGCACTGTTTTTTATAACTCCATCTGCATGAATTCCTGATTCATGTGCAAATGCATTTTCACCTACGATAGGCTTGTTTGGAGCAAGATAAGCATTGCTTAATCTTGAAACCAATTTGGAAGTGCTGTAAAGTTGATTTATCTTAATGTCAGTGGTGTATTTGCTTTCCTCATCATCTTCACTATATTTGTACAATGTGTTCAATGAGACTACAACCTCTTCAATAGCTGCATTTCCAGCTCTTTCACCGAGTCCATTGATGGTTCCATGGAATCTGGTAGCTCCTCCATCAATAGCGGATAAGGTGTTAGCTACTGCAAGGCCAAAGTCATTATGGCAATGAGCACTTACAGGAACTCCCAAATCAGTGAATTTCCTATAGAAATTAAATGATTTGAGTGGTGTAAGCATTCCTAAAGTGTCACATGGACAGATTCTATCCGCTCCTGCATCGATTGTTGCCTTGAATATTTTCCTTAAGTATTCGACATCAGTTCTTGTTGAGTCTTCAGCTGCAAGCTCTACAGAAAGTCCATGGTCTTTAGCGTATTCAACCACTTTTACTGCATCTTCAAGCATTTCGTCTTGTGATTTTTTAAGCTTATATTTCAAATGCAAATCGGAAGTGGGAACTACAACATTTACAGCATCGACATCACATTCCAGGCAGTAATCCACATCCTTAAGCAATGTTCTTGAGAAGCTTACAATCTCTGCATTCAAGCCTTGAGATGTAATCAATTTGATAGCTTCCCTTTCTCCTTCAGAGGTAATGGCTGAGCCTGCCTCAATGGAATTAACTCCTATTTCATCTAATTTGGTAGCTATCCTTAATTTTTTAATTGCATTTAATGAGATTCCTGGAGTCTGTTCTCCATCTCTTAATGTGGTGTCTAATACTTCTATTTTCATTTTTCCACTTCTTCTTGATAAATAATATTAGTATGAGTTTTTTATCCTTTTTCTTTTTTTTAATTCGATGAGGATTATTTTTCCATTTCTTCTTTAAACCATTTTACCGTTTCCCTTAATTGCTCTTCAAATTTATCTTTATCAGGATTAAAGTTAATTTTTTCTTGATTGCTTATGTCTGCTAATGAGTGTTTAATGTCTCCTGGGCGTTCATCAAGATAATTGACTTTTAAGTCGGATTCCAAAACATCACTTACGATATCAAATAACTGATTTATGGTCATTGATTTGCCTAATGCAACGTTGACTACTCCATTGTAGTCAGATTCGCATGCTGCAATATTTGCTTTAGCTATTTCCTTTACAAAGATAAAGTCTCTGCTTTGCTCTCCATCGCCATAAATGACAGGGCTTTCCCCTTTTAGGATTGCAGAGATGAATTTAGGAATCACTGCAGCATAAGGTGAGTTTTCATCTTGTCTAGGACCAAAGACATTGAAATACCTTAAAGCTACATAATTCAATCCATAGCTTTCGTAGAATGATTTCAAATATAATTCCCCACTTGCCTTTTGAGCAGCATAAGGGGATGAAGGCATAGGAAGTTCAGTTTCCTTTAGTGGCATATTTGGATTTTCGCCATAAACTGCAGAAGATGATGAGAAAACAATCTTTTTGATGTTGTTGTTTTTACATGCTATGAGCAATTTTAAGGTAGCGTCAATGTTTGTTTCGTTGTAATCTAAAGGCTCTGCTACACTTCCAGGTACGCTTACCTTTGCTGCAAGGTGGAATACATAATCCTTGCCTTTTAAAATCTCATCTAAATCACAGTCTAAAAGATCTTCTTTGATTAAAGTTAAATTTTCATGATTTGGATTTTCCAAGTTTTCCATTTTTCCAGAGGATAAGTTGTCTATAATGGTTACCTTGTTGTCTTTCAATAGTTCTTCAACAATGTGTGAACCGATAAATCCACATCCTCCAGTAACTACAATTTCCTTATTTTCCATTATATCTGGTCCTTTAATTAATAATGTAAAATGATTTTTCAATGATTTAATGCTTATGATTTTTATCATCGGTTAATTATTTTATTTTCTATATTAGTATAAATTTATAATTTTAATACTATTTTAATATTTTGTAATTTATATATGAAACAAATACATACAATGTTGAAAATATTAACAATTCAAACTTTTAGGGATGCCTAAATTTTTATCCTTTTTTATGCCTTATTTTCCTTGATTGTTAATAATAATTCTTTATTTTGTATTATTTCTTTAATTTATTTTCGATTTTAAAAATAATCAAAAATTCGAGCCATTTTTTCGGCTTGGCAATAAGTAATAAAAGATATATATTATATTATAACATAATTATAATTATGATTAGTATAGGTGCTAATGGATTTCAATTACTAATGAATTATATAGTGGCTATCATAGTAGCAGTAGCTTTAGCGTTAGCTTTAAAATTGCCACTTCTTCCAGAAAAGCCAATCAGGTTTTCCTGGACCAAAAGCGCACTATTTCCAACTCCTGTATTTGCTATAGGAATTCTAGCTATTTTTTATTCATTAAATGTGTTTTGGATTTATAATGGATTGTTAATTGCAATTTTAGTAGGAGTGTTTTCAGCTATTTTTGTAAAGTATCTATTCGATTATGTTTTTCCAAATCCTCAAGGAGGTAGCAAATAATGAATCTAATACTTGGTTTGATTTTAGCAACCATCATCTCTTGGCTTAATTTTGTGATAGTGGATACATTCCTTGGACTTCCTGAGGCTCCAGGTGTTAAAGGGGCGGAAACTGTAGGATATTCCATAAAAAATAGGAAAGGGGATTTGGCAGGAGGATTCTTCCAAGGAAACATCTTATGTTCCCCAGATGCATCAGCAGGAACATTGATTGCTTCAATAGGAGTTTACATTCTTGGAATTCAAGGCGGTTTAATAGCTGCATTGCTTGTTTACATTGGAAATAGATTATGTGCAGATCCTGGTTATGCTGGAACAACTGGCGCTTTGACCATGACACTACTCATATTCATATTCTCATTCATTGGAATCACTCCAGAGATGTTCATTTGTGGAATGGTAATTGCAATATTCACTATTCAAGGAATTCACCATCCTACAAGTTCCAGATTAATTGGAAAAATAGCAAAATCCTTTGGCAGATATACTAAATATGAATAATTAAGAAGTAATTTAATAAAATAAATTATTAAAATAAATTATTAAAATAATTTATTAAAATAAATTAAATTGATTAGATTTAAAAAATTAAAAAAATACAAGGTTAAATCATGTTTATTGAAATTATTGGAGTTATTGCAATTTTAATGGCTTTAAGAGCAGTAATAACCAAAGATAGAGCAGAAAAATTGCTTTACATAAATGTAATAGGATTCTGTGTCTCTGCACTCATTGCATTGTATATTCAAACTCCGTTTGGTCTTGTATTAGCTGCAACTTTCTTTATCTCTTCAACAATTGGTGCAAATGCAATTGCATACAGTCTAAAGGATTTGGAAGATGAAATCACCTATGACAAGAATATGGAAGAGCATAAGGAAAACTAGTGAAAAAGATAAATAAAATTATACTTACTCATTATTTTTAAAATAATAGAAATGGGATTTAAATGTTAGAATTTATTGACTTGACAACAATATCAATTGCTTTGATGATAATAGGTGCTATTGGAGTTGTCCTACTTAAAAAACCATTGGATAAGGTAATAATGGTTTCAATCTTGGAAGCAGGATTGTTTTTAGCTATAGTCAGCTTTAAATATTTGGATGTTGCTTTTTTAACTGCTGTCCTTGATCCATTATCTATTATTGTATTCTTGCTTGCTTTGATTAAGATAAATGAAGTGCGCAAATCAAAATTAAAGGATTTTTCCACACTTCCTAAAATGATTCAAAGCAGTGAAAATGAAACAAGAAACTCTGAAGGTGGTAAATAATGTTTAATCTTGCTCTTTGGGTTTATGTAGGTTTAGCGCTTGCCATTTTTGGAAGCCTTGCTGCCGTTTGGGGTCCTGGAGTGAAAGACCCAATCATAAGAACCATCAATACTGAAGTGGCATCTGTAGGAGTTTCATTGATTTTACTTACTTACAATTCTACATTAGCTCTTTTGACTTTAATTGCAACTACAATTATTGTAACATTGATCTTGTTTAGAGCTATTTCTCGTTTAGAAGAGATAGGGGCTGATGTATAATGCTTATCAATTTATTAAAAAATGAAATTCAGTTTCAATTAATGCTGGGAGGAATCTAAAATGCCTAAAATAGCTCAATTATGGAATAAATTGGCAGATCCGAAGAATATTCCTAGATTATTCGCTCTAATTTTAGGTTTGCTTTTAATAGCAGGATTCCTGATTCCTGTAGGATTGGATACAGACCAAATCTACACTCGTCCAGCTCCTCAAAGTCAAATGGATGCAGGCTTGGCTATTGCTCCATATGATAGGGGTGGAGAGATTTTGGAAAGTCCTGGTGTTACTGAAGCTCAATATCCTGAGAATTCACAAAATCTAGGTTGGATCAATTCATATATGACTCCAATCGCTGAAATGCTAAAAGATATTTCCCCATACTTCGGTACAAGTATCTGTGCATCTCCAGGTGGAGTGATAGATGAAATCCTTTACTATACAAGAGGTTTTGACACTATCTTGGAATCTTCCATCCTTATGATGGCATTCATTATTGCATCATGGCTTGCTATCAACTTTACCATGGATAGAAAAGAGAAAAAAGGTAAAGGAGACATTAAGGAAGATGTAAAAAGAGCTATTGCAAGTTCTGACAAGATTGCAAGTGAAGTTGAAATGAGCAATCGTAAAGCTCGTGAAAAACAAGCTAAAAAGGAGTTCAGGTGATTAGATGGTTGCAAGTATAATTCCACAATTCGTTCCTGCATTCTATAGCTCAATGTATACCACAGCTTTATACGGCGGTTTGATTGTAGCTTTCATTGGCTTGATGGGAATTGCAATGGAGAAAAGGGATATTCAAGTTCTTATCTTAACTGACATTGTCGGTTTGGCTATGCTTATTGTTGTAGCTGCTGTAGGAACTGATTTGTCTGAAGCTTTGATTCTTCCGGGATTGGTAGTTGAATTGGCAGAGATCATGGCAATATCCGAGATTCTAATATCTCGTGAAATGAGAAAGAAAGATGTAGATACCTCATTTGCACCAATGCCATTAAATATAGATATGGAGATTATGACTACTGCTCCTAATTTCATTGCATTGTTATTAATAGGTTATGGTGTGTTCCTATCCGGATTTACTGGTGGTGCAGTAGCTGGAGGAGGTATTGTAATTTATGTTTTAAGCAGAAAGGTAAGAGGATTGCCAATAGTTGTTCTCGATGGAGTGGGAGCAATATCCGGTATCTCTTGGTGCTTATGGATTATTGGATTCCTATTCTTCTTTATCTTGCCTCAATACTGGTTACTCAGTTTATTCCTAGCTGCTTTAGGATTGCTCTTGAAAGTGGCTTCCAAGATTGGATTGATTGGAATAATGATGAGAGAGGAATACGGAAGAAAATGATATTATTTCTGATATTATTCATCAGATAAAATATTTAAAAAATTCAAAAAATTATATTTATCAATTTATTATTCAAAAATGAACTTATAATTAAAAAGGAGATTTAAATGCTTATAGAGAGTTTAGGCGGAGACGTGATGGGAACAATTCCTTTAGGAGATATTGTTCTTTATTTAAACCCTCTCCACATATTCTTGTTTGTAACTATACTTGTATTTACAGCATTGATAGCCATGAGCCGAACTGAAACTCAAGTTGAAGCAATGTTTGGTTCTCTTGATGAAAATAAGGTTGCAGTTGGCAAAAAGGAATTCAAGCATAGAAGATTCCTGGCTATTATCTGCGGTATAGCTACTGCAGGAGCTATGATTACTGGAGATTTATTTAACTTTACCTTATTTATGGCATTAATTGGTATTGTTAACATTGGTATTGTTTCTGCTGTAAAGCAAGTTGAGGTTTTAAATTCCGCTTATCAATACGGTTTGATTGCTATGATGTGCGGTTTGCCACTCTTTGGTGGAGCAGCTATGATTTTAGCTGCTACCGGTACATTAAGCCTATTTGAGCTCGCAGCAATCCCTGCAAGTCCAATGATGATATTTGGAGCGCTTGTAATGCTAATTGGGGTCTGTGGTGAAAGCGGTATAGCGCCATTCTTTGCAAGTAAGGCAGAAATGTTTAGAACTCCTGGATCTCCATTCATATTGATTATCCACTTAAGTTCATTGTTCATTATTGTAAGATTTGTTGAAATCTTATTAACAATATTATAATCAAAAATAGATTAAATTAAAATTTAATTATTAAAATCATGTTTATTAATTTATTATTAAAATAGAAGGTCGATAAAATGAATAAAATGAAAATAGCTAGTTATATTATCTTGATTGTGTCAGTATTAGCTATCCTTTACGCTTTAATCTTCAATCCTGCTGATTGGATAGTCTATGCAATAGCTATTGTTTGTATACCATTTTTAGTACTTTCATTTGGACTTTTAACAATGTCCAAACCAATAAAAGAGGAAGAGGAGGAAAGAAGAGAAGAGCCTTTTACAGGTTACTAATAGAATCTCTTTGCAGATATCATGAATTTAATGGCTCAAATTTTAATCAATGTAATAATCGCTTTCCTTGCAGGTAGTCTTTTATTAGGTTTCCATAGAAAGGTTATGGCAAGAGTCCAATTGAGGCCGGGACCTCCTATTATACAGTATTTATTGCATTCATTGAAATTTTTCTTTAAGGAAACTTCATTCCCAAAAACTGCTGCAATGCCTTTTTATGTAGGTATTACAGTTATTTTAGCAGCTGTTTGGGTAACTGCAGTTATTGTAGGTCCAGTAGCTCAAGGTTCCTTAATGATTATATTCGGTGTTTATGCTATCCATAAGATTGTAGAGCATAATGCAGGATCTTCATCAGGTTCCCCATATGGTAAATTGAGTTGTGTAAGGGCTGTTTTCTCAGCAGCTGGTGAATTGCCGCTCTTTGCAGTGATTGCAATTATATTCCTCTTGACTGGAACTATGGACATCAGTGGAATTATAGATTATCAGGCAGTGCATGGTCCTTTAGTATTGAAATTGCCTCTTGCAGCAATTATGTTCTTCACATTGATTGTTACAAAATCCCCATATTCTCCTTTTGCCATTACAAAAGGAAAGGAAATCATATCTGGATTTGAAACTGAACACTTCGGTATGCTTAGAGGATACATAATGTTTTCAGAATCAATCGCATGGTATATTCTATTATGGTTATTCTTGACAATATTCTTTGGACCGATTTCCGTTGTCGGATACTTGATTGGAATGATTGTAATCTGTATAATTACAGGATTTATCAATGCTACAACTCCAATGTTAAATCCAAACCATTCCGTAATGGCTCAAATATCCATTGCAGTTATCTGTACTGTAGGTTCAATTATCATGATTATTATTTAAAATTAAATGAATTAAAATTAATGAAATTAATTAAAATTAAAAATTAAAACAATGATTATTACTTTTAATTCAAGTAAAAACTAATAAAGAAGGCTTAAAAATGAATGATGAAAAAGGAATGAGAGTATTAACTTCATTGGTAGCTTTAGGCATTTTTGTAGTGGCAGGTCTTGCTGCTTTCTATCAAAGTATTTTAGCGCTTCCTTTAGCTATAATTGGACTTATTTTTGTTCCATTTATATTGATGCAAAATAAGGAAAAATATGCTCATTTAGCTGAAAACTTAGAGAAGATTGCTTTCATCATTACATTTTTGATTATTTGCATTACATTTATTTGTTTATATAAGCCAATTTAGGTAAACTAGGTGAGATTATGGAAGAATTATATATTATGATTTATATTTTAGTTTTCATTATAGGATCCATTGCCGGTCTTTTATTGAGTTATAAAAAGCATATGGAACCTTATATAATATCTGAAATAGATGTTTTAACCTTGGTTTTATCTATTATTGGATGGTTTTTATTATTTAACCATGGATTAAATACACATATTAGCTCTGAAATATTGCTTACTATAGCATTCTTCTTTATAGGGCTTGCATTAGGAAGAAGGCCAGGTTATGGCCGTAAGGAAACTGCAATAGGTATTCTCATTGCAGCGGTAGTCTGGATTTCAACATCAGGAGTATTATTTTAATATATTAAATGAATCAAGTAGTTAAATTTAAAATCAAATCATTTATATGGTGATTTATATGAATAGTGAAGAAAAATATGAAATGATGAAATTAAGAGTTCTTCATAGTTTTAAATGGGAAAAGGACATTACAATCCCATTATCTGAAGAATTTGGAATTTCTAAAGAGGAATTTGAAGATATTCTTATGAATCGCTTTGATATGAGTGATTTGGAAAATATGCATGCTACCTTTGAAATAGCAAATAGAGAAAAGATAAAAAGGCAAATGCATCTTGATTTAAGACTTTATTGGTTAAGTGATGTTGCTAAATTAATATCTGAGGAAGATGCAGATAGAATCTGCCACAAATTAACCAAAGATGTAGTAAAGAATGGCAAAAAGTATGAGGATGCTTTAGAAGAGGGTAGAGCTCAAATAGTTGAATTATTGAGAGAATAATTTGAAAGATTATATTTATAAAATTATTATAAAGAACGAGATTTAAGGTAATTGAAATGCTTAAAAAACTTAAAGATATTGTGAGAAAAAGTTCAATTCATGTTTGTATTGTAAACTGTGGAGGATGTAATGGTTGTGATGTAGAGCTCGTTGCACTTCTTTCCCCAAGATACGATCTTGAACAGTATGGAATTTATGTTCACAATAATCCTCGTGAAGCTGATGTTCTTTTAGTGACTGGTGCAGTTACAGAACAATGGAGAGACAATTTAAGAAGGATTTATGCAAAAACTCCTGAGCCTAAGATTGTAGTTGCTGTTGGAAACTGTCCGCAATCTGGAGATGTCTTTGCACAAGAAGGAGGAAGGGTTCTTGCTCCTGTTTCAGACTTCATTCCAGTGGATGCAGCTATTCCAGGTTGTCCTCCAAGGCCAAGTGAAATTTTAGAGGCAGTTTTAACTGTCGCTCCTGGTGCTCTTGCAGCTAAAGGAAGGGCTCAAGACGCTAGAGAAGACTAATTATAATTTATTTGAATTAGAATTAGAACTAGAAAAAAATTATATTTATTGTTGATTTATGAAATTAGATAAGTAAATAGGAGTCAGATATTATGATATTACCAATTGGACCAATTCATCCAGGTTTAAAGGAACCTTTAAGACTTAAACTCAAAACTGAAGGTGAAAAGGTTATTAAGGCTGAGATTGATTATGGTTATGTTCATAGAGGTATTGAAAAGATTATGGAAGGAAAGACCTGGCAAAAATGTATTTACTTATCTGAAAGAATCTGTGGTATCTGTTCATATGAACATACTCAAACCTTTGCAGAAACCTTAGAATCAATTTCTGGAGTTCAAGCTCCACTTAGAGCCCAATACTTAAGGGTGATTACAAATGAATTGGACAGGATCCAATCTCACTTGCTTGCAAATTCAACATTCTTCAAGACTCTTGACCATGAGACATTGTTCATGCATGTTTTGGCTTTAAGGGAATATGCAATGGATTCCCTTGAATTGTTAACAGGAAATAGGGTCAATTTAGGTTGGAATGTTGTCGGTGGAGTTAGAATGGATGCTGATGAACGCCATTTCAATGCAATTCTTGAGAACTTGAAGAAAATTGAGGATGGCTTTGACAGGCATGTTGCATTATTTGAGGAGGCCCCAATAGTTGCCTTAAGGGCAAAAGGTGTTGGTGTGATGACTAAGGAGGAAGCTATTAAAGGACATGCTGTAGGGCCTATCGGAAGAGCTTCCGGTCTTAAGCATGATTTGAGAGAAGAGCATTATACTTATAAGGATGAGTTTGACTTCAAGCCGATTTGGAGAAAAGAGGGAGATAACTATGCCCGTACCTTAAATAGGCTTTATGAAGTTGAACAATCCATTGATTTAGTGAAACAGGCTATTGAGAATATGCCTAAAGGAGATATAAGAACTCCGGTAGACATTCCTTCAGGATATGGGGAATGGAGAAATGAAGCCCCTCGTGGAGAAGTAAGATACATGGCTGAAACCAATGGAGATTTGATTAAGCGCATTTCAATCAGAACTCCAAGTATCATGAATATTGACTCTTGTGCAAGATATATGCTTAAGGATGTAGCTACAGTTGCTGATGCAGTAGCTACTTATGCATCATCAGATCCTTGTATTGCATGTACTGAAAGAGTGGCTATAACTGACGTTGGCACTGGTAAATCCACTGTAAAAGATTTCTTTGAGGTGAAATGAAAATGTCCTCACTTATTTGGTATATTTATGAATTTGCAAGAAAAACCTGGATTGATGGATTTTTCGATGCAAAATCCAAGGAAGACATAGCACACAAGCCAGATAGATTCAGGGATTTTCCTGAAGTAATCAAGGAAAATTGTATTGGTTGTGGAAGCTGTACAGCATCTTGCCCATCTCCAAATGCAATCAAATTGGTTAGGGATTCAGACAATGAGGAATCCATTGGTTTGATTTACCCTGTAATCAATAAGTCTGCGTGCATTAGATGCGGGTTCTGTGCTGAAGTCTGCCCTTCAACTCCAAAAACCTTGGAATGTGGTGAAAACCATTTCATTCGTGAAGAGTTCAATATCATACCATCAAAGAGAAAATACATTGTAGATGATTACCTATGCATAAGATGCCATAAGTGTATGGATGCCTGTGAAGTTGGAGCAATTGAAGAGATTGATGATAGGGTTGTTGTAAATCAATCCAAATGTATTTCCTGTGGAAAATGTTTAGAGACCTGTCCTGTAAAAGGAGCAATGAGAGGGGTCTTTGTAAACAATCTTGAAGAGCAAAAGAAAATTATAAATTTGGCAGTAAGCACATTAGAGGAATACATTGAATCCAAACAGGATGATTTAATCCAATTAGGCACTGATAAGCTATTTTTAGATGAATTGGATTTCAAGCCTATCTTTGATAAGTCATTAACCATTCTAAATGATGAAGAGGTTGTTCACGAAGTCTTGGAAGATGCCATCAATAGATTGAAGATTAGAATTATCACTTGGGACGCTGACAATTGTAAGAAATGTCAAATGTGCATACCAGACTGTCCTACTGGAGCAATCAGTTTCGATAATGAAAATGATACTATTGTAAGAGACAAGGAAAAATGCTTAAGATGCAGTATATGTTATCAAACCTGTCCATTTGGTGTCATCAAATATTTCTTGGCTAAATTTAACCTTGATACAAATGATAATGATGAGGAAGTTATTCACATTTCTGTAAAGGCTTCTCAATTAGCAGAAAGGAGGGCTTAAGATGGTTACTGTTGATCCAATTCCAAGACCATTAAGGGATGTTCATATAGAGTATGAGATTGATAATGAGAAATGTATCAATTGTATTGACAAGCCATGCTTGAATGTTTGTCCGATTGATGCAGTTTATCAGGATGAAAATACCAAGTTCATTAAATTGGACGAGCATTGTTTCGGTTGTGTCTTATGTACCAATGCATGCCCTTATGATGCTATTCACATTAAAAAGACTTTAGCGGATCCAATTCGTGAAAATGTTCCAAACATCAACAAAAAGCTTTGCAGAGCATGTGGAGCATGCGTAAATGCATGTAAGTCTGGAGCTATTCACTTAAGGTCCTCTGGTGGAGAGGAAGTACATAGTGAAATAGATGAGGATAAGTGCATTCGTTGCGGATATTGCTTTAGGCACTGTCCTACTGATGCAATCAAATATGGTGAAATTCTTCCTAAAACTGTTAAGGAAGGTAAAACTCTCTGCATTGACCAGGATGAATGTATCGGTTGTATGACATGTACAAGGATTTGTCCTTCCAAAGGTGCAATCAATGTAGGAAAAACCAATAAATTGCCATTCATTGACCCTGCATACTGTGCAAGATGTGAGGAATGTATGCATTCCTGCCCTACCTATGCAATAGATTATGTGGAAAGGGAAGAGGCATTCGAATCATTCAATAAGATCAAGACATTGGAAATTGCATCTGAAATCATTGATAGGGATGTTCATAACATTTCTAAAGGAGTAACCAATATTGACAATGTTTTAGTCAAATTGCTTGAGGACATCTCAGCGGATTATCACTTTGATGATTTTGATTATGAAAACTCAATGGACATTAGGGATGTTCCTAGAGGAATGGAATTTTCAGATGTGGAAATCTTTACCTGTACAAACTGCAGATCAATCGTAGTGAATGTAACAGAATTCCTTAATGAGCGTTTGAATGCACAGATTAAAAAGGACTTGGATGTTGTAAAGGTTTTGGACCTCGTAGAGTTCTTCCCACCTACACTTGGAATTGAAGTGGTGGAAGAGAATTGTATCAGCTGTGGATTATGTAGGGATGTCTGTCCGACTGAATCAATTAGCTTGGATGGTCCTAATCCAATTCTTATAGATACTGACAATTCATGCGTTTACTGTGGATTATGTGCTGAAAGCTGTAATTTTGAAGCTATCAAGCTTAAGGAAGAGTTCTTTACAAACAGAAATCATGAGATATTCTTCATTAAAAGAGACCTTAGAGGAAGAAGAAACGGTACTGTAGAGATTAATCATCATGCTTGTCAATTATGTGAAGTTTGCGTTAAAAACTGTCCCGTTAATGCATTAAGCGTTGAAGATGGAAAGGTCGTTGTAAATCATGATGATTGTATTTCCTGTAGAAACTGTGAAGGAATCTGTCCAGTGAATGCAGCAAGAGTCTCTACAATTTGGCAGTTCTTATAATATCATTTTAAATTATTTTATTTTAAAATAAAATTTTCTTTTTTTATTTTTATTAATCATGCTTATTAAAAAAATTCAATACTAAAAATCTAAAATTATATAAAAAATTCAAAACTTAAAATTTGGGAAGATTAAATTATGGTAAAAAAAGTTTTTATCACAGATTGTGAAGGTCCATTGACATTAAATGACAATGCTTATGAATTGGCAGATGAGTTTATTGAAGATGGTGGAAAATTATTCAAGATCATCAGTCGTTTTGATGATTACTTAGTTGATGATGTCAAGCTTGAAAATTATCATGCTGGTGACACTCTTAAACTTATTGTTCCATTTTATAAATTAGCTGGACTTACAAATGAAAAAATGATCAAGTTTTCAAGGGAAAATATCTATCTTGTTGATGGATCTGATGACACTCTTAGATTCGCAAATGAACTTATTGATTCTTTCATAGTTAGTACTAGTTATGGCCAATATATTGAAGCTCTATGCAATTATATTGATTTCCCATTCCAAAATACTTATCACACACAACTTGATGTGGATGGGGCTACTAATTTTAACCAATCTTGTGCAAAATCCAAAACTATAGGTGTCAAATCACCAAAATTTATTGAGGAACTTAAGAAAGTTGAAGAGTTTAGAAAAATCATACTTGAACATGGTGATGAAAATGAAGATGACTTCAATGTTTTGTATGACATTTTCTTCAATGAGTTTCCAAAGCTTGAAATCAACAAGTATATTGAAAGTGTGAAAACTGTTGGTGGTAAAGGTAAGCAAATTGCAGTTGAGGATATTGTTGATAAATTGGATTTGGGTCAAGGTTCAATCATCTACATGGGTGACAGCATAACTGATGTTGAGCCATTGCAATATGCAAGGGATAATGGAGGATTGTCTGTTAGTTTCAATGGAAATGAGTATCCTTTGAATGTTGCTGAGATTGCAGTTATATCTGACCATACAATCGTTAGTTCCATACTTATTGATCTTCATTCAAGATTTGATAAGGAATATGTCTTGGACTTTATCAGAACTTATTCTGAAAAGGGTCCTGATGAGGCATTTGGAGACTTTGAAGTTGATTACTCTCTCATTGAAGAGTTTGAAAAGGTCTTCCATAATAAGAATGCCCCAATCATAGAGATTATTTCAGATGAAAATAGGGAGCATTTGCTTAAGTTAAGCAAAGAGATGAGAAATAATATCCGTGGTAAAGATATTGGTGGACTAGGTTAATATTATATTTAGAATATATTTAATTGATTTATTACTAATGAGATGACATTTATGGTAAATTATGATAAGGTTGAAGATACATTCTTTGAATCATTTGATGGAATGTATATCAGAGCATTGATTACAGCAGAAGACGAATTGACTGTAAAGGAAGCAGCTTACGATGCTACAGCTACACCAAGTGCTGTCATTGGCAGAGTTGAAGCAGGTGTGGAAGCTTTTGTAGACGCTGATAAGACTCCTGATGGAAGACCTGGAGCTATTGTCCAGTTCTGGTTAACTGATGACTTGGCAAAATTTGAAAAGGAATTATCCTACAGAATTCGTCAAGACATTCTTGTAAAGCCATTTACAAGGGTATTCAGCATAACTGAAAATCCTGTTGGTGCTATTGGAATGATGGAAAGCGTAGGCCATTGTGGAGATGGCTATGAATGGGAAATTGAAGAGTTTGGAAGAAAGATAATCAATGTCCCTATTGCAGTTCCAGATTTCCAGATTGAATCTGAACTTGCTTATGCAGAAGGAATCATGGGAGGTAACTTCTGGTATATGTGTTCCACTAAAGAAGCTGTCTTAAAGGCAGGAAGAATTATCATTGACACTATAATGGAAGTGGAAGGAGTTTGCACTCCTTTTGGAATATGCTCTGCTGCAAGTAAGCCTGAAACAAACTTCCCAGAGATTGGTCCAAGTACCAACCATCCCTATTGTCCTTCATTAAGGGAAAGGATTGGTGATGAATCAAAAGTTCCTGAAGGTGTAAATTATATTCCTGAAATAGTTATAAATGCAACAAGTCAGGAAGCAATGAATTTGGCTATTAAAAAGGCTATTGATGCAATTATTGACATACCTGGTGTAGAAAGGATTTCTGCTGGAAACTTTGAAGGCCAATTAGGTGAACATAAGACCAATTTATTGGATATTTTGAAATAATGCTCTTTGAAATAATGTTCCTAATAATCTTTTAACGATGTGAATTAAATGGAAGAAAATGAAAGAAATATTCCGAAATCCTCAAATAATGTGACTGCTGAAGATTTAGGCGTTGATGAGATTGTTTATGATGCAATCAATGTTGATGTAATAGGTTTTGGTGCATTGAATGTGGATAAGCTCTATAAGGTTGGGCACATTGCAGAAATCGATGGAGAAAGTTTCATTAAAGGTGAAGAGGAATCTCCTGGAGGTTCAGCAGCCAACACCATCATAGGTCTTTCAAAGTTTGGATGTTCCACATCATATATTGGAAAGATTGCAGATGATGACGAAGGGGATTTATTGGAGTACAATTTGATGATCAATGATGTTTACTTGACAAATCTCATCTATGCAGATAGCGGCAATTCAGGTAAGGTATTGGGATTCGTTTCTGATGCAGGAGATAGGGCTCTTTATGTAGACCCTGGTGTAAATGATGAGATAACAATTGATGAGATTAATCCATTGAATGTCAATGCATGCAAGATACTTCATTACACCTCATTTGTAGGAGATTCATTCAATGCTCAAAAGGAATTGTTGCCATTATTGGCAGATAAGATTGTTTTAAGTTTTGATCCTGGAATGCTTTATGCTAAAAAAGGAGTAGGAGAACTTAAGGAAATTCTTGAAAGAACTGATATTCTTCTTATTAATGAAGCTGAATTGAAGATATTGTTTGAAGATTATTATAAGGAAAAATTGAATTTATCTGGTGATGATTCATTAAGCTTTAGAGATTTGGCAGTTTATGTTCGCAATGATGGCATTGATACTGTGGTTGTAAAAAGAGGTTCTGTTGGAGCTTATGCAATAAATAAGAAGGATGAAGAGGTTAAAATACCTGCATTCGAATGTGATGCAGTTGATACAACCGCTGCAGGAGATTCATTTAATGTTGGGTTCCTGTATTCATATCTTAAAGGATATGATTTGGCTAAATCATGTACAATAGCTAATTGGGTTGCTTCAAAATCAGTTCAAGCCATTGGCATTTCCGGATTGCCTACCTTAGATGAATTGGAAGAATTTATACAGTCCTTATGAAAATTTTATTTAATTAAATCATTTAATAAAAATAAATCATTTAATAAAAATTATTTGATATAATAAATTATTTAAGTTATTTAAAAGATATATAAACATAATAATGTTTTTAAACAGTGAAATTTAAGATTAAAATTTACTTATTGAAGTAAATTTATTATAAGCTTTATCTATGGGGATAAAAATATGGAAATTAAACTAAAAAAGCAGATTGAAACATTAGAGAGGGAAATCACTCTTAAATCTGTAGATTTAGATGAAGATATTGAAGACTTTAATGTAGACATTCATGATTTCAACGATCAGGAAAAGCTCATAACCATTTCACCTCGTTGTGTCAGATGCAATCTTTGCGTTGAAGAATGTCCTATTAATGTTATCAGCTCTTCCACCTGGCTTAAGAAAGCTAAAATTGGTGAAGATTGCGTGCAATGTGAAATTTGCGCTCAAACATGTCCTGTTTCATGTATTTACGTGTGGGATGCTGAATCAGTCATTAAGGAAGATGATTCTGTAGAATATACATTAAAGGAGATTAAGGTTCCTCATAGAAATCTTAAAATGGAAGACATTTCCATAAATCGTAAAGAATGTATTGGATGCGGCTCTTGCTTAAAATACTGTCCAACCAATGCAATATCACTTAGAACTAAGGAATTCATTGAAGAGCATGGAGAGACATGTCCAAGTGATGGGGCTATTGACTCTGAAGATGGATATATGTATTCCTATATTGACAAAGACCGTTGTTGTGGTTGCGGATCCTGTGCAAACTTATGTATCCAAGGTGCAATTAACCTTAAAAGGGATTTAGGTCCAGTAGTGATTTACAGCCATATTGATGTCAATCAAGATATCTGTGTAGCTTGTGAATTATGTGAAGATAACTGTCCCGTTTCTGCCATAAAGGTTGTAGACGGTGAAATTATTCTAAATAATGATAAATGTATAAGATGCAAGGAATGCAGTTCCAGATGTCCTGTAGGTGCTTTAAATTTAGTTTTAGATGATTAAGAAATAAATGAAAAAATTTTTTAAAAAATAAAATTGGATAATGGATTATTTTTACAGATTTTTTAAAATCTTATGGAGAAGTGTTTAAAATGAAAGCTAAAGAGATGATGGATAAGGAATTTGTTTTTGTTTCAAAAAATGATTCTATAGAAGACGTTTCTATAAAAATGGAAGAGTACAGAAGATTTACTGCTCCTGTTTTAGATGAAAACATGAAATTGGAAGGTTGGATTACCTCATTCAACATAACCAAAGGATTACGTGAAGGAAAGACAACCATTGCTGATGTTATGAGTCCTGTTGAGGAAATCATGACCATTAATGAAAATGAAGCGGCAAGAAATGTTGTTATTGCAGCTTCAAACAATAAATTAATCAGCATTCCTATTATCAATGATGAAAATCAGGTAATCGGTGTTACAAGATCAGTAGATATTGTAGATTCCATGTCTTCATTATATGATATTAAAGTAAATAAAATCTACAAAGCTATGGAAAAAGAGCTTAGAGGAGTCAGTTGGGATGAATTGATGGAAGCTTCCGCTAAAATCTCTACAAGAACAACTGGTGTAAAAATCACTGCCGAAGAGTATGAGAAAAATATTGAAAATGCCACATTTGGTGAAGCCATTTGGGCAACTGGTGGTCTTGAAAAGTTCTTTGCAGGCCTTATTTCTGTTGGAGAACTTGTTATTGCACGTAAAGTAGGTCGTGCAAGACGCTAATATTTTCAAATCTCTTTAGATTTTAAAATTTCTCCTTTTTTCTTTTTTTATTTTTTTTTATTTTTTTCCTGTTCTTATTTTTTATCTGTTCGGTTCCTATTTTTATTTTATTCTAATTTTAGTTATTTAAGCCATTTTTATAAGAAATTGAATACAAAAAATTCTATCATGATTTCATAGACTAAAATTAAGCCTATTCCCCCTAAAATTCCTGTAATGAATCTGAGAGTGTTATTGCTTTCTCTCATTTCAAATAGCTGTGTGAATCCATCGATTGCACATGGGATTAAAAGGAGGATTCCTAAAAATAGAGTTGTTAATGAATAGGGAACCGGGAAGAATTTTATAAGGATTATGCTAGCTATTCCACTAATGTAAAACCCTGTGCATCTTGCGCAAACAGGAAATTGGCGTCCTTTATAAAAGAAGCTTCTTTCAGGTCTTCTATGACAGATATAATCGAATACACTCATTTTTTAACCTTTCTTTTAACATTTATTCTTTAAAGAGACTTATACAATCAAGGGTCTATAATCAATAGATTTTACGATAAAGAGGTTTATACTATCAATACATTAACTATTATAAAAAGTACTGCAAGTACTATTAAGGTACTGCAACATCCTTCATTCCTATTTACATTATTTTCGTCATTTTCAAAATAAGTTTCATAAATTAAAAATTCTTCAGGACCAAGATCCATTCTATCACCCTCTAATTATATTATTTAATCTTATTTTATTCCTATTTATTATTTAAATTTAATTAAATTTACTTAATTAATTCTTAGTTAATTGCGTCTAATTGTTCCCATCCCCTTAAAATTTTTTTCATATTGAATAATTTTATTAATAATAAAAACATATCCTATAACATATAAACAGTTAAAATTATTTTTAATTAATTTAAACAAATTTAACAACTATTAACTATGAAGTGATTTTTATGTCTAAATATAATGAATATCAAGATAAAACCATATTAGTAACTGGTGGAGCAGGTTGTGTTGGAAGTAACTTAACAAGAAGATTAGCAGAATTAGGTGCAGAAAAAGTGATTATACTTGACAATATGTCTTCCGCTTATGAATGGAATGTACCTACAAATGAAAATGTTGAGCTTATTCAAGGAGACATTTTGGATGATGAAGAGCTAAAGAGAGTATTTAAAATGAAACCGGATTATGTATTCCATTTGGCTGCTCACTTTGCTAACCAAAACAGTGTGGATAATCCTGAAACTGACTTGATGGTAAATGGTATAGGTATCTTGAAAGTTCTTCAATATGCTCAACTTACTGGTGTTGAAAGATTTGTATATTCCTCTTCTGGTTGTGGAGTATACGGTTTAGACTCTAAAATGCCATTTGAAGAACATGACATTTCTATTTCATTGCACACTCCTTACCAAGTAACTAAATTGCTTGGTGAATTATATACCAATTATTTCCATAATTTATATGACATGCCTATTGTAAATGCAAGATTCTTTAATGTATTCGGTCCTGGTGAAGTTCCTGGAAAATACAGAAATGTTATTCCTAATTTCTTCTACTGGTCTATGACTAAACAGGCATTGCCTATTACCGGTGATGGATCTGAAACCAGAGACTGGACCTTTGTAGGAGATATTGTAAATGGTCTCTTATCAATGGGTGTTGAAGAGGAAGCTATTGGTGAAGCCATTAACCTTGGTTCCGGTAAGGACCACAGAGTTATTGATATGGCGAATAAAGTCAATGAATTAACTGGAAACCCTGAAGGAATCGCTTATGTTGCAAGACGTAATTGGGATGCTAAAACCAAGTTATTGTCTTCCATTGATAAGGCAAAAGACATTCTCGGTTACAAACCAACTGTTTCATTTGATGATGGTTTAGAAAGAGTCTATGGTTGGTTTACAGACAACTGGGAAAACATTGAAAGAGATGCAGAGTTCTAATTATCTCTTTTAATTATTTACTATTTTTTATTTTTTAATTATTTTTTAAAAAGAGTTATTTCACTTATTTTCTATTTCTATTTCTATTTCTGTTTCTTAAGTTATTTTTTTTAAAAAAGAGCTATTTTAATTATATTATAAAAAAAAGAAAATGGTTTATTTAAAAACCAAATAAACTGGATAAATTACTGGAACCACTCATGTTCATTGCACTTGAATTGTACATTTGAGTCATGTTTGTGGTATTGAATGGATTTAAGATAATGTTCGGATCCATTTGACCAGTGAAAATCAAGAAACCGATTAGTGCAAATTCAGCTATTAAAACAACTAATTGGACTAACCCATGCTTTCTAGCATTTGAATCTTTTCTTGTTATCAGATAAATGGCAAAAATAAAACCGAGCACACTACCTAATATTGCAAATAGGTAACCTATGATAATCATCAATCTGTAACTTTCTTTTCCGGATGAGAGGTTTTCAGGCATAGGATTTAGTTTGACTTCTTGTTTTTTTCCTCCACGTGTAGGAATAAAGAAGACATTGGAATCATCTTCCTCTGCATTGTATTCATCATAGATAGTCCCACAGTAAATGCAGAAATCGGTAGTTCCATCGTTTATTTTTCCACATCTAGGACATTTAATTGGATTCATTTATACCACTATTTTAAATATATTTTAAATTTTTATTATTCTATTAATCTTAATTTGAATTTTTAATATAAGCTTTGTACTATATTATTTAATATTTAATATAATTTATAATTTTTTATTCTATTTTCCCCTTATCTTTTTTTTAGAAATAAGTAAACTATTTACCATCATCTTTTAATCCACATTCGCTGCAGACATGCTCCTGAATGCTTATGATTCCTCCGCAAGACTCACACTTCCAGTTAATGCTGTCTTCCAACATTATCTTATTTATTCCAGTGTAAGTGATTCTTTTTGCATTGTCTAATGTGGAAAAATTGTATCTCTTCTTATAATTCTTGTCTTGCTTTTTAATGAGTTTGCAAGGAAATTCACTGCATCTGCCACAATATTTGACTCTTTTTGTTTCAAGACATTTTTTTATTTTGCATTTCAATGCATTCTTGGTCTTATTGGGACTATCAATAAGGCATCCAGGGCATGAGTTGCTTTCGGATAAATGTTTTATGCATAACTTGCAATTCATTCCACAAGGTGCAAACATTATAGTATCAATCTTTTCAGGCATCTTCATTTTCAACACTAAACTTATCTTTTTAATTTATTTTTTAAATTCTTTTTTATTTTATTCCTTTTTTTTATTTAATTTTATTTTTTTCCTTTTTTTATTTAATTTTATTTTTTAAATTCTTTTTTATTTTATTCCTTTTTTATTCAATTCTTTTGCTTTTTCATTTAAAGATAAGTTTTATATATTTCCAATAATATAATAGTATTAATTATTTTAAAATAAATTTATTTTCATTTATTTGAATAAAGGGGGATTAATATGAAGTTAAAAGGTAGGAATTTATTAATTTTGCTAATTATCCTAATTTTAGGATTTTCTATTTTATCTGCAGGATCAGCTTATACTGGAACTGGATTCACTCATGACATACCTTACTCAAAATATTCTGATTTGTCAAATGATGATATCCTAAGCAAGTTTGATGATACTGATTGCCAAGGGGAATTCACTGGATTATGTACTTATGTAACTGATGGAGATACCATTGAAGTGGATGGGCTTGGAAAGGTGCGTTTTGTAGGGGTAAACACTCCTGAAAGAGGAGTTGAAGGTTATATTTGCTCTAAACGTTTTGTTCAGAAATTATGCTTGAATAAGGAGGTAAGCTTGGATATTGATGATTCAAAGAACACTGATAAGTATGGCAGATATTTGGCTGTTGTCATTGTGGACGGCAAGAACCTAAATGAAATGCTTTTAAGGGAAGGGCTTGCTGAAGTCATGTATATGCCTCCAAGTGAGTTTTATCCATATGATTGGACCCCTAATTCAGATGGATACTCAAAGTATGTAAGTTCATACAGTTCTTCAAGCAGTGGAAGCTCTTCATCCAGTTCAGGCTCTGGATCTTATATAGCAAGTGCAAACAGCCATAAGTTCCATTACACTACATGCAGATGGGGAAAGAAGATCTCTGAGAAAAACAAGGTCACTTTCAAAAGTAGGTCTGATGCAATCAGCCAAGGTTACGAGCCTTGTAAGGTTTGTCAACCTTAATTTTACTTTTTATCATCATTTAGTGACAAAAGCATTAAATATTTTTCAAAAGAAACATTATTATAATTATGATTATTTTTTTTAATCATAACGTTTTTTGGAGTTTTTAAAATGAAAAAAGAAGTATTTTATGGAAAAGGTATGGGAAAATTAAAAGAGGAAGATTTGGATTTATACCAAGCTATTGTTGCTTTAAATGATGCTGTATGGAATGGAAAGGCATTAGATTATAAGACTCAAAAGTTAATAGCTATTGGAATTGCTGCTTCCAATGCAGACAGTCGTGCAACTGAAAAGCAAATCATGAGTGCTAAAAAGGAATTGGGAGTCACTCGTGATGAAGTTGTAGATGTTTTGAAAGTTGTATTGTTGACTTCAGGCATGCAACCATTCAACAAGGCCTTGCAAATTGCTAATAAAGTTTTTGAAGAGTAATATAATAGTTTATTATTTTTTTAGGTGTAAAATTATGGGTGATAAGGTATTTTACGGTAAAGGCATTCGCAGAATTAAAGAAGAAGATTCTGAACTGTACGATTCCATTGAAAATTTGGATAAGAATGTTTGGAATGCCAAAACTTTGGATTACAGGACTCAAAAGTTAATAGCTATTGCAATCTCAGCAACTAAACCTGAAAGCTCTTCCTTCTTGAAGCAGGTTTCTAAAGCTAAAAAGGAAATTGACATTAGCCGTGATGAAATGATGGATGTTTTAAAGGTGGTTCTTTTAACTTCAGGTATGCAGCCATTTAATAAGGCTTTAGAAGTGGTAAATAAATTGTATGATTGATTAGTTATTTTATTTTTTTACTTTTTTTACTTTTTTTACATTATTCTTTTTCTAGAAGTGCAAAAATTTTCTCAATGGAATCCGCTATTTTAAAGGTGTTCTTATCAATCTCTTCTCTAACTACTCCTTCTTCCAACATAAAATCAAGCATTTCTAACATAGGGTCATAATAACCGAAGAGATTAAAAAGTATTATCTTTTTGCTGTGCTGTTTTAATTTCTTCAATACGATTATTTCAAAGAATTCATCAAGGGTTCCTATTCCTCCAGGAGCTATTATAAAAGCGTCTGAATATTTTAAAAATAGCTTTTTTCTCTCATCCATGGATTCTGTATAAATGAATTCATCGCAATCTCTGCAGATTCCTTCAAAATCTTCCATCCATTCAGGTGCAATTCCTATAACTTTTCCATTATTGTCTATTGCTCCTTTTGAAACAGCACCCATAACCCCTGTAGATCCTCCGCCAAATACGAGAGTATGTCCTCTTTTAGCTATTTCCTCACCTAATTTGTATGATTCTTCAGTATATTTGGATTTTATTTGAGTGCTTCCAGCACCATAAAGACAAATTCTCATATTATCACAATTATTATTTTTAAAATGAATAGATATTTATTATTGTATGTTTAATTAATAAAAAAGCTATAGAAAAATTATAATTAAAGAATAAAAATAGTATAATTTATTATTAAAGGAAAGTAATGTTCCTTTAATAATCCCATTTTCAAGAAAATATTTTAAATAATAATTTCTAATAATACTTAGTATTATCAATTAATATTTTACTATTTTTAATATTTAAACATTTGCTTGAAATTAGAGTTAAAATAAGGCATTTTAGCCCTTTTTTAATTTAGTAAACTAGTTAAATAAAGTAGAGGAAATTCACTCCAAAGAAATCTAACTTTAGTTTTTTTTTAGGAAATTAATTATTTAATTAGGAGGATAATTAATTTCAAAACTTCGACAAAGTAAAAGAAAAATTCTTTGAATGAAATCTGGGAATTGATTTCAATGATTAAAAGGAATTTTCTTTAACCGAAATTTTAATATTATCACCTCCAAAATTTTCTCGAAAATGGGTGATTTTTTAATGGAGTGAAAAAACCTCTAAAATTAAATTATCTTTGTTTGTTTATAAAATAATAGGAAAATTAGAGGTTAATGTTGATTTAAACTTGGCATATTGTTTTTATTTCGTTATAACATTGATTTAAGATTAGAAAATCAATTTTTAATTAGAAATTTATTTTTTATAATTCTTTATCTATTTAAATAAAAAATTACATATAAATAAATAATAATTCTTTTTTGGAAATTTGGTGAGTTTATGAAAATATTAGTAGTTCAAGAATCAGACTGGTTAAAGAGAAATCCACATCAGCAACACCATTTGATGGACCGTATGGTACTGCGTGGACATGAAGTGAAAGTTATAGATTATCCTATTGATTGGCCAAAAGAGGATCCTGATGGATTCATGTTCAAAAGGGAAGTTCATGACAATGTATTCAAAGTAAAGCCAGAAGCAGACATTCAAGTAATCAGGCCTTCTTTCATTAAAAAACCAGTTTTAAACTACATGTCATTATATTATACTCATAAAAAGGAAATCAAAAGGCAAATTGAAGAATTCAAGCCAGATGTAATCATGGGATTGGGTTTGCTTAATGCTTATTCCGCTTCAAAGCTTGCAAATAAACATAATATTCCATTTGTATACTACTTGATTGATGTGCTATATGCACTTATTCCAGAAAAGACATTTCAGTCATTTGGAAAGAAAGTCAACATCAAGGCAATAGAACGTTCTGACCTTGTAATTACTATCAATCAAAAACTTAAAGAACTGGCAATGGATTTGGGTGCTAATCCAAATGAAACCATTTTAATTGATGCTGGAATTGATTTAAATGACTTTGACCCTCAACTTGATGATTCAAATATAAGGGATATGTATAACATAGATAAAAATGACACAGTTCTATTCTTTATGGGTTGGATCTATGAATTTGCAGGTATGAAGGAATTGGCTATGGAACTTGGAAAAAACAAGGAAAAGTATCCGAACATGAAGATTCTCATTGTAGGGGATGGTGATGCATATGACAAGATGGTTCAGATTAAGGAGGATTATGATCTTGGTGATCAACTGATTCTAACTGGAAAGCAGCCTTATGAAATGATTCCAGAATTTTTGGCCTCTGCAGATTTCTGTCTTCTTCCAGCTTACATTGATGAAGAGATTATGCAGGATATTGTCCCAATCAAACTTTATGAGTATTTGGCTATGGAAAAGGTAGTTATAGCAACAGAGCTTCCAGGAATTTCCAAAGAGTTCGGATATGGGAATGGAATTGAATATGTTCAAAAGGCAGAGGAAGTTTTGGAAACTGCTCAAAGGATTCTTGATGAAGGAAAATATGAAGAGATTTCCAAAAAAGGAAGAGAATATGTCAAGTCCAATGATTGGGAAGCAATCACTGATAAGTTTGAAAAGGCTTTGAATGACTTGATCGGATAATAGTTTTAAGATATAAGAACAAGTAGAAATCTTTATAACTCATTAAGTTCAATTAAGATTTACAGATCAATTTTTTAACTTTTTGAATGATGTTAATTTATTTTAAAAAATTTTGTTTTAAATGAAAAGTTCTAATTGTGATATTATGGCGAGAAAAAGTTTCAATGAAAAACTAAACGATTCTAAAGATATGCCTAAAATTATAAAAGTTACAGATGAAAAATCTATTGAACGTTATGGTGGAGAGGATATGCTGATTGCTCCTCCATTGGAGTACAATGAAATCATGGCTAAGATTCCAAAGGGAAAACTGATTACTACCGGTCAAATTAGAGAATTTTTAGCAAAGAAACATGGTGCGGAATTTACTTGTCCCTTGACTGCAGGTATTTTCATTTCTTTAGCTGCTCAAGCAAGTGAGGAAAGAGAGGATAATAAGATACCATTTTGGAGAACTCTTAAAAAGGATGGGGAGTTGAATCCAAAATATCCTGGAGGAGTGGAATATCAAAAGGAAATGCTTGAATATGAAGGCCATAGATTCATTACAAAAGGAAGAAAGAATATAAGATATTTTGTTGAAGATTATGAAGATAAATTATTTGAGTTAGAATAACTTTTAGTTATTTTAACTAATTTTTATATTTGTATTGAATAATTGATTTTTTTTTATTTTTGATTTAACTGATTTTCACCATCAAATAATTGGGGATTGTTTATGCCAGAATTAACATTTAGAAATGCAGAAGAAAAGGATGTTCCTTTAATCTTGGAATTCATTAAGAAATTAGCTGATTATGAGCATCGTTTAGATGAAGTGATAGCTACTGAAGAAGCTTTAAAGTATTGGATTTTCGATAAAAATCAAGCAGAAGTCATTTTTGCTCTTGAAGACGGTAAAGAAATAGGATTTGCATTTTTCTTCTTAAGCTTTTCAACTTACATTGCAAATGTCAATATGCACCTTGAAGATCTGTTCATCGACCCAGAATATCGTGGAAAAGGGTATGGAAAGGCATTGCTTAGAGAACTTGCTAAGATTGTAAAAGAAAGAGGATATGGCAGGTTTGAATGGACCTGTTTAGAATGGAATGAGCCAAGCAAGGAATTCTATAAGTCCATTGGTGCGGAAGAGAAGGATTGGGATGTTTTCCACTTTACAGGAAAATCCTTGGATGATTTTGTAAATGAAGATTAATTTAAATATTTTTTATAATTTTTTTAATCTTTAATTTATTTATTTTTTTATTTTTTTAACCTTTTTATCATCTTCATTTTTTCTATTTTTACATTTATTTTTAAAATTGATTCATTTTTTCATTATTTATATTTAATAATTTAATCAATAGTTCATTTTTTAATAATTTTCTTACTATTTTTTATAAAAAATTCATTTATTTTATTGAAAATCACACTCTGTTCAAAAGTTTTAAAAAAGTTTTAATAATGGGATTAATAAATATAAATCTGATAATAAATTAATTAATAAATTTTGAATTAATTTATTTATTTTTTTTATAATTCTTATTAATTAATTAAATTATTAATTCTTTAATTTATAGTGTGATATAATGAGTGAAAATGATAGTGATATGATTTATGGTTTATGGGATAAACCTCCTGTTTTTGAGTTGATTTTATTATCCCTTCAACGTTTATGTGCTATTTTTGGTGCTACAATTTTAGTACCGATTGTAGTTAACACCACTGTTGGCGAACCTGTGCTATCTGTTCCAGTTGCTTTGATTGCTTCAGGGATAGGTACACTTATTTATGTAATCTGTACACGGAATAGAAGTCCGGTATATCTGGGAAGTTCATTTGCTTTTATTGCTCCTATGATTGCAGGATTTGCTATTGGCGGTAAGTCAAGTATTTTCTCAGCTTTAATGGTTGTAGGTTTAGTTTATATGGCTATTGCTATAATCATCAGAATTACTGGTAATGAATGGATTAACAAGTTACTTCCTCCAGTAATTGTAGGTCCTATGATTATGGTTATCGGTTTATGTTTAGCTCCTACTGCAATTCAGGAAATCGGTCTCGACCAAGCTGTAGTTCCAATCAATAATCTTATTGTTGCACTTGTTGCATTCTTGACAACTGCTGTAATAGCTATTCGTGGTAGAGGAATGCTTAAGGTTATTCCTTTCTTGATTGGTATTATTGTATCATATGCTGTAGCAGCTTGCTTAGGTATGGTTGACTTCTCAGGATTCTTTGCAGCTAGCGTGTTGGAAGTTCCTGATTTCTATATGCCATTTGTAAACTATAGCTTCAATCCTGCAGCTCTTTTGACAATTGTTCCAATTGCTCTTGTAACTATGGTGGAGCATGTAGGGGACCATAAGGTATTAGGTGAAATCATTGGACGTGACTTGATTTCTGATCCTGGTTTAAACAAAACCCTTTTTGGTGACGGTCTTGCTACCTTCTTTGCAGCATTCATTGGGGGTCCTGCAAACACCACTTACGGTGAAAACACTTCAGTTGTAGGTTTAACAAGAGTTGCATCCATTTATGTAATCGGTTTGACTGCAGTCTTTGCAATTCTCTTTGCATTCTCTGGACATTTAACTGCACTTCTTGCAGCTATGCCTAACCCTGTAATCGGTGGTGTAGCTATTCTTCTTTACGGTTTCATTGCAGTTAATGGGGTAAAGCTCTTGATTCAAGAGGAAGTGAACTTCAACAACAACAAGAACATTGTTGTAGCAGCTACCATGTTGGTTTTAGGTTTAGGTGGAGCTACCTTATCTATAGTTCAAGGTGACTTATCAGTATCCATTTCCGGTATGGCTCTTGCAGCAATTGTTGGTGTAATACTTAATTTACTTATTCCAGAAAGAAAAGATGATAATGAATTCACTGAAGTTCATTAATCTATTTTTTCTTTTTTCTTTTTTAATATTCTTTATCTATTTTTTCTTTTTTTCTATTTTAATATTTCCCCATATATTTTTTTACAGAATCTTTTTTTAAAATTTTTATCTATTTTATGATTTAAATAAAAATATATTTATTTTATTTAATACATAGATATTATTAATAAAAATTCAACTATTTAAAAACATGGAGATAAAGTATGAATGAAATTGTTTTGAATCATCCATTAATTACACATAAATTAGGTATTTTAAGAGATGTTAATACTGGTACTAAAGAGTTTAGAGAGCTTGTTACAGAAATTTCCACTCTATTATGTTATGAAGCTACAAAAGATGCAAAGCTTGAGGAAACAGAAATTGAAACTCCACTTGCAAAAATGCAAACAGGTAAGCTTAATGAAGACAATTATGCTGTTGTGCCTATCTTAAGGGCAGGTATGGGTATGGTTGAAGGAATCATCAATGTAATTCCTAATGCTAAAGTAGGACATATTGGTCTCTACCGTAATGAGGAGACCTTTGAGCCTGTTGAATATTATTACAAGATGCCTGATGGAATTGGAGATAGGATAGCCATTATTATAGATCCTATGCTTGCAACTGGTGGGAGCGTTTCAGCAACCATTGACAGATTAAAGAAAGATGGTGTTAAAGCAATTAAGTTTTTATGCATTGTTGCGGCACCAGAGGGAATTAAGGTCATTGAAACCAATCACCCTGATGTTCAAATCTACTGTGCAGTTGTGGATGAAGGATTAAACGAAAATAAATATATCGTTCCAGGTCTTGGTGACGCTGGAGATAGGATTTATGGTACTAAATAATTTTTTGCTATAATAAAATAAACAAAAGTATTAATATATATAAAATAGAAAAATAATAAAAGATAAAAAATTTTTTATTTAAACAATTAATATTAATTAAATTATTATGGTGAAAAAATGAGTGAAGTATATAAAACATTCACATCCGAATCAGTAACCCAAGGGCATCCGGATAAAGTTGCAGACATTATATCAGATGCAATTTTAGATGCATATATGGAACAGGATCCTCATGCTCACGTAGCATGTGAAACTAGTGTTACAACTGATTTTTGTCTAGTGTTTGGTGAAGTCACATCAACTGCAAACATCACCAGAGCAGATATTGAAAAAATCATTAGAGACACTATTATTGAAATTGGATATGACAATCCTGAATTGAAATTTGATGGTCATAACTGTGAAGTAGTCAGTTTGCTTCATGCTCAATCTCCAGACATCAAGCAAGGTGTAGACCGTGAAGGTGAAGAAAGCGGAGCTGGGGATCAAGGTATGATGTTCGGTTATGCAACTAATGAAACTGATTCATTAATGCCATTCCCAATCGATTTGGCACGTAAGCTTACAAATAAATTAACAGAATTAAGGGAAACTGGTGAAATTCCATATTTAAGACCTGATGGTAAAGCTCAAGTTTCCGTAAACTATGATAAGGACGGAAATGTGCTTTCATTGGATGCAATTGTTCTTTCAACCCAACATGATGAGACAATGTCCAATAATCAAGAGCAACTTAAAGCAGATATTCGTGAAAAGCTCTTTAAAGCAGTCATTCCACAGGAATTAATGACTGAAAACACTAAAGAACACATCAACCCAACTGGTGTCTTTGAAATCGGTGGCCCTCATGGGGATGCAGGATTAACAGGTCGTAAGATTATTGTAGACACTTACGGAGGTTATGCAAGACATGGTGGTGGAGCATTTTCAGGTAAGGACTGCACTAAAGTGGACAGAAGCGCATGTTACATGGCAAGATACATTGCAAAGAACATTGTAGCAAGTGGACTTGCTGAAAAATGTGAAATCCAAATTTCCTATGCAATTGGAGTTGCTGAACCGACTTCCGTTATGGTGGATACCTATGGAACTGAAGTGAAGACCAGCAAATCCTTTGATGAAATCGTTCGTGAAAACTTTAAGTTAACTCCTGATGGAATCATTGAAACCTTGAACTTAAGATCTACCAAGTATAAGCAAACCGCTAAATACGGTCACTTCGGTATTGAAGGTCTTCCATGGGAGAAAACCGATAAAGCTGAAGACTTAAAGAAATATATTGTAGAATAATTTTAAAATTATTTCTTTTATCTATTCTCAATATTTATTTCTTGAATCTTGAGACTTCTTTATGAAGTTTCTACTTTTTTTATTTTTTATTATTTTTTATATTTTTTACATATTTTTTACTATTTTTAACACATCATGTAGATAAATACATTACATTCATGATGTTTTTCAGTTCTCTTCTTTTTAACAAATTTTATGATAAATATTTTTAATAGTTTTTGTTAAAAACATCATTTTAATTAATCATATATTCAATTAAATTAAATCAAATTCCACATCTATTTTTTATTATTTTTTAACATAGTGTCTCCCCCTTATTTTTTCTTATTTTTTTAACGAATATAGATTATTAGTATAATTTAGAATCATTTCAAAAATTATATATATTTATTCAATTAATTATAATATAAGAGAAGATTATACTTTATAGATTTTTATTCAATATTTCATCAAAATAAAGATAAATTCTTATTTTTATTTGATTTAAATATTTTTTAATCTATTTTTTAATATAATCTTAATCTTTAATGCGTTTATTTTAATTTAACATATTGAATGAATTAATTTAATTTAACATTTTAAATTAATTTAATTTAATTTAACCTTTTAGAATAAACTAATTGATTTAACCTTTTAAAATAAAATAAACTTTAGCGGTCGAATTTTTTATATAATGTGGTGTTATGATGAAAGAATTATATGAAAAAATGATTAATGAATCAGTAGCTGCACTTCAAGCAGATATTGATGTAATTTCTAAAAATAGATACAATGACTTCAAGATTGTTGATGCAAAACCTTATGCAGATGCTGTAGCAGGCATGACCTGTGCAGATGGACAAGCAGAATCTGTAATTGACTTGCACAAGAAATCTGTAGAAAGCCATTACAAAGTATTGACTTCTGTAACTGAAACAATCAGACCGGAAGATGATCCATTTATTGAACATTACCAAACTCCTCCTGTACTTGAAATCTTATGTGAGGAAGATGGTGAATTTGCAGACAGCATGGATGTATTCATTAAGGCCATTGCTGACAATGAAGCATTGATTGCAAAAGAATCCATTCGTCGTTATGGTGGATTCTATGGTCCTACCTGTGTAGTGGACTTTGCATTGATGCCTGGTAGTACCTCTAATGTAGTAAACCAAATCTTGCAAACCATTGACATTCCTGTAATGCACAAGCAAGCTATTTTATCTGCAAAATCCTGGGGTATGAACACTTCCTATGGTGTTGGAGATGCATTTGCAAACGCTATTGAAGCTGGCGCAACTGCTGCTGAAGCAACTCAAAAAGAAATTGAAGCATTGCAAATGATTTACAAAGAGCCTGTAGAAGCTCAAGGAAAATTAATGGACGATGCAGGTCACTCCTCATTTGATGTAAGAAAATTCATGTTAGGATACAAAAAGGAAATGACTTCTGTTGTAAAAGCTGCAATGGATGATGGCGTACACTATGGTAACATTGTAACCGTGCCGGCATACTGTGTTGGAGATATTGGTCACCACATTGGTCAAGCAAGCTACAACATGTGTAAGGATGACGTAATCTTAGCAGTTATTCAAGCAACTGCAAAAGTTATGGAAGCTTCCTTAAAAGCTAATGTTGACAACTTCAAAACCCCTTACAATGTCTTGTCATTAGCAACCGGTTCAACTGCATGTGCTGCTGAATACATTCTTGAATTAGATGGATTCAATGCACCTATGGTTGTAGACTTATTAACCAAAAGATTCCACAACTTCGTACAACAATACCCTACCAGAGGAGCAGCTGCAGAATTGCACAACTGTGACTTTATGGACATGATCTATAGAGGTTACACTTCAATCAACAATGCTAGAAAAGCTAGAAGCAGTCAAAAAATTGACCTTGTGCCTAAAGCTGCTGGATTTGACGTTGACTTAAGTGCTATTGCTGAAAATGAAGTACTTATGAATCCACAAAGATACACTTACCCTGCTTGTGGAATTACAGTAAGATTCTCTTCATTAATGAGACTTGCAGACTACCCTTGCTTACTTACTCCTGAACCTGTAACCGCTACCATGATGACTAACATCATTGCACTTAACAAGGAAGTTCCTGGTTCCCCTGTAAGAGGATGTAAGAACTGTGCTGCATGTATGATTGATGCAAAACACGAATACTGTCAATGGAAAGAATCTGTATAAATAAGTTTTATTGGATAATTTAAAGATTTTTCTTTAAGTTATCTTTATTTTTTTTAAGGTTTCAAACTTAATTAGTATAAGATTATTTAAATATAGGAGAGAAATTATGGCTTCATGTAATATTACTAAAAAATTCATTGCAGAGCTTATTGGTACCTTTTTCCTAGTGTTCTTCGGTACTGGATCTGCAGTTGTAACTTTACTTATTGATGATGGTGTTGATCCTGGTGCAGCGGGTATTGGACTACTTGGTGGTTTAGGAGACTGGTTAGCTATTGGACTTGCATTCGGATTAACTGTAATGGCATGTATTTACTTATTTGGAAAAATTTCAGGTGCACACTTAAACCCTGCTGTAACAATCGGTTTGCTTGTAAGCAAAAACATTTCATTAATTGATAGTGTTTACTACATCGTAGCACAAGCGATCGGTGCAGTTTTAGGAAGTTTATTATTATTTGTATGTTTAGGTGCTCCTGCTGTAACAATTGGAGGATTAGGTGCTACTGCGCCTGGTTTGAGTGTAGGATATATTCCAGCAATGATTGCAGAATGTATCGGTACTTTCTTCTTGATGCTTGTTGTAATGGGTGTTGCTGTGGATAAAAAAGCAGACCCTGGTGTTGCAGGTATCTCCATTGGTATGACTGTAGCTGCTGTAATCATTGTACTTGGTGCATTCACTGGTGCATCCATTAACCCAGCACGTACCTTTGGTCCTTACTTAATGGACACCTTACTTGGTGGAGCTAACCTTTGGGGATTCTTCCCAATTTATTTAGTTGGCCCTATTGTAGGCGCTATCCTTGCAGCTTTAGTATACTCATACTTAGCTAAAGGAAACGATGCTTGTGCATTGCCACAACCATTTGAAGAATAACCCAGCTTTTTCGCTCCTTCGGAGCGCAAAACCTGGACCAAAACTTTTTCACTAGTTGGGAGTAATTACTCTTAACTGGTTACACTTTTTTTTTAAAAGTTTTCATTACAATATTGAGTATTTTTCAATATTCCGATTCTTTTTTCTTAAATTTTTGAGCATTTTTTCACTTTTTTTAGTTTTTTTATTATTTTGACCATTTTTTATCATTTTAATTTTATACAGTTGCATAATATTTTTTAATTTTTTTATATAAAAGTTTAAATATTAGATAGTTTAAATATATGATTAACTAATAAGTTCAAAAATATCTGAACAGTTATTAGATTAATTTGGTGAGGAGTCAATTATGTGCACTGCAAGTGAATATCTAACAGCAAAACATTATTTTGGCAGAAACTTTGACTATGAAATTTCATATAATGAGAGGGTTTGTATCACTCCAAGAAACTATGAATTTAAATTCAGGAAAATAGAAGATATGAAATCTCATTATGCGATAATTGGTATAACTGCAGGTATTGATGAATATCCCTTATATTATGACGCTTGCAATGAAAAAGGAGTAGCTATTGCAGGTCTTAACTTTGCGGGCAATGCTGTTTATAGGGAAATTGAGGACGATATGGTGAATGTGACACCATTTGAATTCATTCCTTATTTGTTATCGCAGTCTGAGTCGATAGAGGATGTTAAAGAATTACTTCTGAATCTTAATTTAGTGAATATAAACTATTCGGAAAACTTACCTTTATCTCCTCTTCATTGGATGATTGCTGATGAGAATTCATCTATTATTGTTGAACCTTTAGAAGATGGATTGAAAGTTTATGATAATCCCGTTGGGGTTTTAACTAATAATCCTACCTTTGACATGCAATTATTCAATTTGAATAATTATAGGAACTTGTCTATTAAAACACCGGAAAATACTTTCTCTAAAGACCTTGAATTGGATACTTATAGCAGAGGTATGGGTGCAATTGGACTTCCTGGTGACTTGTCGTCTTCATCAAGATTTGCAAAAGTGGCATTCACTAAAGAAAATTCATTCTCTGGCGAAAGTGAAAGTGAAAGCGTTTCTCAATTTTTCCATATTTTGGCATCTGTTGAACAGCAGAAAGGATTGACATTTATTGATGATCCTGATTTATATGAATATACAATTTATTCATCCTGTTACAACACAAATAAGGGTATTTTATATTATAAAACATATGATAATCATCAAATAACTGCTGTAGACTTAAATAAAGAGGATCTTGATGGCGACAGTTTGATTATTTATCCCTTAATTGATGAGGCGCAAATAAATTTTGTAAATTGATTTAAAATCTTTTTATTTATTGTAATTTTTTATACAATTTTTAAAAAGTTTTTATGGTTGAAACTAGATTATTATAATTATAATCTTAGGAGGAATTATTATGGCAGATTTAAAAGGAACAAAAACTGAAGAAAACTTAAAAGCAGCTCTTACTGGTGAATCTAAAGCTCGTGTAAAATATGAATTCTATGCTTCTCAAGCTAAAAAAGATGGTTATGTGGAAATCAAGGATATTTTCCAGGAATCGTCTGACAATGAGAAAGAACATGCAAAAATCTGGTTCAAGCTCTTAAATGGTGGAAAAGTGTCTGACACTTTAAGCAACCTTGCAGATGCTGCAGCAGGTGAGCATGAAGAATGGACTGTAATGTATAAGGAATTTGCAGAAACCGCAAGAGAAGAAGGATTCGATGAGATTGCAGATTTGTTTGATGCAGCAGGTGCTACTGAAAAGGCACACGAAGACAGATACAATGCTTTATCGGCTAAGATAAAAGCAGACAAAGTCTTTAAAAAAGATGAAGAGATTGCATGGAAATGTAATAACTGTGGTTACATCCATATTGGAAAAGACGCACCTGAAGTCTGTCCATTATGTGATCACCCACAAGCACACTTCAGAAAACAAGACACAAGTTATATCTAATATTTTAAACTATAACTAGTTTTTTTTATTTTTTTATAGAATTAACTAGTTTTTTTTTATTTTTTTATAGAATTAACTAGTATTTTATTTTTTCATATTTGATTTTGATTTATTCTAATAGTCTATCAATCTTCTCCCAATTTTAAAATATCTGTTTTTATACAAAAACTTTTTAAATGATTACTATTAAATATTATAATATGTTAGTGTATTTGCTGTTTGATAGCAATTTCTAACAAAAAATTAAACTCTTATGGACTATAATATTTAGAATTTGATTAATAATTAAATAGCTATTCACTACTCTATTTAAACTAATACAATTAATCAAAAAACCATTTTAAATATTGTCCTTTGGATGTGGCGAAAAGCTGAACAAGAGGTTATTTAAATGATGTACAAATATATTAGAGATGCATGGAAAAATCCAGATGAGTCTTATGTAAGAGAACTTATGTGGCAAAGAGTTCCTCAATGGAGGAAACAACCTGCAATCACTAGAATCGACAGACCAACCAGAATTGATCGTGCAAGATCTTTAGGTTACAGAGCTAAAAAAGGTTTCGTGGTTGTAAGAGTAAAAGTTAGACGTGGTGGACGTAGGAAAACTCGTTTCAAACATGGTCGTAGACCAAAAAGAATGGGTGTAAACAAAATTACCATGGCTAAGTCTATTCAAAGAATCGGTGAAGAACGTGTAGCTAAAAAATACCCTAACATGGAAGTATTAAACTCTTACTGGGTATGGGCTGACGGAAAATACAAATACTTTGAAGTAATCTTAGTAGACCCACAAAGTCCTTCTATTAAAAACGACCCTAAAATCAACTGGATTTGTGAAAAACAGCACAGAAGCAGAGCTCTCAGAGGCTTAACCAGTGCTGGTAAAAAAGGCCGTGGCCGTAGAAATAGAGGAAAAGGTAGTGAAAAAAGATTAAAATAATCTTTTTTTAATTTTTCTTTTCTTTTTATTTTTTTATTTTTTTAAAACTATTTTTAATTATAATCTATACTTTTTTTCAATTATTATCATTTTATTTTATAATTTTAATTAAATTTAAATTAATTTCATTATTGGGATTGTTAATCATGATTCATAATATCAGATATCGTGTCTTTATTTACGAAAATGAGGATAAGGATGAAGTTTTAGAAGCTCTTTTGAATATATTGCCTACTGCAGAACCAGAAGTGGAAGAGGCAGAAGGTCTTTTGGAAGAGAAAATGCTTATTTTAACTGGAACCATTTCCAAAAAAAGAGAAACAAAGGAATTCCTAAACAGTCTTGTGGAATCCATTGGAGAAGATCAATTGGCTAAATTATATGATGATTTGGACAGGAAAATGGATGAAAAGGGTAATTTGTTCTTAAGATTATCAAAGGAAAAGGCATTGGGAGAAGAGTGGGAGATTCTTGATGGTGGAGACAGCATTCATTTAAAGATTAAAATAGCTGCTTATCCTGCTAAAAAAGAGGTTGCAATTAAGAAAATCTCTGAAATATTTCCCGACAATATAAAGAATGATTAGAAACTATTTTAAACATTAATAATAAATTATAAAATATATAATTTGAATATGCGAATATAATTATTCCATATGATTATTCTATAAAATTATTTTTAAAAATCTAATTAAGGTAATCAAATGAAATTTTATGACTTGAATCTAAGAGGACAGAATTATGATGATGATTTGGCTTTGGTAAAGGAAGCCAATAAATTCGGATGGGATTATCTTAATTTGAATTATTCTCATGACAACTTTGAGAAAGCTATTGAATATAAGGATGATTTAATTGAGGAATTATCCTCTGTAGACTTCAATCAAACCTATAGAAATAAGAAAAATAATTTTAAGCATGCTGAACTTTCTATGGGAATAAATATATTAAATGCTAATTCCAATGAAATTAGAAAAATAATCAATAAATATCGCAATAAATCCAATTACATCAGCTGTTTAGGCGGTGACTTGAAGGTTAATCGTAGCGTTTGTGAAAACCATAGGATTGATGTCTTGTCAAGGCCTTACTATAAGAGAAGGGATTCTGGAATGAATCATGTATTGGCAAAGGAAGCTCAAAGAAACAATGTGGCTATTGAATTGTGCTTTAGGGACATTTTAAACAATCATCGCAGATACAGAGCAAATATAATAAGCAGCTTTAAGGAAATTCTCATGTTCCATCGTAAGTTCAAGTTCCCATTGATTCTTACCACTGATTCAAAATCAATTTATCATGTTCGTTCTACAAGGGATATTGTCGCTTTCTTCAAATCCATTGGGTTTAATGATGAAGAGATCTACAATGGATTTTATTATTATCCTAAGCAAATCGTTGACTTCAATAATGAAAGGAAAGACATGATAATTAAGGGAGTTAAAGTCATAGACAGTGATGATTTCACTGACACTTATGACAATCTTGAAAGTGATTTGGAAGAATTCAATGAATCTGAAGACTTTAATGATGAATTAATTGATTATGATGATATTGATATTGATTTAGAGGAGGATGAGCCATGAAACTAAAGGTATTGCCTCCAACACTCAGAAAAAACCATCATTACTTGATTCTTGATGTAAAGACAGAAGTGGAAATATCCAAGGAAGAGATGTTGGTATATTGCTGGGATGCTTGCATTAGATACTGGGGAGAGAACCATTCAAGCAACTTTGACTTATGGGTCATGAGACATTATCTTATTGAAGAAAGCACTCATAATAACGAAGCTATTTTCAATTATAAGACAGTTTTAAGATGCGGAAGATCCTATGAAAATGATGTGAGGGTTGCTCTATCCACTTTAACAAGGCAAAACAAAAGGAAAATTGCCATCAATACAATTGGTGTTTCCGGAACAGTCAAATCAGGAATTTCAAAATTCATTGACGAGGATAACATCCAATAAAAACTTTTTTTTTTTTTATTTCGTTTAGTTTATTTTCTATTTTTTTTAAAAAATTTCTCTTTTTCTTTTTTACTAAATCAATAATAAAATAAAAAATTTGAAAACATTTATAAATAACTTTATTATAATATAGTATTGACAGAAATATCAATAAAATACATATTACCAAATAACAGAATGTTTGGTTTATTTTTTAAAATTAATTTGAATTTGTTTAAACGTAAATTATGGTTGAAATTTTATTTATTCTTTTTAAAAGGCTGTAATTTAGAAGATAAGATGAAAATAAGATGAAATGAGTTAAATAATACATAATCTTTAAATTTAAGAAGTATTTGGTTTATCTATTATTTAATAAAATATTATGTTTGTATTTGTTTTAGATAAATTGGATTGATTTTAAATAAAATATGTAATTTATTAAGTAATTTGTATGTGAAATTGAAATTTTAGAAAAAAATAGGTGATATTAAATGCAACCTTTACAACAACAAAATGCTGGATATGACAGGGCAATTACTGTATTCAGTCCAGATGGAAGACTTTTCCAAGTAGAATATGCAAGAGAAGCTGTAAAAAGAGGAACCACCTCTTTAGGTCTCAAATCCAAAGAAGGTGTAGTTCTTATTGTAGATAAAAGAACTGTAAGCAGATTAGTTGAAGCAAAATCTATTGAAAAAATATTCCAAATTGACAATCATATTGGTGCTGCTACTTCTGGTCTTGTAGCTGATGCAAGAGCATTGATTGAAAGAGCACGTATTGAATCTCAAATTAACAGAATAACTTATAATGAACCAATTCTCGTTGGAGGTTTAGCTAAAAAAATCTGTGACATGAAACAAATGTACACTCAAAATGGTGGTGTAAGACCTTTCGGTTCAGCACTTATCATTGGTGGGGTGAATGGTGACGAAGTTAAATTATTCGAAACAGACCCAAGTGGAGCTTTAATTGAATATAAGGCTACTGCTATTGGATCTGGTGTACAAGCAGCTATGGATGTCTTTGAAGAAAGATATGAAGACGACATTAGCTTAGATGATGCTATAAACTTAGGTTTAGATGCACTTTATGAAGCTACTGAAGGCAGAACCACTGCTCAAAGCGTTGAAATAGCTGTCATTGAAGTAGATACTCAAAGCTACAGAAAATTATCTGATGATGAAGTATCTGAATATGTTGAAGCTCTTCTTGAGAGAAATGCTGAAGAAGAGGAAGAGGAATCTGAGGAAGATGCTGAAGAAGAAGTAGTCGAAGAAAAAGCAGATGAAACTGCTGAATCTGAAGCTTCCGAAGAGACTTCTGAAGATGAAGTAGATGAAAATGTTACTGAAGAAAGCAATAGTGAAGAAGGTTCTGAAGAGTAAGGCTGTAAGAGAAACTGCAAAGTTTGGAATTAAACTTGTTCTTACAGAAAAATTCTTAAGTGAACATAAACATTTAAGGATGATTGTTAAGTATATCTAAAAAACTTAAGGGATTTGGAAATAATTCACATGATTTCTTAAGATATCCTAAGTTTTCAAAAAAATATCTTAACATTTCTTAAATTTTTATATTTTTATTATTGAGTTCATTTTGAACTCATTTTCATTTTTACATTTTTATTAATGTATTTATTTTACATTTTTTTATTTTTTTAAAATGTATGAAAAGAATATCAAATTAATTGGTTTTTGGTGAGTAAGCATGGTAAATGTAGATGATGCTATTATTGCAAGATTAGAATCTTTTGGAGAAAAATTTGAAATTTTAGTTGATCCTGATTTAGCTGCAGACTTTAGAAATCCAGATAATGAAAAAGAAATTGAAATTGAAGACATTTTGGCTGTTGAAGAAATATTCAAGGATTCCAAAAAAGGAGACAAGGCTTCTGAGGAAGCTATGGAAAAGGTATTTGGAACTACTGATGTTTTGGAAGTCGCTAGCCAAATTCTTCTAAAAGGGCATGTTCAATTAACTGCTGAACAAAGAAGACAGATGCAAGAAGACAAGAGGAAACAGGTCATTGCTAAAATAGCAAGAGAAGGTATTAACCCTCAAAACGGTCTTCCACATCCAGCAATGAGAATTGAAAATGCCATGAATGAGGCTAAAGTTAAAGTCGATGCATTTAAATCTGTTGATGAACAGGTTCAAATAGCTTTAAAAGCAATTAAAGTTTTAATCCCAATTAAATTTGAAAAAGTTAAAATGGCTGTTAGATTACCAAGCACAGCAGCAGGTAATGCTTATTCTGCAATTCGCCCATTTGGAAAAATTGTAAATGAAGAATGGCAACAAGATGGTTCTTGGATTGGAATTGTAGAAATGCCTGGTGGTCTTCAAGATGATTTTAATCATAAAATGGCTTCTATCTCAGGAGGAGAAGCTGAAACTAAATTAATAAATTAACTATAATAAGGTCTATTGGCAATTAATGGCTAATGGATTTTAATTTGATTAGAGAATAAGAGACTAATTGGATTAACTTATAGGTGTTTTAATTTAGGTGTGTAGTTGAATTTAATATACTCTTATGGGAAGTATATGTATGATATATGTGAATGAAAAAGATTTAGTTGTTCCTGGAGAATTATTAGCAGAGGATGATTATTATCCAGGAAGAGGAACCTTTGAAGATGATGGAAAAATTTGTTCCAAACTCTTAGGTTTAGTTTCTTTAAGGAATAAGAAAATTAGTGTAATTCCTTTGAAAAGCAAATATCTTCCTAAAAAAGGTGATGTGGTCATTGGTAAAATCGATGATGTCAGATTCTCAATGTGGGGAGTGGACATTAACTCACCATACTCTGGTATTTTGCCTGCATCTGAAGTATTCGGAAGAGAGAAAAAGGAATTAAGTAGAGTATTTGATATCGGGGATGTTCTTTTCTTAAGAATCGTCGATGTTGATGAAGTTAAAAAGGTTAAATTAGGTTTAAAAGGCCGTGGAATGGGCAAATTCAAAGGGGGAGTAATTGTAGATATCGCTCCTACTAAAGTGCCTCGTTTAATTGGTAAGAAAGGGTCCATGATTAACATGATCAAGGATAAAACCGGCTGTAAGATTGTTGTCGGTCAAAATGGTCTTGTTTGGGTAAAAGGTAATGAAGACATGGAACAAATCGTCAAGAACATTATCAAGTTAATCGAAAAAGAAGCTCATACCTCTGGTTTAACTGACAGAATTAAAAACAAGCTTTGTTTACTTATTGACGGTGAATTACCTCCAGAAGAGGAAGAAGCTGAAGAAGCAGAACAAGAAGTGGAAGAAGAGGATGCTTTTGAAGAAGGCTTGAAAAAACCTGAACTTCAAGATTTCAGAGATGAAGTTGAAAAGGAATTAGCTGAAGAAGGATTCCTTGATGAAGACTCAGAAGAAGACTTGGATGATGAGGATTCTGAAGAAGAGGAATTCGAAGATGATGTGGAAGACTTCAATGATGAAACAGAAGATTACGAAGATATCGATGAGGAAGACTTAGATGATGAGGATTCTGAAGACGAAGATGAGGAAGACTTAGATGATGAGGATTCTGAAGAAGAAATCGAAGACTTTGAAGACGATATCTCTGATGAAGAATTGGAAGATGTAATCTCTGATGCTATTTCTGAAGATGAAGAAGACGTGGAAGAAGATTCTGAAGATTTAGAGGATTCTGAAGAAGAAACTGTAGAAGACGATTCTGAAGATGAAGATGCAGTGAAAGATGAAGAAGCTCCTGAAGAGGAAGCTGAAGAAGTGGCTTCCCAAGAAGATTCTGAAGATGATGAAAAGGAAGAAAAATCAAAAAAGCCTAATTTCATGGATACCTATGAATTTATCAATGAGCAAAAAAAGAACAATAAATCTTCTTTTGATTTAAGTCGTGCAGATAATTCTAAATCTCCTACTTTAAACATTTCACAAGGAAGAGGTATTTAAGCTGTTGAATTAAAAATTTAATAATTATTGTTAATTATGAATGTGATTTTGAAGAGGTGTTTTTTATTATCTCAAATGACAAAGAATTAAGAGCTGACGGCAGAGCTTATGATGAGCTCCGTCCAATTAAAATTGAAGCTGGAGTCTTGAAAAGAGCAGATGGTTCTGCTTACTTGGAAGTTGGTGGAAATAAAATCTTAGCATCTGTATACGGCCCAAGAGAATCCTATATCAGACGTTTATTAAAACCTAATACTGGTGTAATTAGAGTAAGATACAATATGGCTCCATTTTCAGTAGATGACCGTAAGAGACCTGGTCCAGATAGAAGATCAACTGAAATTTCCAAAATTGCTGCTGATGCACTCAGACCTGCATTAATGTTGGAATCTTTCCCAAGATCAATGGTTGATGTATCAATTGAAGTTATTGAAGCAGAAGGAGGAACCCGTTGTGCAGGAATCACTGCAGCTGCTGTTGCTTTAGCTGATGCAGGTATTCCAATGAAGGATATTGTAGTGGGCTGTGCTGCAGGTAAGGTAAATGACCAAATTGTATTGGACTTATCTGAAAAAGAAGATAAGGAAGGACAAGCTGACGTTCCTATTGCAATCATGCCAAGAACTGGTGAAATTACTTTACTTCAAGCAGATGGTAACTTAACTGAAGAAGAATTTGAAGAAGCTTTGGATTTAGCTATGGAAGGATGTATGAAAATTAGCGAACTCCAACATGAAGCTTTAAAAAACAGGTATAGTTCTGAATAGGTTGTGAAAATATGGATATTGTACCAGAAATTACTAGAAGAAGTATTACAAGACTTATAAATGATGGTAAAAGAGCTGATGGAAGAGCTTTTGATGAAAGAAGAGATATTTTCATTGAACCTAATGTGATCGATAAGGCAGAAGGTTCTGCAAGAGTTAGATTAGGTGACACTCAAGTTATTGTAGGTGTAAAGCCAACTATTGGTGAACCATTTGGAGACACCCCTAATTTAGGTGTATTAATGACCAATTGTGAACTATTGCCAATGGCTGCTCCTGGATTTGAACCAGGTCCACCTAGCCCTGAATCCATTGAACTTGCACGTGTTGTAGACCGTGGAATCCGTGAAAGTGAATTAGTGGACTTAGAAAAGCTTTGTATTGAAGAAGGCAAAAAAGTATGGATGCTTTTCATTGACTTACATGTAATCGATTACGATGGAAACTTATTTGATGCATCCAATCTTGCTGTAATGGCAGCTTTAATGAACACCAAATTGCCTGTTGCTGAATACATTGATGATGAAGTTGTTTTATCTGAAGATGAAACCATGGATTTACCTATCAGAGATAGATTAGCTTTATCCACCTTTGTGAAAATCGGCAATGGATTGATTTTAGATCCTTCCCTAGAAGAGGAAGAAATCTTGGATGCAAGAATTACCATTGGTGTTACTGAAGAAGGAAATCATGTCTGTTCCATGCAAAAAGGTGGAGAAGCACCTTTAAGTAGAGATGAAATCCTTGATGCTGTTCACATGGCATTCACTACCAAAGATGACTTATTAAGTCATTTAGACTAGTTTGGGAACTATTCCTAACTAGTTTTTAATTATTTTTTATTTTTTAATTTATTTTCAAAATTTTATTTTTATTTTCAAAAATCCTTTCAATATATATAATTATTGTAAAAAATGGTTTAATTCAATGTTAAATTGTAAAATTAAAGATTTATTTAAATCTAAAATAAAAAACAGCTATTTTTCTCAAATTAAAATATCTAAAAACCATTAACTTTATATACTTTTAAATACTATATTATATTATTAGTTAAGTTTATAGCCTAATTGCTGTAATGGCTTTATAATTTTAACAATATTCTCTTTATTTTAATTATCGTTTATAGGTTATAATTAGTAAAGTAGATCTTTTTATTTAATCTTATAATTAAAGACAAGAGTATGTCTTATTACTTCATATTTATTGTTTATCATGTGATGGATTAAATAATACATAAAATTAAGCTTTGTAGGTGTTGAAGCTTAATCACTTATTTAATTAATTCAATTTTACTGGAGATATTTTAAATGGCAAGAACAAAAAAAGTTGGTATTACTGGCAGATTTGGTGCTAGATACGGAAGAAAAGCAAAAAGACAAGTTAAGAAAATCGAAGAAAACATGAAAAAGAAACATGTTTGCCCTAAATGTGACAGACCTTACGTAAAAAGAGTAAGCGCTGGAATTTGGGAATGTAAAAAATGTGGTACTGTCTTTACCGGTGGAGCATACGTACCTGAAACTCCTATGGCAAAAGCTGCTACCCGTAACATTAAAAGAGTAGTTGGAGGAAACTAATTGTACAGATGTCCTGAATGTGGAACTGAAGTTGACCATAAAGGTTACATGGAAAATAAATGTCCTAAATGCAGATATAGGATTTTATTTAAAAAAGTTCCAGAAGTCAGAAAACTTGTAAAAGCAAGATAGTTATTAAATAATTTTTTATTTATAATTATTCTTTAATTATCTTTAATAACTATTTAGCTTGGCGGTCTGATCACTGCTTCAGTAGATCACTGCTTTCATTTTCTATTTTTATTAGCTATTTAGTTATTTTAGCTATTTGCTAATTTTAATTGCCTATATTAAAATTAGCCTTTTTATAATTTTTACTAATTTTATGCATATCTATTTCTAATTCTTATCTAAATTATAAAAAAGAGGATTATCATGCTTATTTCTACATCAAGAAAACCATCTCAGAAAACAAGAACATTCTGCAAGAACTTTTCCCATGCTTTTGGATTTGATTATACCAATAGGGGAAAAAGCAGCTTAAGGGATTTGCTTATTAAAGCTAAGCAATTAGGTCATGACAGTCTTGTTTTAGTGTATCAGATAAAGGGAAATCCAAGCAAACTAACCTTTTATGACCTTGAGGCAAATGAAAAATTGGCTTTGCTTGTTTCTGTAAACACTACAAATGAGCGTCTTCACATCAGCCCTAAGGATTTGAAAATCAGATCAACCGTAAGAGAGTTGGATGTTTTGGCTGAAGTATTGGGGATTGAAGTTACTACAGAGCCTCAAGACTCAAATTACATTAGGATATCCTATGCTGACTATGATGATGAAAAGAACTTTGCAATACTCTATTTTGTAAATAAGAAAGGGGAACAAATAGATTTCCAAATAAACGTTAAAAAAATAGTAGAAAATTAAATTCATTATTTGCTTTAAAATCATTGATTAATTTATTTTATCCAGGGGAGATTCTTATTAGTGAAAGTGAAATTCTAAAATCAATCAACAGTGATATTGTAATTGATTTTGATACAGAAAAGCAAGCTAAAATAGTTTATGATTCCATTTTGCTTGAATTTGAGACTTCTCCTGATTACAGATCTTCTATGGATTTGAAATTGGATAAGAATTCTATCATAATCACAATAGATGCCGAAGATGCCACATCTTTTAGAGCGTCCATCAATTCCGCTATCAAATGGATTAACTTATCCGTTGAGATAAATGAATTGACTGAAAACTAATTGTTTGCTTGAGATTAATTTTTAGTTTTCTAATTTTAAAATTAATCAATTTCTCAATTTCAATCAATTTAAATTTTCTAAATCAATAGTTTTAAATATATAACTAATAATATATTATAGTATAATGATTTATTAGCTAATTATATTAAATAATTAAAAATTAAACTAATATTATTATAAAAAAGATTAAAGGTGAAAATATGGAAATTCCACAAAATATACAACATCAATTAAACCAATTCCAACAATTACAACAACAAGCTCAAGCTGTAACCATTCAAAAACAAAATGTTGACATTCAATTAAGAGAAACTGAAACCGCTCTTGCAGAACTTAAAAAGACTCCAGAAGGAGCTGAAGTATTCAAATCTGCAGGAAACTTATTAATTAAAGTTGAACGTAATGAAACTTTAGAAGAGCTTGAAGATAAAGTTGAAACTCTTAAATTAAGACAACAAACCATGGCCCGTCAAGAAGAAAGAGTCATGAAAAAACTTGAAGAAATGCAAGCAACCATCCAACAAGCTATGGGTGGAGTACAAGGATAAATAGATTAAATTAATTTTTATCTATTTTCTTTTTTTATCTTTCATTTTTTAATTCGTATTGTATAAAATGATTTTTTAAGGTGTTAACATGGTATCAAAACTTAAAGAGTTATCTGAAGATGATCTTGAAGACATTTCAAATTTTTTATCTGAAACTATTGAGAAAAAAATTCAAGCATCTGTAAACTCACAAAAGGAAATTTTGGATATGGATGTAAGCATTGAAATTAGCTATCCTGATGAAAATGGTGAACTTGATGTAGATGCATCAATTGAAATTGATACAGATGAGTTGTCCGACTTATCTAATGAAAGAATCGATGAAGTAATCGATGAGTCTTACTTAGAACTTGATGAATACATTAACGAACATTATAGATAATTAATTGAATTTGATTTATTTAAAATAGGTGAAAAAATGAGTAATGTAACTGCAGTATTTTTCAGTCCATCTGAAACTACAAAAAAAGTTGTAAGTCAAATAGCTAATAATTTTAATGATGAAAATGTTGTTTGTGATTTATTGTATTTCAATGATGAAAAGAAATTTGAATCAGATGATATTATTGTTGTTGGAATGCCTGTTTTTGCAGGAAGAATTCCAAAAACCGCAAGAGCAAGATTATCCAAGTTAACTGGAGACAATACAAAAGCAATAGCTGTTGTAAATTATGGAAATGCACATGTAACTGATGCATTGATTGAACTTGTTGACTTATTGAAGGAAAATGGTTTTGATGTAATTGCAGCAGCGTCAACTATTAGCCATCATTCAATCTTTGAAGGTGTAGCTATTGGAAGACCTGATGAGTCAGACATTGAAAAGATCAATGAGTTTGCTCAAAAGTGTATTGAAAAAATAGAAAATGGAGATTCATTGGAATCTGATATTCCGGGAAACAGGCCATATGTTGATTATAAACAGCTTCCATTTGTTCTAAGCTGTGATGAAGGCAAATGTGTATTCTGTCTTGAATGTGTAGGTGTTTGTCCGGAGAAAGCCATTCCAGATGATGACCCTGCTGATGTAGACCTTGACGTATGTACAAGATGCACTTCATGCATTAACATTTGTCCTGAAAATGCTAGAGCTTTCACTGGAGAAGCATTTGAAGCTAAAAAGCCAGCATTTGAAAGTGCAAATGCAGAAAGAAAAGAGCCTGAATTCTATTATTAGATTCAATGTCTTTTCATTTTATTTTTTTATTCATCATCTTTTTACTTTTTTTATCTTTTTTCACTTCCTTCCTTTTTTTATCTATTTTATCTTTTTATTTTTATTATTAATTTTTAAAAAATTAAATTTGTATATTTGAATATTTTTTAAAAATTTTCTTCTATTAATCTTATATTACAATTAAATAATTTTAATTTCTTAACAAAATAATTATTTAATTAAAAATTATTAAATAAATGCCTAATTAAATGAAAAATTTTATTAATTAAATATGATATAAATATCATTACAATGGATTAAGGTGTGTTTAAAATGAATAAAAAACTATTTGCTATATTTATTGTAGCGATTTTAGCTATTGTGAGTATAGGAGCGGTCAATGCTTTTGATCTTGGAAGTCTCCTGGGTGGTGGAAATACCGTTACTGTGGATGGAGTCAATTTCAATGTTCCTGATGGATTTGAAGAAGTTGTAAGAAACACCACAACAAAATATAACAAGACTGTTGATAATATAGCTTATTTCTCAGAGATAAAGAATTATAAAAAAGATAATGATACACTTTCATTAAGCGTTTCTAAAAACCCTAGCCATAAGGCAACTGATGACACAGCTCGTCATTATGGGGGGAATAGTGAAACCATAAATGGAGTTGCTGGTTATTTGGAGTATCACCCTCAAAATGTAACCAGATTTGTAAGCGGTAATTACATTTATACCATTACAACTTATCCGTACTATACTTTTGCATATGCAAAAGATGATAAATTGGTTGTTGTTTCAGCATCTGAAAAAGAATTTATATCTGATGCAGTAAAGGCTTAATTTTTATTTTAAGTATTAACTGTGGGTTTTAAAATGATTAAACCCATAATTTTACTTTTTTTACTTTTTTTTTAAGTTTATAATTTTATAATTTAATATTTGGGGGTTTTTTAATTAATTTCTACTTCTTCATTTTTTTAATTTTTTTAATTTTTTTATATAATTTTAGAATTTTTAAGGGATTAAATTTCTAAAAATTTAAATATTACATTTTCTTAAATATTATATGTTCTAAATTTTAGACTAGAGACTTTAGTTAAAAAAATGCATTGATTTTGATGATAATTATGATGGAAACTGATGTTTTAGTAATTGGTGCAGGTCCTGCTGGCTCTGCTGCAGCTAAACATGCTGCTTTAGGAGGGGCAAGCGTAATATTGATAGATAAGAAGTCAGAAATAGGGACTCCTAAAAGATGTGCAGAAGGCATTTATGACCATGGGCTTAAATGGCTTGAGATTGAACCGAATCCACAATGGGCTGTTCAGAGAATCAATGGGGGAGCTATTATTGCACCGGATAAAACAAGATTGACTCTTGATGAGACAGTGCTGCCAGAAAAGGGATATATCATTGAAAGGAAGGTCTTTGATAAGTATATGGCTATGGATGCTGCAAGAGCAGGTGCTAAAATAATGGTTAAGACATTAGCAAAATCCATTATGAAAGATGAGGATTCCGATGTTTCATTTTATGTAATTGACTGTGAACATATGGGAGAAATCATTGAAATAAAGGCTCGCATAGTAATTGCTGCAGATGGTCCTGAATCTCGAGTGGCCAAGGCATTTGGCATAAACTCCACTAAAAAGCCACAGCAAATGATGTCTGGAGTTCAATATGAAATGGCTGGAGTCGATTGTGAAAGGATGGACTTGGTTGAGCTTCATTTAGGCGCTTTTGCAAATGGTGGCTATGCATGGATATTTCCTAAGGGAGATGACATTGCAAATGTTGGCATTGCAATATCTTCTGCAAGCAAAAGGCCAGCCATTGACTACTTAAATGAATTCATTGAATCATATCCTCCTTTGAAAAATGCAAAGGCAGTTGAACTGAATGTTGGTGGAGACCCAATTGGTGGTCTGATTGGCCAAATATACAGCGATAACCTATTGGTTTGCGGTGATGCAGCAGGTCAAGTAGATCCTATCACTGGTGGTGGAATAATTTTGGGCATGCTTGGAGGAAAGACTGCAGGCCAAGTGGCAGCTAGAGCTATAAGGGACAAGGATTATTCAGCGGAAAGACTAAAGGAATATGAAGTTTTGTATGATGAATACACTCAAGGTGCTATTCCTAAATTACTTATTGCTCATGAGGTATTTCTTTCTTTAAGTGATAATGATTTGAATCAGATTATTCATGCTTTCGTCGGGCTTGATTACAAGAATATGGCTCCAAAGGACATTTTAAAAGTATTTTTAAAAATATCTCCTCGTCTTGCCTTGAAGTTTACAAAGTTATTTAAAGTCATATTTTAGATATATTCAAATCTTTTTTAATTATTTTTATTTTCATTTTTATTTTTCTAATATTTATAAAATATTTGCTTATTTTTGAATTTTTTTACATTCTTCATATTTTTATAATTTTTTTTAAATTTTATTCAAATCAATTAAATTTTATTATTTTTCAAGTAAACTTTATATACTATAAAGTATAAAATAAGTTTAAGGGTTCATTCTCTTTATTTTTAATCTTAGCTAGTATTTTTAAACACAATATGAATAAGAAAAGAGATGAATTCTCTTTTCTTTTTCTCCCCCATTTTATTTTTTTATTTATTCATTCATTCTATCTGATTTTCCAGTTTTATTTTAACCAATTCTTATTATTATACTATTTCTCCATTCTGTTTTTTTTTTTAATCGTTATGATTTTTTTAATCAATTATTTTTACATACATCAGTTTTAATATATACAATAAACAAACTATTATTGTTGGTACAAATTTATGAGTTTTCTATCGGTGTTTTGATGAAGGAAAGATTAGACAGATATTTGGTGAATAATAACTTTACATATTCCAGAACTAAAGCAAAGGAACTGATCAAATCTGGGTCTGTAAAAGTAAATGACAATATAATTACTAAAGCAAGTTATAGCGTTAAGGATAATGATAAAGTCGAAATTATCGATAGCAGTTCCATAAGGTATGTTTCAAGGGCAGGATTAAAGCTTGAAGGTGCAATAGATTCATTTGATTTGGAATTGAATAAAAAAAGTATTATGGACATCGGATCATCTACAGGAGGATTTACAGATTGCTCATTAAGGTATGGTGCAAAAAGGGTGGTTGCAATTGATGTTGGAACTGATTTGATGGCAGATTCATTAAGGAATGATGAAAGGGTTGAACTTCATGAGCAATTGAATTTTAAGAACGCCACAAGCAATCTGTTTGAAGGCATAGATCTTATAGTATCTGATGTGTCCTTCATTTCCTTAAAGCATATTATAGATAGGATATCCTTGGAGGATGGGGATTTTGAATTGGTATTTCTCATAAAGCCTCAATTTGAATGTGGTAAGGAAATAGCTGATAAATACAAGGGAATCATCAATGATAAGGAAGTCCATAAGGATGTTATTCTTGATATAATAAGTTATTTTAATAAATACGATTACAGCATAATTGGTCTTGATGTTTCCAAGATTCAAGGAAAAAATGGCAATATCGAATATTTGGCTCATTTCAAGAGAAATGTAGAATCTTATGAAATTGATGTAGATGATGTTGTAGATAAAGCTTTTTTATAGAAATATTTATATAATTAGGAAATAAAATATTATTTAGGTTTACCTAATTTCTTTTTAAACTATGGTTAAGTCTATTTTTTACATATATGCATTATTAAGTAAGTAAATAAATCAATAGACTTATATTATCTGGTTTTATTCAATACTATGAGATAATATCAGTTTTAGGTAAAAGTTATAATGTAGTTTAATTCAATTTTTGAGAAGGTAAAAATGGGGAAGGATACTAATTCTAAGATTGATTCAGAGGATGATAAATCAATCAATAATGATAAAGCATACTACAAAAACGTTCTTTTAATAGGAAGTCCTAATGTAGGGAAGAGTTTAACATTCAATAAATTGACTGGTATGACTGCAATGGTTTCAAATTACCCTGGAACCACAGTGGATATCGATGAGGGTAATTTCACCTATGAAAACAAGACAGTCCATATAACTGACCCTCCAGGACTTTATGATTTAAATACAATCACAGAAGAGGAAAGAGTAGCTAAATTGTTGGTTTTAGATGAACAGTTTGACTTGATGGTTCATGTAGTGGATGCTAAGAACATTGAAAAGTCAATTGACCTTACTTTGCAGTTGATTGATGCAGGAAAAGAAGTGATTTTAGTTTTAAATATGATGGATGAGCTTGAAAAGATTGGAGCAAGCGTTGATGCTGAAAGCTTGTCACATGAGCTTGGAATTCCTATTGTCTTGACTGCTGCTGCAGAAAACAGGGGATTGGAAGAATTAAAACATACAATCGTCAACTATGATTCAATTGAAAATCAAATATTAAGCGAATCAAAAACTTTATTGGATGTAGACTATGGAAGGTCTATTGAAATAGCCATTTCTGAGATAAAGAATAACATTAAGGGATCTTATCCGGTTTCTAAAAGATATTTGGCTGTTTCTCTCCTTGAAGGTGATGAAGACAGTGAAAACCTTGTAAAAGAGAAGGAAGATTATGCTCTCTTATCAAAGATTATTGATGCTCAAAAAGCCAAGTTTGACCAACCGGTCAAGTATCTGACAAAACTTAGGCTTGCTGATTATGCTAAGCACATCAAATCAAACTACACAACAATAGATAGTGTAAATGTTCAGGATAAGGATAGCTTAGGTGAAAAATTAAGCAGAATAATGATTCATCCGATTTACGGACTTATCATACTTGCTTGTGTACTCTACTTTGGACTTTATTTGATAGTTGGAGTGCTTGGAGCAGGCATTCTTGTAGACTTTTTGGAAAATACCATTTTTGGCCAGTACATTAACCCTGCGGTGACTGCCATTGTTGTTCAGTATATTCCTTGGGTACCGATTCAAAACCTATTTGTTGGTGAATATGGTATCGTCACCCTTGGTTTAACCTATGGATTCGGGATTATCCTCCCTATTGTATCACTTTTCTTCATTGTATTTTCAATACTTGAAGATAGCGGATACCTTCCAAGGCTTGCTCTCCTAGTGGATAATGGATTTAAGAAAATCGGTTTGAGTGGAAGAAGCGTTATTCCATTTGTCCTTGCAGTTGGTTGTGGAAGTATGGCAACAATGGTGACAAGAACACTTGAAACAAGAAGGGAGCGTAATATCGCTACAATGCTTATGGCACTTACAATTCCTTGTTCTGCACAATTGGGAGTTATTATGGCGCTCTTATCCCAACATCAAAATGCAATATGGATTTGGTTTTTGGTAATCTTATTCAACTTTGTTGTCATAGGTTTCCTTGCAAAAAGATTTGTTCCAGGGGCACAGCCAAGCTTCTTTATGGAATTGCCTCCTTTAAGATGGCCTAAATTGTCCCATATTGCTAAAAAGACTTGGACACGTCTTGTAATGTATATCAAGGAATTGATTCCAATATTCATATTGATCAGTGTAATCATCTGGGCTCTTGACTTATGCGGAATTTTCCAATGGATCATTGCATGCATCAGCCCTGTTGTCAATGCGATTGGCCTTCCAACTTCAACAAGTTCCTCATTTGTGCTAGGATTCTTTAGAAGAGACTTTGGTGCAGCAGGACTTATGACAATTCAGAATCAATTGACAGGAGTTCAATTGCTTGTTGCTTCTGTAACATTGACTTTGTTCTTGCCTTGTGTAGCTCAATTGATGATTATGATTAAGGAAAGAGGTGTTAAATTAGCTGGTTTGATTGCTGTAATGAGCATAGTTCTTGCATTTACAATGGGTTTTATCGTAAACTTCATATTGACTAGCTTGAATGTGGTTTTATAATTATTAAGGATTTGTTCTTTTCGATATGATTTTATAATTATTTAGGATTTTAAACGTTTTAAGATTGATAGGTGTTTTGAAATGGAAGAAAATGATAATAAAGACCAAATAGTAAAATGTGAATTCTGTGGTTTCACATTTCAAAAGTGTGATGGAATCAGCTGTGATTCATGCCCTATCAATTGCAAAACAGTGAAATGTCCCAATTGCGGATATGAGATTCTGCCTGAATCCAAATCATATAAGTTTATAGAAGACAGTTTTAAAAAGATTAAAAGCATGATTAAATAGTTTCTAACAATTTGGTGTTTAAATAGATTAAAAGCATGATTAAATAGTTTCTAACAATTGGTGTTTAAAATGGAAAAAAGTGAGATTGAACATTATTTGCGTGATATTTGGGTTAGAGAATTTGAAAAGGAAGAGAAATTGGTCATTGATGAATTTAATAAGGGAGATATTGAACTATTGGCTAAGAAGGAATATGTCAATATTGATGATGGCTTTGTTAACTTAACTGAAAATGGAGAACGTTTGGGAAGGTCATTGGTTAGAAAACATAGGATTGCAGAAAAGGTAGTGGCAGACTTGTTTTTAGCTGATATGGAGGAAATGGAAGAGTTGGCAGACCAGATTGAGCATGTCATGAGTGAAGAGGTTGAAGACAATATATGCAGAATCTTGGGAAACCCTGAAAACTGTCCTCACAACAATCCAATTCCTAAAGGGGATAGTGATAATGATTTGGGAAACGAGTATTCAGTACCTTTAGTTTCTTGTCACAGTGGAGAATCCGGTGAAGTTTCACACATCAAAACAGAAGATGCTCGTAAATTAAGAAAAATCATGAATTTAGGACTTATTCCAGGTTCTAGAATTTGTTTAATTCAGAAGTTCCCTAATTATGTGTTCCAATTGGGTAACACTCAATTGGCTGTAGATAAGGAATTGGCTAACGAAATATTTATAAAATTAGATGAATAATTTATAATTAATTTAAAAAAATTTTAATTTTAATTAGTTTATATTAAAGTATGATAAAAAAAGTATGATAAAGATTTATCAAATGCATTTATTCAATTTAAGGTGAAAATATGTTAGAGATTATTCCTGTTTTAGATTTAATGAATTCTATTGCTGTATCCGGTAAAAGCGGCAATAGAGAAACTTACACTCCTTTGCAAACCATTTATGCATCTTCATCTGATCCTGTAGAAATAGCTAACTCATTAAAAAGGGCTAATGCAAAAGAGATGTATATTGCTGATTTAGACCTTATTGAAAGAAATGGGAATCATAACATCTATAAGATAAAGGAAGTAAATACTATCTTGCCTGTTATTGTGGATGTAGGTGTGGATAATCTTGAAACATTTGAATTCATGCTTGATTTTGCTTATAAGATTATTGTAGCTACTGAAACCCTTGAATCAATTGAAGAGCTTGAGAAAATCTTTGAAAAGTATCCTAAGGAAAGAATTATCGTAAGTGTGGATGTGAAAAACAATGAACTCTACACTAAACATATGGATTTGGACTTGGAAGGATTTAAGGAAGTCTTAAGAAAAATCGACCCTAATGAAATTATTTTGCTTGATATTTCATCAGTAGGTACAGAAGCAGGATTCAATAAGGAATTGTTTGAGAGATTTGATGAATTTAAGGATAAAATTATTTTAGGGGGTGGAATCACTAAAGAGGAAATTCCTTTAATCAATGAATTGGGAATTAAAAAGGCTTTGGTTGGAACTGCTTTACATAAAGGAGAAATAGATATTACAATTTTCTAATAATTCTTCTTTGTTTTAATTTAATAATTTTTATATTTTTCTTTTTTTAGCTATTTTTTTCTGCTTAAATTTAAATATTAAATGAAATAAATTATTATATAATTGAAAAAGTATTTATGTGATATAATGGCAAATGGATTTATTATTATATTTTCTCATATCTTACCCTTAATATTAGGATTTTTCAGTATTTTATTAATCATTAATGGAATAATGGATGAACAAAAGCATATTGCTGCTTTAGGCATAGGTCTTTTCCTTCTTGCAGCTATAGGACCATTCTTTATTTTACCATTTTTCATATAGTTAAATTTTTTTAACTCTTTTCTTTTTTTCTATTTTTTCTATTTTTTCTACTTTTTATTACTTTTTAGCATTTTTCAATATTTTTTTAATAACATATCATAATATCATGATATGAAAACATTTAAATATGTTGACATGTTATACTATAATTATAAAAAGGTGTTCCAAATGAAAAATCAAAATTCACAAAATGAAGAAAATAATCATGATGATGTATGTGAAATCTATCATCCTCATGAAGATTCAATAGAAAGAGCTAAAAAGCATATTTTAGCGGATGATGAGTATTCTGACCTTTCAGAGTTCTTTAAGATTTTCGGAAATCCGACCCGGCTCAAGATAATTTCCCTTTTGAGCTATGAGGATTTATGTGTATGTGACATATGTGAATCATTAGGATTGAATCAAAATGCAGTGTCTAATCAATTAAGGATATTAAGGGCGCATAATATTGTTAAATTTGAGAAGGAAGGAAAACAGGCAAGATATTCATTAACTGACCTTCATGTGGAAATGATTTATAAGATGGGTTTGGAACATTTGAATGAATAATATAGTGGATATTCTTCAATTAAACTTTTAATTTTAATTTATTTATTTTTAAGGTGTCTAAAATGGTAGAAAATAGATGTTATGATCCAGATTGTAATGATGAAGAATGTTACAATCCAGAGCATTATAATTACATTTGCTTTGACCCTGAATGTACTGATGAGAAATGTACTAATGAGGAACATTACAAAAAACAGCTATTGAGGGATTATCAAGAAAGCACAGATTTGAGTGTTTTTGATCATAGTGAAGAGATAGATTATGATGAAGATGTTGATATAAGTCTTTGCGGATGCCCTGATTGTGCAGATGATGACCATGACCATAATCACGACCACAATCATGAACATCATCATGACCATAATCATAGTCATGAACATCATCATGAACATGAACATCATGACCATGACCATAATCATGAGCACGACCATGAACATGAACATGAACATGAGGAAGAGCATCATGATGAGTCTTGTGGATGTGGATGTGATGACGATGATTGTCATGATGAAGAAGAGCATAATCACGAGCATGAGCATGACCATCATGATCATGACCATGAACATAACCACGGTCATGAGCATGAGCACGAACATAGTCCAAAAGTAGTTGGAGATTCTTGTGAAGACCCTGATTGCACTTGTCATGAGCATGACCATTCTCATAGCCATGAGCATGAGCATGACCATCATGACCATGGACACGACCATGCCCATGATCATCACCATCATGACCATGATGATGACGATTTTTCACTTTGTGCGTGCCCTGATTGTGCAGATGATGATCATGACCACGGACATGGACACGACCACAGCCATGGGGATGGAGACCTTATTGCAGAAGGAAAACCTCTACTCTCAAACAGACCTATTCAAATCATGGTTTCAAGCGGAATCCTCTTTATAGCAGGACATATACTTGAATACTTGTCATTTGACATGACCATCGTAACAATAATCTACATGATTGCTGCTCTTATAGCAGGTTATGAAATAGCTGTAATGGCTTATAACTCACTTGTAAAACGTCATACCATCGGACCTGCACTTCTTGTGGTGATTGCATGTATAGCTTCATTTATCATCGGTCATGGTGAAGAGGGTGCAGCAGTTGCATTATTATACTATATAGCTGAATTCCTAGAGGATTATGCAGAACTTCGTGCAAAACGTTCAATTAAGTCATTGGTTGAATTGGCTCCAGAAACTGCAAGGGTTAAAGTTGACGATGGAGAGGAAGTTCGTAATGTTGACCAAGTAAAAATCGGTGAAATTGTTATCATCAGACCTGGAGACAAGGTTCCTTTAGATGGAAATATTATACATGGTACCTCAGCTATAAATCAAGCATCAATCACAGGTGAAAGTCTTCCTGTTACCAAAACAGTCGGTGATGAGGTCTTTTCAGGTACTGTAAATGAAGATGGATATCTCGAAATGGTGGTTACCAAAGAGGCTAAGGATTCAGTTATTTCCAAAATTGTAACTCTTGTAAAAAGGTCACAATTAAACAGATCCACTACAGAAACATTGGTTGAACGTATTTCCAAATATTACACTCCTTTAATGATAGTAATATCTGCTTGTGTAGCATTTATACCTCCACTCTTCTTCGGTCAGAACTTGGTGGATTGGGTCTATAAGGCACTTTCAATTATGGTAATTTCATGTCCTTGTGCATTCTTAATATCCACCCCAATAGGAATGGTGTCTGCTATCACTTCAGCTACCAGAAAGGGAGTTCTCATTAAGGGAAGTACCTATGTAGAGGAAATGCGTAACGTTAAAGCGGTTATCTTCGATAAGACAGGAACCTTAACTGAAGGAAAGCTTGCATTAAGCGATATAAATGTTTTAGATGATGCTTACAGTGAAGAGGAGATTGTAAGAATTGCTGCTTCATTGGAACACAGTTCATCTCACCCAATCGCTCAGGCAATCGTTGATTATGCAGGCATTAATGAAATAAGCTTTGATGAGATTGAAGACTTCAAGAACATTCCGGGTAAGGGAATTGTCGGTACCGTTGATGGAAAACGCTACTATGCCGCAAATGAGTCATTGATTGAAGGAAGCGAGTTCAATGTTTCAAGAGAGGAAATCAATAAGTACACTGCTGAAGGTAAAACTTTGGTATTCATTGGTGATGAAAAAGGAGTCATTGCAGGATTGACTGTAGTTGACAAAATAAGAGACAATGCCCAAGATGTAATAAGGGATCTTAAGGACCAAGGTATAAAAACCATTATGCTTACCGGTGACAATAAGATGGCTGCAAATAAGGTTGCAAATGAAATAGGGCTTGACTATGTCTATTCTGACCTTTTACCTGAGGATAAGTTGAATATTCTTGACACTATCCGTAACAAGTTTGGTGATGTAGCTATGGTTGGAGACGGTATCAATGATGCACCTGCATTGGCACGTGCAAACATCGGTATTGCAATGGGTGCGGTAGGTTCAGATGTGGCTATTGAAACCGCTGATGTGGCTCTAATGCAGGATGACATTAGTAAGTTGCCTTACCTATTCAGTTTAAGCCAAAAGACAATGAATATTATTAAACAAAACATTTCACTATCCATTTTCGTAAAGGCTCTCTTTGTAATCCTTGCGATATTAGGTTTAATTACTTTAATGATGTCTGTTGGTATTGGTGACCTGGGATTAACTTTGGTGGTTATACTTAATTCATTTAGGATAGCTAGAGTAAAAGATCCTTTATTCTAGAAAAAATTTATAATTGGTCATTATGGCCAATTATCTACTTTTTTATTCTTTTTTATTATTTTTATATTCCTTTTTTATTATTTTTATATTCTTTTTTTATTATAATGGATTTTCTAATCAATCAAATTATCTATTTTTTCAAAAAGTTCCTGATAGCTTTCAAAAAGATTCTTGAATTCCGCATCGTTTTTAGACATTATAGCTATTTTGATCTGTTTATCATTTTTAGAGAATTCAACTTGTTCAGATTGATTGTTCTCAAATGTATCCAAAATCAATGATTTAATTTCGTTGTATCTCTCTTCAGTTAAATTGTACATTCTGCTATGATTTAATATGTTCATTGCATGAATAAGTCCCTTTTCTCCATTATCAAGACAGGAAGAGAGTCTGATTTTGGTATTCATATAATAAGGGGCTTCCAATTTGTCTCTACGAAGCACAATTGAAATTCTTGATATCACATGATCATCATTGACGTTTTCATTTAGGAATTTGATCAATTGGAACTGTTTTATATTTGCATTATCATTCATGAAAGTCATGGTAATATATTAATTTTAAAAATATTTAAGTTTAGTGCAGTTAAGAGAATTTTTTTTATTTTAATGTGTTTTGCCTTTTATCGTTTAATATAAACATTTATTTATAGATTTAACAAATATTAAAGTTATGAAAAGAATTTTTAAATTGGTTGAAAAATATTTTTTTATAATCATTCTTATTGCAGTTGTAATTGCTGTAATCATTCCAAATTCATTCAATTGGGTTATGGAAGAGTTTATGGGAATAAATGTTATTAATGTTCTTTTAGGGGTAATCCTCTTTGGAATGGGTACAACATTAAAAATAGAAAACTTTGTAAATGTATTTAAAAGGCCTAAAGAGATTTTGTTAGGGGTCAGTGCCCAATATCTGTTAATGCCATTGATAGCATTTGCAATTGCAAGCACCTTATCTTTAAATGAGGCATTGGCTGTAGGGCTTGTTCTTGTTGGAACAGTTCCTGGAGGAACAGCATCTGATGTAATCACATTTCTAGCAAAAGGTGATGTGGCGCTTTCAGTTTCACTCACTGCAGTTTCCACAGTTATTTCACCTATCTTAACCCCAATAATCACATTGCTTCTAATTGGAAATACAATAGCGTTCAATCCAGTTGACATGTTCATTTCAATTGTGCAGATTGTAATAATTCCAATTGCTTTAGGATTGTTCCTTAACTATAAATTCCCAGACTTTTGTGAGAAATTGAAGGATTATTTGCCTGCATTGTCTTCTGTTGTTATTGCAATAATCGTTGCAGGAGTCATTGGAGCAAACAAGGAAGCAATAATCAGTTCATCTCTTGTAATAATTGCTGCAATCGTTTTGCAATATTTCGTAGCAATGCTTTTAGGATTTGCAGTAGGTTACTTGTCTGGAATGAAGAGAAAACAGATGGTTACCATTGCTATTGAACTTGCTTTCCAGAACTCAGGATTGTCTACAAGTCTCGCAAAAACACATTTCCCAGCTTTGACTTTAGCAACAGTTCCTGGAGCATTATATTCAGTATGGCAAAACTTTTCAGGATCAATTCTTGCATATGTCTTTACAAAATATTTTAGTAATGAAGAGTAATTCTTAAGCATTCTCTCTTCAAATATTTTCTTTTTTTATTATCAAACAATTAATGCAGTATTATTCATTATTTTATTTTTTAAACTATTCTTTCTTCTTTTTCATCTTTAATTAACTTAAATAATGAAATAAAACCAATTATTGCTGTAATCACTTGAGTAAGGCATGATACAATATCGTAGATTCCTATAAAGTAAATTGCATAAATCAAAACATTCACAATGAATGCTACCTTAATCCATTTTATTGTCTTCAAGTAGTAGTTGCAAATGGTAAGCTGTATGATTCCAATCATAGGAAGAAGTCCAATCAAGCCCATTGTATTGATTATAGGACAAATAATTAGGGTAATTATGATGAACATAATCGCTAATTTGGAACTTAGCTTTTCATTCATTACTAAGTAGTTCCTTGCTGCTGCAATGAGCATGGTAAGTATTCCAGTCCATGATAGGAAAAATGCTGAAGAAACAGTAAGGATAAGCGCTTCAATAACCTGATACTTATAAGCTTCCCTTTTGTCATTGACAATGCAACTTAAGATAAGTGCAATTGATGCAAAAAAAGATATTATGTTTCCTATGATGATGTTAATGGGCAAGCTTAAAAAATCCATCCTATTACCTATAATTGTTTTTTTACAAAAATTAGTTTTTAATTATATTATTTTAATTTCTTTTTTATACTAATTAATCTTTCACTAAATTTATATATTTTTAAAAAGAAAATAATTTTAAATTGAAAATTTATTATATTTAAGAAATTAATTTTAAATTGAAAATTTATTATATTTATGAAATTAATTTTAAATTGAATTTTATATTTAAAACAAATAATGATTGATTGCAATGACACTTATTCTAATTGGGCCAGCATGTGAAGATCTAATAATAATCGAAGATAAGGAAAGCTCTAAAGTAGGTGGAGCCAGTTTTTTCCAAAGTTTTGTCTATGAAGAGTTTTACACTGATTATTTGGCAATATTGAATGCTTCCAATGTTGACTTGATGGATGAATTTCCAGATAAGTCAAAAGTAAAGATAATTCTAAAAGATGAAACACATCATTTCATTAATGAATATCCTGATAAGGATAATCTAGATATAAGAAGACAATCAACTAATTTTGCTAATGTTCCTATACTCAGTGATGAATTGAAAAATATTTTTGAAGAATGTGAAATTGATATTGAGGATATTGATGCTTTTGTCTTGACACCACTTAACAGCAATGATTTTCCAATTGACACTTTGGAATTTCTGAAAACTTTTGATGTTCCTATCTATGTTTCACTTCAAGGTTTCTTAAGATTTATGGATGAAGATAATTCGATGATATTGAAACTATCTGATGATCTAGATTATATTTTTGAAATAAGTGATACCATTTTCATGGATGAGAGTGAATTTGACATAATAAAAAGTGAAAAATTTGAAGGTTCGAACTTAGTTATAACAAATGGAAGTAAAGGTTCAAGAATTATTGAAGTTGGTGGTACAACTATCAAAATAAATGCAGTTAAATGTGATAATATTGTAGATGCTACTGGATGTGGCGATACTTATATGGCTGCATATATATCAGCAATATTAAATAATAAAACTTTAATAGAATCTGGTGATTTTGCATCAATGATAGCAAGTAAAAAATTGGAAAATTATGGACCTTATAAAAAATCATAAAATTTTAAAAAAATAATAAACATTACAAATAATTTTAAAAATTATATAAAATTATAAAATTATAAAAAAATTTAAAAATAGAAGAAAATAGGAAAAAAAAATAATTGATTCCTATTTAAAATGCATAATGTATATTATGCAATTTATACAAACATACTGAACTGCTTGAAGGGAATGCATAAATCATATGGTCAAGTTCTTCAAGGCTTATTTTTTGATTGATGATGAATGTGAACATATTTGCCACATTTTCAGCATCTGCTGCAATGATTTCTGCACCTACTATTTGAAGATCCTTATCTACAATAACCTTTGCTTCAGCAGTCCTATCGTTTTTAAGTTCAAGTGAGTATGACTTACCATATTGGATTCTATGAACTTCATATCCATCCATTTCCTCCGCTACAAATGCAGGAACTCCCACTGTAGCTATTCTTGGAATGGTGTAAGCAACTGCAGGAACAACAGGATAATCTATTTTCTCAGGATTTTCTTCCAATAATGCTTTTCCAAGGTATTTGGATTGATGGATTGCAACTGTTACAAGCTTTGCAATTCCGCTATCTGCAACATCACCGCTTGCATAGATATTAGGAACTTCAGTTTGAAGGTATTCATTAACCTTGATTCCTCTTTTTGTATATGTCAAGCCTACATTCTCAAGACCAATGTCCTCCACATTTGCCTCTCTACCCATAGCTGCAATGACATAGTCTCCTGTTAAGCTTAATCCGCTTTCACAGTTTACTGTAAATGCATTTTCATAAGCCTTATTGTCTAACTTGGCATCAGGATCTCTTAATTTTTCATCAGTATTCAATGCATTTTCAAGATTAAGGATTTTTTCTTCAGGATTATCAATTTTTACATTTTCATCTTTGATGATTTCACTTACATTTTCATTGAAATGGAATCTGATGTTTTTCTCTTTAAGTATTTCAATTACATGTTGAACATATGGCTGGTGGAAGTATTTCAATGCCATGTCTCCTCTGATGATAACATCCGCTTCAAGGCCTGCTTCTGCAAGGATTGATGCAAATTCCATTCCTACAAATCCTGCTCCTATGATTATTGTATGCTTTGGAAGCTCGTCAATGTCTAAAAAGTCAGTGCTGTCATGCAAGTATTCCTTTCCAGGAATGTCTGGAATAACAGGTTTTAAACCAGTACAAATTACTATTTTTTCAGTGGTAAATTTATCTTCCCCTACTTGAACGGTATGCTCATCAATGATGATACCCTTTCCATGAGCTACATCAAGATCATATTCCTTAAATTTTCCATCAAGGAAAGGAGCCATATTTGCAATTCGCTTACGTTTCAATTCCATCAATGCTGTCCAGTCAACATCGAAATCTCCAGATTTTCCACAGCCTTCGAAGTTATCTGCCAATGCCTTTATTTCATATGGTGCGTCAAGAAGCGCTTTTGAGTTACAACCTCTGTTTGCACATGTTCCTCCATAGAGGCTTTCTTCAACGATTAATATTTTAAGTCCTGCTTTTCTTAAGAAACGGCCACCTTGCCATGCCGCATTTCCACTTCCAATATATATTACATCATAATCCATATTCATTCCTCTTAATATTTATTTGTGATAAATAGTACATATTATTTATTATTTTTAAATCTTTTTCGTTTTTCAAGTTTTATTTATTTAAAAAAACTTTTGTTTATTTTTGATTATTCTTCTTTTAATTTTTTTTAATAAAATTTTAAATAACTAGTAAAATATATAAAATTATAAGAGTTATTATATTTTTTAGAAATTGTAAATGTTGATTAAATGTTATAAAAAGTATTTTTTAAATTTGGTGTTTTTCAATGATTTATGATAAGTTATTTAAAATGAGCAGGTTCACTAGGGAATTTTTGCTTTGGTACTTAAAAAGAAAAGAAGGGGGAGAATGGCATTCTGAGACTTTAAGAACTCTTTTTATGAGGCATCGTAAAATTGAAGCGGGAAAGAATTCTTATGGTTGGGCGCATGATTATATTAATGGACCCTTAAAGATTGGTAAATATGTTAGTATCGGTAGAAACTTTAGAAGAATTTCAAAAAACCACCCAATAGATTACATCACAACACATCCTTGTTCATTCAGCCCTGAATTTGGCTGGGTAAAAAAAGATAAGCGAAAACGTGAACTTCTTGAAATTGGAAATGATGTTTGGATTGGAGATAATGTAACTATCCTTCCAGGTTGTAATCGTATTGGAAATGGATCAATTATTGCAGCGGGGGCTGTTTTAACAAATGATGTTGGTTCATATGAGATTTGGGGAGGAGTCCCCGCTAAATATATTAAAGATAGATTTGATAAAGAAACTGCAGAGCATTTAGAAAATACTAAATGGTGGGATTTAGAAGAAGATGAGTTAAAAAAATATATAAATGATTTCAAAAATCCTAAAGAGTTTTTAAAGCATTTTGAAAAATAGCATTATAAATTTAATAATAATAAATAATTATAAAATTCAGTTTAAATAAGTGGTAATAATTTTACAGCTTTTTGTAAAAATTTGTTTGAAAAAAAGTTAAATAAAAAAATAATGGAGAATTATAATTCTCCTCTTTCTCTTCTTTCATCAAGAAGCTTCAATCCGATCTCACCTAATTTGTATTTTTGGATTTTACCACTTGTGGTAAGTGGGAACTCATCTACAAAGAATACATATTTAGGAACTTTATATCTGGCAATGCTGCCGATACAGAAGTCTCTGATATCCGCTTCAGTAACATCATCGTATCCAGGTTCCTTGATAATGAATGCACCAACGATTTCACCGTATTTCTCATCAGGAATACCTGCTACCTGAACATCCTGTACACATTCATGAGTGAAGAGATACTCTTCGATTTCTCTTGGATAGATGTTTTCTCCACCACGGATAATCATGTCCTTGATTCTCCCTACAATGGAATAGTATCCTTCCTCATCTACAGTAGCTAAGTCTCCAGAGTGTAACCATCCATCTGGCTCAATGGTTTCAGCGGTTTTTTCAGGCATGTTGTAGTAACCTTTCATTACATTGAAACCTCTGCACATGATTTCTCCAGTTTCTCCAGGTCCAAGTTCCTCACCAGTTTCCGGATCTACGATTTTTACTTCAATATTCGGGAATTTTCTTCCTACAGTATTGATTTTTTTCTCAAATGTATCCGCTGCATTGGTTTGAGTAAAACCAGGTCCTGCTTCTGTAAGACCGTATACACTGGTAATTTCTTTCATGTTCATTTTATTGATTGCATCTTTCATTGTCTCAACTGGACAAGTGGAACCTGCCATGATACCTGTTCTAAGTGAGGACATGTCAAACATCTCAAACATTGGATGGTTCATCATACCAATGAACATTGTAGGCACTCCATAAATGGAAGTGCACTTTTCCTTTTGAATGGATGAGATAGCAAGGAGAGGGTCATACTCTTCAAGGACAACCATGGTTGAACCATGGGTAATTACAGCCATTACACCGAGTACAGTTCCAAAACAGTGGAATAATGGCACTTGCAAGAGAAGCTTGTCCTTTTCAGTATAATTCATGTTTTCTCCAATGTAGTAACCGTCATTTAGAATGTTACGGCTTGTAAGCATTACACCTTTAGGGAATCCTTCAGTACCGCTTGTATATTGCATATTGATTACATCATTTTGGGTAACTGCATCCTTGATCTTTTGATACTTTTCCTCATCATAGTTCATACCTAGAAGTAATAATTCGTTAGTGTTAAACATTCCTCTATGCTTTTCTTGTCCTACATGGATAATGTATTTTAAATAAGGGAATTTTTCACTGTTTAAATTGCCTCTTGCACTTGTTAGCATTTCAGGTACAAGTTCATGAATAATGTCGAAGTAGCTTGTATCTCTAAATCCATCAGTCATACCTATCGCTTTCATTTCAGATTGCCCTAATACATATTCAAGCTCATGTGATTGGTAAGCGGTGTTTACAGTTACAATAGCTGCACCGATTTTAGCGCATGCAAACATAAATGTTAACCATTCAGGCACGTTTTTAGCCCAAATACCTACACGGTCTCCCGGTTCAATTCCAATAGAGAGCATTCCTTTTGCAAGGTTGTCCACTCTTTCATCAAATTCTTTATAAGTAAATCTAAGGTTTCTATCTGGATAAATGATAAACTCATGATCCGGCTGCTTTTCAACCATATTTTCGAAGAATTTACCAATAGGAAGTTCAGTAAATAGTTCACTCATATTTTCACCATTTTCAATAATTATTAGTTGTTTTATATTTTGTTTTTAATTTTTTTCTTTTAATTTGCTTTCCGTATAAAGGTTAGATTATTCAAATTCTAATTTATTTAATAAGGAGTGTATAAAACAGCTAATATTTTAGCTTTGTCACCGCTGGAGTGTAAATGATGAGGTACAACTGAATCATAGAATATGCTGTCTCCTGCAGCTACAGTAAATTTATCTTTACCATATTCCACTTCAATTTCTCCTTCTAATACATAAATGAACTCTTCACCTTCGTGGGAAGATAATTTGTAATCTTCTTCATAGGTAATGTCAATTATATATGGATCGATGTTTCTGTCGATTTTACCTGCACCTAAAGAGTGGAATTCTAAGTTACTTGCATTTGTCACATCTTCTCTTCCGGAGAAGTATAATACATTGTTTGGTTTTCCGCCTCTTACTACAACAGGTCCAAGTTGTGGAGTGTCATCAAGGAAAGTTCCAACTCTAACTCCAAGTGCCTTTGCCATTTTAGTAAGTGGAGTGAGGGAAGGGATGATTTCACCATTTTCCATAGCTTGAAGAACTTCTAATTTAACATCACTTTTTTCTGCAAGCTCTTCAATGCTCATATTTTGTCTTTCTCTAATGCTTTTTACCTTTAAAGCAAATTCTTTGTTTTCTTTCATTGTTTCACCTTTATACATAAAATTTTGTTTACAGTTTTTATTAGTTAGTTTTAATTAGTTTTAAAGTTTTAAATTTGAGTTTTGATTATAAATATTTCATTATATTCCCTATAAACGAGTAATTTTACATTAAATGTTTAAAAAAGAGAATTAAGAAGTAAATAAATTTAATAAAAAAAGATTTCAAGGAGATTATTCATCATCACCAGTATCTGTCTGACCTGAACTTGGTTTTGAGTGTGAATTGTCTCCTCCACCATTTTCATTGTTGTTTGAATTTGAGTTACTGTTTTGATTGTTGTTCCTATTGGAACCATCATCAGTATTATCATCAATAGTGGAATTTGAATCAGTTGAATTATCAGTTTCATTAACTTCTTCTACAACTTTTTTTTCTTCATAAACCGCATTTATGGTTGCTGGAGAAAAATTATCGTCATCCAAGGCAATCATTTTATCAGTATCATTGATCCCTGGCAATGATGTGCTGACAAAATCTCCTGTAAATGCAGCTGCAAAATTACTCAATCCCAAGGCAAGGATTGCAATAACAAAAAATATGCAGAATTTAGCTTTTCGATCAACTTTCAAATTCTCACCTCTTCATAATTATAATATTAATATAAACATAAAAGTTAATTTAATAGTATATTTTTAAATTAATATACATTATTAATTTTTCAATTAAATAGTATTTATATATTATGGTAAATTATTTTTTATTTACTTATTTTTCATTTATTCCATTATTTGTTTAACTTAAAGCATTAAATCATTTATCCTTGTTAATTCTTTCGTTTATTTAGTTTATTTTCCTTATTTTTTCCTATATCCACTTTTTATGGGGAATATTTATATACTTGAAAAACATATAGTATTATGTCGGAAGTCGGAAGCCGTCTTCCGATAGGAAATAAATAATTTTTATTTGGAAGATTGAGTTATGTATTATTCAAAATAAAAACTAATTAAAATTAATATAATCCTTAAATTTAATCTAAAATTAGTCTAAAACATCAAATTTCTTAATTAGTTTATAATCAAAAAAATAGCTGAAATTCTATTAAGGTTCTTTATTAAAGTTCTTTATTAAAGTTCTTTATTGAAGTTCTTTATTAAAAAAATTATTTTAAAATTATTTATTTCCTTAAATTTTTATTATTAATTGATTTATGAGAAATGATAATATGGTTATGTTAAGTACAGGAGATACTGCATGGATACTCATCGCTAGTTTATTAGTTCTTTTAATGAGCATCCCAGGAGTAGCTTTCTTTTATAGTGGTTTAACAAAAAGGAAAAATGTATTGAATACAATGTTTTTAACTTTTATAGCATTCTCCATAGCAAGTGTGATATGGGTAGCTTATGGTTATCCTTTTGCTTTTGGAGATGTAAGTATTAATGGATTGATTTCACAACCAGCCCATTTCTTCATGACTGGAATTGGCATAAATGATTTGACTGGTTCCATTCCAACAATATTATTTATTGTATTCCAGTTGACTTTTGCAGGACTTACTGCAGCTCTTGTATCTGGGGCTATTGTAGGAAGAATGAAAACATCCGCCTGGATGATATTCATCATTGCATGGGTGAGCTTGGTTTACATCCCTATTGCCCATTGGGTATGGGGTGGAGGATGGCTGATGCAAATGGGAGCATTGGACTTTGCAGGAGGTACAGTTGTACATATTAACTCTGGAGTAACAGCTTTAGCATTGGCTCTTGTCCTTGGAAAAAGGAAAAATCCTTCATTATTGCCACATAACTTAGGTTATTCAGTTTTAGGTGCAGGGCTCCTATGGTTTGGATGGATGGGATTCAATGGAGGATCCGCTCTTGCAGCTAATGGACTTGCAGCTTCTGCCATTTTAGTTTCAAATGTTGCTGCAGCAACTGCACTTATCACATGGGTATTGATTGATACAGTTAAAGTAGGAAAACCTACTATGTTAGGTGCAATTACTGGTGGTGTTGCAGGTCTTGTAGCGATTACTCCAGCAGCGGGATTCGTTGATGTTCCAGCAGCAATCATTATAGGATTTGTAACTGCATTTGTATCCTACTATGCTATCTATTATTTGAAATCAAGATTCGGTTACGACGATGCATTGGATGTATTTGGAGTTCATGGTCTCTCAGGTGTATGGGGAGCAATAGCTACTGGTATTTTCGCTTCACCAGCAATCAATGGAGCAGCAGGTTTGCTATTTGGAAATCCTAATCAATTAACAATACAAATCATAAGTATTATTGCAACAGCAGTTTATGCATTTGTTATCAGCATAATTCTTGCAAAAATCCTTGATAAGACAATTGGTATCAGAGTTGAAGAAAAAGAGGAAATCGGAGGACTTGATGCAAACTTACACAATGAATCTGGATACAGATTGTAGAATTTGCTTAATGTGGAGTGATATTTATGAAAAGGATAATTGCAGTTATTCGTCAGGAAAAGTTTGAAAGCGTTAAAAAAGCATTGATTGATGCCGGCTGTGAAGGAATGAATGTTTCAGAGGTTAAAGGAAGAGGAAGGCAAATGGGTATCAGGGAATCATACAGAGGTTCCAGTTACTGTATTGATCTTATTCCTAAAACACGTCTAGAGCTCGTTGTTAATGATGAGGACTTAGAACGCATTTTGGATGTTATTGTAGAAAGTGCACACACCGGTGAAGTTGGAGACGGTAAGATTTTCGTTTCTGATGTAGCTGAAGTGATTAGGATTAGAACTGGTGAACGAGGTTCTGATGCTGTTTAACTCAAGCTTTTTGAGGCTTCGCCTCAAAAACCTTGACCAAAACTTTTTCCTTTAGTTTGGAGTAATATTCAAAAGTTTTTTATTTTTTTATTTTTCTTTTTCTATTTTTTCATTTAATCTAATTTTTTAATTTTCATATTTTTAATTTTTTTATATATTTAAATACTATTTTTAATAAATTATAATTTAGAAAAATAAATTAGCATTTAAATTTATTATTTGTATTTTAACTATTTTTAGAGGAATCTTATGTCAATTGATGATAAAAATCAGGAATTTGAATTGATAATCAAAACAAGTGATGGTGATGAAATACTAAAGAATTCAGACACTGTGCTTGTTAAATTTGGCCCTAAAAGAAATGGGATAGTCACTTCTTGGTTAAATGGGGGATACAATGAGGAGTTATCTGCTGTTTTCAATCATCAACTGTCTCAGGAAAATATTGATAAATACGGTGATGGTGGCATATTGGATTTCCTAAAGGATTTGTCATCTGATTTTTATAGCGATTTGGATTTAAGAAGCGAAAAGTTAAGTGGGCTTATAACATCTGCAGACATGAACAGCTATTCAATATCTTGTGAAAAATATAAGGATATTGAAGTAATAGCAATTACAACTGCAGGTGCGAGAGTAAATGCAGTTTCTGCAGGAGACCTTGCTTCCTATTATGAAATCAATGCAGATTATCGTTATGATTTAGATGAAGATTCTGACAATAATCAAAATCCCAATAAGCCTGGAACTATCAATACAATACTTTTAATAAATACAAAACTTGATGAAAGCTCTCTTCTATTGGCAGAAATGATTGCTGTTGAGGCAAAAGCAGTTGCCCTTAGGGATTTAATGGTGTCAAGCAATTATTCAAATGAAATAGCTACAGGTACAGGAACTGATGGAATAGCTATTTTCTCAAATCTGGAAAGTGAGAACTTTACAGATAATGTAAGCAAGCATGCAAAAATAGGGGAACTCATTGGAAAAGTTGTCATCGATTCAATCAAAGATGCTTTGGCAAAATTGCAATGGTTGACTCCAACTTATCAATTGAATGCCTTGGTTAGATTGGATAGGTTCCAATACAATTTGGATGATTTCTATAATGATTATTTGCCAAAACATGTGAAAATGGAAGATGAAGATGATAAAAGGAAATTCATTCTTTCATTAATCCGCATTTCTAAAAATCCGGAACTTGTTTCATATGTTTCATTGATCATTCATCTTTTAGACCAGTACAGATATGGTTTATTAAGCAAAAAAACAGTTCTTAAGGCTTCCAATTCAATTTTGGAAAATCAATTGAACAGAGATGAATGGATTTCAATGAAATTGCTTTTAGATTATATCATCAAGACACAATTAGATTGATTTTCAAATAATTCTATTTTCTCATTTTATTATTTTTTCTATTTTTTATTTTATGATTGATATTATATCAAATAGGCTTTATTTAAAAGTATTACTTTTTTTAAGATTTTATAGTGTTTTTTATTACTTTTTAAACATTTATATACTCTTATTTATATAATAAATAATCAGTTGGAGGTTTTAGTATTTTAGAGGCAAGAAATATAGTTTATGAATATCCTGATGGGACAAGGGCATTGAACAACATTAATTTTAAAGTGGATAAAGGAGAAATGGTGGCTCTTTTAGGAAGAAATGGGGCTGGCAAGTCCACTCTATTCTTGCATTTCAATGGTATTCATATTCCAAAATCCGGTGAAGTTTATATTGATGGGGAGAAGTTGGAATATGATAAGGAAAGCCTTTTTAAAGCCCGTCAAAAGATAGGAATTGTATTTCAAAACCCAGATAATCAACTCTTTGCTCCAACTGTAGAAGAGGATGTGGCCTTCGGACCTATGAATTTAGGACTTCCAATTGAAGAGGTGGAACAAAGGGTTAAGGATTCCCTTGAAAAAGTAGGAATGGCTGGATTTGAAAAGAAATCCCCTCATCATTTAAGTGGCGGACAAAAGAAAAGGGTAGCTATTGCAGGTATTTTGGCTATGAAACCAGAACTGATGATTCTTGATGAACCTACCTCCGGTTTGGATCCGAAAGGGGCTTCCCATATTCTTAAATTATTGTATGAATTGAACAAGGAAGGAATGACTATAGTCATCTCCACTCATGATGTGGATTTGGTTCCTGTCTATTCAAGTGAGATTCATTTGATAAGTGATGGAGAAATCATTGCTGAAGGAAAACCTCATGATGTATTTTCTGATGTGGACACAATTAGGGCGGCTGATTTGCGCCTTCCAAGAATGGCACATCTTGCAGAAATCTTGGAAAAAGAGGATAATATTGATTTCGGTGGAGATTATCCCTTAACTATTGGTCAGGCACGTAAAAAGTTCCTGGATTTATTGGAATAATTGAATTTATTTTCCAATACTAATTTTTACTATTTGCTATTTTTTGATAATTTTTATCCATTTATTTTTATTTTTTAATTTTTATTTTATGTGAGATTGTGCACATTCATTTTTTCTTTTTTTCTACTTATAATATCATTTAAATAGGATTATCAATAAAAAAATTAGTAGAAAACTTTACTGTTTCTTTGTGATGATTTAAATGACTGAAGAGATTATTAACCAAATTAAGAGGAATTTAAGCGGAAATCCAGATTTGGATAGGGATTATTTGGTATCCCAATTGGATTATTATAAAAATCACGAATCCGCTTATGAGATCATTAAAGAGATTTCAGGATTGATTTGGCAATCTTTAGACTTTTATCATGAAGAGAATAATGAGGAATCCAAGAAGACAAATGTATCACGGATTCTTGATGACGTCATTCCACTTATTGAAAATCGTGACAAGAAAACCGCTTTGGAAAAATTAGAGAATTTCATGAGTCATTTTGAGGATAAGTATGAAAATGAGGAAATTCATAAGGAAAGCGATTTCAAATCAAATAGGTCAATCACTGAAATTCAATATATGAGATATGAGTTAAACAAATTGTCAAGAAGTCCAAAGTCATATAATATCAATCAGAAAAAGAGCAATAGGGTTAATTGGCGTAAAGATGTAAAAATCAATAAGATGAATAAGGATAATGAGGAAGAAATTTCTGTTCAAAAGGAGTATCATAGCTTTTTAAATCCTCTTGAAGAAATCTTATTTTATCAATACATAGGCCTAGAGAAGGAATTGGCATATATTCCATTCAATGAGCCATTATTTGATTTGTATTATATATATGGAACATTGCTATTGGAAAATGATGATTTTGCAAAGGCAGAGGAATATCTTCTTAAGGCATTAAGAATCAATCCAGTCTCTTCAAAAACCATACTTTCCCTTGCAGACATTTATAAATCAAAGACACGAACCTACAATAGGTTTTTCCTATACAATGTGGATGCATTAAAGTTTGCATACAAGAATGAGGATATTGCAAGAGCATATAGAAATTTCGGTTTCTTCTATGTTGAGGAAAATCAATTGGATATTGCAGCTGTCTTCTATGATTTCAGCCTAAATTTTGATTTCAATAGGCAGGCATTCAGAGAGTTGGAATATTTGAAATCCAGAGGAATCAATACTGAAATTGATAGAAAGGATGCAGAAAATGTCATTGAATCTAAAAAGATTCAAGTGGGAGTTAATCCATTTATTTTAGACACTTTAAGGATTATTTGTGTTGATTTGGAAATTAGGAAGTATTATAGAGGAGCTTTGTATTTCTATAGAATCCTATATGATTTGACTAAGGATAATCATATCTTAGGCAAGATCAATTCAATTCAGAATAGGATTTAAACAATTTATGAATTTTTATTAAGAAATTTCCATAATTAATTTACTTTATATATAATTAAAAACATATTCTATAATGTATTAAAATATTAAGATTAATTATTAAGATAATTTTATTGGAATAATAAAATACTTTTTAAAATAATGTTTATTTGGTGAGTAAAATGAGAATAGGAATTGCAGATACTACTTTTGCTCGTTATGATATGGGTGCTGCAGCTATTGACGAATTAAAGAAAAACGCTTCAGACTTAAAGATTATTCGTGTTACTGTTCCTGGTGTAAAAGATCTTCCAGTGGCAAGTAAAAAGCTAATTGAAGAGGAAGACTGTGAAATTGTAATGGCACTAGGAATGCCTGGTCCTATGGAAAAGGATAAGATGTGTGCTCATGAGGCATCAACAGGATTGATTCGTGCTCAACTCATGACAAACACTCATATTTTGGAAGTGTTTGTTCATGAAGATGAAGAGGAAGACCCTAAGGAGCTCAAAAAATTAGCAGACAATAGGGCTCGTGAACATGCTCAGAATCTTATCAAGATGATGTTCCATCCTAAACAAATGAGGAAAGAAGCAGGAAAAGGAATGAGAGAAGGTAAAGAGGACGCTGGTCCATTATAATTTTAAATTTAATGTAAGATTTAATTTTAACTTTATAAAGATAATTGAAATTAAGATATCATGTCAGATGAAAATTCAGAAATCACTAAAGATGTTTATTTAGTCGTTCCGGCATTCAATGAAGAGAAAACAGTTTCTCAAATCATTGAGGGAATAGCTGAAAAAGGATATAAAGTGATATTGGTTAATGACGGTTCAAAGGATAAGACCCTTGAATTTGCTATTGAATCTAAAAGGAAATACCCCCATCAGATATTTGTAGTCTCTCATGTAATCAACAGAGGATTAGGGGCTGCATTAAAGACTGGAATGGTTCTTGCACTTGAAAATGGAGCTAAATACATCGTAACATTTGATGCTGATGGACAGCATGAAATAGAGGATATTCCTAAAGTTTGCAAGCCTTTAGTTGATGGGGAGGCAGATGTTGTAATCGGTGCAAGGCCTTTTGAAGACATGCCTCTAAGTAAAAGCTTTGCCAATTACATTATGAATGCTTTAACTCTTATATTCTATGGAAGAAAGGTTAAGGATTCACAATCTGGCCTTAGGGCATTTACAGCCCATGCAGCAGATGTTATAAACATCGTTTCAAGGGGATATGGTGTATCATCTGAATTCATTAAGGAAATAAGTGATAAGAATTTAAGATTAGTGGAAGTAACAATTACTACAATCTATACTCCAGAAACCCAAAACAAGGGGACTGATGCAATTGTAGGTTTAAGGATTTTAACTAAGATGGTAATTGATTTATTCAGAATATAGTTAGATTTGAAAGTATTTTTTAGAAAATTATTATAACTTTTTTAAGAGGAAGTGTTATTATTATAGGTCCATTTCGTACATATCAAGTTTTATTAATCATTGCAACTATAATAGTCATTATATTCTTCTATAGGAGATTAAGAGTTAAGAAAATCACTCCTGCTACATTTGTACTGTGGATTTTAGTCTGTATATTGGTTAATTTCTTTGCTTTTGCTCCTAAATTAAGTGATCCTCTTGCAGGATTCTTTGGTTTTGGTAGAGGATTAGATTTATTGCTTGTTTTAGGATATGCACTTCTAGTTTATGCAATTTTTAGACTATATGTTAAAGTTGATGAATTGAATAGGAATACAACTGAGCTAGTTAGGGAATTAGCCATTAGAGATGAAATAAAATTAGAAGATATTGATAATGAGGACGAATAATTTTTTTAGATTTTTTTATTAATTACTTAAATAATTAAAAGAATTTGCAATATTATGATTTAAGTAAGGTTATATTATGTTATTATATTTTAGAGGATGCACAGCACGTGAAAAATTGAATTCTATCAGCAAGGCTACTGAAAGAATATTAAAAATAGCAAAAATCAATTATGAGACCTTAGAAGATGAAAAATGTTGTGGATCTGTACTCTTGAGAACTGGTTTTGTAGATGATGCAATTGAGCAGATGAAAGGAAATTTAGAGGATTTGGAAGGAAAAACCATTCTAACTTCATGTGCAGGTTGCTATAAGACATTAAAGGAAGATTATAAGGAATACCTTGATGTTGACTTAAAGGTCATTCATATTTCTCAATTATTGGAGCAATTGATTAATGAAAATAAAATCAATCTTAAAGGCAATAAGGACTTAAAGGTCACTTATCATGATTCATGCCATTTAGGAAGACATGCTGGAGAATATGAAGCTCCACGTAATGTAATCAATTCCATTTCCAATTTAGTTGAAATGGAAAACAATAGGGAAAAGGCAAGATGTTGCGGCTCTGGAGGAGGAGTGAAATCCGCTTACGGTGACTTATCCAATTCAATAGCTGATTTGAGAATTCAAGAGGCAAAAGACACTGATGCAGACTTATTGGTTAGTGCATGTCCATTCTGCAAATTGAATTTAAGTCAAAATTCTGATGATTTAGAAATTTTAGACCTGTCTGAATTTGTTTTAGAGCATTTGGATTCAGCAGATGATAATGAAATCACAAGTCGTTCTGATTCCAAAGAGGGGGAAATCCAATGAAGGATGAGGAAATTGAATCAATGAGAAAAGTATTCAATAACCTAAAGGATAGGATAGAGCCCCTTGTGAAATCTCCAAGAATACAAGCTCTCCAAAAAAGGGTCATAGATATTAGAAAGTATGCAATAGACAATAATGAAGAGCTATTAGCTCTTGCCATGAAGAGCTTAAAGGAAAATGATATTGATTGCTTTTATGCAAATGATGATGAAGAGGCAAGAAAGATATTGCTTGATTTAATAAACGAGGAAATTGAAAATAGCAATATTGATAAAAATGAGGTTTTCATTGCAAAATCCAAGTCCAACACTCTACGTGAAATTGATGCAACTCAATTTTTGGAAGATGAGGGCATGACAATTGTCGAAACTGATTTGGGAGACCGTATTCTGCAATTGAAAAAAGATGATAACAGTCCAGTTCATCCTACTGGCCCTGCTTCCCATTTGACTGTTCATGACATTGCAAAGATTGTCAATGAGTCTATGAATTTGGATTTGCCTGCAGAACCAAGGCCAATTATGGAGGCGGTTAGGGAGGATGTTTTAAGCCTTCTAGAGAAATCTTCCATAGGGCTCAGCGGTACCAATTCAATTGCTGCTGAAGATGGGGCTGTTTTAATGGTTCACAATGAAGGAAACATCAGTTTGGTTCAAAACAAAAAGCTTCATATCATTGTTGCAGGAATCGATAAATTGGTTCCATTGCTTGAGGATTGCGTTTCAATAGGTAAGCTCGAAACAGCATTTGCAACTGGAAAGCCTTTGACTTCATATATCAATATTGTGGCAGGCCCTTCAAAAACTGCAGATATTGAGAAAAAACTTCTTAAAAACATGTATGGGGCTGAAAAAGTTGCAGTCATTTTGCTTGATAATGGCAGAAAGGATGCTATTAAGGAATGTCTTTGGTGCATTGGATGTGGAAATTGTGTTGTCAATTGCCCTGTCTATAATGTGGTAGGTAATGAATTCGGTTATCACAGCTATTTAGGTGGCCGTGGTGTTGCATTGAGCAAATACCTTAAGGATAACAAGGGATCAGTTGATTCTGGTTTGTATATGTGTACATTATGTGGTATGTGCACTGAAAATTGTCCAGTTTTAACTCCTACAAATAAGATCATTGAGGATTTAAGAAATACAACTCAAAAAGATGGACTTTCTAGAGAGCAACATAAAAAAATACGGGATAACATTAAAGAAAAAGGATCTCCTTATTAATTTTTGTTTTTCTTACACCTTTATCTCTTCATGAATTCCTATTTTAAGCTTGTTTTTAATATTTTTTTAATATTTTTTTAATATTTTTTTTTTTTAATTGTTATTTTTTAAGTTTATTTTCTTTTTCAAATATTAATTAAAAATTAATTTAATTTAATAAATTTTAATTTTGATATTAAATTTTAGTTATTTTATAAATTAATCTCTATTTTTTATTTTATTTTAATATTAAAACAATATTATTAGTTTAAATCAATTTTTAAGACTAAAAAACTGTTTAATTTATAAATGATTACTTCAAACATATTTTTGAAGAAAAATATTCATTAAGATTAATTTTCTTAATTAGTTTTTTTCTTCAATATTTATGAGGTGTTATGACAGTGAAAATTAAATTAATTTATTTAATTTGTATGATTCTCTGTGTTTTTTTAACATTTTCAACAGTAAGTGCAGCTGATTTAAATGTGGATTCTATATCTGATTCCATTTCAGATTCCATTTTAGAACCTAACATTAATTCAGCTGTAGAAAAATCACAGTCTGAATCTTCTTTAACAAGTTTTAATCAGAATAGAGATTCTATTGATTATAATAATGAGGATAAAGATTGTGTAGATTCTATGAATGAATTATATAATTTAAATTTGGATAAGTCAGATTTAAATTCTATTAATTCAGATGAGAAATCTCTTAAATCTAGTCTTGATTATATTAATTATAGTAGTGTCAATAAAAATTCTAGTGTTTATACTAATTCTTTAAAGGAAAATCCTTTAAAGGCGAATTTATATACTTTTAGTGATTTACAAAGTTTAATAGACAATTCCCGTGAATCTACAGTAATAAATTTAGATGGTAAAACATTTATTGGGAATGGAACTCCAATTACAATTAGAAAATCCATAACCATAAATGGAGGTTCTGAAGGAAATATGGCAACTTTAGATGCAAAAAAATTATCAAGAATACTAATTATAGGGTCTAGTAATGTCCATTTATTAAATTGTAATTTCATTAATGGTATTAATTTTACTGTGGAATTGCGGGGAAATGATTCCTCAGTATCCAATTGTAATTTTAGAAATAATTTTAAACATTTGTACGTTAGATCAGGTTCCGAAAATTTTTATCTTCAAGATAGCAATTTTTCTTTTTCTAATTCAAATGTATCAAGTTCTGTAATGATTATAGCAAAGAATGTTACTGTAAAGAATTCTAATTTCTTTAATAATACTGTATTGGATAACACGGGTCTTCAAGGACATGGTGCTGCTCTGCAAGTGGGAGAAAACAGCAATAGTACTAATATAGGGTATATTATTAATTGTACTTTTAGCAATAATACCGTTATAACTAATGCCAATGATACCCATGCAGGAGCTTTATGTTTCAGGCCTGGAATTAAAGTAATTAATTCTACTTTTATAAATAATTACTGCAATAAGGTTGGTGGTGCCACTACTCTTCATAGTGACGGTGAATTGATAAATTGTATTTTTATCAATAATACTGCTGGAGAGTACGGAGGTGCAATAAGCACTGGCTTTTTAGCTGATGATATTAGTGTAAACATTACTGACTGTGTCTTTATCAATAACTCTGCTCCTATGGGCGGGGCTATTCAAATTAAAGGACATAATGTAAAGGTAACAAATTCCATATTCGAAGGCAATGAAGCGAATGAAAGTGATGGTGGAGCTATTTTCATAGTTGGAAATAATGCTTTAATAATAAACTCCACATTTAATTGCAATTCTGCAAAAAATTTTGGAGCAGGAATATTTATTAATGGGTCTGATGCATCTATTTTAAATTCCAGCTTTGAAAATAATTTTGCGGATTATGGTGCAGCAATTTATGTCTTCGGGGCTAATGCTAATATTTTCAACTCAAATTTTACTAACCATATAATAAAAAATGGTTCTGTATACATTGAGGGCATAAACACATATGTCTATGAAAATATTTTTAAAAATAATGTTGGAGAGTCTGGTGCAGGATTGTATATCAAAGGATCTAACGCTAATTTGATATTAACTAATTTTAGCTATAATGATGTCAGCCAAAAAGGTGGAGCTATTTTCATTGAGGGTTCAAATGCTAAAGTTATCTTATCTAAATTTTTAAATAATAATGCAATTCCTAATCTCACTGAATTGGATAGTGGTTTAGGTGGTGCCATTTATATAAAAGGAGATAATAATACTATTGATTCTTCAATATTTAACTTCAATACAGCTCGTAATGGATCCGCAATTTACACTGATGGTTTAGATATGACTTTATCAAACACTAGTTTTGATAGGAATCAAGCATGGTCTTATTCATTGGATTCAAATGTAAATCCTGATCTAAGCTATTTTAATGAAAGTGATATATTAATTAATTTCACTCTAGTTGGAGGCAATAATATTGCTAATGCTATCTATAATGCTGCTTCAATGGATAAAATATATTTTTATAATGTGAGTTACATATCCTCAAAAGGCAAGAAAATCACATCTGAAGATGAGATTCACCCAGTAGATGGTGCTCAAAACAGTAATGATGGCAGCTTATTGTATCAGGATGATAGGGAAGATAATCAAATAGTCAATGTAATTATTTATAAAGAGTCCCAAAATAGTGATGGTTCTACCAAAATCACTGATATAAATAGTGGTATCAGTAATATAACCGATATTTCAGGAGACATAATCTTTAATCAAACTTTTAAAACAGGTATTTTAGGAGATATTTCTTTTAATTTAAGTGATTATTTCAATGAACCTCTTGAAACAGGTAAATATCTGATTTATGCAAAACATTTTGAAGATGATTATTATAAAGGAATTGATGAAGATAATCAGTTTGAAATTATTCCAATAGTTGACTTATCAGTAAATATTGGATCCAGCAGAGTAAACATTGATTTCAATAAAACTGTAAAGTACACTATTAAAGTCAGTAACAATGGTCCAAATAATGCAAGTGGGGTAAATTTAAGTGCTGTTCTTCCTGAAGGATTAGTGTATTTGTCTGCAACTCCTTCAATAGGCAATTATAATCCTGAAGATGGAATTTGGATTATTGGCAATCTTAGCATTGGAGAAAATCAAACCTTGATTATTAATGCATTAACCAATCAAACTGGTTTAATTGATTTTCCAGTAAATGTATCTTCTATTGAAGAGGATTCAAATTTATCCAATAACTTTAAAAATAAGACTATTAAAGTTTTAAGCGCCGATTTGACTATTGATATTGAGGCTCTACAAGATGTAGTGGATTATGGCGATATTCTCAATTGGACAGTGACCATTAGAAATGAGGGTCCTGATGATGCAAGCAAGTTAATAGTTTCATTTGGTGAATTAGAGGATGATTTGATTTATTTAAACTGTTCTAATGTTGATTTTAATACATCAAGTCTAAAATTGGATATTCCAAGTTTATCAGTTGGTGAAGAGATTAGCTTTGTAATTTCCACTAAAATCAATTCATCAAATAAAGAGATAATCTTACCAACTAATGTCACAGCAGAAACTTATGACCCTGATGAATCTAATAATTTCGATTGGGATTCAGTAACTGTTTCCCCTTTATGTGATTTATTGATTACAATCATTCCGGATAAAGATCCAACAGCTGTTGGTGAAACTGTTAATTGGATAATTAATGTAACTAACATTGGTCCGGACAATGCAAGTGATGTTAATGTCTTTAACAGTATCCCTGAAGGATTGGAATATGTGATTCATGAATCCAGTAAAGGAGAAGTGGTGAATACAGCAGATGATGATGGCAATATTGTTGATTTGACTTGGAAAGTTGGAGATTTGGAAAATAAGGAGTCAGCATTTTTAATCATTTCCACTAAAACTTTAGAGGAAGGCATTGTATTAAATAATGTTACTGCAGATTCTTCAACAAAGGATATAAATGAATCTAATAATTTCGATTCATCAAAGATTGAAGTAGTTCCATTAAATGATGATTCTGATGATGGACAAAATAATGATTCTGATGATTCTCAAGATGATTTTGATGATGATTATCCTTTGGATGATTATAACTTCTTTGACGATGGAAGAAATAATTCTGGGGATGATTTGGAAAATGATCATCCATCAAAAAATAAATCTTTAAGTTCTCCAGTCAAAAAAATCAGTAGCCCTATAAATATTTCTTCTAAAAAGACAGGAAATCCATTAATATTGGCCATATTGTCTCTATTGACTTTATTTTTAGTTAAAGTTAGGAAAAATTAAATTTTCTTTTTATTTGGAGTTATTTTTAACTCCTTTTTCTTTTTTTTTATTTTTCAATTGTCCACTATTTTACTTTTACTCTGATAACTATTTTTTTCTAAAAAAATTTCTAAAAAAATTAAAAGTATTTATATTATTATTTATATAATTATAGATAATCTAAAATATTTATAGAATATTAAATTTATAAGGGTTTGCTTCATGCAAATAATTCTTAAATGGATATTTTATAAAATTTTAAATTATAAATAAACTTATTAGAATTATAAATTAAATTATTAAAGTTATAATTGATAGATATTATGAAGAATATTGTAAAAATATATAATTTGGAGGAATATATTTGCTTTTATTAATTAGTCCTATAAATCATGATGAAGCTATTGAATCCATTGAAGGTGGAGCAGACATAGTTGATGTAAAAAATCCTAAAGAAGGTTCCCTTGGTGCTAATTTCCCTTGGGTAATTAAGGATATCAGAGAACTCACTCCTAGCGACATGCTTGTGAGTGCAACTTTAGGGGATGTTCCATACAAGCCTGGAACTGTTTCTTTAGCTGCTATGGGCGCATTAGTTTCTGGTGCAGATTACATTAAAGTAGGATTATACGGTCCAAGTAACTATGAAGAAGCTTTAGAAGTAATGGAAAATGTAGTAAAAACTGTAAAAGACACTGATCCTAATGCTATTGTTGTTGCTTCAGGTTATGCTGATGCTCATAGAGTTGGAGCTGTAAGTCCATGGGATATTCCTAAAGTAGCAAGAGATGCTGGAGCAGATTTGGCTATGTTAGACACTGCTGTTAAGGATGGACACACCTTATTTGATTATTTGGATATTGATGATTGTAAAAAATTCACAGAAGAAGCTCACAGTTATGGTTTAAATGTTGCTTTAGCAGGGTCTGTTAAAAAAGATCAATTAAAACCATTATATGATATTGGTTGTGATGTAGTTGGTGTTAGAGGAGCTGCATGTGTAGGTGGAGACAGAAACACTGGTCACATTGACCGCACTGCTGTAGCTGAATTAAAAGAATTGGTCAAATCATTTGAAGAATAATTTCAAATATTTCTTAATTGATGCTTATAATTATCTTAATTTTCTTAAATTAGGATAATTTTTTTTAAATCATTTTCATGAATTTTTAATTATAATTTTTATTTTTTACAATTTTTAGGAGGAAAAAAATTGCAATTTTCAGATAAGATATATAATGCAAAACCTGGTTACACTTATGATGATTTTTTATTAGTTCCTAATGCTTCCTGGATTGAAGCAAAAGATGTGGAGACTAAAGTAAACTTAACTAAAGACATCCAATTGAACATCCCTATTATGAGTGCTGCAATGGATACAGTAACTGAAGCTAATTTGGCTATTGCACTTGCTCAAGAAGGAGGAGTCGGTGTAATCCATCGTAACATCACTCAAGAGGCACAAGTGGAAGAGGTTAAAAAAGTAAAAAGTGCTGAAGACATTACAGTACGTGATGTAGTAACAATCAGCCCTGAGTCTTCCATTGAGACTGTTCAAGACATTATGGAAAATGAATCTGTTAGCGGTCTTCCTGTTATTGAAAATGAGAAGATTGTAGGAATTATCTCTAAAAGGGATGTAAGACCATTCTTAAAATCAGATTCTAAAAAATTAGTTAAGGATATAATGACTTCAGATGTGGTCACCATTAAAGAGAACATCTCTTCTGAAGAGGCATTGGATATTGCTTATGAAAACAAGGTTGAAAGATTGCCTGTTGTAAGTGAAGATGGTGAATTAGTAGGTATTCTCACAATTAAAGATATTTTAAATCAAGATCAGCATCCTAACGCTGCAGTTGATAAGAAAGGTAAATATTTAGTTGCAGCAGCTTGTGGTCCTTTTGATTTGGACAGGGCTATGGCATTGGATGAAGCTGGTGCAGACATCATTTCAATCGACTGTGCTCATGCTCATAACATGAATGTAGTTAAATTTGCAGAAACCATTAAGGACAATATTGATGCAGACTTATGTATGGGTAACATTGCAACCCGTGAAGCTGCAGAAGACTTGATTGCTCATGGTGCAGATGGTCTTAAGGTAGGTATTGGTCCTGGTTCAATTTGTACTACCCGTATTGTAGCCGGTATCGGTGTTCCACAAGTGACAGCTATTGCAGAAGTGGCAGATATTGCTAGCGAAGCGGGAGTTCCTGTCATTGCTGATGGGGGACTTAGATACTCTGGTGACATTGCAAAGGCAATTGGTGCTGGTGCAGATGTTGTAATGCTTGGTAACTTGCTTGCGGGAACCTTGGAGGCTCCTGGTGACATTGTGACCATGAATGGTAGAAAATACAAAACCTACCGTGGAATGGGTTCAATTGGAGCTATGACTGGTGGATCTGGTGGTGGAGCTGACAGATACTTCCAAGAAGTTGATAAAGGCACCCATATGAAACATTCAAAATTAGTGGCTGAAGGTGTAGAAGGTGTAGTTCCATATAAGGGAACTGTAGCTGAAGTTGTCTTCCAATTGGTTGGAGGATTAAAGTCTTCTATGGGCTACTGTGGTGCTCGTGACATTCAAACCATGAAGGAAGTTGCTCGTTTCGTTAGAATCACTGCAAGTGGTATTAAGGAATCACATCCTCATGAATTGATGATCACTAACGAAAGTCCAAACTATCCAAATTTTGAATAGTTTGAACTATTGAATTTGAATTTAGAATAATTTATCATTATTCTATTTCAATTATTTTTAAAAATCATTTAAAAAATCATTTTTATTTTAATTTGTTATTTTTCAAATTAAATAATTCTTTTTTTACAATTCTAAATGAATTGCTTTTTAAAGTCTTTAAATAGTAGATACAATATTTTTTTAAAAATTATTTATTCTATTTTTAACAGGTTTTATAAAATATTTAAAAAAATTTACTATAAGGAGATATATGTATGTTAGATTTTATTAAAAGACTTTGGAATCCTGTTGCATTTTGGATTAGTTTTATGATGAGCATTATCATGCCAATTATTTTTGGTGTAATTCCATTTTATTTAACTGGAAATGGAATTTCAATGGAAAACTGTTTAATCTTATGGCCTTTAAGATGGCTTGTAGCTTATTTATTAATAAATACTTTTCTTAGAGATACTGGATTGAAATTAGCTGCTAAAGTTTTTAAATTTGACCCTGGCTATTAATTACTTAACGGATTTAATTTATTTCTCTAAAAACGAATAGTTTATTAAATTAAATGAATAAACTAACTATATAAATTAATAACAAGCATTAATAATAATTTATATTATAGTAATTTGTATAATTTTTTATTGGAGTTTATATAATGAGAGATAACAACGAAAGAAGTTGGAAGATCAGATTTGCAATAATCATGTTTGTCTTGGCTGTTGTCATCTTTTTAGCCAGATATCTTATCTTTGGAGATGGTGAAGAGATTATTGCATATCTTTGGAAACACATAGGTTTCATTCCAATAGACATATTGATTGTTGCATTCCTGCTTGAAGGCATAATGGGTAAAAAGGAACATGAAGCTATTTTAGAGAAAATAGACATGCTTATGGGTACTTTCTTCTCAGAACTTGGAAATGATCTTATAGCTGAACTCAGCAAAGTCAATAAGAACAAGGTCAACACTGAAAACCTTAAGGATATCAGGAACTGGGATGAAAAGGATTTCGATAATAAGATGAAGGAATTGAAAGAAAATGGTCTCGATTTCAAAGCGGATATTTCCCCAGAAGAAAGGGAAGAGTTCTTAACAAACATTCATTCAATTCTTGTTGAAAAAAGGGAATTTTTAGTAAACCTCATCAACAACCCTAATCTTTTAGAGAAAGATGAATTCTCTTCACTCTTGCTTGCTTTATTGCATTTGGATGAAGAGCTTTCCCGCAGAGGTGAATTCTCTGACATCAAGGATGCTGATTTCAATCACTTAAACGGTGACATGAAGAGAGTTTACTCTAAATTGGTTTATGAATGGGTTTATTATTTAAAATACCTTAAAAAATATTACCCTTACATGATTTCTCTTGCTATCCGTACCAATCCATTCGATAGCGAAGCTGATGTTCATGTAAATGAATAGATTATTAAGTGGTTAATTGATATTTTCATTTGACCAACATTTTTCTTTTTTTAATTTGATTTACTTTTATTTTTAACAGATGATGTTTATGAATGGTCAAAAATTGTATTCTTGCATAGTTTTATCAGGAGGGATGAGTAGAAGAATGGGTCAAGATAAAGGATCTATGATTATTCAAGAGAAACCTATGATTTTACACATACTTGAAAGATTAAACTATAAAATAAATGATGCTGTAATTGTTTTAAATGATGCTCAAAGGATAGCTGATTATCAGTCATTACTTAATCAGTATTGTGAAGGTGATATTGAAAGCAATTTTGATTTTTCATTGGAATTTGTTGAAGATGAGATTAAGGAGAAAGGCCCGATATCAGGAATCATGACTGGGCTTAAGAATATAAAAACAGATTATGCACTTGTATTGCCTTGTGATTCTCCTTTTATAAGTGAGGATAATATAGATGCAATGTTTAAGCTATTGGAGGAAAACTTGGAATCTAATATTGATGCAATCATACCATTTCACATAAAATCAAATAAGGACAAGTTCAAGGGTAATGGTGAATTTAACTTCAATGATGCAAGTGAAATGACTACTGATATGAAAATAGCAAACAGTGAGCCATTGCATTCCATTTATAAAAAAGAGAATTTGAATAAGATTGATGAGCTTTTAAAAGAAGATAACTTGTATGTAAAATCATTCATTAAATGCTTGAAAAATCCTTGTTTTATAGAAGTAGACAATAAGGTTCTCTTTGAAAAGGACTTCAGAAACTTTAACAGAAAAGAAGATCTTAAGGATTTGGAAATATAATAATTATATTTTAATGTTATTTTTATCAATTTTTTTAGTAGCTATTTTTTAACTATTTTTTTACAATTATCTTTTTTTAGCAAAAATTATTGTCATTGGGTTTTGACTTTCCATTTTTATTCCCTTATATAATAATTGTCCTTTTGAAATGTTTATTTGTGTGATTTGTGGATTGTAATTCAGTTCATCCAATTTATTGACTACATTCACTTCAATGTCAAGTATATTTGTTAAAATAAGAATTCTACCTTTGGAATTGATTTTTTCATGGATAATATCTATAATTTCATTGTATTTGTCATTTTTAGCATGTAAGATAGCAATATCAAAATTCTCTATTTTTTCAATTGCAGATAATCCATCTTCATTTATCATTTCAACATTATCGATATTTCCATGCTTTTTAATATTATTTTGGCTTATTGTGATGGCTTGTGGACTTTCATCAATTGCATATACCTTTTGAGCAAGATTGGAAAATTCTGAAGATATCTCTCCAACACCACAATTAATGTCTAAAACAATATCTGAATCCTTAACATCAGATTTATAGATTAGGATTGATCTGATTTCCTCTTTAATAAATCCTGAAATGTCACATGTTGTCAATAAATCAAAGTCATTAATCATATTTACAACTCAAAAAAGATTATTTAAGTAGATTATGCCATTATTATGGTTTTTCCCATCTTTTGAACATTTCATTGTCTATTCTTAAAACATCCAAAACCTTACCTACAATAAAGTCAGTCATGTCCTTGATGTCTTTAGGTTCGTGGTAGAAAGCAGGCATTGCAGGTAGGATGATTCCTCCCTCTTTAGAGATTGTAAGCATATTTTCAAGATGAACATCTCGTAGAGGAGTTTCTCTTGGCACTAAAACAAGGTTTCTGCGTTCTTTCAATGCCACATCAGCTACACGGCTAATTGAATTGGATGCATAACCATTAGCTATTGCAGATACTGTTTTCATGGAACATGGGATGATAACCATTGAATCGAATTTAAATGAACCGCTGTTGATGGATGAATCAATCTCGTTTGCTTCGAAATAGTGGTCTGCCAATGATTCAATCTCTTCCAAATTGCAATCATTCAATTCATATTTCATCACTATTTTAGCGGAATCGCTTATCATCAATCCAGTTTCTATATTAAGTTCTTTCAGTGCCTTTAGCAGTTCCACTCCGTAAACCACTCCGCTTGCACCTGTAATAGCTATTACTATCATCTTATCCTCTCTAAAAACAATATTTCTATTTAATCAATATTTCAATTATATAATTATGATTTATTTATTAATTATTTTTAATTATTCTTTTAAAACAATGTTGACTGTTCAAAATGAATTGTATCAAATTTATTCACTCTTTCTGGCAAATCAATGTAATTGTCTAGCTTTAATCTATTTATTTTTCCTAAATCCTCTTTAGGAACATAAAGTGCAATATCTGCTGAATTGAACCTTGCACTGCTTAATGCACCCACTATGCTTGAAATCTCATTTAGATGATATAGGTTTTCTCCAAAGGAAACCCAGGTTTTCATTTCATCGAAACTTGGATATTCTGAGACGTTTAGAATAACATAATTTCTATCCAAACCGAAGTCTTCACTGATTTCCTCTTCAGCCTTAGCCAGTTTTTCCTTTTCAATCTTAAATATTTGTTCGGGGTTTTCAAATCCGTTAACAGGTTCGGATTTAGCTACCTTCAATAGTTGTCTGTTGTCAATACGTTCCATTATGTCTCTTGAAAATCCTTCAGAGCTTCTGCACATGCTTATCATATCAGAATCATCGTATTTGTACATCTCATTAGGATTTACAATGTCTTGGCTAATCATATGTCTTAGACATCTTCTAAACATTGCATTGATGATTCTTGTAGTGTGGTGCTGATAAACACTTGGATACATTAGATAACGTGCTGTTAAAGCAGCTTCTGCAGCTTGAACCCCTTTTATGTCCAATATCAATTCTCTCTTTAACTTCAAATTGCTTATGATACGTTCAGTATCGATTACTCCATAAGCCACTCCAGTGTAATGGGAATCCCTAATGAGGTAATCCATACGATCCATATCCAATTCTCCAGAGATAATTGGACCTAATCTGCCTTTACCGTTAATGATATCGACAATTTCTTGTGTGTTAAATTTCTCAGATAACTTATCTGCCAAGCTGGTTTTTGTCACAATAAATCCAGTTAATTCTTCATGAGGAACATCAAAAACAGCTTCTGAAACATGTGAGAATGGTCCGTGTCCTGCATCGTGCAACAATCCTGCCATTCTAACCAATTCCTTGTCATGTTCATCCAATTCCAATTGTTCAGCAAGCTTTGATGCAAGATGCATTGTTCCAATGCAATGCTCAAAACGTGAGTGGTTAGCTCCAGGATAGATCAATGAAATGAACCCTAATTGCTTTACCCTTCTTAATCTTTGAACTTGTGGGTAGTCCAACACTTCCACTTCAAATTCAGTTAGTGGCAAGTTTCCATGTATGCTGTCTCTGATGAATTTCTGCCGTGACATAATAACACATCTTAAGATATTTTGAATTTTTAAAAATTATTTATTTTTAATTCTCTATTCTTTCATTCTTTCATTTTTGATTTTTAAATCTTAAAATATTCAACAATTATCTAATCATATTTATAAAAGACTTATTTAATAAAGTTTTCTAATATTTGGATTAATTTAAGCTTTTTATTCCCATTTTTTTGATTGTTAAATTAAAATTTTTTAATTTCAATCAATATTTTCCTTTATTTGAAATTTTTAATCTCATTTTAATATTGTTTTCATTGAAATAATTTTTAGTTTCTCTTTATAATATAATATTATTATCGATTAAAAAAATTCAGATTTCCTTTTTCGATATGTAAAAAATACAGTAATCGTAAAAAACTATTTTCATTGCTTTAATAGTAATATTTATATACTATTAAGGCAAATTATATTATATGCAATTATCGAATTGCATAATTATTGATAAATTCATATCGAGGTATTATTATGGAAATTAGTGCAAGAAACGGATTAACCGGAAAAGTCGAAGATGTAAAATTAGGTGAAGTAATGGCAAGTATTAAAATTGAAATAACCGAACCTGGTGTCATCACTGCAGTAATTACCAGAGAATCTGCAGAAGACTTAGACTTAAAAGAAGGAGACGAAGTAAAAGCTATTATCAAATCTACTGAAGTAATGGTAGCTAAATAAGTTTAATAGTTTTGAGATTATAGAATTTAATATTTTATTTTATATTGGTGATAAAATGGAAATTAGTGCAAGAAACGGAATTAAAGGAACTGTTGAAAGTGTAAAATTAGGTGCTGTAATGGCAAGCATTAAAATTAAAGTAGAAGATCCAGCTTTAATTACTGCAGCAATTACCAGAGAATCTGCAGAAGAATTAGAATTAGCTATTGGTGATGAAGTAAAAGCTATTATCAAATCCACTGAAGTAATGGTAGCTAAATAGATTTATTCTATTTACTTTACTTTTAACTTTAATTTTAATAAAATTTAGAAATTTATAATTATAGTGTTTATTTTAGTAGTTAGGTATTTTAATGGATTAATTCTGTTAAAATTAGTTTTAAGGTAATTTTTATAGATTTTTGTAAAATCTATCTCTTTTTAATCTTTTAGATATTTAAAAAAATTTTTAATAATTGATATATCTTTTTTTAATTTTAAAAAAATCGTTTATTTATTTAAAAATAGAATTTTATTTATTTTATAAAAAATAGTTAATGGAAGAAGAATTATCCTCCTGCCATTATAACTTTAGTTCCTTGATTTGAAAGCTCTTCTTTTTTAAAGTCAATTTCATGTTTTACTCTTTCTACAACTTCGGTAAGAGCTTCTAAGGTTTCTCCTCTATGAGGTCCGAGAACAACTACAAGGAACAATTGATCTCCAGTGTAGAACTCTCCAATATAATGGATAACGCTTATTTCAAATACGCCATGCTTTACTTTTGCAGTTTCTACTATGGTTTCAATTTCAGATAATCCCTTTTCCTTATCTGGAAGAGTTAATGTAAGTTTATCTACTGTCTTGTTTTCTTCTGTTCCTCTTACAATTCCTTCAAAACTGTAAATTGCTCCAGCTTCATCAACTCTTTGTGATTTTTTAATGTCTTCAATTAAGTCTCCAATAGTAAAGTATTCTTCATCTTTTTCTACAATTTTTATTACCATTTTATCATCCTAAAAAAATAATGAATAAAAAATTTAAGTTTGATACTTAAAGTTAATTTGTCTTATTCCATTAATATATTTAATTTTTTTATTAATAAATATAACGATTGTTATAAAATTGCTTTAAAAAAATAGAAATTAAATAAGGTTATATTTCACTTAATTCCTTTTTGCTCAATTCCTTGATTCTGCATACTCCGTCTATCTCGTCAATAACATCAGCAGTAGCTTTAGGAACAAGAGATCTCCAATCTCCATCATTTAGGATTCTATCTCTGACTTCAGTTCCAGACAAGACGTCCCTATCAAATAGCTCTGGTTGATAGACTTCGTATCCTTCTTCCTTGAACAATCGTTTTACAAGTGCATTTCCGCTATAGACTTTAGAAAAAGGAGGAGTCAGCATCTTCACTTGAGCAACCCACAATGCATTTCTATTGATGTCTTCAATAGGTATGATGTAATATCTTTTAGGATCGATATCTGCATCATCCAATGCTTGGGTCATCATCATGATTCTTTCACCTGCAGTAAATGGGTCCTTTAGCTCATGGCTTAATTGAGCGCTTCCAATTCCAATTACAACTTCATCAACATAATTCAATGTCTTTTCTATAATTTGGATATGGCCATTATGAACAGGTTGCATTCTTCCAATTAATAAGCCGCGTGTTACTTTATTCATTGTATCTCTTTTTATCATTTATAATATTAATATTTGATTATTTGATTTTTAATAAGGAATAAGTAAATTAGTTAAATTTAAAAATTCATTGATTTTTAATTAGGAATAAGTAAATTAGTTAAATTTAAAAATTGCTAATTTAAATTAAATGTATAAAAATAATCATTTTTACCTTAAAATGTCTGATTTTTAACTTAATTTAATTAATAAATATTTTCTTTTCTTTATTAATAATTTAATCACTTTTTAGTTAAAATATAATCATTTAACCTATTAAAATTAATTATTTTTTTCAATTCATAGAAAACTTTATATGCTATATAAAACTGATTTAAAATTATGTACGATAGAATTAATGTGGCATCCAAAACTAAGAAGATTTTAGATAGCGCTTTTGATGAGCCTATCTCAGTTGAAGATGGGAATTACTTAATGAATCTTAAGGGTTCAGAAATTTATCCTCTTTTAGCTACTGCAGATGCAGTCCGTGAAGAGATTGTTGGTGATAAGGTCACTTTCATCAATAACTGCAATATCAACTTCACAAACATCTGCCATGTACGCTGTGGATTCTGTGCTTTCGGTAAGGATCCTGATGATCCTGAAGCTTATTTATTAGATGATGAGGGCATTTTGAATAAGGCTGAAGGAGGTTATCGTGATGGGGCACGTGAATTCACCTTGATGGGTGGAGTGCTTGAAGATGCAACAATAGAATATTATGAGCATCTTTTGAAATTGCTCAAATCACATTATCCTAAAGTGGAAATCCATGGATTTTCACCAACAATGATTAGAGATGCTGCATTAAATAGTGAAATACCTGTAGATGAGGCATTCAAGATATTGAAAAAGGCAGGTTTGGACACATTGCCTGGAACTGCAGCAGAAATATTGACTGACAGGTCCAGAGAGATAATCTGTCCTAAAAAGGTATCAACTCAAGAATGGATTGATGTAGTGAAGATAGCTCAGGAAGCGGGAATAACCGGATCTGCTACCATGATGTACGGTCATGTAGAGACTATAGAAGAGAGAGTTGAGCATTTGGATATCTTAAGGCAGATTCAACTTGATACCGGTGGATTCAATGAGTTCATTCCAATGACATTCATGCATGAATATTCTCCGATTTTCCTTGAAGGACAAAGGGATTTGGGAGCTACTGGTACTCAAGATCTAAAGCTTTACGCTGTTGCTAGATTAATGTTTAGAGACATCATTCCTAATATTCAAGTCTCTTGGGTAAAAATGGGCTTTAGATTTGCTCAAGTTTCACTATTGGCTGGTGCAAATGACTTAGGTGGAACTTTAGGTGGAGATGAATTGTCTGCAGCTTCTGGAGCTCCAGATGGTGTAAATGCAAGTATTAGAGACTTAACTAAAATAGTCAATGACTTGGGAAGAGTTCCAATAGAAAGAAACTCCACTTACACTGAATTCTATCCAATTGAATTCTAGATTTTTTTTATAATTTTTTTTATAACTTTTTTACATTTTTTATATTTTTTCTATTTTTTAACATCTTTTTATCTATTTTAATAAGGATGAAAGGATATCTAAGGCAAATCAACCTATAAACTTTTTGTAAAATTCGACTATCGTGAAACTATAGTTATTCAATGAAAATTAGGATCATTTGAATTATGAAAAGGATAACAAGTAAAACTTGTCTCAAAGTCACGACCATAATTTCACCTCCCTAAATTGAAAAATCGAGATTTATTTAAGATATCGAAACCTTGATAATAGTCTAAATTAATTATTTATAAATTTAACCAATTTTTTAACTTTTATTTTAATTTTAATTAAAATATTGGTGTTATTTTATTAAAAACAGTGTTTTTAGAACATTTTTGTAAGTTTGCAATATTTGATGAAGTTATAAAATTGATGTTAGGCTGAAATATTGATAGATAATAGTAGAAAATTATTGGATTAAAAATTTTTAAAAAAGTAGATTTAAAAAAAGTAGATTATTATGTTAAAGAATCCAATTAATTGGATTCTCTCACATACCGATTTTTCAACTAGGGAATTTACGTTAAGGTGTAAACCCTTAAAATTAATTTTAAGATTTATATTATTTAAATCTTATCAATAATGTATGAATTAAGTTTATTTTACAGTTAATATTGCTTTAATTTCGTTATTTTCAATTTTTTTAAGAATTTTGAAAAGGTTTTAAATATAGGTAAACTTAATATTATATTATGTATAAATATTTTAATAATATTTAAAATTTATAAAAATTATTAAAATCATTCTTTAATAATTCTAATTATAAATAATCATTTAAAAATTCAAATCGTGGTATAATGATAAGTATTAAAAACCTTTCTAAATCATATAAATTAGATAATGGGGAAGAAGTGAAAGCCCTAAATAACATTAATCTTGAAGTTAAAGAAGGAGAAATCGTAGGTATTTTAGGTACAAGCGGTTCCGGTAAAACTACCCTTTTAAGAATATTAAGAGGAGTGGAAAAATTCGATGAAGGTGAAGTTAGAGTAGAAAGATACACCTTAAAGCCGTATTCCTCTCAATTTTATTTCAATCAAGTCAAAAAGGAAACTGCAATTCACTTGCAAAGGTCTTTTGGTATTTGGCCGGAAACCGTGCTTGACAATGTTGTAAGAAAGCTATACGGTGCAAAATACGGTGATGAGGCAGGAACCGACTTTGAATTGGCTCATGACCAATTCGATAAGGAAGCTTATGAGCTATTGGAGCTTGTAGGACTTAAGGAAAAGTCAGGCCATTTGGCTTCTGTATTGAGTGGTGGTGAAAAGCAAAGACTTATCATGGCAAGACAGCTTGCTAAAAAGCCTAAAGTAATGCTTCTTGATGAGCCTGCTACAATGGCATGTCCTAAAACCAAACAGGAAATCTTGGACGCTGTCAAAAAGATCAATGAAGAATTAAACATCACTATTGTTTTGGTGTCACACTTGCCTGAGATTCATAAATTCTTAGCTGAAAGGCTAATCCTTTTGGAAGATGGTGAAATAGCTAAAGAGGGAGATGTTGATGAAATCATCGATGAGTTTTTATCAGACATTGAAGACCCTGTTGACATTGCGATTGAATCCACAGATGAAACCTTGATTAAAGCATGTGATTTGGATAAAAGGTTCTATTTGCTTAAAGGTAAAGACGTTTTGCACATGAAGGATATCAGCTTTGAAGTAAAGAGAGGTGACATCCTATCTCTAGTAGGTCCAAGTGGAGCAGGTAAGACAATTCTTCTTCGTATGTTAGGTGGTATGGATGTCCCTGACAGCGGCGATGTATTTTTCAAGCTTGAAAAGGATGGAGAAACCAAATGGGTAGACATCAGAAAAGCAAGCCTTGACAGGATGGAAGTTAGAAGAAACATAGGTTTCATGCATCAGGAATTCGCTTTGGTATATTGGGCTACCGTTCAAAGCCAATTGGCTAAGAAACTAGGTTATAAGAGATTTGATATGGTTCAGGAAGCAAAAGAAAGGGCTAGAGAAGAAGGATTGCCTGACATCTTGCTTGATGCATTGTATCAATTGACTGACCTTCCAGAAAGGGAAGCTAAAGCACGTCTTGAGCAAGTAGGACTTGAACCAAGTATTTTAGATGAATTGTTCCCTAAATTCCCTGAAACTGAAATTGCAGAACAGGTTGCAGACCTCTTTGAAGCGCTTGACTTGCCTTTAGACATTTTAGGAAGAAGATCATTTGAATTGTCTGGTGGTCAAAAGGTAAGGGCTATGCTTGCACTTGTGCTTGTATCCAAACCTGATATCTTATTGCTTGACGAACCGTTTGGAGACTTGGATCCAAAAACCTTGAGAACAGTAACCAACTCACTTAAGAGAATCTGCAAGGAGTTCGGAACCACCATTGTAATGGTTTCACACAATACCGACTTCATCAGGGAGTTAAGTAACAGAGCTATCTTCATTGACCAAGGTCTTCTCAAGGATGACACTAAAGATGTTGATAGCTTAGTTGATGACTTCATTGGATTCTGTAAAGCTGATTACTTGATGTAATCACTTTATTGTCCATTATTTTTATTTTTTAAATTATTTTTTATTTTAATTAATATTTTTTTATTCAATAATTATTTTTTCAGATAATTCAATTATTTTATTATTTTAAAGATGATAATATGTTTAAGAATATTTTAGTGGCTAGTGATGGTTCAAAATGTGGAGACAAGGCAGTAGATTTGGCTATTGATTTGGCAAGCAAATACGGTGCAAAGATTTCTGCATTATATGTTATGGACTTTGCTCTTGACTTTTCATATGATGACCTGGATGATGCCGGCGGAGCGGTATTGGATGATATCACAGCAAAAGGAAAGGAAAAGGATGTGGTTGTGGTAGAGCATATCATCACTGCTGATCCGATTCAGGATATGGCAACTATGATTAGAAAGATAAACCCTGACATTGCTGTCTTCGGAGCTTTCGGAAAGTCTATGGACAAGGAAGAAACAATAGATTATTCCAAGATAGGAAGTGTGGCAGAAAATGCATTAAAGGTATCTAAAGTCCCTGTTATTTTAGTTAAATAATCATTGCTTTTTGCTGTTTTTTGAATATGTTGGAATAAAATAAAACAATTTATATATTATTAAAATTAAAGATATTATTATATTTTATTGGAGGTAAAATTATGGCAAAATACAGATGTACTATTTGCGGATATGAATATGACACTGAAGCTGGTGAAGAAAGAAGAGATGTAGCTGCAGGAACTGAATGGGATGACGTACCTGCTGATTTCAAATGCCCATTATGTGGTGCAGTAAAAACTATGTTTAAAGCATTATAATTGATTTAAACTTTTTTTTATACTACTTTCTTTTGATCTGTTGAAGGTGAATAAAATGGTATTTGTATGTGATATTTGCGGATACGAATATAATCCTGATGCTGGTGACCCAGATAATGGTGTAGAACCAGGCACTGCTTTTGCAGACTTACCAGATGACTGGGTTTGCCCATTATGTGGTGCAGAAAAAGGAGATTTCGTAGAAGAATAAATAAATATAACTTATGATTATTAAATTATCATTTCAATATTTAATTTTGAATTATTAAATTATTCCAATGTTTAATTTAATAAAAATTTTTTTAATTTTAAGGTGTTATAATGGTAAATGAAAAAATGGAAGCAGCATTAAATGCTCAATTAAATGCAGAAGTATATTCTGGATACTTATACTTATCTATGGCAGCTTACTTTGAAGACATCGACTTAGCAGGATTTGCTAACTGGATGAGAGTTCAAGCTGCAGAAGAATTAGAACATGGTATGAAATTCTATGATTACATCATTAGAAGAGGGGCAAGCGTAACCCTTACTGCAATTGAAGCTCCACAAACCGAATGGGACTCTCCACTTGCAGCATTCGAGCATGTTTTATCCCACGAACAATTAGTTACCGGATTAATCAATGATTTAGTTGACTTAGCTATTGAAGAAAAAGACCATGCAACCAATAACTTCTTGCAATGGTTCGTTGAAGAACAAGTTGAAGAAGAAGAAAACGCTATGGAAAACTTAGCTAAACTCAAATTAGCTGGCGACGACAACTCTTTATTATATAAACTCAATGAAGAGTTCGCAGGTCGTGGAACTGCAGAATAGATTAGATCTATTCTTTTCTTTTTTTATTTTTTAATTTTATTCTAATTTATATTTTTAACTATTTTTATCAAAAAATCTAATTTTATTTAAATCCCTTATTTTTATGAAATAACATCAATTTTATTGAATAATCATAATTTAACAATTAAAATGAAAGTTAACTGTTAAAAAAACTATAATATTTATTTATAATGAAAATTAAGTATCAATTGAAGGTTTTTTATGCCTGCAGAAAATATACCCAAAACCGGAGGCATAAAATGAAAACTGAAATTGGAGAAATTCTTAAACATTCTTTTGAAGTCTTCAAAGAACATTTTAAAGACATTCTTGGATATTCATTAGAAATCTTGAAAATTTTCATTTTGCTAATGAAATAAATTTGTAACTTGTTGTTGAATTTTAAAAAAATTTTGTTTAATATTTTCATTGGGTAGTTTTTTCCCTTCATAAATAAGTAAAGATTATATATTCTAAAAATATAATATTACTTAGAGTTTATTTCAAACTCCGGTTTATGGGAAAAATTTAAAGTTAAGAATTCTTTTGAATTCTTATACTTTAAGTTTTAAAAACTATCTTTTTTTTATATTATTTTAAAATTAATTTTGTTTTATTTTTAGTAAACTATTTTTATTAGAAATAAAAGAATATAACTATATTAAGTATGTTATTTTAATCAAAAGTAATCTTAAGGAGGCAAAAACGTGGTAAAGGTAAGTGTAATGGGTTCAACCGGTGTAATAGGTAAAAACGTTACTTTCAAATTGGCTAGAGCAGATACAATAAGTGAAGTTGTATTGTTTGCAAGACCTGAAAGCATTGACAAGGCAAAGGGCCAAAGCTATGACATGTATGATGCATTGGCTGCTGAAGATATTGATTGTTTACTCACCCCATCCTGCAATTATGAAGATCTTGCAGATTCCCAAATTGTATTGATTTCTGCAGGTGCTCCAAGGCATGAGGGGATGAGCAGAAGGGATTTGGCTTTTGTAAATGCTAAAATAGTTTCCAATTATGCTAAGCAGATATCCATTCATGCACCAGATGCCATTATTTTGGTTGCTACAAATCCTGTGGATGTAATGACCACAATCGCTTTGGACGCTTCAGGTTTCGATAGGGACAAGGTCATTGGTGTAGGAAACCACTTGGATTCCTTAAGACTCAAAAATTACTTTGCAAGACGTTTGAACATAAACAGCAGTGAAATCCATACAAGGGTTATCGGTGAACATGGAGACAATATGGTTCCTCTTTTAAGTTCAACCACCATTGGGGGTATTCCTTTGAAATACTTTATTAGAGAGGTGGAATTGGACATTAAGGAGATCATTCAGACCCTTAGAAATGCAGGAAACACTATTATTTCCAAAAAGGGAGCTACTGAATATGGCCCTGCATATGCTATTTCTAACTTAATCATAACACTCATTACAAATTCCCATAAGATATTGACTGTAAGCTTGCATTTGGATGGTGAAATTGCAGGTGTCAAGGGAGTTTCATTAGGTGTTCCTTCAGTTTTATCCAAAAAGGGAAATGCAATGATAGTTCCTATTCATATGAATGATTATGAGACTAAAAAGTTCCAATCAGCTGCTGAACAGATTGGAAAGCTTACAGAAGAAGTTAGAGAAAGTCTAAAAGAAGAATAATTTTTTAACTTCTTTATTTTTTTATTTTTTCTTTTTATCTATTCTTTTAAAAAGAGTATTTTATTTATCTTAACTATTTTTATCTATTTTTTTTACTTTTAGACTATTTTTAATCAATTAATATTTTAAAAAAGATTTTTCGTATGGGTTGGTTAATTTGATTTTAAAAAAAGAAAAATAAGTTTATAATTTAATCATAAATTATAAACTTCTTCAGCTGGTACAAGAGGAACCTTATAAGCAGTTAAAATGTTTATAAGATTGTCCAAATCTTCTGCTTGCAATAATAGAATAGCTTTTTCAGTCTTTTCATGAGTGAATGCATAAAGATATTCAAGATCAATCTCTTCATCATTCAATATCTTTAAGACAGAAGACAATCCACCAGGGGTATCATCGAGTTCAGCTCCAACGATTGGAGTGTTTTTAACAATGTACCAGTGTTCTTCAAGTATTTTTTTAGCTTTTATAGGGTCTTGAACAACCAATCTTAAAATACCGAATTCAGTTGTGTCTGCTAATGATAAAGCTCTTATGTTTATGTCATTTGCAGCAAGCAAATCTAATGTGTTATAAAGATTCCCTCTTTTGTTTTCCAAAAATATGGATAATTGTGTTATTTTATACATTTTAAAACTCCCTAATTAATGTAAATTACGTTTATCAATCACTCTTTGTATTTTACCTTTTGTGCTTCTTGGAATGCTCTTAGGTGCTACTAAACTAACATTTACTGCAATTCCAATCTCATTTTGAATGTATTCACCAATTTTACGTTTTACACCCATCATCTCTTTGATGTCGTCTGAGAAAAGAGCTTCTGAAGCTTCTACTTTAATTTCAATTTCATCCATTATATCCGGTCTTGTAACGATGATTTGATAGTGAGGCTCGATGTTACTGACCTTAAGAAGCGCCTTTTCGATTTGTGATGGGAATACAGCAACTCCTTTCACTTTAATCATGTCATCTGATCTGCCGGTAATCCTTTCCATTCTTGCAAGGGTTCTGCCACACTCACAAGTGTCATAGTGAAGTGCAGTGAGGTCCTTGGTTCTGAATCTGATTACAGGCATGCTTTCTCTTTCAAGGTTAGTTAATACCAATTCACCGTGAGTGCCTTCAGGTAATGTGATTCCAGTTTTTGGATCAATGATTTCCGGATAGAAGAAATCTTCAGCAATGTGCAAGCCGTTCTGTGCACAGCATTCCATACCAATACCTGGACCCATCAATTCTGTAAGGCCGTAAATGTTATAAGCTTTGGTCTTAAATGTCTCTTCGATTCTGTCTCTCATTTCAGCTGTCCACATTTCAGCTCCGAAACCTATAGCTTTAAGACCAATTTCATCGAAATCTATTCCCTCTTCCTTAGCAACTTCTCCTAAGTAGATACCATAGGATGGAGTGAAGATAAGACAGGTACTTCCGAAGTCTGCCATGATTTCAACTTGTCTTCTTGTCTGTCCAGTAGAAATAGGGATGATTGTAGCCCCTAATCTGTGAGCTCCATAGTGAACACCGAATCCGCCTGTAAACAATCCGTAACCATGTGTGTTCTGTATGATGTCGTCTTCATCAAGACCCATCATGGTAAGTCCTCTTGCAACGATTTCTCCCCAATTGTCAATGTCCCCTTGGGTGTATCCGCTTACCACTGGCTTTCCAGTAGTTCCGGAAGAGGAGTGCACCTCTATGATTTTCTTTTTATCGACTGCAAACATTCCAAATGGATAACATGCTCTTAAATCATCTTTAGTAAGGAACGGCAACTTTTCAATATCCTTTAAGGTTTCTATGTCTTCAGGGAAAACATTTGCATTGGTATACTTTTCAGTGTAAAATGGGATCTTGTCAAATGCCCTTTTTACAGTAGCCTGCAACTTCTTCAATTGAAGTTCAAAAATGTCTTCTCTTGACATGCATTCAATTTCTTCATTCCACATATTCTAACCTTTTTCTATTTGTGTAATTTTTGAATTTTTGTAATTATTATAATTATAATTAAATCTCTTATTTTTTATATATGTTAATTTTCATAATAAATTTTTTTTAAATTTATTTGATTAATCCTAAATTCTTCATGTATTCCAAACTTTTTTCAATGAAATCTACAGACATTAACTCTAACATGTAGATGCCATCATACTTTTTCTTAGTAAAAACATCAAAGAACCCATTTACATCAAAAGTCCCATCACCTAATGCAAGGTGTGTGTCATCATCGCCAGGATTATCATGCACATGTATGTGTTTAATTGAGTCGAAGTAAATTTCATCTGGAGTGAAGCCATTTGTATGGGCATGGCCTATGTCCATTGTCATTGGAAGGTCAAGCTTGACTAATGTATCATTCAACTGATTCACATCCATGAACATGAAGTCAGTGATGTTAGGGAGATTTTCAATGCATGCATCAACTCCACAATCTTTTGCATAGTTGCCGATGACTTCAAGATGTTCCTCTGATATTTTATTGACCAATTCTTCCTTTCCCCTTCCATGGAATCCAAGAATTCCTGGATGAACAACAACAAGATTGCTGTCAATCATGTTTGCAAGGTCTATTGATCTTTCTATTTCACTTACTGAAAAATCTGCAACTGCAGGATTCAAGGAAGCGATATTAATGTCAATGAATGGAGCGTGAACAGTGTATTTCAAGTCATATGACTTAATGAGGTCTATTAGTTCACTATCATCATTGATTTCTCTATACGGATAATCATGGACTATTTCAACATAATCGATATACTTATTGCTGTCAAAGTATTCCAAAGCTTCTTCTATTGTTCTGTCTTCGGTCGCTAACATTGAAGCTCCTATTTTCATCTAATCTCCTCTATTTAAATAATCATAATTTTATATTATTCTAATCTCTAACTCTTGCAACAACCCTTAAGCCATTATCCAAACCGTCTATGATTTCATCAGTCAAGTCAAGGTTCTTATGAAGCTTTACATAGCCCCTTTTGCCTACGGTTGCTGTAAACATGTACTTGTCCTCTAAAAGAATGTCAAATGAACTTCCTACGAATTTCTTTCCGATAGGCAATACAAGATGGTCCTTTCTTATTTCAGGATAGAGTTCAAAGACTTCATAATAGAATTCAGATGTTTCCCCTTCTTCATAATCATCATTGTAGTCATCTGAATCTTCACCTAAGTCAAAGTAATTATCATTGCTGTAATCCTTCTTGCCTTCATCTATAATGTAGTCATCTATATTATCATTATATTCCTTCAATTGGGACTTTTTTGACTTCTTATGCTTTTCCTTTTTGGATTTGGATTTTTTAGACCTTTTTGAAAGTCTTTTAGCAAAGCTGTCAGGTGCCTTTTCAAGAGGTTCAACATTCATGCTTATTCCAATCTCATTTTCAAGTTCAGCAATTCTTTTTCCGCCTTTTCCAATGATTTTAGGGATGTACTTCTCGCTCATATAGATGTTGACCCTTCTGTCATTTTCCATGCTCACTTCAATGGATGCCTTTGGAGCTATTCTTTTCATGGTTTTAAGGATTTCCCTTTCAGCAATCAATTGGACAGGAGTCTTGTCCTTTTTATTTGCCTTTTTGGACTGTTCAACCATGCCAATATCCATTACAATGGTCTGTTCACCGTAAGTGTAGATTTCATTAACCAAGGTTCCGCTTTCAAAGTCCCTCACTTCAATCACTGGTCTTGCAAGGTCTCTTTCTTCCATTCCACTTGGAACCTTTACTGTAAGCTTGTTTTCATAAATGGCGGATATTTCACCATCTTCAATATAGATAGTAGTGTCTACGATTGATGGGATGGTACCTAAATCCACTCTGCTTGCAATCCTTTGAATTGCATCGATAGGCCTTGTTGCATGAACAACACCAATCATTCCTACACCTGCAAGTCTCATGTCTGCAAATATCTTGAAGTCATGGTTCTTTCTAAGCTCATCGTAAATGGTGAAGTCAGGTCTTACTAATAGCAATATGTCTGCAGTGTTCTCCATATCCCCTTCAAGAGGAGCATATTGGGTGATTGTATCTCCAACCTGCAAGTCTCTTGGAGATTCCATGGTCTTTACAACTTTGTTCAGTTCCTCATCATAGAATTTAGCTATTGCCTGTGCAAATGTACTTTTACCTGCTCCAGGTGAACCTGAAATCAATATTCCCCTTGCACTGTTTGTCAATCTTTCAATCAATTGACTTGACAAGTGGTATTGGTCAAGTGAGACTTCAGCTACAGGTCTTACTGCAGTTATTTCAAGTGCCTCTGAGAAAGGAGGTCTTGCTATTGATATCCTGAGGTCTCTTGATTGCACTACAATAGCACCTTGCTTGTCCACTTCCAAATAGGTTTTTGGATCGTATCTTTCCTTTTCAAGGATTTCCTCTGCAATTGATTCCAATTGCTTGTATGTGAATTTCTCATCTGCGAGCTTTACAAGTTCAATATGTCCTGGCTTTCCCTTTTTAGCCATTGGTACAACATTTTCCTTTAAATGAACGCTCATGGTGTCATCATCAAAGAATTTAGCTATTTTCAAGTCTATTGCACCTTTGTATTCCTGTGCATAGTAAATTGTAGGGATTCCTTGTGCCTCTGCAGTCTTGGCTTGGATCTTATCGCTTGTTAATAGTAGTGCCAGTTCATCCTTAGCCACATCTCTGATTAATCCATCTATTTCTCCAAGCTTTGCATTGTCCTTTTCAAACTTGGTAGGCCTTCTGCCGGTTATTCTGATTGATATTTCGCCGATTTCAGCTAAATCCTGTAGTTTCTTTACATTCTCAAGACCTCTGATTCCTGTAGGCCTTTGATTGTTAGCTTGATGTTCTAGTTCAGCGATTACAGCTTCTGGTATGATGATTTCCGGATAGTTCAATCCCTTTTCTTTTATTATTTTCTCTACATTTCCTTCTATGATTGCACTTGTATCAGGCACGATTCTTTTTATTTCATCGTAATCATCTTCATCATTGTATTCGCTGTTGTACTCATATTCATTAAAATCCATATTTTCACCTCCTTTGAGGTTTAATTAATTTAATAATTCTTAGTTTAATTAAAGAAAATAATTTAAATTCATATTTTAAGAAAAAATTAATTAAAATTTAATTTAAAATATTTATCCGTACATTTCCTTTGGATCAAACAATCTTTCGGAAATGACTTTAACGTCATCATCTGTAAGATTGTCAATGTCAATATTCTCCTTATCAATGTCCAATTGCCTAAAGAAGCAAGACCTGTATCCTTCGTGGCATGCTGCACCAATCTGTTCAACCTTCATTATGATTGCATCTGCATCACAGTCAATGTACATTTCCTTAACGGTTTGAACATTTCCAGAGCTTTCTCCCTTTAGCCATTGCTTTTGTCTTGAAGTGGAGTAGTAATGAGCCTTTTTGGTCTTTAATGTTTGCTCTACAGCTTCCTTATTCATGAAAGCCACCATCAATACGTCATTTGTTTGCCAATCCTGTGCAATTGCAATGACCAAGTCTTCTCCACCCATGTTAAGTCTGAAATTTAATTCCATTGTCACACCTTTATTATAAAATAAAAATTACTGAATATTATCTATTATTGATAATTCATCTTAATTGTATAATTTTCTTAATTGTATAATTTTTTTTTTTTTAATTGTATAATTTATCTTTAATGTAATCAACTACATTATCAATATCAACCAATTCCTGTTCTCCAGAGAGCATGTCCTTAACGGTAACTTTTCCTTCTTCCAAGTCACGTTCTCCAACTAAAACAGTGTATTTGACGTCTATCTTATTTGCATAAGCCAAGATCTTCTTGAATTTCTTTCTGGACAAGTCCACTTCAGTTGGAATGTCTGCTTTTCTAAGAGTCTGAGCAATGTTAAATGCATCATGTCTTGTAGAGTCTGAAATAGCTGCTACATAGGTGCTTACTATAGGTTCGAGTTCTGGCTTCCCATTTAGCTCTTCGATTGCATTTATCAACCTGTCAAATCCTAATGCAAATCCTGTAGAGACAACGTCTTCTCCTCCAAATAATTTAACGAGATTGTAAGTTCCTCCACCACAAACCTGCTTTTGTGCACCAAGTCCTTCCACATATACCTCAAACACTATTCCAGTATAGTAGTCAAGTCCTCTTGCAACTCCAAGATTGAGTTTGTAATTGAACACTTGGAAACTTTCAAGGGTTTTTACAAGTTCCTTGAACTCTTCAAGAGCTTCCTTGGTTTCTTCGTAAGGTGATACGAGCTCTTCAATATCTGCGATAATTGATGAGTCACCAACCATATCCATAAGCTTGAATAACACTTCGTTCAATTCTGGCTTGTCCTTGATGATAGGATTGTCTCCAACAAGGGATTCTTTCAATAATTCCTTATCTCCCTTATCGATAACCACCATGATTTCTCTTTGGGTAGCTGCATCAATATCAAAGTGAGCGAATAATCCTCTAATGATTCCTAAGTGGTTTACATTGAATTCAGCAGTAGTGATTCCAAGCTCTTCAATAGCATTGTTACACATAGCTATTACTTCAGCTTCACCTTCTGGAGTCTTTGCACCAATCAATTCACATCCGAATTGCCAGAATTGTCTGAATCTGCCTTTTTGAGGTCTTTCATATCTGAAACAGCTTCCATAGTAGTAAATCTTGATTGGCTTGGATGTCTTTTGAAGTTCATTCAAGTATAATCTTGCAATAGGGGCAGTGATTTCAGGCCTTAATGCAAGGTCTCTGTCTCCCTTGTCCTTAAAGTTGTATAATTGATCTACAATTTCCTCTCCGGATTTTGTAGTGAATAATTTTAAGTCTTCAAATAAAGGTGTTTGCACTTCACCAAAACCATAATTTTCAAATACATTTCTTAAAATGTCTTCAGCATGTTTTCTTTCTCTCATTTCTTCAAAGAGGAAATCTCTTGTTCCCCTTGGTCTTTCAAATTCCATTATTGTTTCTCCAATGTTTTTAATGATTTAATTAGTATGATTATTATTTTTAATAGTAAATCGTTTAACAATATTATATTTAATATTTATTTATATATAATAGTTGTTAATATTATACAATTTCAATCAGTTTTATTGAAGTTATGATTTAAAAAATATTCATTTTTATCGTTTGAATTATGAATTAAATTGACAAAAATATTTATAATAAATTATTTTTTAATACATAAAATTTTAAATGATAAAATACTATAAATTAATATAAAAAAATTAAGTGTGAATTATGTTTGAAGAATTGCATGAACTGTTAGAGGACAAAAGGATTTCAAAGAATGAGCTCTTGGCTATTTTAAAGGAAAAGGCTCAAAAAATATCTGTTTTTGATTTGATGGAGGCCAATCAGTACATACTTCAGGATGTGGAGTTTGTACAGGATAAATATCAGGATGACTTCCGTCAAGCTTATGTTAAGCAATTCATTGGCCATATAAACAATATAAAAAATGACAATACCGATTATGACAGCAGAGGCAAAAAGGAGAGAATTGATAAGAAACAGTTTGAAAAGTCATTAGAGGATTTGCATAATGTTTATGATGGCGTAGACTTTGACAAGGATAAGGTACAGCTTATTTACTGTTTGGTTTCCTTATATGCCACTTTCATATTGAATGAACCTATTCATTCACTGGACACTCCTTTCCCAGGCAATTTGAAGATTAAAAAGTTAGGTAAGTTTTATTATTGCCCTGTTAAGGCAACTCAAAAGAATACTGAAGGGGCAGTTTGCAATATATGCATTTCACGAGAGATTGATTATGATCCGAAATTAAATGCCAGCAGTTAAGGATTATTTTTTTAAAAAGAATCATTTTATAGAGAATAATAATTAAAAATTTTAAAAAAAATAGTAGTATAAATAACACTTTGTGATAGGATGTTTGAAAAGTTTGATGCATTGATAGGTGAAGATGATAAAATATCAAAGGAAGATCTTATGCTTGTCTTAAAGGAAGAGCTTACTGAGGTGTCTGTTTTTGATATGATGGTCATATCTGCTGAAATCATTGAAAACAACAAGTATGTTCAGGAATCCTATCAGGAAAAAAGCAAAAAGATTTACATCGACTTTTTCTTAAACAGAGTAAAGGAAATAAGAAGCAATGATACGGTTTATAATGATTATTTCGATAGCGATGACTTTGTAGAAAAACTAAACCAATTAAAAGATATTTACAAACATAGTTCCTTAGATAGAAAGAACAAAAGTCCTATTATTAATTTGGTGGTATCCCTTTACACTACATTTGTGCTTGATGAGCCAATTCATCCTATTGGAACTCCTTTCCCAGGCTCTTTAGAGGTTATAATGGAAAATGGGGTTTATTATTGTCCTGTTAAAGAGGCTAATATGGATACTCCAAATTCCGTATGCAGACTTTGTATAGCTGAACAGTTGGAGTTTTAATATAATGGGATTTTTTATAATTATATACAATATTAAATTTTTAAATTATTAAATTATAAATTATTAAATAATTAAATTTTTAAAATAGTGATACTATGGTAAATGGAAAAACACAGGTATTGGGAGTTATTGGAGACCCTATTGAACACACTTTCTCTCCAGCTATGCATAATGCCGGACTTGAAGCCTTAAACTTAAATTACATTTATCTTCCATTTCATGTTAAAGAGGAAAGATTAGGTGAATGCATTCAAGGTGCAAAAGCTATGGGAATACAAGGTTTTAATGTAACCATACCCCATAAAAGCAATGTCATGAAACACCTTGATGATATCGACCAAGTAGCTTCAATGATTGGTGCAGTAAACACAATCCAATTCATTTATGATGAAAATAATGAATCATCTAATCAAGATAATGAAATCAATGTAAGAACTAAAGGATTCAACACTGATGGATATGGATGTGTCCGCGCAATTGAGGAAAAAACTTCAATAAAAAACAAGAAAGTTAGCATCACCGGTGCCGGCGGAGCAGCAAGGGCAGTAGCTTTTCAGATAGCAAACAGTGGAATAAGTGAATTGTCAATATTGAATCGTAATCTAAGTAAAGCTGAATCTCTTGCCGATGATTTAAAGACTAATTTAGAAAGTATTGGCATTGATATAAACATTAATTCATATGATTTGGACAATCTAAAGAAAGAATTGTCAGATTCAGACATATTTATTGATACAACACCGATTGGAATGTATCCTAATGTGGATGATAATCCAATAGCTAGTGCGGATATGCTTCATGAAGATCTTGTTGTAAATGATATTGTTTACACTCCTATGAAAACATCATTGATAAGGGAAGCTGAATTGGCAAATGCTGATGTTGTTTATGGATATAAGATGCTATTGTATCAAGGAATCAGAAGCTTTGAAATCTGGTTAGGTAGAGAAGCTCCTGTAGATATTATGGAAAAGGCATTGTTGGATGTTTTAGGAATTTAATTGTTTTGGAAAATTCATTGTTGGATGTTTTAGGAATTTAATTTTAATTTTAATTTAGTGATATTATGGATGATTTTCTATCAAATTTTATTTTGAAAGAGGATGAAAAGGAACTTTCCGATTCAAAGAAGGATGTTATGAAGTTCTTAAAGCAAATAGGTGTTGACACTCGTTTTGTAAGCTTCTTTGATGATGATGGGGACATTAAGCTTTATATAGAAAATCTTCGTTTTTCAAAGTTTTCCAAAAAAAGAAGAGAAACCTTCAACAGGCATTATTCTGATATAGAAGTGGTAAGGTCATCTCTTTTTCAAAAGATCTGTTCAAGGTCTTCAAAGACATTGGCAGAGTCCTTAAGCCCAAAGGAAAGGATTCTCATTCCAAGAATGGATAATGATTACAACAAGTTTTTATACATAGTAATCGAGCCTTATTCAAGAAAATATGGTATAACTTTCATTGAATATGATGGGAACATAGGTGAAAATGACTTTGATTCTGTCATTTCTCCATTGAACCTTAATCAGGAAGTTAATCATATCTTGAATGATATATTTGATGGAAAGGGAATCGAATGGGACAGGAAATTTGACTTATCCAGCATATATTGTATGGACTTAAGCAATAAGAACATTATATTTCCATTCATCAATGTTCCTCAGGAGTGGATAAATGACTTCTTAGGCATTGAAAAGGAATATGAAATAGACTATGAGAATGATGATATCGGAGAGTCATTCATGGGATTCCTCACTGAAATCAATCCCCAATTCAAGGAAAATGTATTGGCTGCATCTTCATTTTTGGAAACTCATCAAAAATAATTTTTACTTTTTTAATTAATTTTACTTATTTTTTAATATAATCGCTATTTTTCAAAATAAAATCAATATTTTCATTGTATTGAATAAATAAAGATTAAATCTAGTTAAATTTATAAATAACTTAGTTTAAACCTATTTTTAATAATATTTTTAAACCTAATATTAATTTTATCAGATAATTTAAATTTCAGGTAATTATAAATATCTGATATTATATAGTAATATTAGGTGAATAAAATGGTTTGTACAAGGTTGTATAAGGGGTTTCAAACTGTAGTTCCTGCAGAAATCAGGAAAGAGTTGGATTTGAGTTTGGATGATGTATTGGATTGGAGTACAGAAGATGGTAAAATGATTATAGAAATCAAAAGACAAAGACCAATAAGTGATTTATCTAAATTTGTAATCAAGGGAACAGGACCTACAAATGCTGTTGAATTAAAGAAAAAAGCTGGAAGAGGAGAACTATAATTGATTTTTATAGATAGCAGTTATTATATTGCCCGCTTAATTGAAGATGATAAGTTTCATAAAAGGGCCATTGAATTGGAATCACAACTAAATGAAAAAAGGTATATCAATAGCACTGTTTTAAATGAAACTTTAAATGCATTTGGAAGTATGGGAGGTGCAGAAATAAATGAGCTTTTCATTTATTTGAATGAAATGAATGAAATTGTTTATTTGAAAGAAAAGGATTATGATGAATCAGTTAAATTATCCGGATACTATAATTCCTCAATTAACTTTTCCGATTGCACTATTTTAGAATCAATGCAAAAGTTAGGAATCAATAAGATTGTTTCATTCGATAGTGATTTTTCTAAGCTTAAAGGATTAACTGTTATAAAATAAAGTAAATTTTTCATTTTTCTTTTAAAAATAACAGAAAATTATTAAACATAGTTAAATAGAATAAAGTATAAATAATATAATTAATTATTAATTCAAAATATTTTTGTGATTATATTAAGAGGTTTTAACATGGCAAATGAAATTACTTTGGAATTAACTGATGAGCAATTTGAAAGATATCAAATCATGCAAGAAAATGGATTAAGCGTAGGTGAAGCTATTGACTTGATTTTCTATTTACGTGACCATTATGGAGTTCGTAATGATCAGCTTCTTGAAGAAAGGCTTGAACAGTTAGTCATTAAAAAATCAAAATTAGAAGATGAAATGGAAAATACTGACAAGGATTTAACTCCAGAGTTAGAGAAAGTAACTGCAGAAATGGATGTCATTAAAAAATTAAAAAACACTTCATATGACTTTGAAGCTAAAGAGAAAATCTTGGAAAAAGAATATGCTGCTATTGATGACTCCTATGAAATGAAGGTTCAAGCTCATAAGCGTGGAATCAAATGGGGTAAGTTCTTCGATAGCATTTTATGATTTCCATTTTTAACCTTTTTTCTTTTTTTCATTTTATTTTAAATTTTTACTTAAATCCCTTATTTTTCTTTATTTTTAATTTAAACTATTTTAATCTATTTTTACAAAATTTAATCATATGAATTTTTTTATTCGGATTTTTCAAATTTTAGATTCATAAGATAAGTTTTATATAATAAATTAAACTAATATTTTATTGAGTATTCATTATGGATTTTTTTATATGAAAACTATAGAAAAATTCAAAGAAAATCAAAAATATTAAATCAATTAGGAGTGGATTTGTCTGACAAAATATATTATAATTACTGGTGGAGTAGTAAGTTCCATTGGAAAAGGGATTACCTCTGCATCCATTGGTCGTATATTACGTTCTTACGGCTTGAAGGTTGCAGCGATTAAGATTGACCCATACTTAAACTGGGATTCTGGTACTTTAAACCCATACCAACATGGAGAAGTGTTTGTAACTTATGACGGTATGGAAACTGATCTTGACTTAGGTCACTATGAAAGGTTCTTGGACGTAGAGCTTCCAGGAATATCAAACATCACTACCGGAAAAGTCTATCAATCAGTTATCAGCAAAGAAAGAAAAGGTGATTTCCTCGGAGCTTGCGTTCAAATTATCCCACATATCACAAATGAAATCAAAGAGATGGTACGTGAAATCTCTGCTAAAGAGGACTATGATGTCGTTTTGGTAGAGCTTGGAGGTACTGTAGGGGATATTGAAAGCCAACCATTCCTTGAGGCATTAAGACAATTGAGAAACGAGGAAGGCTCTGAAAACGTTATGTTTGTACACGTAACATTCGTTCCTTACTTGGAAGCTGCCGGCGAATTCAAGACAAAACCAACCCAACACTCTTCAAAAGAACTTAGAAGCATGGGTATCAACCCTAATATGATCGTTTTAAGAAGTCAAAAGCCTATTGATGATGACTTGAAGAGAAAAATCGCTCACTTCTGTGATGTCGAATTTGATGCTGTTGTAAACACTCCTGATGCTCAAACAATCTATGAAGTTCCATTAGTGTTGGACAGGGAAAACGCTGGCCAGTACATTTCCAACAGGATTAATTTAGGAATTGATTTTGAAAATGACAAGAATACTCTACATGAATGGGCAGAAATTGTGGATTCCCTTAAGATTCAAGATCCAGTGGTTACCATTGGTATCGTAGGAAAATACGTTGAATTGGAAGACGCTTATATAAGTATCAGAGAATCCTTGCACCACGCAGCAGCGAAAATTGGCGCTAAAATGAAAATAGTATATCTTTCATCTGATGTGGATGTTGAAAATGAGGATGAATTGAATGCTTTCCATGAAGAGCTTTCAAAGCTTGATGGTATTCTCATTCCTGGAGGATTTGGAGACCGTGGTGTAGAAGGTAAGTTAAGTGCTGTTGACTATGCAATTGAAAATGAAGTTCCTATTTTCGGTATCTGCTTAGGTATGCAATGTATGGTAATTCAATTTGCAAGAAGAATCGGCATGGACGGTGCAAACAGCAGTGAATTCAAGGATGACCTCGAATACCCAGTTATTGACATGATGGAAGAGCAAAAGAAAATCAAGAACATGGGCGGAACCATGCGTTTAGGTGCTTATGACTGTAAATTGATTGACGGCACCAAAACCAAAGAGGCGTATGGTGAAGACTTGATTCAAGAAAGACATAGACACAGATATGAATACAACAACGAATATAGGGATGTATTAACTGAAAACGGTCTTGTCATTGCAGGAACCACTCCAGATGACTTCTTGGTTGAAATTGTGGAATTGCCTGACCATCCTTGGTTTATTGGATGTCAATTCCATCCAGAGTTCAAGTCAAGACCAAACAATGCACACCCATTGTTTGCTTCATTTGTAAAGGCATCTTTTGATAATAAGAAATAATATTTTTATTTCTTACTTTTTTTCATTTCTTTTTTTTAACTATTTTTATACATTTTAACTCTTTTTCATGATTTTACACAATTGTGATTTTGTGCAATTGTGCAATTAATATTTTTATTTTTTTCGCATTTCAAATCATTTTATATTGAATCAAGACCTATTTAATAATATATTCAATTAAAAAAATTATTAAAGGGGTAATATGAGCGAAATAAGTAAAAATAATAAAGAAATTGGAAAAACAATAGCTACAAAGGTTCCGATAAATATACATAATAAATTGATTAATCTAATAGAAAACGGCGATTACTTAAGCATTTCAGATTTTTTAAGGGAAGCAATACGAGAGCAGCTTAAGACATATAAGGTGGCCAATTTCAGGGAGATCAATTATTTTGATGCAAAAAAGGAAGTTCTAAGCTATTTTATAAGATATAATGATTGCTTTTTGGATGAGATAACTATTGATTTGGAGCTGGATTTTGAATTGGTTTTAAACATCCTCAATGATCTTATACAGGAAGGTAGAATTGTCAAGATTTCAAATGAGGAACTCTTGGAAAAAAGAGGAATTGACAATCCAGAATCATATCACTCAAAAAATAACAATAGTGTCTATAAGATTGAGGGAAAGCGATTGATTGTTGAATCAAGATCCAAGGATTACGAATTCATCAGCATAAGGCACAATATGGATTACAACTCAATTTTTAAAAATAATGGCGCTGTAGTTGAAAACGCTTCTGTAATCTTGTCTGAAGGATACTCGTTTATTAAATAGCATTTAATTTCTAAATTCTTATTTTTTTTTAAAATTTTTTAATTTTACATTTTGATTAAACTTTTTTAATCAATTTATAACTTCCAATATGATTTTATTTTTTCCATTTAACTTCAATTTACACTTTAAAATAAATTTAACAATTTATTTGTACTTATTTTATTATAAAAACTATTATACTTAAATATAATGAAAAAATAATATTCAATTGTCTTATAAAAGCAATTTAAATAAATTAAATTGCTTTTTAAGATTGGTAGTATAAATTGGAGGTTTCCTCTTGTATGCTTGTATTTTTATTGGGAATATTCTGGATTTATTTAATCATTCTTTTAGCAGTTCTCATCTTTTAATTAAATCATGTCAAGTACATATGTTCGTAATACTGTTAATTCTATTGATTGCTGATTATTATGATTTGAAATTTGGAATAATTCCTAATAAATTAAGCTTAATCCTATTTGTCTATGCTTTGCTCTTTAATTTAATGTTAAGCATATGCTTTAAAAATCCATTCATATTCATGTTTTCAATAGCTTTAACCTCTTTAATCACAGTTATTTCATTTTTCCTATGGCATATTGGATTTTGGGGAGGTGGAGACTTTAAGCTATTCATTGGATTGTCATTAGCATTATCCTTTTTGGACTTGAATCATATCAATCTGAATTATTTCTCAAATCTGAATCTTGCAATCCTTAATCAATTGATTTTATATCCTAAAGTGATTTCCATACTTCTAAATGGCATTTTAATGGCTTTGGCATTGATTTTTATATCAATAGTTTACAAGGCAATAATTGATAAAAAGCTAAAATCTTATACGAAGTTATCCATTTTAAATTTTAGCTTAGCATTAAATCAATTGACATCTAAAACTGTTTCCATCGAGAGTTTAGAAGAGGGTATGGTTTTGAATGAATATTACTTTAAAAATCAGATTGCATACGATAGGATAAATGATGAAAGAAATAAAAGCAATTCAAATATCAATTTAAATGCTATTAAAGATGATGATATCTATTATCTCTCTTCATTGAATGGGATGGGATTGACTAAAGAGGATATAAGATTAATAAATGCATTATATAAGATGGATCTAATCAGGAATCCGGAGTTTAAAATTAAAATTGAAATTCCATTCATGCCTTTCATTACACTCGGATATATTGCTTTTTTAATCTTTGGAGATTTCATATCCATTATTTCAGGATTTATAAAAATAATGCTTTAGTATGAAATAAGTTTTTTGCAGGTTAAACTTTTAAAGAATTTCAGGAAAGGATGAAAATATGATTATAGACAAAAAAGGCCAATTATCACTTGAATACGTTTTAAGTTCCATGATAGTGATCTTAATAATCAGCTTGATTTCTGTTCCAATTCTATTGACTGCAATGGATTATTCAAATGACATTATAGATTCAATCAACGCTAAAAGCGAATTGTCTAAAATAACTGATGCCATTGACTTTTGCTATGCATCTGGAAAGGGATCAAAAAGAATTGTATATGTTGATTTAAATCGAAATGTGTATATTAGACTTTATAATGATGGCAATAAAGGATTTGCATCAATTGATTTGAATCTATCAGATAATTCAAAAGAAATCACCAGCTCTTTTGATTATAATGGTTTTAATGAAAATATTCATTTATCAAAGGGCTTTAATAAAATTACAGTAATATGGGATGAGGATTCGAATATGATTGAAGTGAACAGATTAATTTAATTTCTCTAATTTTTTTCAAATTCTCTTTTTTAATTTTAAAAAATACTCTTTTCATAAAATATATAAATTAAGTTTTTTATATATAATAAGTAGAATAATAATTCTTAATTTTAAAATATTTATAATAAAATTGTTTAAAATCTTAAATAAATTTATTAATTTGCTTTTATTTTAGAAATTAGGACTTATTTCAATGTAATATTTGTTTATAAATTTATTTAACTAATTAAAAACTGAATTAAGATAAATTTATATGGAAAATCGTTAAAAGAGTTGATTATAATGGATTTAATTACTGGAATTATATATATTATCCTATTCCTTATAATTATGGTATTTGCCTTTTCCATGGGTATTCTATCCCCATATGTTGGTAGAAAGGAAATAGTGTCCATAGTTATAATCGGATTTGTTCTTGGCGCTATCGGAGGATACTTCTTCATTGACCCTATTTATGATGAAAGCCCATATATTATCGGTAATGTTCAAGGACTGTTTACATTGGATAGTGAAGTGATTAATCTAAACATTCCATCAACCTCAAACATTAGTGATGTAACCAATAAGATTAGCAATTTAAATGGAGTTAATTCAGTTTCCACAAACGGTTTTGAGCTGAAAACGGGTTTCATTAAGAACAGCACCAAGATTTATGTGGAAAATCATTTAAGGGCTGATCCTGAGATTGAGACCTTTAAGGTAACTAACAATTCCGTTTCAGTAGACTTAAAAAATCCTGCAAGTTCAACCACTACATTAGGATCTCTTGTAAATTGGCTAAGCAATAGGGCAGGAGTAGGCTCTGAATTCGCTTTTGTTCATATTCAAGTGAGTGTAAATGCAAATGATGTGGTAGACGTTAGGGATTATTTAAATGAAAGCAAGTATAATATAATCTCTATAGAAGGGCCTGTACAAAATACAATTCATTATTTTGAAGACCATTTGGCACCAACTTATGTTGTGATGTTTGTAACAGGACTTGTAGGAGTGGCTGTAGCTATTGCAGGAGTATTTGTTGAACCTTTAACCAAATTCACTAGAAGATTTAAAAAAGACCAAACCGAAAGAATTAGGAGTAGAAGAAGAAGGAGACGTTAATTAGTTTTATTTAAAGGGGGATAATATGGCTAAATTCTGTCCAGAATGTGGTTTTAAACAACACAATGACAATAATCGTTATTGTTCAAATTGCGGGTTTGACTTTTCTAAAGTGGAAAGCAATATCAAGTCAGAGGAATCTGACAATTCAAGTATAACTGTACCTATAACTTCTGATGATGAGGTAGTATCTAAGCCTGCAAAGTCCACCGATTCCAAAACTATTGGCTCCAGTTCTAGTGTTTCTTCTTCTGATTCCGGTGTTATAAGTTCTAGTTCTAGTGTTTCTTCTACTGGTTCAAGTGCTAAAAGTTCATCCACTTCAAGTGCAAAGACTACAAAAACTTATACATCCAAATCATCAAATAACGGTTTTTTATCTAATTTATCCTTCAATAAGTGCTTTTTAGCATTTGCAGTTCTAATGATAATATTAGTGATTCTAGGCATGATAGCCCAAACAGATAAAGAGCCTTACTCTGATGATGGATTGACATCATTTATGGAACGTTCAAGTAGTTATGGCTTATCTGATTTTATTGAAGATTCCAATAATTATTACGATGACTACGATTCAGATTATTTAAGTTATGGTGGACATGACGATTCATCATATTTTATTGACAATTGAAATTCAATTACTTTTTTTTATTACTTAATTCAATGGTGTAAATAATGAAATCTGCTGTTTTATTTTCAGGTGGAAAAGATAGTGTAATGGCTTTAAATTATGCTATAAACAATGGAGATGATGTAAAATATCTCCTTTCTATCAAGTCTCAAAATGATGAGTCCTACATGTTTCATGTTCCAAACATTCATTTGACTGACTTGCAGGCAGAAGCTATAGGCATTCCTATCATTGAAGTTAAAACTGCTGGTGTAAAGGAAGAGGAGCTTGAAGACTTAAAGGAAGGATTCAAGCAATTGAAAGACCTTGGAGTTGAAGCCATTTACACAGGTGCATTGTTTTCCACTTATCAAAAATCCAGAATTGAAAAATTGGCAGATGAGATTGGCATTGAAGCCATTTCACCATATTGGCATGCAGATCCAAAGGAATATATGGATTTGGTTATTGATTCTGGCTTTAAGGTCATAATCAGTGGCGTTTTTGCCTATGGGCTTGATGAATCATGGCTAGGCAGGCTCATTGATAAGGAGGCATTGGCAGAGCTTGAGAAAATCAGTGAAAAGACTTATCTTCATCTTGCTTTTGAAGGAGGAGAGGCTGAAACATTAGTTATTGATGGCCCTATATTTAAAAAAAGAATTGAAATATTGGATGCAGATATAGATTGGCATCATGATAGCGGCACATACAATATAACTGATGCCTGTGTGGTTGATAAGGAATAATTGCAAAATAATTGAAAAGCAAATTGTAGTTGATTGATATTGAATAATTGCAAATATTTATATTTAACAATGTTTATCTATGTGTATAGTTAATGGGGGTTATTGATATGGCAAAAGGTTTTAAAAAAAGCATTTTAACTATTTCACTTATTTTAATGATTCTTTTTTCAGCAGTGTTGATTATTGATTCCATTTCAGCTGAAGAAAATGTTCCAAATGGCTTTGAAACTTATTATATGAGAGGATATGGATTTAATGTTCCAAGTTCATACAAATTGGTTAATGAAGGATGGGATGAAGTTAACCATTTGAATTACATGAACTTCCAAAAGGGCAAGAATTTTGTAAACATAAGTTTGGAAATGCATTCATCAAGTTTCAATAAGAATGTAATGGATGGGTTCAGTTCATTCAAGCTGAATGATGAAAAGCTCTATAAAACTTCAATTTCAGGAATCACAGGATTTTACAATAAAAGAAATAAGATTAAAACATTTGTTTTTGCATCAGAAGACGATATGATCTATTTGCACATAAAAGGGCCAAGTGTCACAAATGTCGTATCATCAATTACTCAAAGGGATTATAAGCCTTATCACAGCAATGAATATGATTTCGATGATGATGCTTATTATGAATCAGACGCTTATGATGATTCCTTTGACGATTCCTTTGATGACGCATCATATTATAATTATAGATGGTAATGATTGATTCAATTCAATCATCACCTTTACTATTTTTAAAATACAATCTTATAATCTATTTTATTCTTTTCTTTTTTTAAAATACAATCTTATAATCTATTTTATTCTTTTCCCTTTTTAGAGAATCCATTTTAACAAGGTCAAAGATCAACTTATCTTCTGTCAACCTTTTCCACATTTTATAAATCTTTTTAAGGAAATCCTCATCCAAATCCATTTTTTCAGCTATGATTGGGCATTGGTATGTCATGTCATCCACATCATAGATCAAATGCAGATTGTTGTCCTTATCAAAATGTGGGCTAAGTGGGAAAGACCTGCATTGGATTGGCCTTAATCTTCTATTGCAGTGTGGCGGATTGGTGCATTTGATATAATAGACTTCCCCATCCCAAGAGTCCGGATATTCAATCTCATCAGTTGTTTCATAAAACATCTCAAACCAATCAGACTCGTTTTCAAGCATCTCCTCTTCACCAGGAAGCAAATACAATACCATTTCTTCAAGCACATCATTTCTTTCACCATTTTCAACAGTGCAGCAAATGGAATTGCATAATTCTCCACAATTGAAGTCTCCTAGTGGGGATGCATTATTGGTCAAATTATATATTTTTAAATAATCCTTTTTTCTTATTGAACATTTCATTTTTTTCACATTTTTTCTCTGATTAGATAATATTTATGTGTCTTTTTCTTAAAAACTTATTGATTAAATGTATAATTCGTCATTTCATTCTTTTCTTTAAAAAAACTTTTTTAAATCAATTCTTTCAATGAATCCATGCACCATAGACCTTACACAAATTCTCAATTTTTTAGAAAAAATAACTGTTTTCTTTATAAATCTTTCGATTATGTAAAAAATAGATTACATTTATATACTAGTTTAACAAAATAAGATTATGAATTTATAAGAGGTGATAAAATGCATAAAAGAATTCTAGCTATATGCGTTGCCATATTTTTGGCATTAGCTGTTATTCCAACTGGATTTGCAGACAATTCAGATCAAGTTGTAATAACCTATGGTGAAACTGCATATATGAATCAGCAATACAAATCAATTGTTGACAACTATTTTGCAGGAAAAACTAATGTGAACATAAATGATATAGATTCAAAAGTGATCACTGCTGGAGATGTAAACAAGATTTCCGGTGGTTTCTCAGGAAAGCAATACAATTCAAATCAAATATTTTCCTCTGCACTTCTTGACTTGAATCAAAATGGGGAAATTACTGTAGAGGTGGACAATTCAATTACCACTATCACTCCTGAAATGTACATGTCAGCACTTAAGTCTGCAGGTATTCAAGGAGGACATGTCTATGTAACAAGTCCAGTTAGCGCTACAGGTGAATCTGCTCTTGCAGGTATCATGGATTGTTATGAGGAAGCTACTGATGTGGAAATTCCTGAAAATGTAAAAGAGGCAGCAAATCAAGAGATTGCTACTCAAGCGGAAATCCTAAACAATTCAAATGTTAGTGCAGATGACTTAAATAAATTAGTGGATGATGTAAAGGAAAAGGTAAATGAGGAAGGCATTACAGATCATGCAACCATTGTAAACATTATCAATGATTACAGTACAACCTACAATATCAACATATCTGATAATGATATTGAAAACCTTGCATATACCATTGAACAAGTTCAATCCGTTCAGGATGATGCAAATGCCTACAAAGACCAAATCAGTGATTTTGTAGACAGTTCCTCTTCTGGCAATGGATTTTCCTTGGATGGATTGTTCAATAGCATATTAAGCATTTTTAATTTTAGTATTTAAAATAATTTAGTGGTCTAAATTCACTAAAATTATTTTTCTTTTTTTATTTTTTATTTTAAATTTTTTTTATTTTTTATTTAAATCACTATAATATTTTTAATTATTTTCTCTTTTTTGTTTTTAAATTTGCAGTTTTTATAGAAAATCTTAAAAAAATATCAAAAATTATTTATTGCTAATTTTATAAACCTATTATTAATTAATTCAGATAATCTAATAAATCCTGGATTTATTATTTTATTGAATTAAGGAGGAATTAAAATGAAATTTAATAGGATTGCAATTATAGCTATTTTGGCAATTTTAACTGTTGTTTTAGCAGGTTCTGCATCCGCATTTGATTTAGGTTTTTTAGGCGGCGGTGACAGCGAAGCTCAACAAATAACTGTAGGCGGTATTGACTTTAACATACCTGCTGGTTTTACTGAAAACGAAGATTACAAGATGGATAATGAAAAAAGCAACTCCACCACTGGAGTTGACTATACCATGTCTGCTGCTGGATATGAAGATGATTCAAAACAAAATGCAATTTATGTATTAGTGGGAGATTATGGAGATTATAATGTAACTAATGAAATAGTCGAATATGTTTTAGATGATATGGACTATGAAAAGAAAACCATTAATGGTCATGATGGTTATTTAGTTCAACAAAACACTACCGACAGTTCCGCTTTAATGGAAACTGAACAACCAGTGTACATGTTCGTTTATGAAGAAAATGGTGATCTTGTATTCATTGGTGCAACTGATGAATCCTATTTCGGTGATGTTATAATCGAATAGTTTAATTTACCTTTTCTTTTTTTCATTTTATTTTTTTACTTATTCTTTCTTATTTTTGCTATTTTTACTTTTTTGCTTATTTTTACTTACTTATTTTTAATTTTCTTTTCTTTTTTATGATATTTCAATAATTTTTATAAAACTTTATAATGTATTATCGATATATAATTACTTAATTGGGTTATATATCCATTCTTAATTCAATCTTAATTCTTTAGAAAAAATTGAATTGAAAATACAATTAATTAAAATAAAATAATGTTTAATATTTTTAATAGTTATCATTTTAAAATGCATTTTAAGTAATCATACAATCTTTTATTTTAATTGTCTGTGAGATGTTACAATGAAGAGGTTTATTGCTATAGATGGGCTTGATGGTTCTGGTAAAGATACGCAAGCTAGACTCATTAAAGAGAAATATGAAAAGGAAGGAACTGTCGTCATTCGTTCTCATCCAACATCAGACAACTTTTTTGGCCGTAATTCCAAGGCAGCTCTCGAAAGAGGTGGAAAACTCAATAAAATAATAGCTACCTTATGTTATGGGGCAGATGCAATAAGATCTGTAATCAAGTATTATGGAAAGGCAGATACTGTTATCTTTGTAAGGTATACCTTGGCTGTTTCATACTTGAACAAGGCAATTTCAGTACCTGTATACAAGCTTGTATGCTTTGCGTTGCCTGTTTCTGAATATTTCTTCTATCTGGATGTTTCTCCTGAAAAATTAGTGGAACGTGTTCAAAAGAGAAACGAAAAAGAGGAAATGTTTGAGAATTATGAAGCTTTTGTAAAGGTTAGGCAAATGGCTGAGCCAGTTTTATACAATTGGCATGTAATTCCTGCAGATGGTTCTCCAGAGGAAATATTTGAAAGAATAGAGACTATTTTAGATGATTTGGATTCAAAGCTATTGAATGAACCTAAAAAATTAGAAAAAAGAAAAAATAGTTTAATTAAATAGTCAAAATAGTTAAAAAAAGTTTTTAAAAAAGTTAATAAAAATTTATAAAAAAATGAATAAAATGGATTTAATCCATTTCTTTTTCTACAAATTCAGCAACTTTTTCTTTAAACTCTTCAAGAGAGCATTCATTTTCAATCAAGTAATCGGTAGTGGACACTACATCTCCTATTCCGAAACCTAATTCTCTGTTCTCTCTTACCATGAATTCATCAAAATCAGTTGTGTCGTCTTCTCTTCCTCTTAAAGAGATTCTTTCAAATCTGGTACGAGGGCTTGCATAAATTGAAACAGAGATAAAGTTTTCAAAGTTTTCCTTAAAGAGCTCAATTTCATAAGGGCTTCTGATTCCATCCACTAAAATGGTTTTTATGTCCCCTTCTTTTTCTAAAAGTTCTTTAATTTTTTCAACAGTTAACTCAGCAACAATGTATTGTCCAAATTCCTCTCTTAAGGTTCTGGCAGTTGTACCTGTATCTTCTCCTCTTTCTGCGGCTTTTTCTCTAATGATGTCTCCCATGCTAACTACAAGTGCACCTTTTTCCTTTGCAGTGTCGAAGAAAATGCTTTTTCCAGATCCTTGCAATCCAGTTACTCCTATTACTTTCATTATAATCCCATTTAATTATTATTTTTTTTGATTTGTTGTAAAAATTTGTTATAAGAAAAATATATTTATATTTTTAATTATTATTAAATTTATCTTAGATTTATCTAAATTTAGAAATAAATTAGAATATATTAATAAGACTAAATTAAAATAAAAATATTATTTTAATTTAATCTCTGCCAATGAATCTTTAAGATTTTGTTCATTGGAGAAATTATTCACGATATTTTCTAAAAATTCCTTGTCATCTGCTTTTCCGGATTCCTTAAATTCATTTGCAATTTGAGTCATCAATGGAACTGCCCTGACAATATTGTCTACAATGCTTATTGTGGACATTTTAGCTGTTCTTGAGAGTGGATTCAAGTCAATGCATATGATCTTTTTGCCGTTTTGAACCAATACTTCTGCCCTGTCCCCATCTTCAAGAGGAACAAGCATAACGTCTGCGATGTAACTTCCTTCCTTGCTTGCAGTAGCTCTTGGGCTATTCAAATTGTTTATATACAATAGCTCATCATCATTTGTTCCGAGAATGTCTTCCCACCCTCTTTCCTTGAACATTTTTGTAATTATTTCCACACGTTCAGGAGTTCTATAAAACAGATTTATTTCAATTTTTGAATCTGTTACCTTTGCAAGCTCGATGATTTCATCAATAGCTAATGCAGTTGTATTCCCATTCACTGACAATACAGGGTTTTCAGCAAGCAATATTGTTGCAACAGCCGCTTCACATGCCTTTTTAGCGGTTTCAGTGGTTTTCTCTCCAATCAAGTAATCAAAAGTTTCACCTCTACCATGGGCAATCATACCTGAATCCGCCAAATATCCTTCCTTAAATGCATTTTTAACTTTATCTCTTAATAATAATGATTTATAACGTGGATGAGTTTTAGGTATCATATTTAATATTTTAGTTAAATTGATTAATAAAATTATAGTGTATAAAAAGAGTTTAAGCATCTTATAAAAAAATGTTTTATAAAAATATTATAAAATATTGTTGTATTCTATTTATATGATAAGTAATAAACTATAATTAATTGTTAATTATTTGATAATTTATTTAATTTAATTAAAATTTTTAAAAATTCTTAACAAAATCCTATGGAGAAATATTTATGGATGAAAGAGTTGAAAATCCAGAACTTAAGGAAATTATGAAAACCAGACCTGAAGAAATGACTGAAGATCAATTGGAAGCTTTTGTAGATGCATTTATGGAAGCTACCTTTATCATTCCAGCTGAATTGAATTCAGATGTTGAAGCTCTAGAAGGAAAAACCGATGAGGAAATAGCTTTAGATGAAGAGATTGACCTTGAAATCATGAAACTTGAAGATGAGGATGGAAATGTTCTCTTCCCAATTTACACTGATGATGATGAACTTGAAAAATTAGCTGAAGAAGAGGATTTTGACATTTTTGGTTTAGTTATTTCAGCTGAAGACCTTGCTATGCTACTCTCTGATATTGAGGATGATGATTTTGATGGTGTTGTAATCAATCCATTCCATGAAAATGCTGTAGAGCTTCCTTTAGAAGCTATTATTGAACTTTATGACTTTGAGGAATGTGATGACCCTGATTGTGATGACCCAAGTCATAATCACTAATAAAACATTAAAGAAATGTTATTTAGCAGATTTAGAAGAAAAAACAATGATCTAATGGTTAAGAAACCATCTGAAGAAGCATTAAAAGCCCATAATGATGCTGAAGTCATCATTAAGGAGAATAATATAGACAGATTCCTTTTAAACATGTTTATGGATAAGAAAGGAATCAATAAGTTCTATACCACTCCAGAGCTTGTAAACGAGTTCTTGAATTCAGATTGGTTCTTAAACCTTGAATTAAAGTGCCTTCTTCAAATTAATGATGAATCAAAAAGAGTTCGCACTAATGCTTATTTAACTAAAAAAGAGATTATATTTAAAGAAAAAGCGGATATTGTCATTCATTTTAACAATATCCTTGATTCTAAAATAGATGGAAAAAAAGTAGATGTAATCTGTGATGATGTCTCTTATAAAGTCATGTTTAGCAATAAGAACTTGGCAAGACTTTTCTTTGAGTATATATCTAGTCATTCTTAGTCATTATTTTCATGATTGAAATAAATATAAACATTAAATTTAGTCATTATTTTCATTATGGAAATAGTCATAAACATTAGTTGCTGCTTTTTCACTCATTCCATTAACTTCTTTTATCTCATCTATGCTTGCATTTTTAATGGCTTCTAAATCTCCAAAATGTCTTAAGAGCTCTATTTTTCTTTTTTTGCCTATGCCAACAATATTGTCCAACGGTGATTCCTCAATCTTTTTGGACCTTAATTTCCTATGATATGTAACTGCAAACCTATGAGATTCATCCCTAACTTGCTGGAGCAAATGAAGTGCTTCATTGTCCTGAGGAATTCTTATTGGAAAACTGCTGTTTGGAATATAAATTTCTTCAAATTCCTTTGCAAGACCGATTATAGGTATATGTGTAAGATTATATTCTTTCAATACATCAACAGCCATGCCTAATTGTCCTCTTCCACCATCGATTACGATAAGATTTGGCTCTTCCCCTAATTTTAATGGAACGATTCTTTCAGTTTCTGCCTCGTTCTTTTTCAGGTGTTCTTCATTGATTCTTATCTTTTCGTAATGTTCCTTAAGTGGCTTCAATCTTCTCTCAAGAAGTTCCTGCATCATAGCAAAATCGTTAGGGCCAGGAGTGTTCATCTTGAATTTCTTATATTGCTTCTTATTTGGCTTTCCATCCAAGAATGAAACCTTGGATCCGACAGCCAGTTTTCCTGAAATGTTTGAAATGTCGTATCCTTCAATAACTCTTGGAAGCTTTTCAAGCTTGAGATACTTCTTAAGCTCAATCATGGAGTTTTCCATCTTTTGCTTTTGGTTTTTGATGATGTCTGCATTTTTGCTTGCCATTCTTACCAATCTGAGCTTATTCCCCTTTTGAGGAACTTTTATAGACACCTTATTTCCCCTTAAGTCACTTAGCCATTCTTCAATAAGCTTCTCATCAGGTATCTCCTCTTCAATTAAAATCTCTTTAGGGATGTGCCTGTTAATTCCATAGAATTGCTTGATGAATGCTGAAATTACCTCATCTGAGGTCGTATGCTGGGAACCGTCCATTAGGAAATCGTCTTTTCCGATGATTTTCCCGTTTCTGATATTCATAACCACTACAACTGCATTTTGAGTGGTGTATGAAATGGCTATGATGTCTTGGTCAAGCTCATTGTTCAATTCAACGAATTGCTTGTTCATCACTTCCTCAATTGAACTGATTTGGTCCCTTATGACCGCTGCCTTTTCAAATTCCTGATTTTGAGCAGCTTCCTTCATCTCAGATTCAAGGTCCTTTATGATCTTATTGTACTTTCCTTGGAAGAAAAGGTCAATCTTTTTGATATGCTCATGATATTCCTCTTTGGAGATGCTTCCATTGCATGGAGCGTAACATAAGTCGATCTGGCTATTCAAGCATGGTCCATCCATTCTTTTGCAGGTTCTTATTCTAAATAGTTGCTTTAGGAATTTAACGGTTTGCCTAACAGCAGTGACGTCTGTAAAAGGGCCATAGTATGATCCTTTTTTGCCTATATCCCTTGTAATGACTATTTTAGGGAAATCCTCATCTGTTATCTTTACATAAGGGTACCTTTTGTCATCCTTTAGGTTGATATTGTATCTTGGCTTATGTTTTTTTATAAGATTAGCTTCTAGAATAAGTGCCTCTTTTTCCGTATTTGTTACAATGTATTCGAGGCTATTGAAATGACTCATCAATACTTGAGTCTTTGGTCTATCAAGGTTTTTTTGAAAATAGGATCTCACTCTGCTTCTAAGTGATTTTGACTTTCCTACATAGATGATTTCCTCATTCTTGTCCTTCATTATGTATATTCCAGGCTTGCGAGGAAGTTCATCAGGTGAGTTTACTTTAGTTGACATTTTAAAACCTTGATAATTATTTGTTTTTATTTAATTTCTGTTCTTACTTTAATTTATTTACTAATAATATTTTTAATTATTCTTAACTTATAATGATTTTTATTTTTTATAAAGCTTTTTGTTTCATAATTTTGTAAAAAATTTTTATAAGTTAAAGAACATAATATAATTACAAATATTTTAGGGGGAATTGAAATTACAAAATCAGCATTCAATAGTATAGAAAAAGTTTTATTTGTATTGATTGCATTCGTTCCAATTATAAATGGATTGGGATTTGCCTATATTGGAGCAAAAAAATTCAACAATAATTGGATAAAGGAAGGTTTAATTTATGAAATGCCATGGTTTTTGATGTTCTTATTCTTATATGTGGATGGCATCGCTACTTTTTTTGCAGGTCTCGGCCTATTGATGATGCTTGTATGTATAATCAGAACATTCTGGGTATTATTCAAGGGAGATGAACTCCTTGTTATTGATGGTGAAAACTCCATTGGGAGAAAAACATCAAGTTCATATTGGGTAATCTTTTCATTTATAATGTTTTTAAATGGGATAGGATTGATCATTGTAGGATTGAATAGAAATAGGCAAAGATGGGCTTTGGAAGGAGCTTTCTTTGAGTTGCTATGGGTATTGGTTTTCATATTTGCCGGTTTAGTTAATTTCCTCGGTGAATTTACAATCTCATTAGCAATGATAGGATGGATCTTATCAATTATCATAACATTTGTGGTGTACTTTGAGGAAAAAAGAATGGATAATGGTTTTATTTCACCACCTGAACCTGCTGTATCTGTTCAGCAATCTGAACCAATCGTGGAACCGGTTACAAGCAGTCCTGAAATCATTCCTGAATTCGAGGGTTACAATGTTCAAATAAATGATTTGAAAAACACTTTCGACCACAAAGAGGAAAACATCACTGGCATGATAAATAAAAGATTTGAAAGTCAGGGATTGACTCATAACCGTTTCATATCAGTAATAGACAGTTGCCATAAGATATTCTATCATAATGCAGATTCCGCTACAAGCATTATTGAAATGGCTCCAGAATACAGTGAAAGGTTGGATGAAACCGTTAAAGGTAAAATAAGCGTTATGGAATCAATCAATAATGAGATGAACAATCTTATAGAGGAACTCATTATCCATGATGGCGACAATGAGAAATCTGAAGAGGACCTAAAGGAACCCTTTGCAAATATGGATAATCTGATCAGTTCTGTAAAGGATTACAAATAATAAATCCTTTACTTTCTTTTTTTTTTTAAAAATAGCATTTTTTAATTTTTTAAATTTTCATTTAAATTTTTTATCTCTTCTTTCAATTCCTTATTTATCTCTTTCAATTCATTTAATTCATTTTTAAGTGACTCTACATCACGATCTATTCTATCAACTTTAGTGTGAACCTCATTGAGATTTTTCTTGTTAAAGCTTAAGTCATCCTTTAGAAGTTCAATATTTGTATCGTTTTCTGTAATGTTGAAGTCTTCATTCATCAAAACTCTTCTTGCAAAATATGAAGCCATAGCTCCTGTAACTGTACTGAATATCAATACTCCAACAATCAAGGTAATGAGTCCAATTATCTTTCCAGCACCGGATTGAGGCAATATGTCACCGTAACCGACTGTTGTGATTGTTGAAAGAACAAACCATAAACTGTCAAATAAGCTGTTTATGTTTGGATCAAAGAGATATAATCCAAGTGTGGAACCAAGTACAACAAGTAGTGTTATGCCGAATATCTCATCCAAATGAGTCTTTTTAAGGAAAAAGTCAATTGTTTCAAAAAACTGTGAAAAGAGAGCGATTACCTTAATGAATTTCAAAACCTTGAAGACTCTTAAAAGAGAACCATTCAAGACAAATGGCAACATGATCAAATCAAATGGAATTGCAGCTATCAGTTCTGTCCAGTTTTTGATTAGGAAATGCTTCTTGTCATCGCTATCGGATAATCTTGTAAAGAAGTCAATAAATAGAATTATACATAAAATTGTATCAAAGACAACTATGCTGTAATATAGGTTCTCCCCTACATCTGAAATCAATGTTAGTGTAATCAAGATTAAATCTAATACAATCAATATTGATAAAAAGTAATTAAACTTGCTGTTTTGATAAAAGCTCATGATTTGCCTCTGATATTTTATGCTTATTCGAAAAGATTTAAAAAAATTTTTATTCTTAATTAAAATTATTGTTTTATTTGTTATAAATCTATTTAAAATTTTTAAATATTATTCAAATTCAATAAATTTTACATTATTTTTTTTAAAAATTTCAAAAAAAGTATACATTTTTGAAAAATAAATACAAAACCTTATATACTAAAAATATTAAAGTAACTTTAGGATATGAAAATATCCTAACAAATACATTAGAAACTAATAGAAACTGAATTAATTAAATATTTAATTAAAAAAAATCAATTTTGAAAGAAATTTGTAGGTGGGGGTTATGACACGTACTATTTTTCAAAAGATTACAAGCTCTTTATGGGTATTGATATCCTTTATTCCATTCTTTAATGGTTTAGGATTTGTTTATATTGGAAACAAATATGCAAATGCTCAATGGTTTGCAGAGGGAATACTTTATGAATTGCCTCTTATTTTGGGATTGTTGACTTTGCCAAATCTTACTGTATCAACTCCAATGTTCATATTTGGTACTTTAGCATCAATGGTTTCCATTGTCAGAAGCTTTATGGTAGATTATACCCTTCAAAAGGACTTGGATCAATCCAATATTGTTGAAACAAGCTTGGATGAAAAGATTGATGGCATCATCAATTCCTTATGGGTCTTAATTTCATTCATTCCATTATTCAATGGTCTTGGTTTGGTCTATAAAGGTAAAACTGCACCAAATAAAACCTGGTATCTAGAAGGAATTCTATATGAGATTCCTTGGATAATTGGAATTTTAGGTATAGGCTTTTCACAGGTCAGATTTGTTGCATTTGAAGCTGCAGTTCTTTTCTACTTCGTATCCATATTCAGATCCATAATGGTTGCCACTGAACCTGAGCCATTATATAAATATAGGAAAGCAATCGCTGAAGAGATTAAATCGAATATCAAATCAAATGATGTAAAAGAAGTTAAAATTGAAGAAGAAACAATCAGTGAAAATAGCGAAGGAGTAATTTCAGCATTTAAATTCTATGAGAAACAGTTCAATGAATTGGAAAAAATTTATCCTCAAAAAGAGAAAAATGCAATGGAGTTAATCGAAAAGAGATTTGCTCCTCCTCAATTGACTTACTCAAGATTCAAGAGAGTTGTTGATGATTCTCATGAAACATTGTACAGCCAATTGAATGCAGGATATAATCTTCTTGAATTAAGTACTGAATACAGCTCTAAAGTGGAGGACGAGCTTAAGAATAAGCTTATTGTCTTAAATTCTATTATAAAAGGTTTAGATAAATTGTCTGAAGAATTGGTTCTCAACATTTCTCAAGTTGATACTGAATTTGATGATGAAATAGACCATTTGTTTGATGAATTTAAAAGGGCAACTCGTTCTGTAAGTGCTTATGAATAAATTAATTGATTTTTAATTAATTTATTCTAAATATTTTTTTTATTTTTAATTATTTTTTAATCAATTTAATCTTTTTTTTATTAAATTTCTTTTATTTTTATTTCTTATTTTCTTTAAATTCATAAAAATTTATTAAATATAGTTAATATATTATATATTGAAAGATTTGAGTGATAACATGACTATGAAAACAGGAAGCAATTTAAAGTTTAATGATCAATATGAATACTTAACATTTGATTTAGACCAGGAATTCCTATTGGGAGAATTGAAAGGCGAGGAAATAAGAGATAAAATGATTTCCGCTCAGGAAATATTGGATAATCATTTGGAAAACAACTACAGCCCTGGAGATGAGATAGAAATAGACAATCCCTTTGAAGACCCAAGACTTAGGAAATTCATTAAGATAAATGATGTGACAGATGACATGCTTGATATAATCTACTATCAACATCAAATCAACAAGGATGTTTATAAGTTTGTCACTATGAGTGAACCTCCTGTAAGAGGCCGTATCTTAATTCCAAAGGAATAAATTACTTTTTTTATCACTTTTTCATTTTTATATTTTTTTATATTTTTGACTGCTTTTTTTAGATATTTATTATTATTTAACTATTTTTTGCTCTAATTTTTTTAAATTATTTCAAATTTCAAAAATATTACGCCGTTATGATAAATTTTATTAACACGTGTTAACATATTTTAAAATAAGTATAAATTATGGATGATTAATTTTTATATTTATTATTCTTATCCAGGTGATTCTATGGATTTCGATGAATTGATGGAGAAAGGAAATCAATTAAGAAAAGAAAACAAGTATGAAGAAGCATTAGATGCTTATCAAGCTGCATTGAAAGCAGATAAAAGACGCACTGAAGCTTGGAATATGAAAGCAAGTACTTTAGGTCTTTTAGGAAAAACAGATGAAGCAATTGAATGTTTTGACAGATCATTGGAACTTGACTTTGAAGATGAGCAAACCTGGTTCTTAAAGGGAATGACTTTATTTGCTGTAAACCGTTTCAATGAAGCTAATTCCTGTTTTGATAAGGCAGTGAATGCAGACCCTCACAATCCAGTCTATTGGAAATACAAGGGTATGGTTTTAAGTCAATTGAATCATAATGCAGATGCCTTAAAATGCTTGGATAATGCATTGGAATTAAATCCAGATGATGAAGCGGTTCTTGTATTTAGACATACAGTTATAGAAGCGTTAGAAAAAGAAGAAAATTAAGTCGTAGGATGTTTCCTACAACTCTTTTTTTATTAATTTTTTAGATTATATAATTTAATAACTTATTTTAGACTATTTTTTAAAACCAATATGTTAAATAGACTATTTATTTTTTAAATTATTGACTTATTTTAGAACTTTTTAATACTTTTTAAAGCAACAATTTGATCTCTTAAAACAGCTGCTCTTTCAAAGTCCAAGTCATTAGCGGCCTCTTTCATTTCAGCCTCTAAGTCCTTGATCAATAACTTAAGCTCGTCCTTAGGCATTCCTTTAAGGTCATCTCTTGAAGGAGTTTTCTTAGTTGAGATTTTCTTATCCTTAAGGGTCCTGTATGTTGACTGAGGAGTGATGTTATACTTTTCATTGTATGCCATTTGAAGCTTTCTTCTTTTGTTTGTAATGTCTACAGCATTCCTGACTGAATCAGTCATGTCATCGACATACATGAGAACTTCACCGTCAACATTCCTCGCAGCTCTTCCGATTGTCTGGATAAGGGATGTTTCAGACCTTAGGAATCCTTCCTTATCTGCATCCAAAATAGCTACAAGTCCCACTTCAGGTAGATCAAGTCCTTCTCTAAGCAGGTTTACACCAACAAGAACATCAAACTCTCCACGCCTTAAATCGTCGATGATCTCCACTCTCTCCAATGTATCAATCTCTGAGTGAAGGTATCTTACCTTGATTCCGATTTTAGCATAGTAATCTGTCAAGTCTTCTGCCATTCTTTTGGTAAGTGTAGTGACGAGAATCCTTTGGTCCTTTGCCACTTTCTTCCTAACTTCACCAAGCAAGTCTTCAACTTGGCCTTGAACAGGTCTGATTGTGATTTTAGGGTCAACCAGTCCAGTTGGCCTGATGATTTGCTCTACAACATTCTGGCTTCTGGACATTTCATAAGGTCCTGGAGTAGCTGAAACATAAAGAACCTGATTTTGAATAGCTTCAAACTCATCAAATCTCAGTGGCCTGTTTTCCTTTGCAGAAGGCAATCTGAAACCATATTGTACAAGAGTCTCCTTTCTTGACCTATCCCCATTGTACATTCCTCTAATCTGTGGAACTGTTACGTGGGATTCATCAATGATTGTTAAATAGTCATCTGGGAAGTATTTTAGCAATGAATAAGGCATATCTCCCCAATTTCTACCTGACAAGTGCATGGAATAGTTTTCAATTCCTGGACAGTAACCCATTTCCTGAAGCATTTCTATATCAAAACGGGTTCTTTGCTCCAATCTTTGTGCTTCAACATATTTTCCATTGAGATTCAATTCCCTAAGTCTGCTTTCAAGCTCATCATTGATGTCCTTTAAAGCCTGATCCATTCTGTCAGCACCTACAACGAAGTGCTTTGCTGGAAATATCATGTACCTTTGAAGAGGCTCTTCCTTTTTGCCTGTAACAGGGTCTATTAAACTTATGGCATCTATTTCATCACCAAAGAGTTCAATTCTTATTGGGGGTGTTCCATGAACAGGATTGATTTCAATAACATCTCCCCTTACCCTGAATTGACCTCTTTCAAATGCAATGTCATTTCTCTCATATTGCATGAAAATAAGCTTTCTTAAAATGTCACTGCGTTCATAGATATCTCCTACAGCGATGGAAAATGCAAATTCCCCATAATCTTCAGGTGAACCTATACCATATATGCAACTAACACTGCTAACAACGATTACATCATCTCTGGATAAAAGTGATTGTGTAGCTGAGTGCCTCATTATGTCTATTTCCTCATTGATTGATGCCTCTTTATCAATGAATGTATCTGTTCTTGGCACATAAGCTTCAGGTTGATAATAATCATAATAGCTGACAAAGTATTCTACAGCATTGTCTGGGAAAAACACCTTGAATTCCTCGTATAATTGTGCAGCCAATGTCTTGTTGTGAGATATGATCAATGTTGGCTTTTGAACCTTTTCAATGATGTTAGCCATTGTATATGTCTTTCCAGAACCGGTGACCCCTAATAGTGTCTGTTCATGATATCCCTTCTTAATACCATCTACAAGGGATTCAATGGCTTGTGGTTGGTCACCAAGTGGTTTATATGGAGATTTAAGTTTGAATTCTTTCATTTTTGCACCTATTAATTTAAGTTTTAAAGGTAATTTTCATAATATACTTTTAGCTTTATTTCTTATAATAGTATGTATTTTTTAAAACTATTTTCATTTTAGAATATTAAATAACTTAAGTTTAATTTATATATATTAAAGCAAAAATGATATATATTATTATAAAAATATTATATAATGTATCAATAATAAGTGAGGATTATGGACTAAAACCCAAAAATTAAAATCACTTATTTTATGAATATGAGAAAAAAATATATGAATTAATTCAATATTATAAGAATTTATGTATTTGACTGAAAATATTTTAAGGAGGATACAAAATTTATGAAATTTAAGAAATCACATATCCTTTTGATTTCATTGATATCATTGTTCCTATTATTGGGTATGAGTGCAGTTTCTGCTGCAAGCGATGATGCAAGCATTGCTCAACCTATGGAAATAGATGATGTCGATGCAATTGATGATATGGGTAATGATGATATATTATCTGATGATGATGGAACAGAGGGAGGTAATAACGATCCTGTAGACCCTGGAACAGGTGAAACAACTGATCCACTTCCAGTTTCCAATACTACAATTACATCAGAAAATAAAACATATACATTTGGTTCCAATATCACATTTAAGGTTAATGTAACAGACAATCAAAGTGCAGAAATCACTAATATTGGGCCAGATAATTTTAAAGTGTTTTATCAAACAAATACAACAGATTATAAGGAAATAGATTATAATTATTCCGATTCTATAATACAGTTGGATTTTGATACAAATAAGACATTGCCAGTTCAAAATTACACTATAAAAATCGTATTTGTAAATAGTGTAATCGGTGGAGTTAATTATACAGAATCTGAAACAACTATTGATTTGAATATAACTCAAACCACTACAACTATTACTGCAACTAATGTGAGTTATGAGATAGCAGATGAAATAATCATTCCTGTTACAATGAAAGTTGAATCAGGAAAGACTCTTAACTTTAATATAACTAATATGAAAGTTTATTTAGTGAATGTTGATGGTACTTATAATGAACTAAATTATACTAAGGTAAATGGTAATGATATTAAATTACTTAATTTAACAGGGTTAGGTGAGAATAGAATCCTTTTAAATTATACAGGTAATGAAAATTGCCTTCCAATTAGTTGTACAGTTAAAGTAGAACTTAACAAAACTGTAACTCATATTGATGCAAATGATGTTAAAATTAAAAAAGGTGAAGATGTCATAATTCCTTTTGATGTTAGAATGACTTCCAACAATACAATTAAGGTCAATCAATCAAATATTACAGTTTATTTAAATGGTGATGAAGGTAATCTTATTAATTTCACATTAGTAAATGATGGCATTAAATTACTTAATTTAACTGACGAATTTGGTAACTATAGTGTTTATATTGGATATAAAGGTGTAGATGATTTCACTTATTCATCTAACAAGACAGTTAAAGTTTCTATTCTTGAAAACAACACTATCAATGCTAAGGATACAATCTATGTCTATAATAACACTAAAAATGTTACTATTCCAATCAACATTACAAATGGTAATAGTATTGTAGCTTTAAATAAAACTAATATTACATTAGTGCTTAAGTATCTCGATGGTGAAACAAATGTTACAGAAATTGTTACCGATTTTGATTTAACTGGTGAAAATGGAAATTATGTAATTAATTTCACTACTGATCATTTCAATAACTCTGAATTAACCATTATATATTCAAATGGAACTTTAAATGAGACTGAAAAGACTGTTACTTTGAAATGGTGCATAGATGTTGTTATTAATGCAACATCAACTTCAGCAGATTTCCAACAAGGCGAATTTAATTTTACAGTTTATTATATAAGCGAAGCTGGAGAATATGTTCCTTTACCTAATGCTACCATATCTGTTAATGTTGAAGGAGCAAGTTTCTATACAATTAATGGATATTCAATCTTTATTGGTCCAAGAGACTTCACAACTGATGAAAACGGTACAATAATTATTAAAAATGACAAGTCTTTTAACCTTGTTGGTTTTTCACAAAGTTTCTTACCAGCAGGCAATTATAATGTAACTTTTGATACCAAAGATCACTATGTCGTTAGTGAAAAAAAAGAGATTACAGTTAATAAGGCTCAAGCGAAAATTATAGCATCTCCAATTGTTGTTGAATATGAAAGTGGTAAAAAATTAAACTATACTTTCCAAGTTATCAATTCAAATACAGGAGAGGCAATTGGTTCTGTTCGTGTTCAATTCAGAATTTACTCTCCTTACATTGATACTACTATAAATGGAACCACAAATTCAACTGGACATTTAACAATCCATAATATGTCTTTAATTGGTGGAGTTTATAATTTAACTCTCAAATCAATAGACGGCAGCTTGATTTGCAGTGCTGTAAAACAGAACATAACAATTAAACCAAGGGATGTTGTCATCAGTGCAAACAACAGGACTATTTTATATGGTTCTGACGTTACTGTTGTAGCTACTGTAAAAGATAAGAAAACTGGAAATCCTGTACCAAATGCATATGTATTAGTTAAGGTTTACATCACTTCTACTAAAGTAAGCAACTTCGTGGCTAGAACAGATTCTAAAGGTGTTATCAGATTCAGCACTGGCTTATCCGTTGGAAAACATAAAGTGATCATTTCAATGTATGATACTAGCTATAAGTCTGGTTCTCTTACAAGATATGTCACTGTTAAGAAGGCAACAGGCCAGTTCAGTGCTCCTAGTGTAAGCACTTATTACAAATCTGGCAGATATTATAAGGTTAAATTGACCAATACTAAAAATAAGGCATTGATGTATGGCGCCACAGTGAATATTAAAGTATATGTTTCAAAATACAGATACTATAATTTAACTGGAGTAACTGGTGCAAATGGTTTGGTCCAATTTAAAATAACATTTAAGCCAGGAACTTATAAGGTTGTAGTTAGCTCTGCTGACAAAGGTTACTCTGCAAAGGCGGTAACCAGTCAAATCAAGGTAAGCAAATCACCTATTAAGATTGCTCCTACATCTTTAAAGGTTAAAAGATACAGCTACTTTAAAGTAAAAGTAACTAGCACAAAATCTAAAAAGGTCCTTTCTGGAGTAAAAGTTAAAGTTAGAGTTTATACTGGCAGAAAGTATAAAACATACACTATTAAAACCAATAAGAAAGGAATCGCTAGTTTAAAGATTTCTCAAAAAAGAGGTAAGCATAAGGTAGTCCTTTCACCTGGAAGCCCTACTTATTATTATGCTAAAGCTATTACTAGAACTTTAACAGTAACAAGATAAGATAAATTCAATTTATATTAGTTTAATTAAGAGATTTTTTCTCTTAATTCTTTTTTTGTTTTTTTAAAACAAGTTTTTATATAATTTTAACAATTTAATCTATTTTTTTAAAGAATTATATTAATAATTATTGCATAGATTTCTCTATTTTTAAAAAAAGCATAATGAGAATTTCTTTATTTTTAAGAAAAGCATAAAAGATGATTATTTATTTTAAATCATCTGTATTGATTAAATCACTGTTCATCAATGATTTCATTGTATCAATGTCTATTTGTCCGGGAGCTGTATTGTCATTAACCACAGCAAATGTAAATGGAACATTGAATTTGGATGCAATGACCCTTGTATAGCTTCCCAATTCTCCCATGGAGATTGCCACAACATTGTCAAAGTGGGATAAGATAGGCAATATTGTCAATGTGTCTTCAAGGGTATTAGGCATTACTGCAATCTTTGCAATGTCTCCAATCTCCTTTTCCTGAATGACAATATCCATCAATATGTCTAAATCTGGGGTTTGCTTAAAGTTGTGATAGGAAATGATTGATGTCACTCCAGTTTCTGTGATTGATTCTATAAGATCCCTATCGGTTTGAAGCTCAACATCAACGTAATCTGCCACATCACAGCATTCCCTAAGAATAGCTATTCTATCCTCTTCACCGCCTCTAAAGGATCCGCCTTCTTTAGAGCATCTGTTAGTGGCTATAATTGGGAAGTTAATCTCTTCAATAATTTCCTTTACAATCTTAGGATTAGGATTATCCATTCCATCGATTCTAAGCTCTAGAATATCTGCTCCTTTAATAATACATTCTTCAGCTACCTTTAGGATATCTTCCTTATTCCTTTGGAATATAGGTATAGCTATTTTAGTTTCACTGTACACGTTGTTTCCCCATTTATAAACAAAAATTATTTAAATTTAATAAATTCAATTTTTATTTTGATTTTTATCTATTAATATATTTAACTTATATAATTAAATACTTAATTGATTTTTAGAGCTTTTTTATAATTATTTGGGGTGGCGAATTAAAGAATAAAAGAATTCTTTTTAAATTAAAATAATTAAAGATATTAACTATAAAATCAAAGATTAATTTTAAAATAATTAAAGATATTAACTATAAAATCAAAAGATATAATTGATATTATGAAAGTAGTAGCTATTGGTGCAGATATTTCAAGCAATGATGTTTCTGTTTCTGAGTCATTAGTTGAAAACATTGAAAAGGACATTCCTAAGCTATTGGATTTGGGAGCTAAAAAGGCAGCTTTAACAAATATCACAGGTGATGATGTGGTTATAACCGCATTTGTTGAAGATGAACTTTTGGAAACAGTGAATGCAGGCATTGTAGAGATATTGAGAAATAATGCAGAGGACTTAGGAGATGTGGCTGGAATATCCGAAGACCCTAATAAAGGAGGGGAAGGAGTATCCTATGCAGAAGCGAACCTCGAAGATGGGGAGTATCAGGATGCCATTATTATGGCCTTTGACACTTATGGTGGAGAACCATTTGTGGCGGATGTTGCAAATTCTGTCATAGAAGCTGCAAGCGGTATGAAAGCAGTCACTGGAGTAAGTGATAGGATAGGTGAAAGAACTGATATTCCTGGAGTGGGATATGTGTCTCCAGATGATACCGATGATCCTGTTGTAGTGGTTTCAGTAAATGAACTGGAACAGATTGCCGTTGTTGCAAGTGCAATGATTGGTGCTGCACTTGGAAACAAAAACACTTATCTTGTAAAAAGGCATACCTCATGCAATGTGCTTCCTGGAAGTGTCTTGGTATCTGTAACTGCATTAATGAATGGAAATATGATTGATTTATCTATACCATTTGAAAACAAAACAAGAATTTTAGGTTAAGTATCATTTTAATTAATTTAACATTTAATATTTTTAATATTTTTATTTTTAAAACTAATTTAATTGATTGTTATTTTAATTAAAATTGCATTTATTTTTTTACTATTTTTTTATACAATATTTCAGCATTATTTTACCAATTAAATAATGAATAACTATTTAATATTTAAAGACTAAATATATTATTGATTAATAATTTTATATAAAATTTATATAATTATTATCTAGATTTAAACTTAATTAATTAATTACAATTAAAAAAATTATTTAAAATTTCGATTGTGGTTTATATGATAATATTAAATGAAAATACAAAATGTTTGGTACAGGGAATTACTGGAAAACAAGGTCAATTCCATACTGAACAAATGATAAAATACAATACAAAGATTGTAGCAGGAGTAACTCCCGGCAAAGGCGGTCAGGAAGTTTGTGGAGTTCCTGTTTTTGATTCTATTGAAGAAGCTAAGGAAAATGTTGATGTAAACGCATCAATCATTTTTGTACCTGCACCTTTTGCAAAGGATGCAGCATTTGAATCCATTGATCATTTGGATTTGGTTATTATAATTACTGAACACATACCTATTCATGACACTATGGAAATCATGGCTTATGCAAAGGCAAAAGGCGTTACTGTCATTGGACCAAACACTCCTGGTGTAATCTCTCCTAAAGTGGGAAAACTTGGTATTATGCCAACACATATCTTCTCTGAAGGTGATGTTGGAGTTATTTCCAGAAGCGGTACATTGACTTATGAAATTGCAAGCCAATTGACTCGTGCAGGAATCGGACAAAGCACTTGTGTAGGTATTGGAGGAGACCCTGTAATCGGTACTCCATACATTGATGTATTGGACATGTTCGAAAATGACCCTGATACAAAAGAAATAGTGTTGATTGGTGAAATCGGTGGAGGAGCTGAAGAGGCTGCAGCTGAATACATTAAGGAGAACATTACTAAACCTGTTGTAGCTTATATTGCAGGTCTTTCTGCACCACCTGGAAAAAGAATGGGTCACGCAGGAGCTATCATTGCTGGTAACTCCGGTACTGCAAAAAGTAAAATGGAAGCTTTGGCAGCTGCTGGCGTTAAAGTAGCTAAAAAACCTTCTGAAATTGTAGAATTTATTAAAGAAGCTCGTGGAGAATAATCTCTCCATCTTTTTTTATTTTTTCAATTAGAATTAAAATCATACAAATCTAAAAATTAAAATTTACAAAAACTGCTGTTTTTATTGAAACTATTTTTCTCGGTGATAATATGGATAAAGAAGAAATCATTGAAAAGTTATTGGCTGGTGAAATGAAGCTTTATCAAATTGACAAGTTTACTGAAAATGCAACAGAAGCTTTAGACATTAGAAGGGAGTTTATAGAGAGACGTTCCAATTGCAAGCTTGAAAAAATGGCTGATTATACTTTGGATATGGAACTTGCATTTGCAAAGAACATTGAGAATCCTATAGGAACTGTCCAAATACCTATTGGAGTGGCAGGTCCATTAAAAGTCAATGGGGAATATGCGAAAGATGATTTCTTTGTACCTCTTGCAACTTCTGAAGGTGCATTATTGGCTTCAGTCAATAGGGGCTGTTCAGCTATCACTGCAGCTGGAGGGGCTAATGCAAGAGTTATCGGCGATAAGATGACAAGAGCTCCAGCCATTAAAACAGATTCAGTTGTTGAAGCTGTAAAGGTCAAGCAATGGTTTGAAGACAAGTTTGATGAGCTTAAGGCAATTGCAGAATCAACAACTAGCCATGGAAAATTGGTTAAGATAGACCCTATAATCATTGTAGGAAATTATGTTTATCCTCGTTTCGTTTACTCAACTGGAGACAGTATGGGTATGAATATGGTGACAATTGCAACTGAAAAGGTATTGGCTAAATTGCATGAGGATTTAGGAGTTCACGCTTTGGCTTTAAGCGGAAATCTATGTGTTGACAAAAAGCCTGCAGCAATCAATATAGTAGAGGGAAGAGGAAAGACAGTGGTTGCAGACATATTAATACCAGAAGCTATTGTCAGAGCAAAGCTTAAGACAACTGCAAAGGCAATAGAAGAGGTAAATACAGCTAAAAACTTAATTGGTTCTGCTGCAGCAGGAAGCATGGCTTTCAATGCTCACTTTGCAAACATGATCGGAGCGATATTCTTGGCAACCGGTCAGGATGAAGCGCATGTTGTGGAAGGTTCATTGGGAATTACAACTGCAGAGGATAGGGATGGGGACTTATACTTCTCTGTAAACATGCCTGATTTGCCTATCGCTACAATCGGTGGTGGAACAAGGCTTGAAACTGCAAACGAAGGATTGCAGATAATCGATTGTGCAGGATCCGGCAAGGTAAATAAATTTGCTGAAATTGTCATTTCAACTGTTATGGCAGGTGAATTGTCTTTAATTGCAGCAATATCTGCTGGACACTTGGCAAAAGCTCATCAAGAGCTCGGAAGATAATTGATTTTAATTATCTTTTTTATTTTTTAATTTTTTCAATGTTTAACTATTCACTTTTTACTTTTTACTTATTTTACTTTATTTGATTTTTATGGAAAAAGAGCATATTGATTTCAGGAAAGAATTTGAAGAATTCAAAAAGGAATTGGAAAACAGCAAACCTATCTTTGATGATGATTCCATTGAGTTTAATGATTTTGACAATTTGCTGTCAAATGATGATTTCAATCCTTTAGATGAGCTTGATGAATCTAATGATCAATCTATTTTAAGCATGGATTATCCTAAAATTTCTCTTGAAACTGAAGATATTCTAATGAATTTAACCATTAAAAAGGATTATTCTGCTATCGATGATTTGGAAAAGAGGAAAGAGCAATTCATCAAGGACTTAAAGGAATTCATAGATGAATTTGAATCAACTGAAGAATCAAGTCATTTGATGAAGTACTATGACTAGTTTGATTTCAAATATAAAATAATAAATACTAAAATGAACATATAAACAATTACTTATTAACAATAGTTAAAATTTTAATTTGACTGTTTTAATAAAAGGTGATATTATGTGTAGTTCTGGAGGCCCAATGGCTGATCTTTCAATGAAAAAATTGAAAACAAAGAAATATAAATGCTTAGATTGTGGAAATGATTTTAAAGGATTAGGTAAAAAGGTTATCTGTCCTTCCTGTCAAAGTGACAATGTAGAAGCACAAGAATAAGTATATTGCTATTTTATATGTTAAGAGTGAATGTTTAATTTGCTCTTTAACTTTTTTTATTTTTAATAAATAACTATTTTTTTTAATTTTTATACTTAATATTATAGTCAATTTAATTATGCAATTAATGATATTCTTATCATTTTAAGCTATTGAATCATTTATCGGTGATATCATGGAAACTGAAATCAAATTTACTAAGGATGAAATACTGTTTTTGCTTGGTGAAAGCGGTATGGTTGGAATAGTTAAGGCTGGAGAGGATAAGATGCTATTTATAGGAACTCCTGACAGTGATGAGATAGTCCAATATCTTGAAGAAGATGATTTGATTGCTGTTTCTTCCTTTAATTTAGGTGAAAAATATGAAAAGGGAATAAGGTCTCTTGCTTACCTAACTAGGGATATAGAGTCACCTATACTTGTTCTTCCAAAGGATCACCCATCTTCTAAACGTCTTAAGATGGTATTGTCTGTAGGTGAAAACGTAAGATTGGACTGCGGAATAGTTCCTGGAACACACCCAGAACAGGATATCTTATGTTCCTGTGACAGCTTATCCGGATTGAATATAGTCAAATCCAAAGACGGTGTTGTTATAGAAGGAGAAGTGAAGAATTATAAGATTGAGCCATTTTAAGCATTTTATAATTTATTTTTCTTAAAAAGTTTTATTTTTTTAATCTCTTTTTCATATTCCTTTTAATTTTTTAAATTTCATTTTTAATTTTTTATATTTCCTTTTTAATTTTTTTATTACATTATAATTTTTTTTAAAAAGTTTTATATATATAAAATAAAATAATATAAAATGTTTTATTTAAACAAAATCAAGTATAAAAAATATAGAATTGACGAATATGTTATTGCATGAACAAGCATTCCAATTAATCGGTGAAGGTGTAGTCTTCTTAGTATTCCTGATAGTTATCATACTAATTGTAGGGCTTTTGCTCGGAATAATATTAGTAAGAAGAAACAAATTGTTTCTTCCTTCTGTTATAATCTTTATTGTAAATGTATTTTATTCCCCATTGAAGAGCTTTGCAAATCTTTTAGGCCTTGATGACTCCTTGGTTGACAGTATTGGAATTGAAGTGAGAAACAAGGTCAATAAAGCCAAGTTCGAAAAGATACCTCCTGAAGATAAGATAATTGTATTGCCGCATTGCCTTAGGTCTGCTCAATGTGAAGCAAGCCTAAAGGAAACAGGTGTTCAATGTACATACTGTGGAAAATGTGCAATTGGTGTCATTAAGGAAAAGGCAGAACCAATGGGCTATAGAGTATTTATTGTACCTGGTTCCAGCTTCGTTAAGAAGATCATTCAGCAGAATAAGTTCAAATCCGTTGTAGGGGTGGCTTGCCATGTGGACTTGAATCAAACAATGATGGCTTTGGCAGATTTTGCTCCTCAAGGAGTTCTATTGTCTACATCAGGTTGTTTTGAAACAAAGGTGGATATTTCAAAAGTTCTTGAAACAATAGGTTATTACGATTTTAAGAATGAAGAAGACGTTTAGTTTTTGTAAAGATAGATTATTACGATTTTAAAAAAAGAAAACTAAAATGAGGTGAAAAGATGTCTGGAAATGATATAAATCCATTTTTTACCATTAAGAAAGTAAGAGAAGGGGACGAATTGAAGATGGATCAGAAATTCATTAAGATTAGAATGAATTCCAATAAGGTTATGGCTATCCATTATAAGGCCCCTATGGAAAGAACTATTGAATTGGAGATGTTCTTTGAAGATTTCAATCCTATTGACAGAATAAACTATGATATAGGTGGAACCGGTTGGGTAGGTGCAAATTTCAGAGGTCTTATTGACGGTAAGGACGATTCCCTGCCTGTTGATTACGATTATAAGATTCTAATGTTAAAGGAATACAAATGTCCTACTAAAGTGGAACTTAAGAATTTAAAGAGAAGCTCTAAATTTAGGCCTAATTTTACTTTAGCTGATTCCTAAATTAAATTTCATATGGAGGAAAACCATGAACACTAAAAAAACAGCTATTATTGCATTAGCAGTTCTAGCAATAGTAATAAGTTCAGTTGGCGCTGTTTCAGCATTTGAATTATTTGGCATGAACATATTCGGTTCTTCTACTGATTTTGACAATAAATTCATGTCAGGTACATTCAATGGCGAAGTTATTCAAAATGAAATCAAGGATAATGGGTCAATTAAAGGATGGACTGATTCCTATAGTGACAATGAGAATAATATAACCTATAATATGTCCTGTGTAAAGGATGGAGATTTCATAACTGATGTTTATCAATTGCAGGGATTGGGAGCTCCTGAAGTAAGGAATTACAATGGTCAAGCTTGGAAAATATTCTATTCACAAGCTGTTCCCGACAACAATGTTACTGATAATAAAACACCTGGAAACGATACAAACAATACAATAAATGTCTATATCTGTGAAGCGGATATCAATGGAACTGCTTACACAATCAATGTACTGTCCTATGGTAACAAAACTGAATGTGACGGTACTTTATTCTGTCCATTGTATAAGGATTACATAGGTCCTTTAGTTGAAAGCATCCAATTTAAAGATGCTAAAAAAGCTCCTAAAATGGCTGATTTAATGGGCATGTCAGATGAGGAGTTTAAATTCAATAAGGATTACGTTGATGGAATTTTAAATGGAACCATTGATCCAAGCAAACTTCAATAATAAATAATGAATTAATTACAAAAAAGAACAGAATAATTAAATATTTATTCTGTTGAATTTTCTTTTTTTAAAATGATTAGTATAAGTGATATTTATGAAAGTAACTGTTTTTCATGCTAATGAATGCGATAAAAGGAAATGCACCGCATTTAAAATGGAAAAGCAAGGAAAATGCAAAATAGTCTATAAGATACATCAGATTCCTCGTGGTGCAGTTGTCTTGAATCCATTTTCCGAAAAGGCAGTTTCCTATGAGGATAGGCCTCTTGTTGAAAATAAGGGAGTTGTAGGGCTTGACTGTTCCTGGAATAAGGTGTCAAAGTCTGCAAGTTTCTTTAGCTTATCTAAATATCACAGATCTCTTCCCTTTTTAATTGCTGCAAATCCTGTTAATTTCGGAAAGCCTTGCATATTGTCTACAAATGAAGCGATTGCAGCTACATTTTACATAACCGGATTTAAAGAGGAGGCCCATCATATCATGGATGGTTTCAAATGGGGTCATTCCTTCATTGAAATGAATTATGACTTATTGGAAGCTTACAGTGATGTAAAAACAAGTGAAGAGGTAGTACGAATACAAAATGAGTTCTTAGAGGCTCATGAAAGGTAAAAATAAACCTAACATTTATATAGTATTAAATTAATATATTTTATTAATAGTTATGATTACATGCTGTTGTAATTCATAATTTATTCTTTTAAACTTTAATTATGAATTTAATGAATTATTTCTCTAGAATTTTTTCATGAATTTCTATTTAAGTTATATTGATCAATTAATTTAATAAGATATGGAGGAATTATTAATGGCAAGATTTGAAGAAGCAGAAAACAGAATGTTTAATGTAAAAATCTGTTTAAAATGTAATGCACGTAATCCTGCTGGAGCTACTACTTGTAGAAAATGTGGTTACAAAGGTTTAAGATTCAAAGCAAAAGAACCTAGAGGATAGATCCACTCTATCCCTTTAAACTTAAAAGAGAATTTTTATTCTCTTTAGATTTTTATATTAAATTTCTTATTTTAAAAACTAATTTTAACTAATTTTATAATTTCAACTATTTTTATCAATTTTACTAATTTTAACAAATTTACAAATTTTACTAATTTTATAATAATTTTCAGAAATTTATATTAATTTTAAATACTAATAAGTTAATAAATATATGTAATTAATAGATTATTTAAAAAATTAACTTATATTAATCTAAATAATCTAAATTAATTTACTTTAATTAATTATATTTAAAATTCATTGTGTGATTATATGGAAAATGTTGAAGCTCATTTTAAGGAAATATTGAAAACTCGTAAAATTCATTTAACTTTAATCGATCCTGATGAACAAAGCCCAGAAGAAGCTGTATCTATTGCTAAAGCAGCAATTGAAGGTGGCAGTGATGGTATTATGGTTGGAGGTTCCACCGTAGACACTGCAGCACTTGATGGAACTTGCAAGGCATTGTCTGAAAATATCGAATTGCCTATTGTATTGTTCCCAGGAAATATCAATGGTGCAAGCAAATACGCAGATGCAATCTTCTTTATGAGTTATTTAAATTCAAATAATCCTTATTGGATTATAGGTGCACAAGCATTGGCTGCACCTGCAGTTAACAAAACAGGTATCGAAAAGATTCCTATGGGTTATGTCGTAGCAGAACCTGGTGGAACTGTCGGTTGGGTTGGAGATGCTAAATTAATCCCAAGAAACAAGCCTAAAATCCCAGCTATCTATGCTATGGCGGCTGAAAACTTAGGTATGAGATACTTCTATATTGAAGCAGGTTCCGGTGCAGATCAACCTATTCCTCCTGAAATGGTTGCTTATACAAAAAGAGCTACCCAAGACATTGTTCTTGTAGTAGGTGGAGGAATCCGTGATGCAACAGCAGCTTATACTGCAGCAAAAGCTGGTGCAGACATCATTGTTACTGGTACTGTTGTAGAAGAAACTTCAGATGTTAAAGGTAAAATCCAAGAGATAGTAGCAGGAGTTCGTAAGGCTTCTGAATAATTAAACTATTTCTTTTTTTCTTTTTTTTACTATTTTTATCTATTTTTAACTATTTTTTAACTATTTTATAACTAAATAATTATTTTTCAAATGCTCTTTCTAAAAATTAATTATATATTTAATAAATATAATTAATTATAAAATAATTTTAATAAAATAATTTATAAGATTAAATCAATATTTTAATATATAATAAATATACTCTCAAAATTAAAAAAATTATAATTTTTAGGTTTTATCATGTTAAATTCGTTATATACAGAGGCTATTAGAAAAAAAGGATTAATCAATGAACCTTTGGAGGAATATAAGGAATCTGAAATAGACATTGAATCCAAATGGCATGAAGAGGAGATTATTTCAAGTGATTCAAATCTTATTCTTGCTGCTGGTGATGGAAGCTATAACAAAAAGAAATATCTCAGCTTCAATTTCTATGCAGTGGCTGCACAATCTCTCATTTATAATCCAAATGATACAGAATCAAAACTAAAGGCAATTGAATCTGCAGAGCTTGATATCATACCTCATCAATCATTCTTAGAGGAAAGATTGCGTAATATGATGAGCATATTTGAGATAAAGACAGCAATAAAGACATTCAATGATTTTGATATCGATTATTATATGGATGATGGATCTATTTTAGGCGATTTGATACGTCCTATTCCAGTAGAAAAGAGCATTTCACCAGAATATAAGGCAAATATTATAAATCAAGTCAAGGAAAAGCTGGAAACTGAAATACAATCCAATGAGTTAAATCTATCATCATTTAATTTTAAGGAAGAATTTAAAGACTTGTTTGAGGATGAAAACATTGATGAATATGCTTTAATAACATTCCTGGAGAGCTTGGAAAACCTGATTGCCTTAAAATATCTTTTGGAAAACAAAAAGAAAATAATCGCTATTTCTAAAACTTCATCAAGCAATGAGATATTCCATGCAAATATACCGGATATGGCTATTTTAGATGGAATGACAAGAAAGCAAGGATTCAGTGAACCGTACCATAGAAAGGTAACATACAAGACCAAACATGATTTCCCAATAGAAAATGAGTTCTTTAGAGAGCTTTGGTTTACAATATTCTTTGCAAGACTTGATGACAATAAGAACATTATAAAGATAGAATTGCCTTTTTACACTAAGGATTTGGATGAAATAAGGGAAATCTTAAAGGTTTTGAAATCAAATTCAACTGAAGGATATCCATTTTTACTAAAGAAAGCACATAAGGATGTTGTCATTTCAAATCAGGATATGAATAGCTTGTCTAAAATAATCGGATTTTTAGATAAATCAGGTCGTGAAATGTTAAATTAAGATAAATAATCAATATAAGATAATTATAATCGAAATTAATTTTTTATTGAAGTTTATAATATAAAAAAATAAATATTACTAATATAATTGAGTTTAGAGGTTTAAAAATGATTGGAAGATGCATTGGAGAAACATCTCTTATTGAAGTGAGTTTCATTTCAAAAGAAATGCCGCAAGTATGTGAATACGTAACACTTGAATATGATGGAAAAATCATTCTAGGGATGATAGAATCTATGGTTCGTGGAAGCGTTTCCTTGAATAATGAGATATATGATCCAGATACAATTGCAAAGATAAGGGAAATTGAAGGTGATGACTATTACATTAAGGGCAATATATCCATTCTTGGTGATGTAAATGACAATTTAAAGTTGCCACGTACTCCCGCACCTCCTGGAACACCTATTTATCCTGCTCCTAGTGAAGTTTTGGATAAGATATTCCACATTGAAAACTCTCTTAAGCTTGGTCATCTAATAAACAATGAAGATGTAGAAGTGGGTGTAGACATCAATAAGATGGTTTCTCGTCACTTGGCAATTCTTGCAATGACTGGTGCAGGTAAGTCAAATACAGTTTCTGTAATCATTGATGGTCTTTTAGAGTACAACGGTTGCATGCTTATATTTGATATGCATTCTGAATATGTCGATGCGGAATTTACAAATGGCAATGTAAATGTTATAGAACCTATGATTAACCCACAATATATGGAATTTTCAGAGATTAAAAAATTGGCAAGCATTCCTTCCAACGCTCCTTTGCAAGAGAGATACTTTAGAAGAGCTTTTAACGAAGCTAGAAGATTGGTGAAAGAGGGAACTGCAAGCACTGCTGATTTTATAGAATTATTATACAAAATCCTTGATAACTGGTATAATGATGAGGAGTATGATGCCAGCAATAAGAAAAACATTATGGATGTAATCAATAAAATAGAGGATTTGAATGTAAAATATGATAGATTGTTAAATGTTAATATAGGGGACTTCCTGACTCAAATAAAACCTGGAATGGCTAATGTTCTTGATTTAGGACAAGTCGATGAGAATATGGCTGAAGTATTGGTTGCTCATGTACTTAGAAGATCCCTTAGGAGCAGAAAACAATTTGTCAGACACAACGATAATGACGCATTATCCTATCCATTATTCTTTGTAGTTGAAGAGGCACATATTTTAGCACCTCAAAACAGAAGCAGTAACAGTAAGTATTGGATTACACGTATAGCTAGAGAAGGTCGTAAATTTGGTTTAGGCCTTTGTTTAGTAAGCCAATCCCCTAAATCTGTTGATGCTGAAACATTATCACAAGCTAACAATATGATAATTCTAAGGCTTGTAGAGCCAAAAGACCAAAGGCATGTCCAAACAGCAAGCGAAAGTCTTAGTGAAGACTTGGTAAAGCAATTGCCATCACTTAACATTGGTGAAGCGTTGGTTTTAGGCCTTATGACCAAGTTTCCAACCCTTGTAAAGATCAATGAATTCAAAGGACGCCAACGTGGTGGAGACTTAAATATCATTGAGCAATGGCAATCAAAAAAAGAAGATGAGGAAAAAGCTTTACAAAAGGAATTAGACCAATTTGTTAATTTAGGTGGAGGATATTAGATTTAGAAATCTTTATAAGTTACTAATTTCTTAATATTGTTGAAAAAAATTTAAAAAATCTTATATTTTAATAATTATTTTAAGGTGATTATAAATTAAAAAAAGGAAGGAGGGTGAAATAAAATGCGTTTTGCACATTTATCTGATAGTCATTTAGGTTCAAGACAATTTGGACTATTGGAACGTGAAACCGACTTTTATGACGTATTTGCTAGGAATATAGATAAAATAATAGAAAAAGATGTGGATTTTGTTATCCATAGTGGAGACTTATTTGATAATAACAGACCTTCTACAGAAGCATTGCTTGCATTCCAAAAGGCATTGCTCAGATTGAATGAAGCTAAAATACCTATTTATGCCGTTGCTGGAAACCATGATTCAATCTTAAGGAAAGGAGCATTGCCTCCACAAGTTCTATTTAAAGACATAGGACTTAAATTAATCAGCGATAATCATCCGATGTATACTGAAGGGCCAGTATTAATCTGCGGAGTTCGTTATGTCCCAAGTTCACAAAGCAGAGCTTTAAAAAGTGCTTATGATCAATTATCCAAGATGGCAGACAAGTATCTTAAGTCCATTTTGGTTTCTCACCAAGGGATTGACAAATGGATGCATGAGGATACCCATGAAATAGAGTTATCACAAATGCCTAAAAACTTTGATTACTATGCAATGGGTCATGTTCATAATTATGTTGAAGAGGATTTCGGCAAAGGAAAACTGGTTTATCCCGGATCTATGGAAATATGGAGAACAAGTGAATCCAATGAGAATTTCAGGGAATTCGGTAAGGGATTCGTCGTAGTGGACTTAAGCTATGATAAGCCTCAAGTTGAAAGAGTGAAGATTGACCTTCCAAGAGAGTTCGTTAGGGCTGTAATTGATTACAATAAGTTTGAAGAAGGCCTCCGTGACGTTAAGGAAAAGATTCAATCATTGGATAATAAGCCTATGCTTGACTTGACTGTTGCAGGTGGAGATTTCGATAGTGCAGATATTTATGAAACTATCAAGGAATCCATTGGAGATAATGTATTGAATCTAAGGCCTAGTTTTAAGCCAGACAAGGTTTTGGAAGAGGAAAGGATTATAGATGAAAACAAGATATTGGACCCTAGAACATTGCTGCAAAAAAGAGTAAGAGAAAAATACGGCAAGGAAGAAGTAAATAAATTGTCCATTGACTTGCTAGACAATCTATCTGTTGGAAGAATAGATGATGCTAAATTTATTTCAGACAGATTTTATAGTCAACATTATTTTGATGAAGAAAAATCAAATGTTGAATTAAATGATGCTAATACAAAGAAATCTGATAGTTTAGATGATTATTTGGATAATAATTTAGAGGATTTAACTGAAGGAAATTCCAAAAATGAAAAGTCTAAACAGATAAGTTTTGATGACTTTTAGGGTGATATGATGATATTTACAAGGTTAGAATTGAAAAACTTTAAATCACATGCAGACACTACATTGGATTTCAATCCTGGGATAAGCTTGATTGTAGGTGAAAACGGTGCAGGTAAATCTTCTATTTTTGAAGCAATATCATTTGCATTATTCAAATCATATACTACAAAATCCGTTAATGATTTGGTAAGATCCAATAAGAACACAGGTGATAAGATTCAAATGGTAGTGAAATTGTCATTTGTCTCAAATGGAACTGAGTATATGGTTGAAAGGACTATAACCCTAACAAAATCCGGTTCCAAACCTACTTCAAACCTATATAAGATTGTAGATGGAGAAGAGGAAATCTATGTTTCTGGAAATAAGGAAGTGGATAAGGAAATTGAAGTGATTTTAAGCATGGATTCCTCAACATTCTTAAATGCGATTCATATTAGGCAAGGTGAAATAGCGGAACTTATTGATAAGACACCTGCTAAACGTAAGAAACTAATCGGTAAGCTGTTACGTCTTGAAGAATTGGAGAAGGCTTATGATAATCTTCCTAAAATCAGCGAGGACTATAAGACAAGAAAAGCTGTTTTAGAAGATAGGATACAGCCAGAGTCAGAGCTTAATTTTGAACTTAAAAAGGCAAAAGAAGAGCATTTCACTTTAAATGAAAAGAATAATGCCTTAAAGAAAGATCATGAAGGCCTTAAAAATGACATTGAATTAAAGAACAAGGAAAAAGAGGAATTAGACAAACAAAAGAAAGAGTATGAAGCTCTCAATATGAAATTAGTCCATGAAAATGAAAATTTAAATGGATTAAATAAGTTAAAAGAGGAGTTGTCTAATAAATACAATGAGATTTTAAGAAATGAAGATCAAATGAACCTCTTAAAGCCATATAGTGAAAAGCTTCCAGTCTATAAGGAATTTAAGGGGTCTCTTACTGATTTAAATAATTTTAAAGAGGATGAAAAAAGCAACAAGGAAATCATCACTAATATTGAAGGCTATAAAGCTATTATAGAATCTGAAAAGGAGAATCATGAAAGATTTGTATCTCTTGATGGTGAAACCAAGGCTTTAAATAACAAGAAAGTGGAATTGACTGCTGAACTCAAACGTTTAGATGAATTGGAGAAGGAGAAAAACACATTAATCCATGATATTGATCAATACAACAATGACTTGGAAACTTTCTACAATGATGCAAAAACAGTTTTATCTGAGTTTGAAGAGGAAATCAATCCAATCAAGACCAATGATGACTTGAATAGTTTGGAAAGTCTTGTTGAAACTCTTAGAACCAATCTCAAAAAGGAAATCAATGAGATTGAAGAGGAATTAAAGAAATTGAATAAGGAATCAATAAGCTTAAATCAGGAAATCAAGTCATTGGAAGAACCATTGTCTGACATTAAGAAAGTTGATAATAAATGTCCTGTTTGCCAATCAGATATTAGTGAAGATAAGAAAAATGAACTCATTCATATGTATGAGGAAACTATCAATACTAATAATAAAAAGATTGGTGAAAATAATGAGATTATCACTAAATTAAACAAGGACAAATCATTAAAAGATGCTAATTTATTAAAGCTCGATTCAATTAAAACAAAGATATATCAGAACAAACATATTGTTGGAGATTTGGACAAGTTTACAAAAAGTTTGGAAACTGTAAATTCCAAAATCAATGAGCTTCAAGGCAAAAAGAAGGAACTTGAAGAATTGGATAGGATAATTGAATCCAAGAATAATGAATTCAATGAGCTTGAATCTCATGATAAAAAGTATTTGGAAGCAAATACTCTTCTTAAATCTTCTCCAGATGAATCCAAAATCAAGGATGAACTATATACCCTTGCTGGTAAAATCAATCTTGAAGAAGAGAAACTTAAAGCTTATATCACTTCAGATTCCAATCTTTCATTGGATATGAGTTTTGAAACTTTGGATGAATTGATAAAAGACTTGTCTGAAAAGGATACAAGATATCATGTCCTATTAGGTTCTGTTAAAGCTAAAGAGGAATATGAAGAAAAGCTAAAGATTAAAGCAGATGAAATAACTCAAAAGGAAAATGATATCAAGGAAATCAAGAAAGCAATTGATTCTTCAGAATATAATGAAGAGAATTACAGAAATATGATATTCCTGATTGATAGGTTAAATGATAAGTTCAATGGATACTCTAAAGAGATTGCTGTCAATGACAACAACTTAAAGATCTATGAAACTACAGTGGAAACCATTGAAAAGACCATTGAAGCAAATAGAAAAAATAAAGAGGAATACATTGCTGTTAAGGAATACTATGGATTGCTTGAAGATTTAAGAACTTTATACAGCAAAGACGGCATTCAAAAGGACTTAAGAAGCCAGTCAAGACCATTGATTCAGAAGTATACAAGGGAATTCTTTGAGAAGTTCAACTTCAACTATTCTGACTTGATATTGGATGATGAGTATAATATTTCCATCTATGGACCTGAAGGGGAATCCAATATAGAAATGGTTAGTGGTGGAGAGAAAATAGCCATCGCTCTTGCATTAAGGTTAGGTATTACACAAGCCATGTCTAAGGGAAATATTGAGACAATTCTCTTGGATGAGCCTACCATTCATTTAGACACTATCCGTAAACAGCATTTAATAACTGTTTTGCGTAGCATGTCTGTAATTCCTCAAATGTTGATAGTAACTCATGATGATGAATTGGAGAATGCTGCAGACACTCTTATTAGAGTTGTAAAAGAAGATGGTATTTCTACAGTAAAAATTAACAGTTAAATCTGTTGATTTTAAAAATAGTTTATATAAGTAATTAATTTTTACTTATCTTATTTTATTTTTTATTTTTATTTTTTTTCAATTATTTTATTAATTAAAAAAGACTTTTTTCAGTATTTAAAAAAGAAGGAGATGATTAATTAAAAATCATCACAAAATTCATCATAATCTCCACTTACAATGGATCTTATGTCATCAACAATGCAGTTTGCATTCCATCCAACCACTGCTTTTGCTTTTTTCTCAAGCTCTTCTGGAACTATTTCCATACCATAAGGGCGCACTAGGAGTATAGGAATGTCAAATTCCTCTGCCTTTTCAATTAAAATGTCAATATGCATTTGATTGTAATTATAAATTCCGGATAAAACAACAATAACATCTACTTTTTCAAAGAAGCTTTCTCCAAATGGAGCATAATCCCTTGCCATTGATTCTGTCCATAAGAAGTCAGGTTTAGAGTATAGTTTCTCTGTAAATTGACCATATTCGTTTTCTTGATCAATTCCACGTGTTATAATGAGATTATAGATTTTATTGTCTTGTTCTTCTTCAAACATTTTATCCTTCCTTTTTTATTTTTTATATTTTATTTTTAGTTATTTTTTTGTTTTTTAGTTAATTTAATTTGATAGTTCAATTCTTATATGTTATATTGTTTTCTTAATATTAAAAATTTTATATAAAAATCAAATTAAATAATAATTTTTATCAAAAAAGAATATAGGGTAATCTAGTTATTATTATAAGTTAATTAAGTAAAGTTTATTTGAAAAATAGGATTAAAGTATAAATTGAAATTATGAATAAAATCTAAAAAGAGTTAAAAAGAAAGATAAAAATTAAGTATTTTTAGTTTTTTTATATGGGATAATCATTTTTTTTAAAAATAACTTAATTTTTATTCTTTAACTTAGTTAGAGTCTTACCTTAAAGGTTATCTTCAATTTATTTTTTATAATTCATTTTATATAAATGTAATGTTTATTTAATGAACATTTATCTATTCATTTGGATATCTAGAAACAAATATTAATTATTATTATAATTAAGGCAATATTTTTAAGTTAAATAAAGTTTAAATAACTTTAATACAATTTAAAAGAAATTTATTACTCAATTTTATTTTAGAAATCAATAAATTATATTTTATTAAAAAAGCTAAAAAAGAAGAATCTTTTAAAAATTAAAATGACTCTTCATATATTCTCATTAGGAAATGAGCAAGAGAGACTATATCCATACGGTTATGCTCTATTATAGGAATTAAAGGACCAATATTCTTAGTTGTTAAATAAGTTCTATAGTAATCTGGAATATAAGCTCCAGGTACATCATCATCCCTTTTAATACCGAATAAATGCTCTTCAATAGTGGTTAATTTGCAATTAGGAAGCTTGTCTTTCCATAAATTCCTTGCAGGATAAATTAAGTCAAAATGAGTCTGGTCAAGATTGCAATCTATCCTATATAATCTGGCTCTGTTTTTTATGAAAGGAATATCGAATTTAGCCCCATTATAGGTTACATGAACGCTTGCTTCATCGATATGTGATAAATAGCCTTCAATGAGTGCAGGTTCCTCTTCCTTATTTCTAAGCAAATATTGATTGGATTCAATGTAATTTCCTTTTATCTCAGCAACTCCAACTAGAATAATCGCTGCATTTGATAATCCCAATGTTTCAATATCCATGAACTTGAGATTAAATGGATCAAGAGAACTTAAAGCCTTAATAGTGCTGTTTCTGGAATTAGGATACTTATTTAAGCTTTTCAATAGTTTGAATTCCTTTATGAAACATTCTTTTTCTATTCTTTCAATCATTTCTTCTGCATATTTAGCATAAGTGGGATGGTTTACCAAATCATAAAATGTATTGAAACCATTTTCCTTAAGTTTCATTTCTGTCTGATATCCTATTCCCGGCATTAATTTTAGGTTTGAAGCCAAATCCTCTTTAAGGGATTTATTCTTGTTTTCTAAGGAAAAGTCTATTTTTTCCTTTCTTGTGATTTTAAATGTTTCTCCATAAATATTTTCAATGACTCTGCTTCCTTCAATATCCATGAAATCCCAATCTTTGTATTTATGCATCAATCCAAATTTTAGATTGTTAAAATAAGTTAGAGAGTCTAATCTGGCTCTTTCGTAAGTTTCTTTAGATGGATTTGCAGAAGATAATGAATTTGATAGGATTTTCTCTAGGTATGCTTCATGCTCTTCTCTACGTGATGTCATAGTATCTTTAGAAATTTATATGGAATGTAATGTATGTATATGGCAATTCACAGCAAGGAACAACATCTCTTGAATTGATCACCACTTTTCCAAACTTATCCAAGTAGGATTCAATCTCAGCTCTCACAGCTTTGACCTTGTTTGGATCATGAACCCTTACATTTCCTAAAAAACTGGTTCCTTTAGATGTTTTCATGACTGAAAGTCCGTCCATTCTATAAGGAAGTTCATGTTTTTCAAGGATATTGTTGATGTCTGTATTGATTTGCTCTTTTATTTCATTTTTATTTTCATCAGTGATTTCCATAATATCACCTTTTAACATAATAAATAATTTATTTTTATGATAAATATATTATTTCATTATTTTGATTTTTTTCAATGTTTTAATTCAAGTAAAAATTCATTAGCATCTTCATGGCCTGAATCAATTGAAATGGCTTTTTTAACAAAGGATAAAGCACCTAACTTATCATCCTGTTCATAAAGGATTTTTCCAATGAGATAATAAGCATCTGCACTATCTTCCTTGATGATGATATTGGTTAATATCTCTTTAGCAATGCTGTAATTTCCCTTATTGAATTCCTCTAATGCATCATTATAAGCCTCATCTAGTGGATTAATATCTCCTTCAACTTCAGTTTCTGTCTCTGATTCTATTGTTTCTTCAGAATTTTCCTCATCCATATTCTTCTCTTTTTGATTATAATATGTTTCATCATAGGATATATTGTCCTCTAAATCCTGATTTTCCAATGCAGACAATTCTTCTGGAGATAACTTATTCATTTCTTCCCACATATAGTCCAAAATGAATTCAGTAGCTTTCTTATGCAAAGGCTTGTTATCATTTCCACATTTAGGTGAGTAGATACATGAAGGGCAACCGTTTTCACATTCACAGGTCTTAAGCAAGTTCCTTGTGGAATTGGTTAATTTGCTGAATACATCAATTGCCTTTTCACAAATACCGATTCCGCCTTCATATGCATCATAAATGAAAATTGTAGCTTCTTGGGTGTCTTCATGATAATTGGTTGAAAGTCCGCCAATATCAAATCTATCGCACATCACGTGAAGTGGGAAAAGTCCTATCAAAGCATGTTCTGCACCGTGGAGACCTCCTGCAAAGACTTCACTGTCATTTTTAAACCTTTCTTCCAATGTCTCCTTGACGCTATCTGGAATGGTAAACCATAATCCTTTTGTCTTGAATTTCAAAGGAGGCAAGTCTAGAATGTATGTTCCAATTGTCTTTGAAAACTCCATTCTTTTGTATTTGTAATAGTCTTCCTCTACTTCAAGCTCTCCATAGTGAACAGTAAAATCACCAATTTTAACCTTTTTGATTTTCTTAATGATTTTTGTTTGAGTTCTCTTAAGTGCAATTGTATGGGCATTGACATCCCTTTTGATCACATCAATAATATGTGTGTTGAAGTCAACATCAGTTACAATGTATGTTTGGCCTTTATTGATTAGAATAGCTCCTTCATGAGCTTCCCTATACATTTGAGACCTTTCAATCTTTTCAATCAACTGGTTTCCATTCATTACGCTGAATATTTCATTGGAAATTTGGTCAAGTGAAAATTCAAAGGCAGGATTATCGTCATATGGATAAATATAAAGCCCTGCACTCTTTCTCAAGTCTCTGTTTTGAACAATATTATTTATGAATTCCTCATCTACACCAAACACTTCTTCTATCTCTTCTGGAGCAAGAGGCAATTCATTTGCAGCGCAGATAATATGATTATTCAATAATTTTTCATTATTCAAATCGATTACAACGTTCTCATGAGGCTTGTCAAAGAAGAATTCAGGGTTTTTCATAAAGTATTGGTCCAATTGGTTTTCAAATGCAACCAATATGACAAGGGATTTCTGATTTCCTCTACCTGATCTTCCTCCCTGTTGCCAAGTTGAAATCATGGAGCCCGGAAATCCTGAAATAATTACAGCATCCAAGCTTCCTACATCAATACCTAATTCAAGTGCATTTGTGGAAGTCACTCCCAAATATTTCCTTGATTTAAGACCATCTTCTATTTCTCTTCTATCTTCAGCCAAATAACCTGCCCTATAAGCTGAAATCCTATCCACATACCTTTTTTTAGTATGCTCCATATCCCTTTTTGTCCATAATGCAATCAATTCTGCAATCTTTCTGCTTGATGTGAAGCATAATGTTTGTATGTCTTTGAGTAGCAAATAATGGAAAATCCTTTCAGTTTCCTGGTGAATAGATAGATTTTCATCATCAGAATGGACTGGCAATTTCTTATAAGGATTGTATAGGATAAAGTCTTTCTCACCGCTTGGAGAGCTGTCTTCATCAATCAATTCAAATTCCTCGCCAGTGAGCTTTTTTGCAAGTTCCAAAGGATTTGCAAGTGTTGCTGAGGACAATATGAATTTAGGATCGGAACCATAAAAATTAGCGATTCTCTTTAACCTTCTGATTAGGAATGCAACATTTGAACCGAATATTCCCTTATAGTAATGGGCTTCATCAATTACAATATACTTTAAGTTTGAATAGAAGCGTTCCCATTGGTGATGCCATTGCAAGATCAAATGAATTTGGTATGGATTTGTAAGAATGACCCTTGATTCCTGTCTTATCTTATACCTTTTTGCCTTTGGAGTGTCTCCATCATAAGGATTTGGATTGATATCAAGGTCCAATTTCTCATCGAATTTCCTTAAAACCTTCAATTGATCGTAAGACAATGCCTTTGCAGGATAAATGTATAATGCGCAAGCATCATTATCCTTAATGAGCTCTTCCAGCACTGGCAAATTGAAGGATAATGTCTTTCCGCTTGCAGTTGGTGTTGTAATGATTATATTCTTATCTTCTCTGGATTTTTCAATAGCTAAAGCTTGGTGTTTATATAACTTGATTTCCTTTTCCTCAAGGTAGTCCAATATCTTTTTCTCTAATTTGTCTACCTTTTTATAGCTAGCCTCTTTTGCTGGAATGGTCTCGACATGCTCGATTTTTTTCCTAAAACGAATATCGTTTTTAAACTTGTCGATATTTTCCATCTCATCCTTGTCTTTAGCCATATTTGTCATGATAATCATTAAAAAAGTAATTAATAAATATAATTTGTAAAGCGAATTTAATAAAACTTATCATATATTTCTTTTTGTATTAAATAAAACTTTTCCTATTAGTTTTCATTTGCTCTATGTTTATTTACTTAAATACAAAAATTAAAATATTTTATAAATTAATATAAGTATAGATATGACCATATATTAGAACTTAGATTATGACTAAGAACTATAGATTATGACTAAGAACTATAGATTAAGATATAGATAAAGATTTTAATAAAATGTAAGAGGGGTAAATTTGATAGATTATAATGAATTTGAAGAAATCGTTGTAAATGTTTTAGAAAGAGATATTTCTTCAAATGAAGACCAGAAATTAGCTATTTCATCACCTAAGGATCAATCATTATTCATTGTTGCAGGGCCTGGTTCTGGAAAAACTACAGTTATGGTTCTTAAGATATTGAAGTTTATTTTTGTTGATGATGTTTCACCGAATGAGATTTTGGCAACCACTTTTACAAGAAAGGCAGCAAGTGAGCTCTTATCCCGTATTCTTAGTTGGGGAGACAAGATAAAGTCTAAGCTCATTGCCAGTTATATGGATAAGATGTTCAGCGGTGAAATAAGTGATGATTCCATAATCAAGGAAATCAATAGAATTGATTTCAATCAGATCAATATAGGAACAATAGACAGTATCGCAGATGAATTATTGCGTATTCATCGTCAAGCAGGAACAAGCCAACCTATTTTAATTGAGGATTTTGTTGCAAATTCTGTAATGATAAATGAATGCCTGCTAAAGGAAGACAGATATAAGCATGACTCATTGCAGGAGTATTTGGCAGAGATAACAGGTAAGCAATCCAATACTGATGAGAAGCCTAAAGTAAAGAATCTGACAATGATGGCAAGCATATTGATTGAAATCAAGGAACACATTTACTATAACATGATAGACATCAATAATATTTTAAAAAACATTCAATCTACAGAAATTGGAAAGCAGCTTGCTTTAAAACTAATTTTAGAATATGTTGAAATACTTAAAGGTCAGAACATCTATGATTTTGCAATGCTTGAAACTGAATTCCTAAGGAGATTGGATTCAGATAGCTTAAGTGCATTCTTAAATGATATAAAGATTATTTTAGTGGATGAATATCAGGATACAAACCTATTGCAAGAGAGCATTTACTTTAAAATTGCAGAATCTGCAATTAGAAATGGGGGAAACATCACTGTAGTAGGTGATGATGACCAGTCTTTATATAGGTTTAGAGGAGCTAGTGTAGACTTATTCACTAATTTCATTGAAAGAATAGCTAAAATTGGAATTGAAGCAAGGGAAGTTAACTTAAAAACCAATTACAGATCTACTGAAAACATCATTGACTTATGCAATGACTTTGTTGAACTGGATGATGAATACCAATCTGCAAGGGTTAAGGAAAAGCCAAAGATTGAAGTTCCAAGCTTAAACGCTGATGATTCAAATCAAGTGCCTATTTTAGGAATGTTTAGAAACAATGAACATATTCTATCAAATGATTTGGCTAGATTCATTGATGAATTGAATAGAAATGGAATAGTCAAACGCAAGATTAAGAGAGTTTTAACTAAAGAGGATAATCAGAAATTTAATTCAGACAATAAGACAACCTTAATCAATTATAGGGATAAAGGATTTGATTTGGCTGAAGGTGAAGATGAAATAGTCATTGAACTTGGAGATGAGGGTTCTGCTGAAGACATTGCATTTTTAACATATTCCCCTAAGGAGCTTACTGCTACAGGAAGCCGTACATTCACTTTTGCATTGAAAAAGCAATTGGCAAGACTAAGGCATCCTATTGATGTCTTTAACCCTAGAGGCCAAGATTTGCAAAATATCGATTGTGTAGCTGTCTTTTGCGGTTTGATGTTGGAATGCATTGACCCTAATTCAAGATATCAAAGAACTAATGATAAATTGCCAAATGCCGCAAGCAGGAATATGACCGTTTGGCGTAGAAAGGCAAATTCATATATCAAGGATGTCAATCCGGAACCTCATTCACCGGTTTCATTAGAGAAATTCGTAACTCATTGGCAAATCAGACATCCATTTTCATCTGATGAATCAAAGGATATCAAATGGCCTACAAAAGCTAATCTTATGGAATTGGCTTATAAATTGGTCAGTTGGATACCTGAATTCCAGGAAGATGATGAAGGTGTGGTGTATCTAAAGGCGATTACACAAACAATTACACAAACAAGTTTCTTCAATAAGTATTCCGCTAATATTGATTTCTCTTCCCCAGAGGCTGAAAAGGAATCAATCAATGAAGCATTATTAAACATTTTTGTTCCAATAGCCAGTGGCGGGGTGCAGATTGATGAGAATTATTTTGAAGTCATTCCTTCTAATCGTTTCAATATCATGTCCATTCATCAGGCAAAAGGATTGGAATTTCCTCTCGTAATTGTTGATGTAGGATCAAGATTTAAGAAGAACCTATCAAAAGATGCTAATTTAAGATTCCCTAAAGATGCAGATTCCTCTTCGATTATTCAGGATAGGGTTAAAAAATACAGTTCAATGTCCAATAATAATAGGGATTCTAAAGACATGGCATTTGATGATTTGACAAGATTGTATTTTGTTGCATTCTCCAGAGCAAAAGATGTTTTGCTATTAGTTGGATTAAATCCAAACATTGATGGATATAAACAAAATGAAAAACAAATGAAAATACCTAATGTTGCATTAGGTTGGAATAGGGATGAAGAATTTATAGGGTTTGACAATATATTTTTAATTTAATTAATCGTTATTTTAAGTAAATTATATGAAACTTTATATGGAAATTTATAATTAAAGTTAATTTATTAGATTGGTGTAAAAATGAAATTATCAACTAGATCAAGGGAATATATCATACCGGAATATAGCTTAACTGGTGATTTATTATCATTTTTAACTTGCAATTTACAATACCGTTACCAAAACAAGGGAAATCTTCCACCTTCAATGCCTGTGCAATTATGGTTTGGTGAATTCATTCATGGAGCATTGGAAGAGGCATTTTTAAAATGGAAAAAATATTCAAATACAGAAAGATTAAGGTTCCCTTGGGACTGGGAAGAGGAAATAAAGCCAATTGAGGATACAATTACCGGCAGATTAAAGGTTAAAGGATTGAATCCTCCATATGAATATGTAAACAATTATGGCCCTAAGGATAATATTTATAGTGCGAGATTAGAGCGTTCCATTAACCTCTGGGGACCTCATTTATTCCCTTTAATTGAAGATACAGAAGTATTGATTAAAGGGTTAAGGCATTTGAATGATCAAAATGCCAGGTCTGATTACTACTCAATTAATGGTGTTGTTGATGTATTAAGTTCAAAAATGGTGGATAAGTTTTATCAAAAGACCAATAATAATCCACTTCAACAAACATTGGATGATTATTTCAATCTTTCTCAAACAAACAGCATAATAAGTTACCTGTATAATAATGATGAGTTCAAGAAACTACTGGATGATGAATTGAATGAATATGAAATTATCATAGATTATAAGGGTATGAGAAGGCCAAGTGCACCATCTAAAGAGGAATTATCACAAATTCAATCATTTATGGAAAACGGCGAGCTTTTTGATTCTGAAGAATATGAAAAATATAAGGTATGGATTCAGCATGAATGGCAGATATTAACCTATGCTTGGCTTAGAAAAAATCAGGAAAATTCAGATAAGCCAATCGTAGGAATTATCTTTTACTTGAATGAATTGGTTCCATCAAATGATGACTTAAAGGCAATTAAGGAAGATTTATTGAATAATCAAACTGACATTTCCCTAAATCACATTCTTGATGAGGACTGGGAAAGATTAAGGAATTGGAATGAAGACTCAGAAATAGCTATTCATAGGGACTTGTCAGACAAATTCAAGATGGACAGATCCATTAGAATAATCAATGTTGAAGAGGAATTGATAGATAATTCCCTATATCAATTCGATAATGTTGTAAATGATATTGAATCATCCTTGATAAAGGAAATGAATGGATGTAAAATCAAGGACGCTTGGAAAGCTGAAGCAGAGGATAGAACATGCAGTGCATGTGACTTTAGAACATTCTGCAATAAGAAAAAAGGTCAAGAATCAGAAAATAAGCAAGTGTTTACAATTCCTTAAACAAATAAAAAAAGAATAAAAAGAGTTAGTTATAATTTCTTATAACTACTTTATTAAAATTTTTAAAATTAAATATTTTCAAATGCTTCCAATAATGGTTTTAGGCTATCACAAGGTAAACCTATGATGATTTCCTCATCTACGATTCCTGCATAACCTCTGGAACCATTGCATGCTAAAGTGGTATTAACCTTATTAGTTACATAAGGAGCACTTACTGCATCTGCACATAATGATTGAATACCTGCACAGCTGGATTCCACTTTACCACCATGATTGTAAACAATTCCTTGAGCAATGTACATTCCGAATTTAGGAAGTGTGATGACAATAACTACATCTGGAATAAAGTCAGCTTTTTCCAAAGGCGCATAGATGATTCCTAAGCTTTGTTCATCTTTTCTTGGAATGTTATCTATTACTGATTTAGCGGTTTCAACACTATCAAATCTGCCTAATTTATAATAGAATTCACCAGAAGCAATTTTAGGTGGGAGAGGTTCCAATCCCATTGCACTTGATCCGCCTTTACATTTTTGTTCTGCAGCAGTTGCATAGAAAATAGCTCCATCAGCTGCTTTGGTAACCATTTCACAATGTCTAAGGTTTTCTCCTATTTTTTCAATACCCTCTGGAATTTCACTTTCATCGTTGAAAAACTTGATAGCTACTGGAAGTCTAGTTAGGTTAAGTTTCTCTTTTAAAACTTCTGCAGTTTTTACATTATCTTCCTTTTTATAATCCATATTATCACCAATTAAATTAATTCATAATGATATTTAATTAATTATTTCTATATTGTCATATATTAAGGTTATGAATTATTATTCATTATACTTATTTTTTCTTTGATTTTAAACTAATTTATAAAAATTATTGAATTATTTTATATTATTTTTTTCTAAATTCTACAATAAGTTTATATGATTTAAAAGTTAATATTATATTTGTTTATAGTTTTAATAAACAAGAATATTTTTTAAATTAATTTATTAATAATTTGGGCTTAAATTAATTTATATTGTATTAATTTTATTTATTTAATTTAGGGAAGCAATATAATGAGTGAATTAAAGATTATTTCATGGAATGTAAACGGTATTAGGACTCGTATAAAAAATAAGGATGTAAATCCAGTATTAGAAAAAGAAGCTGATATCATATTATTCCAAGAAACAAAAACAGATTATGAGAAGATGGATAAGAAATTCTTGGATAAATGTGGATATGAATACTACTTCTTAAAAGGAGAAAGCGCTAGAACTGGTGGATTAGCTACATTTACCAAAGAAAAACCTTCTATAGTAAGAAGATTCTTCAGAGAATCTGCTGATGCATTAGGAAGGGCATCTATCTTAAATTATGATAATTTTTCTTTAATTCATGTTTATGCTCCTGTAGGAACTGGTGCTAAAGCTAAATTAAATGAAAAACTTGATTACCTTAATAACCTATTATCCTTTGCAGAATTATCTAAGGATAAGGATCTAATCATTGCAGGTGACTTTAATATTGCTCACAAGGAAGAGGATATTTCTGACTTGGATACTAAAGTTACATTCACTGATGAAGAAAGAGAAGTTTTAGACAAGTTAGAATCCTTAGGTTTCGTTGATGCTTTCAGATTATTCAATAATGAAGAAAAGCAATTCACTTCCTGGAAAAATCAAGAAGCTCGTGAAAACAATGAGGGTGCACGTTTAGATTATTTCTTTGTTTCCAAATCATTAGCAGATAAAGTTAAATCATGCACTATTTTAGATGAAATTGACAGTTCTAAACATGCTCCAATAGAGTTAATTTTAGATATTTAATTATTTTCTAAATTTTATTTATAATTTAACTCTATTTTTTCTTATTTTTTATTCTATTTTTCACTTTTTCTATTTTCTAAATTTTATTCATTTTCTATTTTTTTTGTTAATTTTTTCATTTTTAAAATTTTATCATATTTTTTATTCTTTTTAAAAAATCTTAAGTTCATTTCAGATTATACTAACTTTTATTAATTAGAATATACATATATAAATACATATAATAGATTACTATCGATAATCAACTAAAATATATAAAAAAATCATATGTGAAACTATGAAAGCAGCTGTTATAGGATTAGGTGTAGAAGGCAAAAAAGCTTTAAATTCCTTATTGAAACACAATTGGGAAGTGTATGCTACTGATTTGAATATTAATATAGATTTAGATAATTTGCCTATATCCCTTGCAGGTGTTGATATTTCTCCACAGAAAGATAAAATCAGCTTCATTAAAGATAATTTTTCCATTGATTTAGGATTTAACAATCAGGAAGAAATAGATCTATGTGATGCAGTTGTTTTAAGTCCAAGCATATGGGGAAGCAAAATAGCTGAGCATTATAAGGACTCCCATAAATTGCTTTGTGATGTTATAACAAAACATAAAAACATGTTCACTATTGGAGTAACTGGAACCAATGGAAAAACCACTACAGTAAGCATGATTAAGGAAATCCTTGAAAATGCAGGGAAAAATGTTTTGGTTGGAGGAAATGCTGGTGGTGGATTTGAAGGTTACTATGACCTTATCCTCGAAGCTGAAAATGGAGATTATGATGTTTTGCTTGTTGAAGTCTGCGATATGACAGTTGGCTTCTGCAGCTATTGTTTTGACTTTGATTTAATTGCCCTTACAAATATGGGTAATGATCATATGAATGTTCATGGTTCAATGGAAGGTTATAAAGATTCACTTAAAGGATTTTTCAATGGTAAAACTATATTTATCAATGAAAATCAGGAATATGCTAATGAATTTAAGGAAGTGGCTGAATCAACCATTGAATATGATGAAACAGAATATGATTTAGGCTTGTTTGGTAAATTCAATAAATTGAATGCAGGTCTTAGTGAAGCTATCGCTAATTATATTGATAAAAACTTCTTTAACATTGATGAAAGCATAATAAAGGATAGCTTGGAAAATTTCAAGCCAGTTAAAGGTCGTTTAGAAGTATTGAAATTGAATGATTGCGAGATATACATTGGAAAATCTGACAATTCCGATGCAATTAAGCCAATATTGGAGGAAGTTGATTTCTCAGCTATCTTTGTAGGAACTCCAAGACATAATGAGAATCACAGACTTGATATATTGAATGAAGTCGTAAATGCCAATCCAAAAGCAATTATTCTCTTTCCAGGATTGGAAGATACATTAGATCAAGCTAAATATAGATTAAATTCTCTAAATTATAAAGGAAGAATTGAAATAGCCAATAATCTCGATGAAATAATTGCATTCGTTGCTGAGTTTTCACATGAGAACGCTATTTTGATTGGAGGAAATGGTCAGGAAAACATCATAAAAATACAGGATAGGCTGAAGCAGATTTGTGATTCCTATAATCCTAAGGAAAATAAGTTAATGTTTGAATAAATAAGGAGATATCTAGCATTATTAATTAAATTCATAATCATAAATTTATTAGTTAAGATTTAAATAAAGGAAGTGTAAGTATTAGCTCAAGAAGTTTAACACAAAGAAATTCATTTAAGATATTTATTGCATTAATTGCAATAATCATTGTTCTAATACCTGTCTCCCTTGCCACTACAACCACTCATCATCAGAATATGAGTGAAATAGCTAAGTATGATAACGGAAGCACTGTATTTGCAGGAGATAATGTAATAGATAAAAACAAGATAAATAAATACCCTATAGTCTCTAATTTAGGCTCTCTACTAACCCAAATAGGAGATGGAGAGATTGTGGATGCATTTTTCTCAATTGCCACAGGGGCAGTTCCAACTCCTTCATCTGAATTGCTTTACGGTAATGTAAGTTCAGACGGTATAGTAGATGAATTTGAAGGGCCTGGATATGTGGTTGTAGATAATGATAAGATTACTGTAAATCCTCCTGGAGAGTTTGTTTGGGGATATAATAGCCCATATTTACAAGCTAAAATCGTTCCTGATGGAATAGACATTTTCAATAATAAAACCAATCAAACAGTAGGTCATATTGATCCAAAAACCATGACTAATGATACAATTCCGGGTCAAAGGGTAAATGTGGAAACCTTAAAGTATTGGTACAACCATTATGGTCAAGGCTCTAAATACAATTTAGATTACTGTATTAATGGTTTTAATGATAATAGGTCATACATTACTCCAGATATGTTAAAAGAAAAGTTCCCAGAAGCTTATGAGTATTCTCTCAAATATCCTGGAGGTTCTCCAGTTGTTGTTTATGGTGAAAACTATACAGAAACCAAAGTGGCAAGCACATACACTTATTTGGATTCTCACCCACAATACAATGATAGAAACAGGGAATTCAATGCAAAACAGTTTGTAAAAGCTTGGAACGGTACTATAATCCCTTCAAATGCATATGGATGTGGTAGAGAAGGAGTAGGATTCAGTTCAGTACCTGAAAGTGATGCAGAATCCGGTATGGCTACACATGGAGTATGTCCTCCTGCAAGGTCACTTAGAAATGCTGTTTTATCTTTAGGATTCAGTTTGCCTATTGGTATGGATTCTGGACGTGATGCTGTGCTTTATGGTTTCAGCCCTTCCACTGGAATTAAGATCAATAACACTCTTAAATATCCAATTAAGATTAATATGTGGACTGAAGGTTCCGGTGCGGGAATGAGAATTTACACTGACATATATGAAATGATTCCTAATAGTTATATTGCTAACAATACCAATAGTACAAATTCAACAAACAGCACAAACAATTAATTCATTGATTAGTTCATTATTGAAAATTCATTGATTAATTATTAAATTTATTAAAATTTATTAAAATATATTAAAAATAATTTATTAATTAAGGTAATATTATGCTTACAGTCTCAGCAGTAATAACTGCAGCTGGAAAAAATTCTAGAATGAGAAAAGACCAGGAAAACTTGAATATTCCCCTACAAAACAAACTTACACTTCCATTAAAAAATGGGGAAAATTCCAGTACAATAATTGAAACTACAATTCATAATGTATTGAATACTCAAAATATTGATGAATGTATCGTAGTTCTTGGTCATTACTGTGAAGAAATATTGCCTTTTATTAATAATATTCATGATGATAGATTGAAAATTATTAAAAATGACCCTGTAAATGTAGGTCTATCTGTTTCTTTATTAAATGGTCTTCAAAATATTGATTCAGATATCGCTTTATGTGTTACTGGAGATCAGCCTACAGTGAGTACGGAAACTTTTAATAATATATTAAACACTCTTTTTAACTCAGATAATCCTAGAAAGACCATTTCCATTCTAAGAAGACGGAAGACTGGAAAATTGGATACTGCAGAAGGATTGGGAATGCCTTTTGCTGCAGATAGAATGGAATTGATCAAGTATCTGCATGATAAGGATGATAACTTGAATCCTATTTTAAGAGAGATATTTGCAGATGGATTTGACTTTTATGGTGTTAAGGAGAATCATCCAAATGAATTGATTAATATAAATCATTACAGTGAATACGAAAGTATTTTATAAAATTTTATACTAATTATATAATAATTAAAGGTGAAAATATGTCTTTTGAAAAAGAAATTAAATTAGTTGAAGAACTCTGTATGACTCCAGGTATTTCTGGACATGAAGAAAAGATTGCAGAGATTATTAAAAGAGAATTAAAAGATGTAGCTGATGATATTGAGACAGATTTAATGGGTAATGTAATAGCTACTAAAAAAGGTTCTTCTAAAAAAGGGCCAAAAGTTATGCTTGCAGCTCATATGGACGAAATTGGTTTGATGGTAAGATATATTGATGATAACGGTTACATTAAATTCTCAACCATTGGTGGAATAAATGACCAAATGTTAATGAATCAAACTGTTGTAATTCACTCTAAAAATGGTGATTTGACCGGTGTAATCGGTTCTAAACCACCTCACGTCACCAAACCTGAAGAGCGTAAGAAAGTTGTTCCTTATGATGAAATGTTCATTGATATCGGTGCAAAGGATAAGGAACAAGCTGAAGAAATGGTTTCAATTGGAGATCCAATTACTTTCAAATCATGGTTTGAAGCATTCCCTAATGACTTGGTAATGTGTAAAGCATTGGACAACCGTCTTGGATGTTATGTGATGATGGAAGTTTTAAAGAGAGTAGATTCCAAAGCAACCGTTTATGGTGTTGGAACAACTCAAGAAGAAGTTGGATTAAAAGGAGCTAAAGTAACTTCCTATAAATTAAACCCTGATATGGCATTTGCTCTTGATGTAACATTATCTGGTGACCATCCTGGAATCAAACCTGAAGAAGCTCCTGTAGTCATTGGAAAAGGGCCTGCAGTAATCATGATTGATGCTAGTGGAAGAGGAATCATAACTCCTAAAATCATTAGAGACTTATTGATTGGAACTGGAGAAAAAGAAGAAATTCCATTCCAGCTTGAAGTAAGTGATGGTGGTACAACTGATGGTACAGCTATTCACCTTACTAGAGAAGGTATTCCAACTGGTGTTTTATCTGTTCCAACTAGATACATTCACACTACTGTTAGTGTAGCAAGCATGGAAGATGTTGAAAACACTATCAAATTGATTGTAGCTGCTATTAACAGTTTAGAATAATAAGATAATTCTAATATTAAATTATCAATTTATTCTCTTTTTTTATTTTTTTTAAATTACTTATTAAATTTTTTCCATTTTTTCTAAAAATTTTTTTATTAATTTAAATTTTTGGAATTATATAAAAAAGTGAAAGGTATTTTATATTGTTATAGGTTTTAAATATGAATAGTGGAATTTATTGCATTATAAACAAAATTAATAATAAAATATATATTGGTCAATCCAAAAACCTTTTAAAAAGAAAAAAAGAACATAAAAAAGGTTTAAAATATGGAAAACACCACAATAGTCATTTACAAAATGCTTATGATAATTATGGAAAAGAAAATTTCTTTTTTAAAATCTTAATGTATTGTCCTCAAGAAGAATTAAATAAATATGAAGATTTTTTTATCAATATTTTTGATGCAACAAATCGTAATAAAGGGTATAATATTTTAGAGTTTGCTAATGAGAATCCAGTAAATAAACAAGAAGTTAGAGATAAAATTGGTTTATCTAATACTGGAAAAATCCGTACAGAAGAATGGAAAGCAAAAGCATCATATTGGAATCGTGGAAAAAGAAATGCTATGTACGGAAAACCTGGCACTTGGTTAGGAAAAAAATTTAGTGAAGAACATAAACAAAGGATAAGTAAAGCTCGTTTTAGAGAAGATATTCCTAATGGACATATTTTATACGATGAATGGAAGTCAGGATTAACTACTAGAGAATTAGCTGAGAAATATCATTGTTCTAAGGCAACCATTGAAAATAGGATAAAAGAATTAGGTTACACATTTGAAGGAAATTTGAAAGGAGAAAGACATCCTAGATGGACAGGACTTGCTACTGTTTCAAAAAGCGGTACTCAATCATATAACAATAAACCTAAATATCAATTATCATATCATGGTAAAATCATTAAACAAAGTTTAAATAAATCATTATTAGAAAAACTAGCTAATATGATTAATAATGGAACAGATATGAAAATTATTGATGAAGAGTTTAAAAAAGTATCTGCATTAGATAAAGCCAATGAAAATACTACAACTGGAATTTATATGCTTTCTAAACAAAAAAATGAAGAACTTTACCAAGGTTTTTATTGGAGATATACATATTATGATGAAAATGGTAAGAAAAAGAATATTTCTTCTGTTAATTTAAATAATATTAGAAATAAAGTTATAAGCAATGGATTAGAATGGTTAATAATTGATCAAGAACTGGCAAAACTATCTTTTAATGAAAATTATGAAAATATGCTTAAATATTCTAATTATACTGGAATATATAATGTTATAAAACAAGTGAAAAATGGAGAACAATATTTTGCATATAGATATTATGAAAATAAACGAACTAAATATATTCTTAGTAAAGATTTAAAGATTTTAGAAAAAAAAGTTAGAGATAAAGGGATGAAATGGGAAATCATAGATGATGAATTAGCAAACAAATGTTATTTTAATAATGATAAACGTTATTCTACTGGAATTTATAGACTTACTAAACAAAAGAAAGATGATGTTAAACAAGGATTTGTATGGAGTTATTCCTTTCAAGATGTAGAAAAGAAACAAAAAACAATTAATTATGTTGATTTAAATAATGTAAAAAATTATGTTTTAAACAACGGATTAGAATGGATTATACTTGATGAAAAATTAGCAAAACAATCTTTTGAAGAAAACAATAAAAATATAAAAAATAGTATAAAACCAACTAATACTGGGATATATCGAGTTAACAAAATTTTTATTAATGATAAAATAACTTACAGGTATGAATGTTATACTAATAAAAAAAGAATACGTCTTTCAGATAGAAATATAAATTCTTTAAAACAGAAAGTTAAAGAAAGAAATTTAGAATGGAAAATCATTGATGAGGAATTAGCAAATAAAATCTTAAAAAAATAAAAATTAAAATATGGAGATTAACCATAAGGACTGAATCCTTCTTGGAAATGCTCACATACTTCTTCTAACTTTTCTGGAATGTTTATTTTTTGTGTACAGTAATCAATGCAGGTTTCACATTGGGTGCAATCACTTGCAGGAACCTTTTCTTCACCTAATTTATCATAATATAATCTGTATATATTTGACTGTTTCTGTACACTATGATGATTATATAATCTGAAATACTCTGGAATTGGGATTTCCAATGGGCAAGCTTTAAGGCAATAGCCGCATTCACTGCATGGCACAGCAAGATTTTCCCTTAATTTATCTGCTTCTTCTAATAAGAACTCATGTTCCTCTTCGCTTAATGGCTCAAAGTTTTCAAAGGTATCTATATTATCCAATAGATCTTCCATCTTATTCATTCCACTTAAAACCATTTTTACATGTTCCAATGAAGCGCAGAACCTCATTGCAAAGCTTGCAATAGACTTATCAGGATTAAATGCCTTGAAATCATCATTGATGCTATCCGGTTGATTTACAATGACTCCACCTTTTAGCGGTTCCATAACATAAACGTCAAGTCCGTGCTTTACACATAAATCATAGCATTTGTGAGCTTCAATAGCTGGATCTTCCCAATCCAAGTAATTAAGTTCCAATTGGACTATATCAAGAATATCCGCATACTTATCAAGGAATTTCTCAAGCAAATCAGAGTTGTCATGGAAACTTATACCTATTTTCTTAGCTATTCCTTTTTCTTTCATGTTCTTTACATATTCAAAGGTATTGTGCTCTTCAGCTAACTTTAGCCATGGAACATTGATATTATGTACAAAAAATACGTCAAAATAGTCAATTCCAAGCCTTTCAAGCATGGTATTAACAAATTTATTATTATCCTCTTGGCTTGTCAATGCCCATGTAGGCATTTTATCACATATTTGGTAGGATTCACGAGGATATCTGTCAACAATTGCTTTTTTCATTGCAACTTCGCTTGTTCCATTATGATAAGCAAAAGAGGTGTCAAAGTAATTGAATCCTTTTTCCATATAGAGATCTACCATTTCATTAAATAAGTCCTAATCAATTTTAGTAGGGTCATTTGCATCAGTTTGAGGCAATCTCATGCATCCAAATCCAAATTTTGATTTATAATCCATTTTTTCACTCCAAATATTATTTTTTCACATTTTTAAATCCATAAAGCTTGATTAAATTAATTATTATTGTATATATAAACATGTTTTTATTAATTGTATATATAAATGTTTTTATATGAAAAAACTATTAAATTTAATCAAATAATTTTCTTTTATATCACTAAAAAAGAATAAATAATCCTTATTTTTCAAATTAAATATATTTTAGACATTTAAATAAAAATTGCTATTTACAAAACTTTATAAATTACTATAAATATAAATAATATTGTATAAAAAAATTATTAAGGATTTTATAAAAATATTCTAAAAATCTAATATTTTTTAAAATTTTTCTATATGATTTCACCTAAAAAGGGATTAGTAATATGCAATTCAGAACACCATCAAAAAACAACACTATATCTAATAAGGATATTGAGAAGGAGTTTAAGAATCTAAGAAAAGAACTCTTGGATTTAACCTTAAGAAACCCTCTTCTTAGCTTTAAGGCAAGGAACAGGAATCTCAGTATCATTAACCAAACACCTATGAATGCATATAAGATCCTTGTTTTAGAGAATAAGAAAATGTATTTCTCTCCTAATAAGGCAGAGACAAAGAAATCCAGAGCTCACACTTTCATAGATCAAACCAAGGAATTCTTATCTTCTGAAAGCGATAAAACCTTAAAAGCAGATTTGACACCTAGTGAGCTTCAGAAAAGACTATTTTATATTGACCAGCAATCTAAGACAATGGTTCAGGAACAAGGTTACAATATCTTGTACATTGCTCTTGGTTTTATAGAATGGATTGACAAGAAGAAACCAAGACAAAAGAACTTGGCTCCACTCATTCTTATCCCAGTAGCTATGGAACGTAAAAAGGTTGGAAACTCATTTTCATTATCCTGGACTGGAGAAGACATTCAAAACAACATCTCAATTCAAGCTAAATTGCGTGAAGCAGGAATAGAGCTTCCTAAATTTGAGCAAACATCATACATTGAAGGTGTAAACCAATACTTGGCAGATGTTAAAAAGGCAATCAGACCATTTAGCAAATGGGATGTTAAGGATGATGTGGCTTTAGGATTTTTCTCATTTACTAAATTTGTCATGTATAATGACTTGAATCCTGAAAGTTGGAGCAAAGATGTTGATTTAACTAAAAATGAGCTTATTCAATCAATATTTAATCCAAGCAAAAATGTTTATGAGGATACATTCGAGGAAGAGGATGTGGATGAAAAACTCCATTATAAGACAATGTATCAAGTCTTGGATGCTGATTCCTCACAGATTGCAGTTATAGAAAACGTAAAGGCAGGCCATAATTTAGTTGTAGAAGGGCCTCCAGGAACAGGTAAATCACAAACTATCGTAAACTTAATTGCAGAACTCATTGCAGAAGGAAAAACAGTTCTTTTTGTAAGTGAAAAAATGGCTGCTCTTGAAGTAGTAAAAAGCAGGTTGGATAGTGTTGGCCTTGGAAAATTCGTATTGGAATTGCATTCACACAAGACAAGACGAAAGCAATTCTTGAAAAACCTTAAAAAGGCAACTAATGTAAGGGCTACAAGGGATTTGAAATTGGATCAAACCTTAAGAAAGCTTGAGAATTTGCGTGACCAATTAGATCAATATGCTGAAATCATTCATCATCCAATAGCTAATGTCAATCTTACACCATTTGAATTGTATGGTATGAAAGAGTCCTCAGAAGACTATTTTGCAAGACAAAGCAAATTATTGCCTTTGGTTAGATTCAATAATGCTGAAGATTTAACCATGAAAGAACTGGATGATATTATCATATCATTAGAGAATTTAGCAGAATTATACTCAACTATCTCCAAAAACAATCCATGGAGCTATTGCAATCCAAAGAGTTTGCTTCCTGCGGATTTAAGGGAAATTGAATTATTGATTAGAGATAGCTTAGAGTCATTAAGTGACTTTAGATATGAAATGAATGTTGTTAATGAAGTCTATGGAATAAAAATTCCTAATACCTTAAAAGAGTATGAAGACTCAATTACCGCTTTAAACATTTTAAATAGTGAAAGTGCTAACTTAGTGGACAGTTCAATCTTGCTTAGCAAATATTGGTTTAATAGTCCAGAGAAATCCTTGGAACTCATTAAGCTATTGCAGCATTATCAGCATGCATCAGGATTATTCAATAAATTCTCAGATTACCTGCTTGTAGCAGATTTAGATACAATAATATATGATTTGGAAAAGGAATCCAATAAGAAATTCAAGCTCTTTGGTGGCAATTCCCATAAGGAAGAGCTTTATAAGCTTTATAACGGCAATGTGCCAAGTGATAGGGAAGCTTTAAATGACTTGATTAAAGTGAGAAACCATATCAAAATAAGACAAAGCCTCAAGGATAATGAAGCTCTTGGAAGAGCATACTTCGGTGATTTATGGAGTGAAAATGCAAATGTAAATGAATTGAAGCAAGTGGCAAATTGGATGAATAAATTTGTCTATCTCCTATCTAATGGCACTTTTAGTGAAACTACCGTTAAAATGCTTTCAAATGACCTTTTCCTTCCAGATATGGACTCAAGTATAGATGACTATGTTGAAAAAGGAAACAGATTCTATGAAAACCTTAAAAAACTGGAATCCAAATTAAATCCAAGAAGCAAAATCATCTTTAAAAGAGAAACAGATGATGTTCCATTCGATCAATGGGAAAATCAATTGAATAAATGGAAAGGACAATTATCAAGCTTACATTTATGGTCACAATATTCCAATACCAAAAGGGCATGCAGGAATAGTGAAGCGTCATTATTCATCAAAACCATTGAAAAAAGGAACATTAAGAAAGATGACGTCAAGCCAATGGTTTTAGGTAATTTTGCAGACAGCTTACTTAATATTGTATTTAACGAAAATGACACTTTAGCAACATTCATTGGCGAATTGCATGAAAACAGAATCAAGGAATTCAAGGATTTGGATGTAAAGATAATTAACTTGAATAGAAAAAGGATTTTCAATAAGCTAAATAGCCAAATTCCTAAGATATATGGTGCTGCAAATGACCCTGAAGCTAAGGTATTGGCTGGAGAATTTACAAGAAAAAGTGGCCATTTGCCTGTTAGAACATTGCTTGAAAAGGCAGGAGGAACCATTAAGAAGATTAAACCTGTCTTTATGATGAGTCCATTGTCCATTGCACAGTATCTTGATCCTACCAACCCTAAATTGCAATTTGATGTAGTCATTTTCGACGAAGCAAGTCAAGTTAAACCGGAGGATGCATTAGGTGCATTCATGAGAGGTAAGACTGCAGTTGTAATGGGAGACACTCAACAATTGCCTCCAACAAGCTTCTTTGACCAAATGACTGACAGTGAAAGTGGTGAAGAGGTAGCAACTGCATTGGATATGGAAAGTATTCTTCATTTATGTAAATTGTCATTCCCAGTTAAAATGCTTAAATGGCACTATAGAAGTCGTCATGAGTCTTTAATTAATATTTCAAATAGAGAGTTTTATGATAATGAATTACTTGTTTATCCATCTCCATCTCACACAGATCCTGAATTAGGACTTAAGTTCCATTATAATCCTAATACCCAATATCATAGAGGAGAAGGATCAGCTAACCCTCTTGAGGCAAAGGATGTAGTAAAGGAGATATTCAATCACTTTGCAAAATACGGTGACAAAAAGAGTTTAGGTGTAGGTACTTTCTCTGTAGCTCAAAAGAATGCAATTCTAGAGGAATTGGAAATTGAAAGAAAAGCCCATCCGGAATATGAGGCTCTCTTTTCAGAAAACAAGGAAGAAAGATTCTTTGTTAAAAACCTTGAAACTATCCAAGGAGATGAGAGGGATGTCATATTAATCAGTGTAGGATACGGTTATGACACAGAAGGTAAAATGTCATTGAACTTTGGCCCATTAAACCAGGATGGAGGAGAAAGACGTTTAAATGTACTTGTTACAAGAGCAAGGGAAAAATGTGTAGTATTCACTAACTTCAGGGCTCACGATATTCATTTGACTGCTAATCCGCCATTTGGTGTAAAATCATTGCAGGCATTCTTGGAATATGCTGAAAACTTGCATTATAACCAATCTGTCCAATATGAGGATTATGATGAAGCTCCATTTGAAGATGCAATTTGCAATTTCATAGCTGAAAACGGATATGAAGTGGATAAGAAGGTTGGTTGTGCAGGATTTAGAGTGGATTTAGCTATTAAAGATCCAGATAATCCTGGAAAATACATTTTAGGAATTCAATGTGACGGCCATAATTACGCTTCAAGTAAGGTAGCTAGAGACAGGGATAGATTAAGAGAACAAGTTTTAAATGGTTTAGGTTGGAATATCTATCATATCTGGTCTACTGATTGGTATAGAAACAGAGACTTGGCTAGAGCTAAGTTATTGGAGAATATTGAGTCTACAATTGTCAATACTAAAGTTAAGGACTTGAAGAAAAAGATCAATGATGTTGAATCAATGAAAATCAATCCTGTCACTACTGTCATTCTTGGAAAAGACGATGATGAAGAAGACAATGATGATTTCATAGAGGAGAGTGGAGAAGAGGATATTGGTATTGTAGATAATATTGCGGATAATGATTTGGCAAATATTAAATCCATTAAAGAGGAAATTAATGAAAAGGCCGAAAAGGATAAGGAAAAAGAAGATTTAATCAGTAAATACTTGGAAGGATTAGATGATGAATTAACTAAAAACTCTTCCAAAGAAGAAAAAACTTCTATTGATGATATTCCTGATCTTATCGATGATGAGGAAGAAGATATTGATTTCCAATCTATAGAAAATATTAAAATAGAAGATAAGAAGCCTAATGTTCCTAAAAATAATGGTATTAATAAGAAAATTAATGAGAATTTAAACAAAGAAAAAGATAAAAAAACTGATATTCCTAAAGAGAATATTAGAAAAGAAGAAAAGAATAAAAACAGATCTAATACTCATAAAAATCAAGAAAAAGTGAAAAAAACTAATTCAAAACCTCAAAGAAGTCCTAAATTCAATTCATCTAAAGATGATGTTTCATCTAAATTTGAAGCAAATTCAAAAGAGAAGAAAACTAATGTTAAAGATAATTCTTCAAATAAGAAAGACATTCTTGATGGTGAATTTAAAGTTAAAGAGAATGTAAATGGCTCTAATAAAGCCAAAAATACTTCAAATAGAAATAAGAATAATGGAAATACTGTGGCAAAATCTCTTATGAATAGATTAAGGAATATAGGGGATGAATTAGTAAATAATAGGCAAAACAATGGTTCTCAAAGCATAAAAGAACCTCAAAAAGCTCAGAAACCTAAAAAAGAGCAAATCAAAAAGTCTAATGAATCACAAGCTGAAAAATCTATTCCTCAAAAAGATGAAAATAGAAAAAATGATAAGAAATCTATTGAAAAAGAACCGCTTAAAGAGGAAATTGATGATTTTGATACAAATAACATTCATGATCAAATTGATGATAATGTGAATGAATTTGAAGAAAAGGAAAGTATTATTAGTGATGATGATATAGAATATACTACTGAAGGAAATCTTGAAGTGGATATTAAGGAAAACATTAAAAAGGATAATAAAGAAGACTTTGAAGATGAAATTTCTGAAGATATCAAAGGCGCACCAGTATACAGTTTCGAAGAAGATGAGGATGATGACGTAATTGTATTCAGCATTGAAGAGGATATTAAAGATGATATTGAAGATGATAGTGTAGATGACTTAGAAGACATTACAGAAGATATTATTCAAGAATTAAACGAAGAAGATTTAGAAACTAATGAATCTGAAGGTATTGAAAACATGAGAGAATATACAACTCGTAGAAGAAGGAAAGATGATGATGATGCATTTGATGATGCCCCAGATGTTATTGTTCCTATAAGTGCTGAAATTAGAAACAATAATCAAGATAATTCATATGAAGAAGATGGGGATTATATTTCTCCAATTGATGCAGATGAATTTGAAGAGTTTAATGAGGAATCTGAAGATTCAAGCAATGAAATAGATAATGATTCTCAATCAAATCATCAATCACAGGATAATGATGAGTCTTTCCATGATCCTAATAATCCAGATAGTCCATATTATTATAGTGCGGTAGGAATTGATAATGCTCTTAAAAAGAATGCTGTTCAATATCCTAGAAATAATGATAGGAATAAAACAGGACTTGCTGGAACTGTTAGCAGTCTAAAAAATGAAATGTTATACTTAAAAGCGTCTATGGATGAGATAGAAAATCCTACTGAAAGGGAAACAGTTTATGTAATAGACCGTAATGCTGATGATGAATTCTTTGAGGATCCATATGACCCGTATCAAGAGCCTGCAGTTATCGATAATACTCAAAATCCAAAAGAAGATAGTTATGAATCATTATTTACTTCTAAAAAACATGAATATTTAGATAAAATAGAAGAATACACTAATTCATCCTCTGATGGATATGTTGATGATTCTGCTAATTCATTCTTAGATGAAATTCCAGAATTTGATTATATTGACGATGAAACTGAACCAATTATCCCTATAAGTTCATCAATTAATCAGGAAACCACTACTTATGAAACCAATGCTGAAACTTATCCTTCTACTACTGAGCCTATTGTAGAAGAGTACATCCCAGAGGAATCCATTATTCTAGAAGAATTTGGAGATGAGTTTGATGATTCAGATGATGAGTTTGTGCATATAGATGACATAGAAATAGATGATGATACATTTGAAGATATAATCACTGATGTAGGCCAAGGCTATCAGGATATGGAAGATGAAAGAATTAAGGAAACTAATGTTCTTAGAGCTGTAGATAATACTAGATTAACTCCTACAGGTGAATTAAGCGATTATATTGAAGATTATAAGGAAATTGAAAATTTAATCATCCAATCCCCATCTGAAATCTATGAAGATGAAAAGAAATTGGCTACTGCAGTTATGGATATTGTAGCTGCTGAGGGTCCTGTTCATGTAGATACTGTAATCCGTAGATTAAGAGAAGGATGCGGATTATCCCGTGCAGGTACTAAGTTTAAAAATACCATCTTAGAAGTGATTGACAGAAATGAAAATCATTTACTTTTAATTAGAGAAAACGATTTCTTATTCATTGATTATGACTCTGTAAAGGTTAGAAAGAGAGTTAAACCTAATATTGATTTAATTTCTGAAGTCGAAATCGAAAAAGCAATTGATTTGGTATTAAGTTTTGAAAAATCATTGAAAGTTCAGGAGTTAGCTAAGAGTGTTTCCAGAACTTTTGGTTTCAGATCAACTTCTAAAAAGACTTCAAATAAAATCACTTTAGTCATTGATTCAATGATTGGCAAAGGAATTTTGATTAATAATAATGGTAAAATAGAATTTAGATAATTCATTTTACTATTTATTTTTTATATTAAACTGGTCATAAAATAAATCAATATTTTTATAGTGACTATTAAAATAATTAGGCGTTTCTTTGATAATTTTAATATTCTTGTTATATAATATATTTTATAACTATTGGAT
>NZ_JBGUKT010000021.1:0-2815 GCF_045114555.1 Methanobrevibacter sp. | reverse complement strand
GATTCTAGAAAACTGAACTTCCCTCAAAGGGACAATTATTCATTGAATTTCAATTATGGATTCAATCACAATTTTGAAATTGTCATTCCAATTAAATATGAAAATACAAGAATATCCTTTAGAACAAATTTAAAGGATTTTAATGAAAACCTTTTAATAGACTATAATTTGACTTCAAGATTATCAAGAATTTCCAGATTCAAATTGTCAAAGGATTACATTTCCTTTGACCAAGGAGACTCCATTCTAGTTAAAAGAAGAAGAAAATTCGATTTCATTTCAAATGAATTGAAGACTTCAGCTTCCATATTGGATGAAAAAAGGGAAGGTTGGCGTACAGGATTTGTTTTAAGAGCATTGCATTTGATTTCCTATCCATTCTTTAGAAATAAAAAGATCTGGATATTGATGGATTTGCCTTATTCTGCAGATGACAATGGATTGAAATTGTTTAAATACATAAATAAGATTAAGAACTTGGATGAAGATGAGTATGCTAAATTAGATTTGTCTAAAGATGAGATAATTGATTTAAAGAAGACAAAAGTCTATTTCGCTTTGGAGAAATCTTCAAGCCATTATGATAATGTATTGAGTTTGGAAAATGAATATATTGCAAGCTCCAATAGGGATAAGATTAGAAAGTTGATTGGATTGGATAAAGCAAGCAAGGAATATGAAGAAATTAAGCGTATAGGTAATGTAATCCCCTATAAATCCTTAAAGCATAGGCTTTATTCCTTATATGCTGAACTAATCGTTTCCTCTCATCCGGACAATAATATCATTTATCCGTTTTGGGGAAATTACCCTCATCTTGCTGGGCTGGTAAAATCAAAAACAGTCTTCCTGCAGCATGGAGTTACAAAGGATGATGTTTCATCATGGCTAAATAGCTTTGATAAGAACTTGGATTTATTGGTTACAGTTTCTGAAAGTGAAAGGGAATCATTCTTAAGCTCAAATTATGGATATGACGAAGAGATTATAAAGGTATTGGGTTTTCCAAGATTTGATTATCTTGAATCTCTTGAAGATAAAAGGGAAATAATCGTAATGCCTACTTGGAGAAGACAGTACCATAATTTTAAGGATGATGAGTTTAAGGAATCTGATTTCTTTAAAACATTCAATAGGCTTATCAATGACAATGATTTGCTTGATTATTTGGAGGAAAATGAATATAGATTAGTGTTTAAGCCACATCCGAATTTGAATAAATTCATCAAGTTATTTAATAAGGATAAGCGAGTGGATTTTGATTTGAATGATTTAAATAATAATCATGAAGGATATTCTTCAAGAAGATACAGCGATATCTTCAATCATTCCTCATTGATTGTAACAGATTTCTCTTCAGTCTCATTTGACTTTGCATATCTTAAAAAGCCTTTGATTTATTACCATTATGACAACGATTATCACTTTGACAGTGAAAGCGGATACTTCAAGTATGATGAGATGGGATTTGGGCCTGTTGTAAATGAACAGGATGATTTAATCAATGTCCTGAAGGGATATGTTGATTCCAATTGCAATATGGAAGATGTCTATAAATATAGGGTGGATAGTTTCTTTAAATATAACGATAAGGAAAATTGTAAAAGAGTTTATAAGGAGCTTGTAGAGTTGGATAAGTATTATTAAAATACTGCTAAAATATACATTAAGCATAGAAAGAATTATAAAGTTTACTTTTATAATAAATAATATACTCAAATTTTTATTGTTTAGGAGTTGTTAATATTTACATTAAGCATAGAATCTATGGAATGATTTTCAACATGTTTAGAATTTTTCCAGTAAAATACAATAGGGTTTCTTTCATTACTACTAAAAATGCTTCTTTTGAGAGCAATTTACGTTTTCTTGCAGAAGAGCTAAAGACTAGGGAAACCTCTAATGGGGAAAAATATGAATACTATTTCATTCCAAAAGATCAGTTTTCATTATCCAATATGAAAAGATTAGCGACTTCTAAATATGTCTTTTTAACAGACAATTTCTTTGCACTTGCATTTATGAACTTTAGCAAAAAAGCAAAGTTGATTCAATTATGGCATGGAACTGGATTGTTCAAGAAATTTGGTTATGATTTGTTGAATGATGATGAAAAGAAGGTCATGTTGAAGTTTTCAAACAAAATAACCAATCTTTTTGTCAGTTCTAAAAATGTGGTGGATATATATGCACGCAATTTTGCCATAGATAAGTCAAAGGTGATTCCACTTGGAATTCCTAGAAATGATTTTTATTCCAAAGAGCATTTGGATGATGAGTATATTTCCAATTTAAAGGCAGAATTTGAAAAGGAATATCCTAATATTAAGGATAAGAAAATAGTTCTTTATGCACCTACATTTAGGGAACATCCAGAGTATAATGCTGTTTTTAAATACTTTAATATAGAAAAGTTCATTGAAGAATTAGGTGATGAATATATCTTATGCATTAAGCTGCATCCAAATTACAATAAATTCACAGATAAAGACAATCAGATTGATTTGGATGAATTAAGCGATACCTATAATATTGTTAATTTCACTGAATTTAAGGATGAACAGAAGCTATTTTTGATTTCTGATATATTGATTACTGATTATTCTTCTGTTATGGTAGAGTATACCTTATTGAAAAGGCCTATAATCCTGTTTGTATATGATTTAGATAATTACCTTGAAAAAGAGAGGGGATTTTACTTCGATTATAGGGAAAAAGTTCCTGGGAACATAGTTCAAGATACTGATGAATTGATTGAAGTTATAAAAAATGAAAATTTTAATTTGAAAAACCTTGAAGAGTTTGCTAATTTCCA
>NZ_JBGUKT010000020.1:0-29272 GCF_045114555.1 Methanobrevibacter sp. | reverse complement strand
ATTGTCCCAATCGGGGCGAGTAAATTCCCTATAGGTTCTTCTTTTCTTTTATTTTTATCTTTCAAATAAAATTTTCACATTACTATTTTTAATTAATTTTATAAATTCTTCATTATTTTTTTCATAATTTTGAAAATAAGACCATGAAATTATATCAATTATTTGTAATCCTTTTGAATTAGTTGATGAAAGATGAGAAATTTCATATTATGATTTTTCGTTTATATATTTAATTAATCTTCTATACGATGTTAATTTTTCATTTAAGATATAATTTACACTTTAAATATGATATTATAATTATTTAATTAAAAAATAATTAAATAAAGCATTTTTATGAAATTAATTTTTAATTTAAATATTTTTTAAAAGATAATTAAAAGTTTTAAATAAATAAAAATATAAATAATATTTAATGAACGCTATAAAAACTTCCAATCAAAACGAGGATAAGATATTCACCATAGACTTCTTTTTAATCTTCGGTGCATTGCTATTTTCAGCTCTTGTAATGTATGCATTGATGTCTACAGTTACTGAGTATGCAACTTCTATGGGAACAAGCGCTACCATAGCGGGTCTTGTATCTGGAATATACATCTTCGGAGGGCTTTGTTCAAGAATATACTCTGCAAATGCACTTGAGAGAAGGGATTGGAAGAAATTAGCCATTATTTTCTTAAGCATTCACTTTTTAGCATGCATTTTCTACTTTTTTGCAAACAATATAAGCTTGCTTTTGATTGTAAGATTCATTCATGGGCTTGGATTTGGTGCTTCTGCAAATGCTATTGTTACCATTGCAAGTGCAATATTGCCTAAGAAACGCTTTGGAGAGGCATTTGGATACTTTATGCTTGGAACTACAATTGCTGTTGGATTAGGCCCTTACATTTCAGGATTTTTCTATGACAATTGGGGTTCTTTTGGCTCTTTCTCTCTTGCAACCGCCTTTGCTTTTCTTGGATTGTTATGCATACTTCTTTTGGATATAAGCAAATATGAAATTAAGCATAATAGTGAGATTGAAAATAGCATGTACAGAGATAAAACTCCTAATAATGCTATTTTAGAAGAAAAAGGAAGAATCAGAGGGGTTATAGATAAGATATTTGAAGTTCCAGCTATACCTGTTTCCTTATTTACAGGACTTACAAGCCTTGGATATGTTTCCATATTGTCATTTTACAGATTGTATGCTGTTGAAGTTGATTTGGTAAGTGCATTCTCCTTATTCTTTATAATCTACTCCATTGTTCTTGTGGCTTCAAGACCTATTGCAGGGAGAATTCAGGACAATTATGGTGATAAGATTGTCTGTTTCACTGGAATCATTGCACAAGCCATAGGGCTCTTTCTAATCGCTTGGATGCCTTCTGCCATAACTGTTTTCATTTGTGCAGTTTGTGCTGCACTTGGTTTCGGTACATTGAATTCAGCTTGCACAGCTATTGTAACAAGGGACACATCAGCAAATCGCCGTCCTTATGCAATATCCACATTCTTCATATTCTGTGATGGAACTATGGGATTTGGCCCTGCATTGCTTGGATCTTTTGTAAGTGCTGCAAGCGGATATGCTCCTGTTTACTTCATATCATCATTCATTACATTGCTTGCATTGCCAATAGCCTTTTTTGCACTTAAAAAATAGTCTAATAAATTATCCTTTTTTTATATCAATTTTTAATTAACTATACTTTACTTTTTTAAGAAATATTAATTCTCATTAAATTTAAATATAAAAGAATAAATATTTAAATGAAAATAAATATGTTCATAGTGATTATAATCTTGATTTATTGAATAAGTTTTTCATGATCTGAAAAGATTTAATATAAGTCAAAAGATTGTAATAATTATAGAACAAATTATCGTAGGTGAAACTATGAATCTTTTATTAATAATTTTAATCGTTATAATACTCATTATTCTTGTAGCTATTGTAGCTATTTACAATGGTCTTGTAACTGCAAGAAACAAAGTAAAGAATGCATGGGCTCAAATCGATGTTCAATTGAATAGAAGAGCGGATTTGATTCCTAATTTAGTTGAAACCGTAAAAGGATATGCAGCTCACGAAAGCTCTGTATTTGAAGATGTGACTGCAGCAAGAGCAGGATTGATGAATGCAAATGGCGTTAAGGAAATAAGTGACGCTAACAATCAATTGTCCAGCACCTTAAAGACCTTGTTTGCTGTTGCAGAAAACTATCCTGAATTGAAAGCTAATGAAAACTTCAAGGAATTGCAAGCTCAATTAGCACAAACTGAAGATAAGATTGCTTATTCCAGACAATTCTACAACGACACTGTATTGATGTACAATAACAAATGTCAAACATTCCCAAGCAATATCTTTGCAGGAATGTTCGGATTCAAGGAAGCTGACTTCTTTGAAGCTGCTGGAGAAGCAAGATCTGTACCTAAAGTTGAATTCTAATCTTTATATTGGTATGAATTAGCATATGGAGTATCTCTCATGTGTTAATAGGAGAAAACTATGAATTTTAAAAACAAGGCATTGGCTATTCTTTTAATCCTTATATTCTGCTTATCCATATTGCCTACAGCATCTGCTGTAGACTATTCCATTCCATATGCCAATGTGGATATACAGGTATACGAGGATGGACTCATCAATGTCTATGAAGAGATTGATTATCATTTCGATTCATCTGCCAATGGTGTTTACAGGGATATTCCCCTAAAGAGGAACCAATCTGTTGAGAATCTTCGCGTTTATGTAGAAGGTGCTTATTACGATTATCAGATAATTGATCGGGGCGGAATGGAACGGATTAAGATCTATCTTTACCGTGATGCCGCTAAAACCCAAAAGATTACATCTGGAACTGATGTTAAGGTTTATCTCCAATATGACTTCACCCATGTTGTAAAGGTCTACAATGATGTAGCTGAATTGCAATACAAGGTTTGGGGAGATGAATGGGAAGAGGATTTAGGCTCTTTGGATGCTGTAATTCGTTTCCCAGATGATACAAAGCTTGAATATTGGATAAACCCTGCATACAGTGATGCTAAAACCAAATGGTCTGACGGCAATTTATTGATTTCCAGTGATGGAGTGTCTGAAGGAAGCTATGTTGAAGCAAGAGCTCTCATTCCATTGGAAGAATTATCATCCAGCACTCCTTATGCACAGCACATCAATAAGAATGCTGGGGATGAAATAAGGAACATGCAAAAAAGCGAAGCTGATACACAGACTCTCTTAAGCACTGTAGGTTCCATTGTCAATTATCTCCTTGTAGCATTATGTGCCATTCCACTTGCAATCTATTATAAGTTTGGAAGGGAACCGAAAACAGATTATCAAGGAATCTATGAGCATGAGCCTCCAACCAATGACCCTCCAGCATTTGTAAATGCCCTTATGGGTGGATTTGGAAAGAATGTCGGTGATTTGGATCAAAAGGCTTTCCAAGCTACAATAATGGATTTGATCAATAGGGGAAAACTTGGAGTGGACTCTGAAGATGATACTGAATTCACTAAAACCACTTTCCTTACCGTAAAGTCCACCGATGGCCTTGAAAGATATGAAAAGGAATTGGTTGACATCTTGAGAACCTATGAATTAAATGGCAGAATCAGTTTCTCATACATGCAGGATTGCCTTAGAGAGGAAAACCAAGCTCGCTCTTACCAAGACAGATACAACAATTGGTGTCAAAACTTCAAGAATGACTATTTGCCTGAAGAGGTATTCGAGGAATACTTTGATCAAAAGGGTTCCGATTATATGATGTACTTTGGTATAGGAGCACTAATATTGGCAATTATCGTTGGAGCATTATCCATTTTCATACACTTTAGAGGAAGCTTCATAACCACTCTATTTGCAATCTTCTTTGCAATAGTCGGTGTTGCTTGCCTTATCATGCCATCTGGAATAGGTGGAAAATACACACTTAAAGGAAAGCTTTACACTGAAAGATGGGAGAAATTCAAGAAGTTCCTTAAGGATTACTCATTGATAAAGGAACATCCTCCAGAATCAATTGCAATATGGAACCAGTATTTGGTCTATGCAACTGCACTTGGTGTAGCGGATGAGGTCTATAAGGCTATGAAACTCCATGTTTACGGTGGATTGGACAATCCGAATTACACAACAAATGACTTGTTCATGTTCTATTACCTTGGTGGATACAATCATGTAAACAGTTCATTTGCAACTGCATCATCTACCATTTCAGCTGCCAACAATGACTCCATAGGAGGAATCGGAGGCGGTTCCGGTGGTGGAGGTGGTGGTGCATTCTAAACCCAAGCTTTTACAGGCCTTCGGCCTGCAAAACCTTGACCAAAACTCTTTCCACAGTAATAGAAATTAAATTTTTATTTTTCTTTTTTCTATTTTTTTATTTATTTTTATCTTTAATTTTATTTTAGAGTATTACTTAATTTTTATTTTTATTATTACTTTTACATTGTTATTTATTTAAAGAATAATACTCTTTATAAAGGGTATTACTGATTTAAGCTATTTTTAGCCATTTGTAATAAGAAAAACTTTATATGATTATTACTACTATATATTAAATAAGCATGATATTACTTTTTAGTAAATTTTTATTATTTTTATAAATATTATCGCTGTGTTACCTTTAAAGTTAGATTCTGAAAGTTTATTGAAAAATGATATTGTGCAATATTTAAGATAATAAGTATATTTACTTATTTTCTCTCCTTAATGCATTTTAGATAAGGTTATGATGATTTGCAGAAAAAAAGTTTATTTAAATCTTAAAAATCACTACAATCCAAATATTATTTAAAAATTTCTAAATCACAAAACATTATAATAGCAATCTCTTCTGCAAATCGTTATAATCTTTATCTAGTCTCTTTTTTTAAATTATTTTTTTTTAAATTTTTTTACATAATTAGTTTTTAGCTATTTTTCTTTCAATGTACTATTAAAAATTATATAAATGTTTTAGCTATTTCTTTCAAGTGTTGTTTTAAAAATTATATTAAATGTTTTAGCTATTTTTCTTTCAATGAACTGTTAAAAAATTATATAAAAATTTATATTAAATCTAATTTATAACTAATAATATCAATCAAAAGGTGTTAATGTGGGTATTGTTAATAGATTAGGTTTGGAAAAATCAGTTATTCTGCTTGCTGCAGTCGTTTCATTTGTCACTGCTTTTTTAGCAAACATTTCAGTTGCCCTTCCCCTTATAGCACGTGAACTTGCAATGAGCAATATAGTTCAGAATTGGGTTGCTACCATCTTTTTGCTTGCAATTGCTGCATTATCAATACCTTTAGGAAAATATACAAGCAAGTATGGCCTTAAAAGATCTCTTTTTATAGGAATTATAGTCACTATGATTGGAGTGATCATTTCCTGCTTCTCTTTTACCAGTGAGCTTCTACTCTTTTCAAGGGTCGTTCAGGGAATAGGAACTGCATTCATCAATGTCGCTTCAATGGCACTTATCGTTTCTGCTGTTCCTCCAGAAACCCGTGGACAAGCTTTAGGACTTAATATTGCAGGAGTTTACATAGGATTATCTTCAGCTCCAGTTATAGGTGGTATAGTGATCTATTACCTTGGATGGCAAAGTATCTTCTATTGCATGCTTCCTTTCCTCATATTCTCAGCTATTCTCTGTTATTCATTAGAGGATGAATGGACAATGTATGATGGTGTGATAGATAAGATTGGTTCAATTGTCTATATGCTTGGAATATTGCTTTTCGTTTATGGATTTACAGTGATAAATACCGGTTTAGGTAAGATGCTATTAGTTGCTGGTTTGGCCTTACTGATTTGCTTTGCGTATATTGAATTGAGGATTGATAATCCTGTATTTGAAGTGAGATTGTTTAAGAATGCAAGGTTCTCCTCTTCAAATTTAGCATCCTTGATAAGTTATTTGGCAACTTTTGTTATCACATACATAGTAACCTATCATTTTCAATACATTATGGGCCTAGATTCCCAAATGTCTGGCCTACTTCTAATCGTAACACCAGTCATGATGGCAATATTGGCACCGATATCAGGTAGAATTTCAGATAAGATTGACCCTCAAAAGCTTGCAGCCATTGGTATGGGATTTGTAACTGTAGCGATTCTGATTCTATGCTTCCTGAATGAGTCAACTCCATTGTATCTCATTATAATTGCAATGTTCCTTCAGGGAATCGGTTATGGATTGTTTTCAACTCCAAACACCAATGCGATTATGAGTTCTGTTCCAAAAGAGGAGACAGGAACCGCTTCTGCATCTTTAGCTGCTATGAGAGTTATAGGTCAGACATTAAGTATTGGTTTACTTACAGTTATATTTGCTTACATTATGGGAAATGTGCCTATTGTTCCTGAATATTATCCATTGCTTATGGAAAGTTCAAGGATTTCCTGTATCATTTCAGCTATTTTATGTGTAATAGCAGTCTGTGCTTCATTGGTTGGATTAAGATCTGATGTTGAGTATGAGACTTAAATTTATTTTTTTACTTTTTTTAATTCAATATTTTTTCTATCTTATTCATCATTTTTTCATAAAATGGTTTAATATAGCAAACCTTTATAAGTGACGAAGTTTATAATTTTGTTCCGGGGATATGATGATAGGAAAAAGCAATATTTTAAAAAAACAGGAACAAGAAAAAGAGCTCCCAGATTATGGAATTGGTCCAATTGTGGCTGCATATTTCCTAGGGTACCTCAAATCTGAAAACGGTGAAAAGATCGCAGATGAGGATATTGAAAAACTCTACATTGGAGCTTGTCTTAGACTAGGAATCGGTCCAGTTGAAGACCTTTCTGAATTGTTCCAAGTATTATTTGGCTTAGGAGAAGAGAAAAAGGATGACAAACCTCTTCAGTACTATGCTTAAATAATCAAACTTTTTCTTTTTTATCTATTTTAACTATTAACTATTTTTAACTATTTTTAACTATTTTTTGTATTGTTATCAATCATTTTTGCTTATTCTTATTTTATATAATTCCATTCCTCTAGGTTTATAATTTTAAATAATATTAAGTCAATATAATTAATTAATTCATATATAAACAAAAATATAAAATTCATTAATTTTAAATCATCATAGATTATGGGATTGACATGAGACGAAAAGAAGTAATTTTATTCATGACCGTAGGGACTGGAATCAATCAAGGCTCAGAAGAAGAGGGCTATAAGAGCATGGCCAATAAGCTTTACTCTTCAATAAATAGAATATTTCCTAATTTTGTCGTATTCTTTGCTACTGAAAAGTCCAAAGAGACCATAAAGTATATAGAAGAATTGTTCAAAATGGAAAATGATATATTCGTTGAAGATGAGGATTATGAAATCAAGTATATAGAGGAAATAGATGATTTCAATCATTGCTTTGAGATAATTGAACAAGGGATCTGGTTCTATGACATCTTATCAGAAGACAATGTTGAAATCGTAATGGACTATACCTCCGGTACCAAAACCATGTCTGCAGCTATTGCATGCTGTGGTATGATGTATAACAAGACCTTGGTTTCAGTTGGAGGAGACAGGTCTGCAGGTCTTGTGGCTCAAGGAACAGAATCAATCAATTATCAAAATCTCTATAAAATCTATGATAAGTTTGCAATTATGAGAGTCAGATCTAATTTCAATGCTAATCGTTTCTTTACTAATATTGATGTTTTAAATAACATTGTGGATTCCAGTATAGCTAAAGATGATTTATTAAACCTTTGCAAGTCATATTATGCCTGGGAAAATATGGATTTCAATGAGGCATACAATTTCATGACTCAAATCAATATGGACCGTTTGATTTTTTATGAAATCAAGGAAGAGTTGAAGAAAAACCTAAAGGCCTTAGGTGCAATCTGCAAGTCAAAGTCTGAAAACCTTAAGAATTGCTATATTCTTGCTAGTTTAATAAATAATTCAATAAGAAGGGCAGAAGAATACAAGTATGATGATGCAATTGCAAGATTATACAGGGCTTTTGAGCTTATAGCTCAAATCAGATTGTATAAGTATAAGCTCTTTTCTTCAGATATTGATGTTGAGATTCTAAAAAACAAGGGGGTTAGTGTGGAATTCATTCAAGACCTTGAGAGAAAAAGAGAAGAAGACGGCAAGATCAAGATAGGTCTAATTAAGGATTATAATCTCCTATATCAATTGGATGATGATTTAGGCAAGTATTTCATTGAAAATGAGAATAGAATCAGAAATATGACTAAAAAGAGAAACGAGTCAATTTTAGCTCATGGATTGGAATCCCAGGATAAGGAAAGCTTTGATGAGTTCTTGGATCTTATTGTAACTTTGGCTAAAAAGTTGGATAAGGATATGAATAAGTTCTTGGATGAGACTAAATTTGCCAAGTTTGATTTAAAGGTAGATATAAATAAGGATTAATTCTTTTTTTTATTTTATTCATCTTCGTCCTCATCTTCCCCTATCTCTTTTAAAAACTCTTTCCATTCTCTTTCCTCTTCCATCATGTATTCATTGTATTTCTTAAAGTCCTTTTCGGCTAACTCTTCTTTTCCACTTCTTTTATAATGCTTAGCGCGTTCTAGATATATTGTATAATAGTCAGGATGCTTTGATTGAAGCTTATTGTAGATGTTTTCAGCCCTTTCTGAATATCCTGCCTTAGATAGTCTGCGTGCAATTTCCATAATGTATTCGCTGTATGGCCCTTCACTATAATCCCAATTCTCAAGCATCACATGTGTTCCTACCTTAAGGGATTCAAAAGCATTTGGATCGTCTCTCAAATCGAAATAAATTGCTCCAAGGACATGGAATACCTTGTCATATTGATAGTTACTCAATAGCTTGTTTGCATATTCGATTGCTGTATAATAGTATCCTAAATAATAGGATGTTTCGGTGATTAAAAAAAGAGAAGTTTCATCCATTTCATCGATTTCCAATGCTTGCCTTAAATATCGATGAGCAAGGTCGAACTTTAGTATTTCAATATAGTTTTTAGCTATTGCAGTTTTCTTATCCACTGTAGGATAGAGTCTATCTGAGTTAATGAGGTATTTCAATGAGTCGTAAGGCTTGTTCATTTCATAGTAAGACATCCCTATGACATAATTGAAATGGGCTGATTCAAGATCCTTTTCAAAGATTCCCTTTTGTTTTTGCTCTTCAAAGGACTCGATTAGCTCATCGTATTTGCCAAGAGAGTATAAGCGAATCAGTACAGCAGATTTCATTGATGGAACTACATTGGCAAGCTCATTGTAATAGAACATGGAACGTTCGCTATCATCAATTTCATCATAGATTTCTGACATGTGATACAATGCCAATGTGTTTTCAGGGTTCAAGTCCAGCACTTTGTCCCCGTATTCGATTGCATTTTCGTATTCTTCAAGTTCCCTGTATACAATCAAATGATTCAATAGGTATCTTTCCTTATTCTTGGTTTCCTTTAAGATTTCCAATGCCTTAGCTATTTCATTCATTTTTATATAGGTAAGCGCTATCATAAGAAAACCGCTGTCACTCACTCTACCATTCTCTATGCATTTGTTAAATAGTTCGATTGATTTCTCATATTCCTTATTTTCGTAATAATCGCAAGCCAGATTTTCCTGGAATTCGATTAGATTCGGATTGATCTTCAGTATTTCCTTACATACTTCTATGGATTTGTCTACATTGAATTCACATTCCACAGAGTTGTAGGATGCTATTAGTTTGTCAAGTTTGCTTGACATAAATATCACCGTATAAAAATTGATTTAACAAGTTTATGTAATGGTAGTATATAAAGGTTTTGAATTAGTGTAAAATAAAAAAAGAAAAAGAAGGGTTATTTTTATAAATAATTAACTATTTATGGTTCTTTTTCTTTTTTATTAATTTATTTCAGTTAATTTTATATATTGGGATTCACAAATTAGTGTTAAAGAGTAGTGGATTTCTCCACTACTTCTCCTGCATTGATATTGTCTTCACTATTAAAGTATTAATACAAGATAATATAGTGCAATGGCAATATCAATTATTTCCCCCATAAAATCACTTTTAGAAAGTACATTTGCTTTAACTCTTTTTAAACTTTTTTTTAGCTATTTATGTTTTATAAAAAAATTTCAATAAATTTAAATTTTTAAAAAACATACTATTATTAAAAATAATAGGGGATAACATGTCTAATTTTAAATTTAAGATTAATAATGTAGGTTCAATCAATCATGCGGATATGGATATAGGGAGAATCAATGTCATAGGTGGTAAGAACTGTACAGGAAAGTCCACCACAAGCAATTTGTTATACTGTTTCTTAAGGGCCATTTCATCAGAAAATGACTCTACAATAAAGGAATTGCTTGATAGTGAATTCGATATAACAGGACCTCAGGAAAACAAGGATTATGCATACATATACTGTGATGATGAGTTTTCATACACTATTGATTTCAAGAACTATAAGTTTGATAAAAAGGGACATATTGACATAAGCAAGGTCTTTTACTTTGATTCATTCTCATTATTTGACAATAAGTCAGGTGGAACCTACTTTTTAGAGCATGTTAAAAGTTTGGAAGCAGCTTTGGAAATAACTGAAGACAATCACAATGAGGAGTTGGAAGTTGAAAAGCTAATTAAGGAAATTCTAGGTGGTCAAATCCAAAAGGAAAACGGTGAACTGTTCTTCGTAAGGGAAAATGGATTCAAGTCACATATGAAAAACACATCTTCAGGAGTTAAGCAGGTAGCCATTATCCAAACATTATTGAACAACAAGGAACTTGAACCTAATTCATTCCTGATCATGGATGAGCCTGAAGTCAATCTTCACCCTGAATGGCAGATCAAGTTTGCAAAGATTCTTGTCTTGCTTGTAAAGGAGCTTGACTTAAGCATTTACATCGCTTCACATAGTCCTTTCTTCATTGAAGCCATTGAATTATATTCCCAATACTATGGCTTGATAGATGATAGCTATTTCTACCTAACTCAAAAGGCAGAAGGGTATCAGTATGACATTGTTTCTGTTGACTCCAATAATCTGGAGGCAATATATAGAAACCTAGGACAACCTTATGATATCCTTGATAAGATCAAGATGGACTTGATGTTTAAGAAATTAGATGGTGATTGAAATGGATGATATGGAAAAGTTTGATAAGTTTTTGTCCAGTTACACTAAGTACTATCAGACTGTATCAGAGATATCAATGCCATGCCCGGTTCATGATAAAGATTGTCCTTCAATTAAAAAGAAAGAATGCTTCAGTAAATCAAAGGAACCTCTTGTAAGTAGTGATTTCATGATGTATTCCTTTGATGATATTTGTAGGGATACTGAAACTATAGATATTTGTAACCTGCCATCTACAGTAGACGGTTTGTATTTGGATAAAAAGAGAAAAGTTCTATATTTCATAGAGTATAAAGGAGTGCGAGTTGATAAGAATAATCAACGAAGTCAGCTTCAGGAAATATTGTATAATATGGATAAAGATTATGAGTGTTATGATAAGTATTATGAGAGATTGAAAAGAGTTTACAACAGTTATGGGGATGAACTTGCATTTAAGTTAAGGTTAAAGCCATTTGAAACTCTTGATCTTGCATTGCCTAATGTCTATAAGGATTATTGCAATAAAAATAACATTTCTGAGGAGGATAAGTTGGATTTAAGTGAGTTCCTGTCTAGCATTAAGAAGGTTTATATTGTTGTAGCGGTTTGTGATAAGAGGAATCCAGCTGCAGATAGGGCTGGTTCCTATAGGTTTATTTTAAGAAAGCCTTTTGATAGATTGAGAGATCTTGGATTATTTGATATGGTTGAGATTATGGATCATAATGAATTTAAATTCTTTTTAGAGAGGATTTGAAACTTATATTATTTTAAAAAGAGTATAAAGAAAAGATTAAATTTTATTTTTTAAGAAAAAAAGAAACTAATAGAAAGATCTATTAGTTTATATTATTTTAATAATTTTAGATAACACAATTATTCATAGCTTGATGATTGGCCGCTATCACTTACTCCATAATCTTCATAATAACTATCATCATATTCATCGTCTGAATAATCCGCTTCAGTGTTATCTACACTAACATCAGACTCAGTAGAAGTGTCTTCGGTTTCATCATCCAACTCTTCATCAGGTTTTGTTGTTTTAGTTTTAGTGCCGGTTCCATCATCTGCACTTACTTTAAGTGGTTTTTTCCATTTCACACTATCCATCATATCTACAACATACTGTTCATTCTCAGAAGCGATAATTATTGTCTGATTTAATGTATCATTTTTAAGAATTCCAATGTATAAGTCAGATACATTATCCTTATTTTTTGTATTAGTTCCCATCTGAGCAGCAAGTTTTTTCCTCTCATCAGCACTAAGTTTAAATACACCATTATCTTGTAGCTCTGCTTTATCAGTTAAATTATGGATATATGAATCAATTAATGATTCAGCAAAAGCGTTGAGGTTTAAATAACTACTGTCATCATCATATCGGAATCCAACAATATGGGTAGTATTTTCCTTGTCATCAAAATTAACGGCTATGTCTGATCTGTTTGTTAATTCAAGAGTAGCAGGAACTACCATGGTTGTACCATTTTCAAATATTTCAACGGTCTTTTTCTCATATGTCATCATGTCATATGCTACATAAGCAGCAGCACTGCCGACAATAACAACAGCTAATACTATAGCGATTATTATCTTTTTATCCATATTCTTCACCTACATATGTTTTTTATATACATATTATCTTTTTAATTCTATTTTTAATTTTCTATTTTTTAGAATTTTAATATGTAGGTTGGAGGAAAAGAGTTTATTAAGTAAAATAACAAGAATTTTTTTAAAAAGAGTAAATGGAAAAAAAGTTTTGAATTTAAGTTTTTTTCATAATATTAAAAAAAGAATAATAGTTGTTAAAGGAATAAATTTATCCTCTAATGCAACTATCAAGGTAATTGTCAATGTCCTCTTCAGACATTTCGCTCCAGTTTTCCCTGATTCCTCTTTTAAGAGTGTTCAAGTATTCCTTGCAAGGTTCGTTGTAATCTCTCAATTCAATGTTGGTTATGGTACGCATTTCGATTCCGTCCATTTCTCCTAGGACGACGATGTCTTCGTACCAGCTTCCTTGTCCATTTGGATAGCGTCCGCAGTTTTCTTCTACAGCCACGTGCTTGAATTGGTCTTTTGTAATGAGATAAGCGACTCCCAATGCATGTCCTTTCTTGCTTGTATCCAAGAATGATACTCCGCATCCGTTCCATGATCCTGAATGGTTTCCGAAGTACATGTCGTATGGGATGTCTATTGTCCTTTTTTCAAGAGGGGCAGTTGTGTCATAGCAAGCTTCGTTATAGGAACCTCCATCCTCAAAGCATCCTCCTTCGATGTAGGTAAGGAATCTTTCTTCAAGCATGTTGCTTCCATAGGATACATACCAGATGTATTCCTTCCATGAATCTATTTTTTCAAGTCCTTCAGTGTCTTGAGCGTATTCATAGATGTAAGCCAATTCATTGCCTGTTGTAATTTCGCATTTGCGAATGTAAAGGCTTCCTTCGCCTTCAAGCATGTCTATTGAAGTCATGTCATTTTCATGAACTTCGTAAAGTTCCCCAATGATTCTTGAATTTCCAGGTATAATTGCAGGATAGAATCCTCCCACATTATACATGTCATATCCTTCAATGGCAGCTTTTCCAAGGCAGGTGCTGTTTTCAAGGAAATGGTGGTTGCTTTCTCCAGTCATAAGTGTTCCGTAAACAAACACTTTTCTAGTGCTGAAGTATTCGTTTATTTTGAGTATGTTTTCCTTGTAGTCTTCGCCCCATGTGCCTTTGAAAGCTTCTTGCTCTTCACGAGCATCAAATTCAACCATGATATTCAATATCATTTCTGTGAATTTTGAATTTAAGTCTGGGTGAAGATCAATGAATTCACGAAGCCCACCTTTCATGAAGATGTTCAATGCTTCGATTTGTCCTTGAAGTGAATCGTATCCATGGCCAGTTAAGTTTCTGCAGCAGCATCTTTCTAATCCATGGATTAGAGGAGTTTCTATCTTTTCTTTTAATTTGGAATCTCCTGTTAAGTATGCTTTCATGAGAATTGATGAGCAGATGTATGTTGGCTCATGGCAGAAGTCAACCCTTGCATCTGAAGGGATTTTATAAGTGGAGAATAGCTTGAAGCTACCATCCTTGTCCTGGAAATCTAATATGGCGTTTAGATTTTCGAAATCTCCTTTTTCAAGGATGTTCCTGAGGGTTGATTTCATTTCGTAAAGTTTTTCTATGTTTGGTTCGTTTAATCTAGTTAATTTTAAAGTGGTCATGTTATCATCTCCGTGTTGTTTTTTTAAAAAAAGCTTTGGTGTAATTTTTTAAAGCTTGTTATTAGGATTTGGTGTTATCCTTCTAACATAATATTTAAGTTTTTCATAGTATATATACTTTTCGGTTTTGAGCAATTAGTGATATAGAAATATTGTAAAAACATAAAAATAATTAATTGATAGGGGGATAAAAATGAATCCTAATTCCGGAAGAGAAAGTGAAATAGATAATAAAAATCAGAATAATGTACATTTTGATTGTGATAATGATGGATTTGAAAAGAAACCATACCCATTAACTTTCAATAATGATTATAAATTGCCTTTTTTTGCATATGGGATATTTAAACCTAGGCAACTAGCTTTTTCAAGAATCGAAAAATTTATTGATTATGAAAAGACTAGTAAAAGGCCTAGAGATATCCATTATAAAATGATTACTAGAGATGGAGTACCATTAATTGAAGATAAAGAAGATAAAAGGTATTATACACAGGGCTATTTGATATATTTTAAAAAAGGTCATGAAAAACGAGCTTATGATATTATAAGCAATACTCAACGTAGGGCATTATATAATTGGAAAGAGATTGAAGTTGATGGCATTAAATCAAATGTTTTAGTGGGTTTACATCTTGAAAGAGGAATTCCTGGAAATGAATTTGCTATAGGTGTCTTTAGAGGAGAAAGGGATCCTTTGTTCTCTTTTGCAATGAAAAAAATTGGAAAGACTGTTAAAGAGATTGAAAATGGTAAAAAAACTATTCCTAATATTCAAAACTTTTTCAATATACAACAGAATTATATGTTATTATGGTCAGCAATTGAAAGATATGCAAGCTTAAAATATGATATTAATAAAGATGAAAGGGTACAATTAGCTAGAGAATACAGCGACATTTTTAAAAATGTCATAGAAGAACATGTTGATGAGGAAAGGGTAGTTTATAATTCTGAAACTCTTTGGTGCAATCGATTAGATCCTGATAATTCAGTAGGTTCAATGTTCTATTATTATACTGTTAGGTGTAATATTGTACATAATGGGAAAGAGTTTCAAATTAGGGATTTTGATTTGTTATTAGAGTCTTTAGTTGAATTATATAAAATATTTAAACAGGTTCTGGAGAAAACTTTTTCAAACAAGAAAACCATTTGATATTGTTATGATAAATTTATATTTTTATCTAGGAAATAAATTAAAATTTCAAAAATATTATAAATAACATTAAAAATAACATTAAGTATCTAATAAATTTAATTTTTAAATTGGCTATATGTTTATAGAGGGATTTTTATGGAAAAGGAATTTTTTGATGATTTTCAGATAGATAAGAATGATTATAAAGAGGATTTTGCTAAATGTGATAAATTAACTGCAGATTTGCAAGTGGAAAAATTTGATTTAGATAAATATAGAGATAAAAACTTAGTTTTTTCTTCAGAATTATCTGATTCTCAAAACATTCTTAATAAATTTGCTTTAAAGGAGATAGGTAAGGAATTAGCTAAAGAGAAAGAATATGAAAAACTTATTTTATATTTGGAATCTTTACTTGAAAATTCCTATTTCGAAAATGATTATTATGTTTATAGACAATTAGCTATATATTATCTTAGAACAAGACCTAAAAGATTTGATAAGCAATTAGAAATCATAAAGAAATTTTTTAAAAGTGGGATATATTGTAGTCATAATCAATACTTGTGGTTCTCTAAAAAGCTTTTTGAACTAAGAGACAGAGGTTTAACAACAGATGAGGAAATATTAAGTTATACCAAATATTTTAGGGAAAATGGAAGTCTCAATAAGTTTAATGAAAATTTTCCAGTGATTCTAGCTGAAAGGATATATAAAAAGCACAATGGTTATGTGGATATTGATAGTGAATATTCCTATGAAAGAGCTCAAATGAGACAGGAATTGGAATTCATTGGCCAACAATTCAAGAACGATGGCGACTATGAAAGTGTAATTGACTTTTATAATGGTGTTTTTGAATATACTGATTTTGATAGCATAAGAATGTATGACAATTTAATATCTTCTTATGAGCAGTTAGGTGATTATGAGTCTATGTTAGATACTTTATCTATATTGTTTAAGAAGAATTACATTAGAGGGGAAACCAATAAAATTAAGTTTAGTAAGAAATTGGATTTTGTCAATAAAGAATTAGGAACTTCATTTACAATAAATGATTTGAAGGAATATAATTTTAAACAATTAAAAAGGAATGATCATGCATTTAATACTTCAGATTCTAAAAATAAATATATTGGGAAAAAAGATATTAATCCGGAAACTAATGTAAAAGATTCTAATGTATCAACTCACGAATTATTATTTAAATATGCAGAATTATATGAAAAAGGATTGTTGACTAGGGAAGAATTTGAATTTATGAAAAAACAGATTTTTTCACAGCAAATAAATAATCCCGATAATGAATCTCAAGAAGTTAATGATTTAAATAATAATAAAGACCTTAAATCTTCTAATAATAATAATCGTCCTGTTTATAAGAAATTTAGTAGAGATTACATTGTTAAAACTATTATTACTGTAGGCCGTAAGAATTTTTACAATTTACAAAAATTTAATATAGGTGATAAAATCCTTGCTATTAGAACTAAAAAAAGCAATCCTATTAACATGAGAATTGTAGATATCGAAGGATTCGTTACAGTGAAAAGTCCTACAGATAATATAATCAAAATTAGTGGGAACAATTATAATTATATTAAAAGTTTAGAACCAGGAGATTTGATTGCTGTAAAAACCAAAAATAGGCCTGGCTCTGTAATTTTAGAAATATATGAATAGATAAATAAAAAATACTTTTTCAATATTCTTATTTTTCTATTTACATTTTTTTATTTTTTTAAAGGTAAAGAAGTCTTTGCATTTTTTCTGGCTGCAATATCCTAAACCTTTGTCCTTATTGAATTTCAAAACATAATTTCCTTTATGATTTTTACATTTAAATGCTATTTCCAAATTATAGACAGCATCCCTTAATTTCTTTATTTCACTCATGTTCAAGTCATAATTCAATTCATTATTATGGGATGTTAGATTAGCTTTATATAATGACAAATCAAGTTGTTCGAAGACATCACGGTAATATTCTTCCACATTAGTGCCAGTGAACATGTTTTCTGCAAATTTTTTGGTTGGTTGGAAGTAATCATCCACAGTATAATGCTTTTTAATAGGCAATGCAATTCCATTTGTTTTGCATATTTTATCCAGTACATATTCTAAATGACGTCTTATTGCATTTCCTGCAGCAAAAGTGTCATTGTTATTAATGTAATTTTCAATTCTTTTCTTTTCATCGATTCTTATGGATAATGATGGCCCAATATACTTATCCCAATCGGTTATCTCTATAAATTGGAATCCTCCTCTTTTATAATATTCAGCGAGTCTGAACAATTGTTCAAACCATAGCTTATTATGAGTAGTGATGATGAATCTATAGTTTCCAAAGTATTTGAACAATAGACTAATCACCTGTTCCTTATGCTCTAAATCTACAGTTGATATAATGTCGTCTAAGATAATGAAGTCATATTCATTGAACTCTTTTACAAATGCTAAAAATAAGCATAATCCTAAGGTATCAATATGTCCTTCACTTGAATATGATCTTGGTTCGAATTCATCATCCCCAAAGAATAAACCTAAAAGTAGGCCTGATGAACCTTTAATTTTCATTTTAGGGTTAAGAATTTCATCACCGTCATGTATATAATTGAAGAATTCAATTGTATAATCCTCTATTTGCTTTAAAATGTTTTCAAGTTCTTCTTTTTTTATTTTTTTAAATAATTCAAAAGAGGTATTAGAGACTTCATATTGTTTTTGTATTTTTTTCAGATCCTCTTTGTTTTCCAAATATTGTTTAAGAATCATCAGATTATCCAAATCTTGGTTAATTTCCTCTGCATTTGTTTGGATTTTACTTTTCATTGATAAAATATCTTCGTTTAAATTATCAAGGATTTCCTTATCCATTTCAGATACTTTTTTATCAAAATTAGACAAGTCCTTTAAAGATTCGATAAGGTCATTTAAATCATAGTCCAATGTGTTTTTATCGCTATTGAAATCTTTTATTTGATAATTTAGGTCTATTAATTTGCTTATTAAATTCTCACAATCGTTTTTCCAAGTCTTAAATAATTTCATTTCCTTATTGATTTGATTAATTTTTGGACTTAAATCTTCAATGATCTCTTCACTATCAATCTCATTTTGACAAATAGGGCATTCTTGTGGATTTTCCATTAAAAGGTATTCCTTAGATTTTTCAAGTAAGGAAACTAAAGAATTAGTTGTTTTCAATTCCATTAATGTGATGTTTTCGTAATTATCCAATAATTCTTGATAATTCCTGTTGATTCCTTCAATGTCTTGACTTAATAGTTTATGTGGCTTGGTGATTTTATTTTCATTAATATATTGCTTTAAATCAGTTGATTCATTAATTTCACTTAAATTGTTCTTTTTCAATGAAATGTTAATTTTATTATAGATATCTTCTTCTTCACAGTTATAGAATTGAGTTAATTCGTTGATTTTCTCCTTATTCTTTTTTTCCAATATGTTTAATTCATCATTTATTGCTTTTGTAGCTTGTCGTAATTTGGTTTCTATCTCATCATATTTTTCATATGATATTAGTCCAGTAATTTGATCATACCTCTCTTTAGGTTTTGATTCAATGAAAGATAAAAGCTTTTTCCTATTAAGTAAAAATGAGCCGTTTTTAAAGTCTTCATAGATATCCGACAATTCTCCAGGGTCAAACTCTTCATTAAATGATCTTTGAATATACTTGTCCCCTATTTTTGCCCTGACCAATAGATCTTCTTTGGAATCTCCCTTATGAATGAGCGCTTCATCATGTTTCAATCCTTGAATCCCTTTTAAGGAGGCAATTTGTCCAGTGAATAGGTATTCGAATGCCTGTGTAATTGAACTTTTTCCACATCCATTCGGTCCACATAATACTAATGATTTATTATCAAAATTATATGAGAAATTCTTAAGGCCTCTAAATGATTTTATTTCAATTTCATTTACATTGAATTTTCTACTCATTAAAACCACCTAGTAATGTTTTTTTACAAGTTCAACTATTTCCTCTTTGGAACCGATTTCTATGGATTCTTCAAGCTCTTTAATGAATTCTTCTTTTATGTCTTCTTTTCTAAGTTCTGCGAAATATTTCTCTAAAAGTTCATCTGACATGGAATCAACTCTATGAAGTTTATATATTTAAATATTATTTTGTTTTTAAGATATAAATAATCTTATAAAATAAATTCAAATATAAAATTTTATTATTTATTAAAATAAAAATATTATCAGATATCCTTATTTTTAGTTGAAGAATTTAGGGGGATTTTTTTATGGAAATTGATTTTGCTCGTGATTTAAAAGAGATTTTTGACAGATACGAAGAAGAAAAGCAGAAACCATTAAAAGGTAATGAATTTGCTAATAAAATGAGGCATGAGTTTAATGAAGATTTTATGAATTTTGCTTTAGAATTCACATCAAACGAATATGAATATATTAGTAAAATAAGTGTTGGTTCTGGGGAATGGGTTAAAGAACCATGGGCAGGTATAAGGTGTACTAAAATTACAGATACATTTCAAGATGGTTTTTACTTTTATTCAGATTTTGATTTAAAGGAAAAAATTTATAATATTGGTCTAAGTCTCGGCACAGAAAATGTTTCAAGGAATAAACGAGACAATAGATTCGATTTTTTAAAGAAAAAGATTGAAGAGAAATTTCCGGAAATATTTAATCAAATAAAGTTTTATGATTACAACCTAATTTTTGAATCTTTTAATTATGATCAGTTATCTAATGAAAAATTAAAAGAGGTTTTTAAATCATTATTGAAGATTTATGAAGATTTGATTCCTGATTTTTATAAATTTTTAGAAAATGAACCTCCATTGAAATCTGATCTTCGCCCTAAAAACGATAATGTAAGAATTTGGAGAATTGCATCTGGTTATTCATCAATATCTAAAGAGGCATGGGAAGAATTTAAAAAAGGTTCTTATATTGGTATAAGTTTTGATTATAGTGGTGAAGAAATAGATTATTCTAGTTTTAAAAATAGATGGGCATTGGATAAATACTTGATGGAATATGATATTAAAGCCCCATCTAGAACAATGGTCTGGAAATTTGCCAAATGGATTCGTAGAGGAGATATAATAATTGTTAATTCAGGTTATGATAAATTTGCAGGTATTGGTGTAGTTATAGGGGATTTTATTCCACCAAAAGAAAATGAAAATAAAAATGATTATGGATTAAACAGTATTTATCCTGTTAAATGGATTCATACTCCTGATGATTTGGAGATTAGTTATCGTTTCTTTGCAAGACATGCTGTAGTTGAATGGGATGATGAAAAGTGGGATAAATTTTTATGTGCGGTTTCAAGAAATAACCCTCGATTGAAAGAAAAGATTTTAAAAAATCTTTATGATGAATATTATAAACTTTTACAAGAAGATGATGTGAAAGAGCATTTAGAAAGGTATGAAAAAGAGTCTGAAGAAATAAATAAAGCTTGGAATGAAATAGTTGAGAAATATAACAATGGACAACCCATTCATCAGGATGTATGGGAAAAAATTCTAAATAGACAAATCAGAGTTCATAAGGATGGCGTATCCAACGTTAAATCTGCACTTAAATCCCAGATGGGTCTTTCAGATGAAGATTTAGAAAATATGGCTAATTTATTATTTGAAACCTTATTAAAACTTAAGGGCAATGATGATGAAGAAGATCAAAGGAGAATAATTAAAGAATATGTTGAAAACAAATATTCTAAAGGGCTTGGAATCGGACGTTTCAGTTCAATACTTTATTATTTAGATAATCAATACTATGTAATTAACAAAAAAACTATTGAGACTGTAAAATTATTATCTTTGATTTTAGGGGATGAAATTATAATAAGTAAATCCCTATCCGATTATATTGATGAAAATAAGAGATATCATGAATTCTTAGACAAATTGAGGAATGCTTATCTCTATGATAAGGTAGATGTAAGTGACTTTTTAGTATTTGATCCACTTTGCCATTATATTTGTTCTGAAAGTCCAATAAATTATATAGGAAAAAATGCAGTAAGAATACCAATTGAGTATTATGTCAATACAAATGAAACTTTTTATGGAAAGGACATATCTCTTGAAGAAGATTTGGAGGAAGAGGCTAATGATGTAGAAAGTGATGATAGTTTTGAAAATAAAACAGAGTTGCTTTATTTAACTCCTGATTTATTAGAATCTAAGTTACAATCATTTAAAATATCCGAAAACATCATCAATCAATTATGTGCATCTTTAAATGCTGGTAAGAATATTATCCTTGATGGTACTCCAGGTACTGGTAAAACAGAGCTTGCAAAGAAATTTGCAACTGCTGCAAGTGATAATAACTTTATTGATGGTTATGTTCTCACTACCGCTACCTCTGATTGGTCTACTTTTGATACAATTGGAGGGCTTATGCCTAATGAAAAAGGAGAACTTTTCTTCTATCGTGGAAAATTTTTAGATGCAATTGCTGAAAATAAATGGCTTATTATTGACGAAATCAATCGTGCAGATATTGATAAAGCATTTGGACAATTATTCACAGTTTTATCTAAACAAGATGTTGAATTGCCTTATAAAGAAAACAATAAACCAATCCAAATCAAATTATGGGAAGAAAATGATTCAACATATGATGAGGAAAATGCAATTTATTATATTGGAAAAAATTGGAGAATTATTGGGACAATGAATGTTGATGATAAGGATAGTTTATTTGATCTTTCATATGCATTTATGAGAAGATTCATGTTTATTGAGGTAGATCTTCCTGAAGAATCCGATTATAAAGACCTTATTAAGATGTGGGCTAATGATTTGTCTGATGAATACACAAATAATCTTCTTAGAGTATATGATGTTATTAAGTTTAGAAAATTAGGGCCTGCGATATTTAAGGATATGACGGAATATATCAAATTTAGAGATGAAATAAGTGATGACAGCACTGATTTAATCCTTGCAGAAGCGATAAGTTCGTATATTGTGCCTCAATTTGAAGGACTTAATAGGAATAAAGTTGAACAAATCAGAAAGCTAATTGGTGATATGGGCTTATCATCATATTTGGATGAAGAGTTGAAGGGATTGATTCCTAAATTTTAGGTAATAATTTACTATAATTTTAATTAAGTTTAGCTATTATAATTTTGATTATTTTAGATATTCCTTAATTATTTTTATAGTTATTTTTAATTTAATTGATTCTATATGAAAATTTTAGAAAATACTTTGAGTGCCTATGTATCAAGTTTATGAAAAAGAAAGTTCTGTTGAAGTTTCAGTAAAAATTGAATCTAAAAATAAACCTTTTGGAACTTTGAATGATAAAGAGATTAAATCAAAGGATATCAATGACCATTACAAGGTTACAGAATACAATATTGATTTAATTTATAATGAAATTAAGGAATTTATTCATTATTACCTCTTTTCAGGTGAAGTCAGCACTAATTTCACCATCAAAGTCCAAGATCTATTTGAAATGGATGATGATGATTTAAGAACCTTAAAAACAGTGCATTTCTTGTTAAGTGATGAAGTCAGAGACTTAATTCAAATATTGCCATATCTTCTTAGAAACCTTTCACATTCTACTCAAAAGAAAAAGGAAGAGTTCAATGGTATTGTTAGAGGCAGAATAGATTGGAATGCAACTCTTAAGACTAGATATTCCAAAGGATATAATGATCCTAGTCTTTTTGTTTGTTCACCACCATCTAAGTTCTATGACTTGGAAGAGAATCAGCTATTGAAGTTTGTTCTAAAAAAGATTATTAATTTAAAGAATAATTATCTTGATTTTGTGGATTATACAAAAAATGATGAGGAAAATCCATTTGATGTAGAGAACTTGTCTAAGGAAAAGAATTGGTATGAGATAGTTGGAAACAATTATAAGATGGCTAAAAAGACATTAAGAAAAGTCTATTTTGATGACATTTCTGATGTTAAGGTTATTAAAGCTAAGCATATCAGAAAAGCCTTTAAGAACAGGAATGTTCTTTATCATAGGGTGGCTAAGGCATTCATGCTTTATGAGGATTTATTCATCAATGAGGATATTGGGCTTCTTAAAGAATTGGTTGAACATAGGTTGATTAGAGCTACCAATCCTAACAAATTGTATGAGATTTATATATTCTATTCAATTGTTAAACTGTTGCCAAGCCCTGAATTAAGGCTATTACATGGTGGAAATGACTATTCCACTTGTGATGTGCTTGAGGATGGAACTAAGGTGACTGTTCATTATCAATACCTTCCAAAACCACTTCAAGAAGTTTCTGAGTATGCTGATATTCTTAGGAATTATAAGATTGGATGGTCCTATAGAGCTCCAGATATTATTTTAGAGTTTGAAAAAGAGGGAAAAATAACTTATAGGATTATAGAAGTTAAGAACAGTAGCAGCACTAATTATGTGAGAGATAGTGTTTATAAGGTAATGGGTTATTATAAAGACTTTGAGAGGATTTTAGATAATTCAGATGCTACATTTTGTGACAACTGTCCTTTAGTTCTTGTTACTTGGGGTGGAATAAGGATTAAGAATGATTATGATCCATTTGGGGATAGTATAATTGTTCTTAATAGGAAAGAGTTTTTAGATAGTTTGCAAAAATTAATCGAATTGGATTAATTAATTCTGTTTTTAGTTTTCAAATTTTCTCTTTATTTTTCGCCATCTTCTTCACTTTTTTAAATATTTTTAAAAAATTTTATATTCTATATTTTATATATATTATATTAATTAATTTGTGGGTGAAATAATTGAGGTATAGTGCAGGTTTAACAAATGATTCTTTTTGGTTTATTGAATCTAGAAAAATTGCTGAATTAATAGTAGGGGGTTATTCAAAAGAGGAAATTCTCGATTTAGCATTAGATGAAAATATTTTTCAAGTAGATACTGAACATCGTGCTACAAAGATAACTAATGCAGTATTCAGGCGTTTAAACTTTTTTTCAGAGGAAATTTTAGAATATTTCTTAAGAACAGACACTAATTCAGCAAAAATTTTTGTATTGATATCTATTTTAAATGTTGATAAACTCTTTTTTGAATTTATGTACGAAGTCTTTAGAGAACATATTATTTTAGGTGACTTTACTTTAAAACCTAAGGATTTTGATAAATTCTTTGATGAAAAGTCCTATCAAAGTGATGAAGTCAGTGAATGGACAGATGAAACTGTTGAAAGACTTAAAAGAGGTTATAGGAATATGCTTTCTGAAGCAGGTGTTTTGGAGCCATCAGGCAGTGAAAGAAAGATTTTAGTCCCATTTGTTGACTTAAGATTAAAGAATATGCTAATTGAAAACAACTTAGGTCCTTATTATTATGCTATTACTGGAGAAAAATAATTAATTAACTTAGGGTGTGGGGATTTAATTGAATATTGAAGAAAGATTGAATCAAATAGAAATAAAAATAAAAGAACCTTCTTTTTTACAGAATAAGGGTTTAGGAAACGAAGTGGGTTATTTTATTTTTGATTATGATCCTAAATACGAACAGAGAGTTCGTAAAGAAATTGAATATTTGAAAAATAAGATTAACAATAATCCTAATTTAGGATTTAAGATACTTGAATTTGACTTATATGAGATTATTTTGGATATTCTAAAAAATAAGGGTTATTTGGAAAAAACCTTTAAATTTGAAGAGACAAAAGGCAGAGATCATGCTAAAAAAGCTGTTACCAAGATGTTAAAGTTAGGTATGGATTCAAATTTAATCGTTAATTACATTATAGATAGATACACAGAAAATTCAGTCATTTTTATTACAGGTGTAGGCAAGGCATATCCTTTGCTTAGATCTCATAACGTTTTAAACAACTTGCATCAACAGTTAGATGAGGTTCCAGTGATTATGTTCTTCCCAGGAAAATATTCTGGAAACGATTTGGTGCTGTTCAATACAATTAAGGATAGTAATTATTATAGAGCTTTTCCATTAGTGGATTAGGGGTGTTGCATGTGAAAATAGGAGAAATGTTTGAAAAACCTATTGATAGGGACATTAAAGGTGTAATTAAAGTAGGTCAAAAGGATGAAGAAAACATATATCAAGAATTGAATGAATATGTTGTAACAGATGAACTAAAGAAGCATTTTAGTGAATTCTTTAACATTTATGCCAAAGGAACAACAATACCTACTGATGATATGGGTGTTTGGATTTCCGGTTTCTTTGGTAGTGGTAAATCTCACTTCCTAAAGATTTTATCTTACATATTAAATAGTCAATTGGAAGTTGAAGATAGGGAAAATCTCGGTAAATCTAGAAGACCAATTGATTTCTTTAAGGAAGACAATAAGATAGAAGATCCAGTTGTCATTGCAGATATGATTAAATCAAGTGGTGTTAGCACTGATGTTATTTTATTCAATATTGATTCAAAAAGTTCCAATTCCTCCTCTGAAAAAGATAAGATTCTAGATGTTTTTGTAAAAGTATTTAATGAAATGAGAGGATATTGTACAGAATATCCATTTTTAGCTGATTTTGAGAAGAAATTGGATTCTGAAGGAAAATATGAAGAGTTTAAATCAGTTTTCAAATCTATAAATGGTGAAGATTGGGAAATTGTAAGAGATGATTATTACTTTATCGTTGATGAAATTGTAGAATCAATTGTTAGTATTGGTTTTTTAAGTCAGGAATCTGCACAAAATTGGGCTGAAAAGGCTGAAGATAACTTTAATATCTCTATTGAAAAATTTGCTGAAGAAGTGGCTGAATATTGTAATTCTAAAGGAAAACATCATCATGTTGTATTCCTGGTAGATGAAGTAGGCCAATACATTGGTGATGATACTAAATTAATGCTTAATTTACAATCAATTACAGAAGATTTAGGAACTAAATGTCAAGGAAAAGCATGGATTATTGTAACAAGCCAACAAAATATTGATGATTTGGTTGATGTAAAAGGTCAGGACTTCTCTAAAATTCAAGGAAGATTTAAAACAAGACTTTCATTATCCTCTGCAAATGTGGACGAAGTTATCAGAAAAAGAATTTTGGCTAAAAATGAAGTTGCTAATAATATGTTGAAGGCATATTATCCACAAGTTGAACCTATATTAAGGAATAATTTCAGTTTTACTGACAGTGCAGAGATGAAAAATTATGCAAATGCAGATGATTTTGCATCTATTTATCCATTCATACCTTATCAATTCAATTTGCTCCAATATACATTGACTTCTATTAGGGAGCATGGAGCATCAGGAAAACACCTTGCTGAAGGGGAACGTTCAATGCTTGCAATGTTCCAGCATGCAGCTATTGAAATGATGGATAAGGATGAGCAGTCATTGGTTCCATTCAATATATTCTATGATGCATTATCACAGTTCATTGATCACTCTCATAGTTCTGTTATCATTAAAGCAGGATATAATGAGTTATTAACTGATTTTGATGTTCATGTATTGAAGACTTTGTTCCTTATCAAATATGTCAAGGAGCTTAAGGCAAACTTGGATAATATCACCATATTGATGATATCTCACATTGATGAAGATATGCCAGAGCTTAGAAATAAGATTGTCAAATCATTGGTAAGGCTAGAACGTGAGACTTTGATTCAGAAAAATGGAGATATCTATTCATTCCTAACCAATGAAGAGCAGGATGTTAACAAGGAAATCAAAAATGTCAATGTAGAATTAGGTGAAATACTAAATAAGGCATCTGATGTTATCTTTTATGATATTTTCAAGGAAAAGAAATACAAATACAACAATAAGTATAACTTTGCCTTTAACAAGGCAATTGATAATATAGATAGTGGAATGCATAAGAATGACATTGGCCTTAGAATCATTAGCCCTTATTATGATTTCAATGTGCAAAGCTCAGCTCAAACTACATTATCTGAAAGTTCAGAGCAGGAAATGATTTATAATGCTTTAAGAGGACTTTCCCAAAACAATAAGGAAGTCATATTGCATTTGAATAATGATTTCACTGTATTTAAAGAGATTGAAGAAAGCCTGCAGATTGAGAAATACCTTCAAAAGAACAGCACAGAAATCAAGGAACATCTCAAAATTGCAAAAAGTGAAGAGCGTTTAGAGAAGGAATCAAGAATTGTTATTTTGCTTGAAAAAGCTCTTAAACAGGCAGATATCTATGTAAATGGTTCTAAAGTGGACATTCCAGAGAAAAATGCAAGTGAAAGAATCAATGATGCATTAGGTGATTTGGTATCTAAAGTCTTTCATAAGCTCACTTATATGGACTTTTCACCAGATAAATCTGATATTATTGCTACAATCAAGGAATCTTCTCAAGAAACTTTTGCTGGAGTGGAATCAAAGGCAAATAATGCTTTAAATGATCTATATGCATATGTTGAAATGCAATCAAGCAATCATATCAAGCCAAGCATGAAGACAATTCTCATGAGATTCACTTCTGCTCCTTATGGTTTTATTGAGCTTGATGTAGAATGGCTTGTAGCTAAACTCTTCTCTCAAAAGAGAATTGATTTGATTATGAATTCTGAGATCGTTTCCTTAAAGTCTCATAAAGCTGATGAAATCTTTAAGTTCTTGGATGGAAAGGATTTCAGGGAAAAGCTATTAGTTGAAAAAAGAGAAGGTATTAAAAGAAGAGACGTAAAAACTGTCAAAATACTCTTAAAAGATGTTTTCAATGAAAGCATAAGTTCTGATAATGATGAACTCATTATGGATAAGTTTGTTATAGCTTCCGATAAAAAATTGAATGATATTAATGACTGTTTAACTTATTACAAGATAAATGATGATTATCCTGGTAAGGATGCTTTAATTGATGCAAGAGATTTATTGTTGGATGTAAAATCTAAAAAATCCATTAATCAGTTCTATAGTTTTGTAGTGGAAAAAGAAGATGAATTTTTGGATATGGGTGATAATACATATTCTGTTATTCAATTCTTCACTAGCAGTCAAAAGAATTATTTTGATGAGGCAAGCAGGAATTATAAGATATATGAATCCAATATGAACTTTATCAGTGATATGGAATTGATTGATATTGTTAATCAGATTAGAGATATTCTCAGAATGCCTAATCCTTATTCCAAAATTAAAGATCTTCCGCAATTGAATGATAAGTTTGAAGAAAAACATAAGGAAATTATTGATAAAGAGAAAGTAACTCCAAGAAATGATATTAATAATGAATTAAATGAAGTTTTAGCTATTTTAGATGCAGATTATGAATTTAAAGAGGAATTGAATTCTAAATTTAGAACTGATTTTGAAAATAGATTTAATAACTTATCTAAAAAATTAACTAAAGCTAATGCGATTTCTGTTATTAAAGGAGTAAGTGATGAAGCTTTAATATTAAAAGACAATTGCATTATTAAAATCAATGATTTTAAAAGGATTAAATCTCAAGAGACTGGAAATGTTATTGTTGATCCTCCAATACAACCAAAATCTGTAGATCTTCCTATTAAATTCATTGCAGCCCAGTCTAAAGTTAAAATAGAAAGTGAAGAAGATTTAGAAATGTTCTTAAATCAAATAAAATCTGAAGTTAAAAAACGTTTAGATGATGATAAAATTGATATTGTTAATATAAGACTCTAATTGAGGTTATGTTTATGGATAAGAATGCTATTAAGACTTTTGCAGTTGAATCTCGTCGTAAGATGATTAAAAGTGTGAAGTTTCAAGCTAGTTTGCTTGGAATCACTGCTGATGAGATTAAAGAACCTATTTCCAAAGCAGAAGGTATGGAAACCTATGATTATGGTGCAGGAC
>NZ_JBGUKT010000019.1:0-53314 GCF_045114555.1 Methanobrevibacter sp. | reverse complement strand
ATGAAAATGTATTATGATGACGATGTTGACGCAGAAGTCGTTGCAGACAAAACCATTGCTGTAATCGGATACGGAAGTCAAGGACGTGGTCAATCTAGAAACATGGCTGACAGTGGATTAAACGTAATTGTTGGTCTTAGAGAAGGCGGTTCATCCTGGCAAAAAGCTGTTGATGATGGAATGAATGTAAAAACTATTGAAGAAGCTGCTGAAGCTGCAGACATTATCCACATCTTATTACCTGATGAAACCCAAGAAAAAGTTTACAAAGAACAAATTGCTCCTTATGTTGAAGCTGGAAACACTATTTCATTCTCTCACGGTTACAACATTCACTTTGGATTAATCCAACCTGGAGAAGATGTAAACATTGTAATGTTTGCACCTAAAGGACCTGGATCTAGAGTAAGAACCACTTACTTAGACGGTTTCGGTATTCCTGGTTTAGTAGCTATTGAACAAGACGCTACTGGAGACGCTTTGCAAATTGCATTAGGTATGGCAAAAGCTGTTGGCCTTACCAGAGCAGGTGTAATTGAAACCACCTTCCAAGAAGAAACTGAAACTGACTTATTCGGTGAACAAGCTGTATTATGTGGTGGACTCAGTGCACTTATCAAAGCAGGATTTGAAACTTTAGTTGAAGCAGGTTACCAACCTGAAATCGCTTACTTTGAAACCTGTCACGAAGTTAAGCTCATTGTAGATGACATCTACGAAAACGGTATGGCTGGAATGTGGCATGATGTAAGTAACACTGCTGAATATGGTGGATTAACCAGAGGTGGCAGAATAATTACTGATGCAACCAAAGCTGAAATGAAAGCAATCTTAACTGAAATCCAAGATGGAACCTTCAAAAAACAATTTGCAGATGAAAACGCAACTGATGCAGCAAACTTAAAAGAAATGAGAGCTGCTGAAGAAAAAGAAGACATCGAAATTGTCGGTAAAAGATTAAGAATTGCTTGTGGATTACAAAAAGAAGATGAATAACCAAGCTTTTTAGCCTTCGGCTAAAAACCTTGACCAAAATTTTTTACTAGTTACTATACTAGTTTCTTCTTTCTTTTTTATTTTTTCTTTTTTTAGTTATTTTTACAATATTATCTATTTTTATCAAATTTTTCTTTCAAACTTTTTAAATACTTCTTGTTTTTTAAATATTATATAAAAGTTTTTAAACTATGCCAAATATATCTAAATTAACTAATGAAAAGTCTATTATAATTTCAAATTTTAGATTATTATTCTTTAAAATTTTAAAAAATTTATTGTGATTAGAATGGTATTTGTAGGTATGGATCACGGAACTACCGGTATTTCATTTGCTATAATGAATGAGAGGCAAGTTCTTGATGTTTTTAAGATATCTCGTGAAGATAGTAAGGCTGGGAAAGTGTCAGCCATTGAAGAATTGTCTAAACGTGTGAATTTGGACGATATTGAATTAATGATTATCACTTATGCTATGGGAGATGGAATCAGCACCATTCTTCCAATGGAAAGAGTTGAAAACAGAGGAATCCTTTCAATTGGAGGTGCAGGTAAGGTAACTGGTGGAGGAACATCAGTATATTCAGAAATTGAAAATGCCAATTTGCCTGTCTTGATGATTCCAGGAATCCATAAGAATTGCGATTGGCTAGACCCATTGTTCAGAGCAGCCTATTCCCATCATGCAAGCCCTGAAAAGATTAGCATTGTCTATAACGCTTATCTTGAAACCAATTGGGAAAACATGATTGTGGCGGACATCAGTTCAAATAGCGTTGACTTGCTTGTTGAAGATGGAATAATTAAAGGAGCCATTGATGCCTGTTGCGGTGCAATGGGTGTTGTTCATGGCCCTCTTGACTTGGAAATGATTAGGGACATTGATGATGGAAAACGCACTGCCAATGAATGCTTCTCACATGCAGGGGCTATAAAAATTGCTGGCATTGACAATAAGGTTGCATTCATGAAGGATGAACTTTTAAATAATTATAGAAATGGGGATGAAAAGGCTAAATTAGCTATTGACACTATGATCATGACTGTAGCTATGGAAATTGCAGGCTTGATTGCAGTGAGCAAAAATGAAATTGAAGGAATTGTTTTAACTGGTTCTATGGGGTCTATGAAAGATCCTGTTGATTTTGAAAAAGAGTTGAACAAGTACTTCAAGAGCAAGTACCCAACCAAAATCATTTCCAGTGAATCCGGAGCTATTGGTGCGGCACAAATAGCAAGGGATATTGCTCATGGAAAAAGAGAAATCATGGGTATAAAAGTTGAGCTTTAATTGTATACAAATTGTATACAATATATTTTTTTTTAAACTATTTTTTCTTTATTTTTTGATTTTGAATTTTTTTAAAAAAAGAGTTTAAAATTTTTATTTTATTAAAAAACTTATTATTTTACTTTTTTATCTAAAATTTTTTCTACAATAGAAAATTAAAAATAGTTATTTTAAAATAGATATGCGCTAATTTTTAAAATGAGTAACAATAAATTTCTGGAATAAATAAAAAATAAAAATAGTAAAATTTAGAGAAATATTCTCTAAACTTTTTTTTTTAAGTTGATTAGAGTATTAAACTTCCAATCAAGACGATTAATCCTACAATCCAACAGTAGTATGCGAATATGTCCAAGCTTTTTTCTCTAACGATTTTAAGCAATACGCTTATAGCCAAGTATCCTGAAATAACTGCTACGACAAATCCTGCAATGCAAGCACCTATTTCAATATTTCCTCCGCTTAAATCCTTGAGTTGGAAAACCGCCGCACCTAAAATTGCTGGAATTGATAAGATGAAACTGAATTTTGCAGCAAATTCCTTATCCAATCCTGCAAACAATCCCGCAGCTATTGTGGTACCTGAACGGGAAAGTCCTGGCAATATAGCTAATGCTTGTCCGCATCCCATGATAAGAGCTTCTTTAATGGTAATGTTTCTAACATCTATTCTGCCGGTGTTCATTCTTTGGGAAACATATAAAAGACAACCTGTCACTAAAAGTAGGAATGCAGGTATGGTCAATCCCTGAAACATTGATTCGATTATATCGTTAAACAATACTCCTACAACACCTACAGGAATGGTAGCTAATATTGTAAGCCAAGCCAATTTCTTATAAGGGTCTTTTTTGATTTCTCTTATGAAATTTCCATCCTTTAAGTCAACAAGACTTAAAAGGAATCCTTTAATCATATTTACAATATCATTAAAGAAATAGACTATTACAGCCACAAGGGTTCCTACATGCATCAACACATCAAAAGCGAGTCCTACATCACCAACACCTAATGCCTGTTGAGCAAAGATCAAATGAGCAGAACTGCTTACAGGCAGAAATTCAGTTAATCCTTGGACAAGTCCAATGATTATTGCTTGAAAAATATCCATTATTTCAACTCGTTTATTTTTTTATAAGATTTTTAATTTAGTTAAGTCTTAAAAAGTTTTAAAAAAAATTTAATTAACTCATGTCTATTCGACATAAGTTAACCAATTATGAATGTCTTCAGATCTTCCATATACTGCATCGAAGTATTTCTCTTGCAATTCTTTAGTTACAGGTCCTCTTGATCCGATACCGATTTGTCTGTTGTCGATTGCACGGATTGGAGTAACTTCTGCTGCACTTCCAGTAAAGAATACTTCATCAGCTAAGTATAATCTTTCTCTTGAGATGGTTTCTTCAGAAACTTCATAACCTAAGTCTTTTGCAATGGTCATGATGCTGTCTCTGGTAATTCCTCTAAGAATGGAAGAACCTAAATCAGGAGTGATAATTTTTCCATCTTCTACGATGAAAATGTTTTCTCCACTACCTTCTGCAACATGTCCATGATAATCTAATTGGATTGCTTCATCGTATCCATGTTCTCCTGCTTCCAAGTTAGCAAGTTGGGAGTTCATGTAGTTAGCTGCAGCTTTTGCAAGAACAGGTAATGTTCCTGGTGCAGGTTTTCTCCAAGTGGAAATACCGATGTTTGCACCTTGTTCCATTTCCTCTTCTCCAATGTATGCTCCCCATTCCCATACAGCAATGGTGGTGTTTACAGGACAGTTTAATGGGTTTACACCTAATTCACCAAATCCTCTGTAGGTAATTGGTCTGATGTAACAGCCTTTTAAGTTGTTTTCCTTAATGGTTTCTATGATTGCATCACAGATTTCCTCTTGAGTAAATGGAATTTCCATTTTGTAAATTTTAGCGGAATCAAATAATCTTTGTACGTGTTCTTTTAAACGGAATACAGCAGGTCCATTTTCAGTTTCATAACATCTTATACCTTCAAATACTGCAGTTCCATAGTGGACTACGTGAGAGAGAACGCTGATTTTAGCATCTTTTAATGCTACAAATTCTCCATCCATCCAAACTTTTAAATTTTCATCAAATGCCATTTTTTCACCTTTTTGTTTTTTAAAAGTATTTGTTTAATGTCAAATTTTAATGTCAATGTAGTTAGTTAAGAATTGTTTTATTTAATCAGCACTTTATGCTTGATTAATAGTTTTTAAAAAATAATTCCTTTATTAACTATTTATTTTTTATATTTTAAATATATTGCTTATTTTAAAGATTTTTCATTAGATATTTTTGTATTTTATTCATTTATATCTTATTTTTTCAAGATTACATCAAAGATTTTTATTTTAAATCTTTTCCATCGAAAGTTTTAAATAAGATGTTAACAATATTTATTATGTAGTATGGTTCCGTGGTCTAGGGGTATGATATCTCGCTTACAACGAGAGGATCACGAGTTCGAATCTCGTCGGAACCACTCCCAAGCTTTTTGACCTTCGGTCAAAAACCTTGACCAAAATTTTTTCTCATTTTTTGAGAAAATTTTCTTTTTACTTTATTTTTTGAATTAATTTTTTTAAAAAACTTTAATTCTACTTTTTTGCAATGGTTCCGTGGTCTAGGGGTATGATATCTCGCTTACAACGAGAGGATCACGAGTTCGAATCTCGTCGGAACCACTTCTCAACTTTTTTTTTTTATTTTGAAATTTTTCATCATTCATTTCTTTTTAATTAGCTATTTTTAGTTCTCATTTTTAGTTCTCATTTTTAGTTCTCATTCATCTGTTCGTTAATGTTAGAATAATTATTTTTTTTTAAAAAAACTAATTTTTAAAATCAGATAAAAAAGATGAAATAAGTAATTTTTTAAATAAAAATAATGAAAAAAGAAAAATGGTGATTTAAAAAATTAAATTAAGATTGGGTTGAAACGCTTTTGTGTAAAAGCACTAATCTAGAAAGCAACAATCAATATCATAATTATTACTAATGATATAAAGAACACGATTGATCCTTTTACTAAAACATCCGCTTCTTTGTCTGAGTATAATACGATACCATAAGACAAAATCAATGCCATCACTAGTTCAGCAATACCTAAGTATCCTGTAGGCACTTTTACTATTTTTCCAAGGATAAATCCAATTAAATATGAAATAATGACTACCACAGCAACAGATGCTATAGGGTTGCTTAATATAGGTTTTATAATCTCTCCCCAAGGCTTGCTTGGCTTTTGAGGTACATGTCCGCCAAAATTACTTAAAGCATTATCAGAAGATGAGAAGAAGCTATGATTGTTTGCAGGCCTATTGCTTCTTTGGCTAAGGGAGCCGGCTCTTCTATTTCCTGAAAGAGAAGGAGCTCTTCTTCGTCTTTTTGGAGCTTGTTGGTGGCGGCTTGCAAATAATGTGCTAGTTGGACCTGAATAGTTGTCTCTAGGAGTTTTATTTAAAAACTCAGCACGGTATAGGTCGTCATCATACTCACTATAATGACTTAATTCCAATCCGCCGACTTCATCCTCATAATATTCCATATCTTCAGAGAATTCCTCATAACCTTCATAAGCACCTTGAAGCCTATTATATGACCTGTCATCCTCATAATCCCTATTATAATTTGATGTATTGTCAATATAATCTCTATTAACATCCCTATTGTAGAATGAATCACTATCAATATCTGTTAATCTGCTTGCTCCACGGTCTAATCTTGACTTAGTTTCCTTGTTTTTATTTGAATATTTTTTAGCTAAAGTGACAAGGTTGTTTCTATCAATCAATTTGATCTTTCTCTCTTCAGCATATCTTTTAGCTTGAGAGGAAAAACCGGAACTGGTTACAACAGCTACTTTGGAGGCTCTAAGTTTTTTACCAATGACTTCCATTTCCTTTAAAACATCGATTCCGACTTCCCAGTCCTTATCGTAGTTTTTACATGCAACCACTAAACCAAAATCACCCATTGATGTTTGAAGGATTGCATATATGTCTACAACCTGTTGTGATGTCTTAAAATTTTTATAAACTTTAAAGCCAGAATCTTCAAGAACTTTAGCTATAAAATTCACTAATTGTGGCTTTTCCACGGTTTCACCTTATCTTAATTTTAATATAATATATTTATATTTTCTCAATATATAATTTTTATTAAATTTTTCTAAAAAATTAATCAAATTCGCTTATATTCTCACTCATTTTCCATAATTTTTTTCATTTTTTCAAATTTTTTCATAATATTTATAATAATGAAAAAATATATTAATATTAGTTATATAATCTAATGAAATATAATTTTAAACATTAATTTTAAACATTAATTTCAAACATTAATTTTTTAAAAGTTTAGATTATTTTTTAATTATAATTTTAAGGAACGTTTATTATGTTATCTATTGGTCAATGTTACTTAGATTTTGTTGATAAAATCTTAAAAGAAGGAAAGGAAACCTATAAGGACAGTGATCATCATTTAAAAGAAAGTCTTGGTAATTATTATTATATTGATGATCCATTGGATTTAAAATTCAGAGCAAAATATCAACACATGACTCCTGAATTGATGTTGGAAGAGATTAAAAGCGGAAAATTTGATATTCCATCATGTCCTATCAAAGGGGATGCATTGTATGAATATGTAAAATCCTTTGAAATAAGGGATGATCAAGGTTTTGTTTACACTTATCCTAATCGTATCTTGGAGCATTTCGGTGTAGACCAATTTGAAACCATGAAACAAAGAATCCTAACCGCTACTGGAAGTAATCGTGCAGTTGCTGTTACAATTGACCCTGCATTGGATGGAGATAGGGAAGACATTCCATGCTTGCAGGTATTGCAGATTCTTGTTAGGGATGGAGAATTAACCATTCACTGTTTCTTCCGTTCCAATGACATTTTTGGAGCATTCTATTCCAACATGTTCTTCATAACTTATATTGGAATTAAAATGAAAGAGGAAGTAAATAAGGAAATCATGGGAGATAAACTCAACTTTGGCGGTCTTCATTACCATTCCACTTCTGGTCACATATACAGCAATGATATGAGAGCAGCTAGAAGATTGATTTCCGCAAATAAATAATCTTAGAGCTAATGTTTTTTAAATTAGCTTCTTTTTTTATTCTTTTATATTTTATTGAAGAAAATTTATTTTATCAATATTTTTTTAATTTTTATCGTTGTTGATTCGTATGAAAATTTTATTATCTAATGATGATGGCGTAGATGCATCAGGAATTTTAGCAGCCAAGCAAGTTGCTGATGAATTTGGAGAAACCTTTGTGGTTGCACCTTCTAAACAGCAAAGTGGGATTGGTCATGCATTGACACTCGTTGAACCTATCAGGGTGAATGAAGTCAATTTGAGAGATGGTGACATTGGATATGGAGTGACTGGAACTCCTACAGATGCAGTGACTATAGGCATTTATGAAATAATGGACGATTGGCCTGACTTGGTGATTTCTGGAATCAACACTGGTAGAAACACAGGTAAAGGAGAACTATCCACCTCTGGTACAATCGGTGCTGCAACAGAGGCCGCTTCTCTTGGAATTCCTACAATTGCAGTGAGCCAGCACACTCCTGATGACAATATCAAGTTTGATGAAGGACATATTGAAATTGATTTTTCATCAAGTCAAAAGGTCTTAAGGGAACTTATCCAAAAAGTCATTGATAATGGATTTCCAGAAGGTGTTGACATATTGAACTTGAATGTTCCCGCTAATCCTGATTCCTATGAACCTAAAATATGTCCATTGGCTACAAGAATGTATGAGCCTGTTGTTGAAATGCGTATAGACCCAAGGGGAAGACCTTATTATTGGATTGATGGCGTTTTTTACGAAGGAAATCCTAAAGACAGTGATGATTATGTCCTTTTAGAGGAGAATTTGCCTACATTAACCCCTTTGATATTGGATATGGCTCATGATTTGGATGCCTTAAAGGAATGGTATGGCAAATGATTAAAATTTATTTCATAATACACAAACAATATATAATATAAGATACATAATAAGAGTAATTATCATAATAAGATTAATTATAATCAAAAATTATTTAAATTCAATTCATAAAAATTTAGGGAGAGAAAACATGTCTGTAAATCAACTTGAAGCTACATTACAAGCTGTTACACACACTTTAGCAAAATTAGAAAAAGAAGGGTGTAACGATGAAAAATTATTAAAAGAGCTTAGAAAAGAAAGAGATAAACTTTTAAATGAATTAAACTTAAATTAAATTTTGATAATTTTAAATCAGTTCATTAAATAAGTTTATAAGATATTAAGGATAAATAGTATTTTACGTATATTATTATTTAATTTTTATAATTTTATGAGGCTATAAAATGAGTGACAATTTCCAAGTAAACAAACAATTTGCTAGATTCAAAGGCAAAGATGTTCTCATTGGTTTAAAAAACTGGGAAGAAGTAGAAGGAAAAATAATTACCATTGATAACTTTTTAAACTTAGTTTTGGATGATGGTGAAGGTTTAAAAGTTATTAAAGGCGGAAAAATTGCATTTATTTCCATTCAGGAATAAGTGTATTTTCTTTTTTTCTTATTTTTTATCTATTGTTTTTCTCTATTTTTTCTAGTTTTACTTTTTTCACGTAAATTTTAGATTTTTATAATTTGTTTTAATATTTACGAATAATTACTTTTTTTAAAAAAATATAGTTAAATTAATTATAATTTAACTACAAGCATCTTCAATGGATTCTCTGATTTCATCGATGCTGTTTCCAAGCATAAGAGCCAAGAACATAGCTCCTCCAGCACCAGCACCCTCCTTGATGAATCCTTGTGTATAGTTCTTAAGCCCTTCTACACTGGAAATTTCAAAGTTAGGGTTTACAGCATTTACAGTGATATCCCCTATTTGCTCTACAATATTAAGCATGTCTGCAGTGTTATCTTTCACTACAAATGCGGTAGTTGCAAGGCAACTGTTTGAGAAATCAAAGTCTGGGTCCAATGCCTTTGCAATTGCACATGCAGCGGTGAGTTGAGTTCCCCCTGCCAATACAACAGGCACTTTCGCACCCATAAGAACTCCTGCAACAGCTGGAAGCATAGGATCTCCAACTGCCCTAACCACATCAAAAGGATCATTTTCTTTGGATTCTTCCAATCCCGCATTTTTCAATCCCTCTTCAACAATTGCATTTTTCATTTCATGAGGATTTGTGTCCATGCAACCGCTGACTTTTCCTTTTGCATCATAGCCAAGTCCAACCAATACTCCAAGAGCGGTGGTTGTACCTGCAGGTAGGCTTTCCCCAATTACAATGTAATCATGCTTTTCAGATAGGATTTCAGCAAGTTCAAATCCTTTTTCAAAAAGCTCTTCAGGGTCTTCAACAGCATTACCTGTTCTAATGTCTTTTCCATGCTTTCCATCGCTTATGTCAAATACATCAGAGTTTGCCTTGATTTCACTTCCTGCATCTAAAACCATAACAGGACAGTCACAAAGTGCAAGGGAACCTTTTGTAATCATTGAGGGGGTAGGAGTTACTACTTCTCCAATGATTGTTTGAGGGATGTCTGTCATACATTTGACTTCTCCATCCAAAATAAGTTCAGCATCTCCAGCGGGAGTATATTTTGTAAGTTCTGGAGTAGCTCCAGCACCAGTAAGTCCCGGAATCTTTGAGGTTTCAGTTGTAGCTATTGTACAAATAAAAATCGGGTTTTTTAAGTTTGGCAATTCTTTTACCAATTTCTCTGATCCATAAGTTTTTAATCCTTCTATCATCTTATCATCTTAAATTCATTAAATTTTTTAAAGCATTTTTGATAAATTAATTTAGAATATTGTAATTCTTGATTAAATTAATTAACTTGTTCTATAAATATATTATTGATAAAAATTATATAAATGTATTTAATATATTTAATATTAATATACTTAATATGAACTGATTTTATTCATTTTTAAAATTATTGAAATGGTGCATTGAAATTGATATCTTTAGGAATTGAAGGAACTGCAGAAAAGACTGGAATCGGTATTGTAGACAGTGATGGTAATGTATTGGCTATGGCTGGAAAACAATTGTATCCAGAAGAGGGAGGTATACATCCAAGGGAAGCAGCTGAACATCATGCCAAATGGATTCCTCAACTCATTCCACAAGCTATGGAAGAGGCAGGCCTTAGCTATAAGGATATTGATTTCATCTCTTTTTCACAAGGTCCAGGTCTTGGTCCAGCACTTAGAACCGTAGCCACTTCTGCAAGAACACTTGCATTGAGCCTTAATGTTCCAATCGTTGGTGTAAACCATTGCATTGGTCACGTTGAAATTGGAAAATTGGATACTGGTGCTCGAAATCCGGTTACCCTTTATGTAAGTGGAGGAAACAGTCAAGTGATTGCTTATGAATCTGGCAGATACAGAATCTTTGGTGAAACATTGGATATAGCCATTGGAAACTGCCTTGACCATTTCGGTCGTGAAACAGGACTTGGTCATCCTGGAGGGCCAGTTGTTGAAAAACTCGCTAAGGAAGGTTCCTACATTGATTTGCCTTATGTTGTAAAGGGCATGGATTTCTCATTTTCAGGTCTTTTAAGTGCTGCTTTAAGGGCTCATAAAAAAGGAGAAAGAATTGAGGATATCTGCTTTTCACTTCAGGAAACTGCTTTTGCAATGCTTGTTGAAGTGACTGAAAGGGCACTTGCACATACAGAAAAGGATGAAGTTCTCTTATGTGGCGGAGTTTCTGCAAACAGCAGACTTAGGGAAATGATGAAGATAATGGCAGAGGAGCATTATGCAAAATTCTACATGCCTGAGATGAAATACTCTGGTGACAATGGCGTTATGATTGCATGGCTCGGCCAATTGATGTATAAGGCCTATGGACCACTTAAGATAGAGGACACCAATATCATTCAAAGATTCAGAACCGATGAAGTGGATGCTCCATGGGTTGACAATACAAAATATAAGTTGAACTTACCTAAAGATCTTAGAGCTAAAGGAGCGGAATCAGATATTTATGAGGCAACTTGGCTTGGAAGGGAAGCTATTGTAAAAAACAGAGTTCCCAAATCCTATAGGATTCCTGAAATTGACAATAAAATCAGAAAGCTTAGAACCAAAAGTGAAGCAAAAATATTGTCAGATGTTAAAAAGACTGGTGTCAGAGCTCCTATTTTATATGATGTTGACTTTGAAGGCAAGTCAATTGTCATGGAAAAGATCAATGGATCTTTAGTGAAGGATATCATGCATAATATTGGAGAGGATAAAAGAAGGGAATTGGCTATCGCAATAGGTGAAAACATCAAGGCATTCCATGACGGCGATATTATTCATGGTGACTTAACAGGTTCAAACATGATTTTGATTGATGATGATTTAGACAATATAAGAGATAATCTGGCTATTTTTGACTTTGGTCTTGGTAAATATTCTGACCTTTTGGAAGATAAGGCAGCGGATCTTTTGGTTTTAAAGAAATCATTCCAAAGCATAGATTATGATATAGCCATTCAAACATTTGATTGGATTTTGGAAGCTTATGATTCCAATAATCAATCTAAAATGGCAAATAAGATAGCAGAAATTGAAGGCAGAGGAAGATATACCCACTAACACAAGCTTTTCCACCCCTTCGGGTGCAAAACCTTGACCAAAATTTTTTCCTTGATGGCAGCGTTTAACTTCACTGATTTTTCATTTTTCATTTTGTTCTTATTTTTCAGATAAATATATTAAAACTTTTTTATATAATAAAAACTATGATAACATTTATAACTGGGAACGAACATAAAGTAATAGAAGCAGAGAATATTTTCAAACTTTTTGGTGTTGAACTTGAGCATATTGATTTAGGTTACATGGAACCTCAAGGAACTCTTGAGGATGTAGCAAAATTCGGTGCTAAATATGCTTGCCAAGAGTTAAATCGCTCTGTGATTGTTGAAGATGCTGGTTTATTCATAAGAGCTTTAAATGGTTTTCCAGGAACCTACTCAAAATTTGTTCAGAATTCACTTGGAAACCAAAACATATTAAAACTTATGGATGGAGTTGATGATCGATACGCTGAATTCAGGTCAGTTATTGGCTATTGCACACCCAATTCTGAGCCCAAGGTCTTTTTAGGGCGTGTCGAAGGTCAAATAGCTTTTGAAGAAAGAGGCAATCTTGGTTTTGCTTATGATCCACTATTTATAATAGAGGAAGAGGGCAAGACCTTTGGAGAACTTACTACTGAAGAGAAAAACCAGTATTCACATAGAAGAAATTCTTTAGAAAAATTTATCAATTGGTATGTAAACCAAAATGATGAATAATAAATTTTTAAATATTTTTTAATTGACAAAATTAGAATGGCCAATTTTATCTAAGATTGCTGTTTTATTTTAGTTTAATTGATGAAATTTGAAACTTATTATTTTTATTTTGTTTGGCTATTCGGTAATTTTTTAAAGGTTTTTTCAAAAATGAATTTAAAATAATTTTTAATGGTCATGATTATGATATTTTTATATAGATTTTAGCATGACACTTTGCATTAATAATTATTTTACAAAGGACCTTACTATAAATAATCAAAAAACTTATTGGAGAGGATATTTATGGCAAGACCAGAATGGATCGCATACAGTAACGAAGAAATCGAAGAATTTATTGTAAAATTCAAAAGAGAAGGTAAATCTGCAAGTCAAATCGGAGTAATTTTAAGAGACCAATACGGTATTCCTAGTGTAAAAGAAGTCACTGGTGAAAAAATTACCCAAATCTTAAAAAGAAACGGTCAAGCTGAAGAGTACCCTGAAGATTTAATGAATTTAATCAGAAGAGCAGTAAATATCAGAGATCACTTAGAAGAAAACCCAAAAGACCTTCATGGTAAAAGAGGATTAACTATCATTGAATCTAGAATCCGTAGATTAGGTAGATACTATGCAAAGAATGGTCAATTACCAGAAGGATGGAGATACGATCCAACAAAAGCAGCACTTCTCGTTAAATAGAGATAATGAAAAATTTGATTCTCTATTAAGTAGAGGATGTGAAGCTTCTGATATGCTAAAGAAGCATATCGAAAATGACAACATTATTAGATTAATTTCTCATAATGATGCTGATGGATTGTCATCAGCAGGTATTATAGCTAATGCCATTAAGGAAGAGGGAGGACAATTCCACATTACAATTGTCCCTCGACTTAAGGCAGATGTGATTAGGGATGTTGCAAAGGAAAAATATGAATTGTATGTTTTTTCAGATATGGGCAGTGCCTGTATCAAGCAACTTAATTCTCTAAAGGTGGATGTTATTGTTGCAGACCATCACCAGCCAAGCGCTCATGAACCTAAAGACAATCTTGTTCATGTAAACCCACACTTATTTGGTGTTGACGGAAGTCGTGAAATAAGTGGTGCGGGATCTAGCTATTTGTCAGTTAGAGACATGGACAAAAAGCATTTGGCATATATGGCGCTTATTGGAGCATTTGGCGATATGCAGTGCCAGAACAGATTTGTTGGTGTAAACCAATTAATTTTGAAGGATGGGATGGAAGCAGGCAATTTAGAAATCCATGAAGACTTAAAGATAGTCTCTAAAGCACAAGAGCCTTTATTCAAATCAATTGCTTATACATTAAATCCCCCACTTCCAGGATTAACTGGCAGTTTGGAGAAATCACAGGAACTCCTTGAAAAAATGGGTGTTTCCTATGGTATTAAGTTCATTGAATTAGAAGATGAGGAAAAGGATGTTGTTAAAGATGAACTTGTAAAGGTCAATCCTCAAATATTTGGGGATGTTTACAGTGTTCCTCGTGAACATCCAGTCTTACGTAATTTAGAGGAGTATTCTGCAATCTTGGATGCTTGTGGTAAAAACAAGGAATATGGATTAGCACTTAGCATTGTTCTTGGTGAGAGAGAAGAAGCTTTAGATAAGGCTCTCAATCTCCAAAAGACTTATAGGAACGACCTAACTAAAGGGTTTGATTGGATTAGCCGTGAAGGTGCCCAACAATTGAATTATATTCAATACCTTTACAGTGAGGATAAGGTTCTTAAAAGCATTATGGGGACAATTGCAGGTGTCGGTATGTCTGCTAAAATCTTAAATGATGATAAGCCTATTTTAGGATTATCAAGACTTCATAAGGACATTAAGGTTTCCGGCAGGGCAACACGACCAATGGTTGCACGTGGAGTTAATTTAGGCAAAGCTTTAAGCGAAGTCGCAGTTAACTTTGGCGGGCAAGGTGGTGGACACGATATCGCAGCTGGTGCTATGATACCATATGAAGCTAAGGATCAATTCTTACATTTAGTTGACCAAGCTATTGAGGCTCAATTAAATAGTTAAGATAATTCTTAGCTATTATTTTTTTAATCAATTTCTTTTTTTAATCAAATTTTTAAAAAGTTTTTATGAGTTTTCTATTTTTAACTTTTTCATAATCAACTATTTTACAAATTTTTCTTTAATATACAATTTTTTAGCCTATTTTTTTAAAAAGTATTTTATAATTAAAATACAAAAATAATAGTGTTATATTAATTTTTATTAATTAAAAAATTTAATTAATCACGAATTTTATTAATTTACTAATGATTATTATCATTGCTAATATTATTTTATTATTGATTGGTGGAATCTTATGAATGTTGATAAATTAGTTGGCAATACCCCAATGATTAAGATTGATTATGAATATGAAGGCAAAAAAGGAAGCATTTATTCTAAAGTTGAATATTACAACTATTCTGGAAGCATTAAAGACAGAATAGCATTATACATTATCCAAAAGGAAAAGGAAAGAGGAAACTTAAAGGATGGCCAACCTATCATAGAGGTTACAAGCGGAAACACTGGAATTGCTTTCAGTGCGATTGGAGCGCTTTTAGGTCATGATGTACATATTTTCATGCCTGACTGGGTATCTCTTGAAAGAAGGAAACTTATTCAAATGTATGGTGCAGAGGTTCATCTTGTATCCAGAGAAGATGGTGGATTCAAGGGAGCTCTTGAACTTGTAGATGATTTTGCAGATGAAATTGGCGCTTATAAGCCTCTTCAGTTCGACAATGAATTGAATGTGGAAGCCCAATATAAGAAAACAGGTCAAGAAATCATTGATGCCATTCCAGATGTCAATGCATTTGTTTCAGGAATCGGAACCGGTGGAACACTTATGGGAATCGGTAAAAGACTAAAGGATCATAATCCTGATGCTAAAGTCTTTGCATTGGAACCAAGCACATTATCCATTCTTAAGATGGGAATGGATGAAGGAAGCCATTTGATTGAAGGTATTGGTGATGACTTTATTCCAGGAATCGTTGATGAGGAATTGATTGATGATATTGTTTTGATTCATGATTGTGATGCAATAAACATGTCTAAAAGAATTGCTCAGGAATTAGGATTAGGAATAGGTATTTCCAGTGGTGCAAACTTCTTGGCAAGTGTTATTATGGACAATGATGACTTGAAGATTGCAACAGTCTTCCCAGATGACAACAAGAAGTACATAACAACCAAATTGTCTGAACCTATTGATGAAGATTCTAAATTGATTTCCAATCATATCAAGCTTATAGGTTTTGAAGTTATTTAACTAAAACTGCATATTAATTTCACAAAATTTCATAGAAAAGGGGAATTTCATGTTTTTAACTAAAGAAGAAGAAAAGATGGCTAGTGGTGAATATGGAGAAACCATTAGAAAGAGTATGGATATCTTAATTGCATTAGGAGACATTTACGGTGCAGAGAAATTCGTAGACATAAAGTCTGCTCAAGTGTCTGGAGTATCCTATAAGACCATAGGCCAAGCAGGTCTTGAATATCTTGAAGACTTGGCTAGAACTGCTGAAATCATTTATAATGAAAATGGTACAATAAGCGATAAAAGTGGAATTGCAACAATATCTGCAACTCTTAACCCTGCAGGAACTGATCTTGACAATTGGGAAGATTTCGGTTTTCCTCCAGAGTTTGCTAAAAAGCAAGTGGATATATGCAATGCTTATGGAGCTCTTGGTATAAGCACTACCTGTACATGCACTCCGTATTTGATTGGAAACGTTCCAAGATTCGGGGACCATGTTTCATGGTCTGAATCCTCTGCAGTTGCTTATGTAAACTCTGTAATCGGTGCAAGAACAAATCGTGAGGGAGGTCCTGGAGCATTAACTGCAGCTATTGTAGGAAAGACTCCTTTATATGGATTCCATTTGGATGAAAACAGAACCGCTAGTTTGCTTGTTGATGTTGAATGTGAACTTGAAAGGGCCGATTTTGGCGCTTTAGGTTATGCAGTAGGTCAAGTGGTTAAGGATGGAGTTCCTTACTTTAAAATGCAAAACAAGCCTTACAAGATAGAAAACGGTAATTTGAAAGCTCTTGGTGCAGCGCTTGCATCTTCTGGTGCAGTGGCTTTATACCATGTTGAAGACATCACTCCAGAGTACAAGTTTGCTGACATTGGAAATGTAGAAGACAAAATAACTATCACTAAAGATGATATTATCGAAACAAGAGAAAAACTTAGCAGTGCAGAAGGATATGCAGACCTTGTATGCTTAGGCTGTCCACATGCTTCCCTAGAGGAAGTTAAGGAAGTTGCAGAAATAGTCAAAGGCAAAAAGATTAAAAATGAGCTTTGGGTTTGCACTTCAATAAACATTAAGGAAGCTGCTAAACGTTTAGGTTATCTTGATGCCATTGAGAATGCAGGAGGTAAGATCTGCTGTGATACTTGTATGGTAGTTGCTCCAATAGAGCAAATGGGCTATGAAGTGATTGGAGTAAACTCTGCAAAGGCAGCTAATTATGTCCCTTCAATGTGTGGATTGAAAGTTATCTACAATGACATTGAAAACCTATTAGATTTTGAATAAATCTATTTTTTCTTCTCTTTTTTTCTTATTTTTCAATTAATTTTTATTTTTATTACTAATTTCAATCATAACTATTTTTTATTAATTTTATCCTATTTTGCTTAATTTTTTTAATAAATTTTAGTGTACAGGAATTTATTTTCCCATCTTTTTTTAATAAACTTTAAGTTATATAAAAATTATAAATAATATCATATAAATTTATGAATCATTTATGAATCATTCACTAGCTTATATTTTTGACAAAATGATTTGTAAATTGAAAAAAATTATTTAAAATTCTAATAAAATTACATAAACCTTCAAGGAGTGTTAATTAATGAATGTTATTGTTGTAGGAGCAGGAAATGCAGGTCGTCCTGTTGCAAGATTATTAAACTATGCTGGCCACACGGTAAAGATAACTGATCCAAAGAAAATTGAAGACTTCCACATGGATGTTCAAAAGACTTTAAGACTTATGGAAAGCGAAGGAGTTGAATTAGATTTAGGCGTATTTGAACCAAATCTTGATGGAATCGATACAGTTTACTTATCTCCAACTGTACCGGAAAATGCTCCAGCTTATAAAATCATAAAAGAAGCTAATCTCAATGTCTTTTCCAATGATGATTTCGGTAGATTGGCAGACAGCTTCATCGATATTGACATTATTGGAATCACAGGCAGTGTAGGTAAAACCAGTACCACCCATATGGTAACTGAAATCTTCAGAACTGCCGGATATCAAGTTTGGATATGTTCCTCCATGACCCAAAACCTTGTTAGTGAAGTCATTGTTGATGGAATCATTAAAGGAATTCCAGAAAAATCAGACATTGCTGTTTTGGAGCTTCCTCATGGAACTGCAGGGTTAATGGCTGAACTACAGCTTAAGGTTGGTGCATTACTTAATATTTATGAAGAGCATTTGTCTGAGTTTGGCGGTTCAATGGAACGTTACACTCAAAGAAAAATGTTCATTGCTAAAAATAGTGAAAACTTCATTACAAGCATTCATTGTAAAGACACTGTAAAAGAAGCAAGACCTGATGCAATCTTTTACGCAATGGTTAAAGATTTACCTGGATATGATCCATCCAAAAAATCCGAATACTTTGATAAGGTAGCAAACTTTGAGGAAGTTGCTATTGGTGAAGGTCAAGTATGTAATTTTATTGGGGATAGCGCTAAAGGCGCTATTGATATCGCTTATAAATTCAGAAACAAATCCAATGAACTTAAAAAAGGCAACTTTACCTCTGACTTCCATATGATGAGCTATTACTATGAAAATGCAGTTGCTGCAACAGCTATTGCAATGGCTTATGGATTGCCTGTAGAAATCATCAAGGAAGGTCTTGCAAACTTCAAAGGACTTTCAGTTCATATGGAATACATTGGAGACTACAATGGTAGGGAAGTTTACATTGATGCTTCCTACTTAATAGAAGGTATTACAGCTGCACTTGACTTCTTAGGTGATAGAAGTCTTGTTCTATTGCTTGATAACTTTGATACTTCAACTTATAGGGATAAGAAGGAAACCGGTAAGCTTATGGGTAAGTATGCTAATGTAATGGTAGCTACTGGATTCAATGAGGTTTACCAAAGAGTTGACTTGGAACCTGCTCAGGAATTGCTTGATGCTGCTGTAGACTCTGACGCAGTTAAGGTAATTGCAGGAACTATGGAAGAAGGTGCAGAACTAGCCATTAAATATTCTAAACCTGGAGACACTATCCTTCACTTAGGTCCTCAACTCATGCAGGATCCTGAAGGAATCATGGAAAAAATAGTAACTGGTTTGGAAGAAGGCTGTAAAAAATATGACTAAGCTTTTCCGTTGCCTCCGGCAACGCAAAACCTTAACCAAAAATTTTTCCTCTATTATGGAGTAATGATATTTTTCTTTTTTTAATTAATTTTTATCTTTTCATGAAGGTGTTAAATTGAATAGTTTAGAGCTCTCTTCTATGTCTGATGGGGAATTGGCTTCATTAGATTTAGAAAATAAAACCTTTGGTGTAATTGGTGTTTGTGGAGTTGTAGGAAACTTGGTTGCAAGAATCCTTATGGATAGAGGCTATTCTGTTGTTGGAACAGATATCTCCTCTAAAGAGGATTGCAGATTCCACTCTTCATTTGAAGGCTATGACATTGAAATATTCTTTGGAGGCCATCCTGAAGAATTCTTTAAAAAAATCGATTTCATCGTTCCCCCTCCAAGCATGCCTAAGAATGCTAAGGTTTTAGAGATGGCTTCTAATCAAGGCATTAAAATCATTGAGCTTGGAGACATTTTTAAGCTATTCACACCAGAAAAGCCTGTTATGTGCATCGGTGGAACCAATGGTAAAACCACTACAACAACTCTTTTAAAGCATATTGCATATTCTGCAGGTATCAATCCTTGTGAGCATAATCTGAAAGGCATGCAAGGTAACAATGAATTCATTCCATCACTCCAAACCAGATTGAATGGTGATTTGGCTATTTTAGAGACAGGTACAGACGGTACACCTGGAGGATTGAAGTCTATCATTGACTTGACCCATGCCAATTTTGGAATCTTGACAAACATTACAGTTGACCACTTGCAGGATCCTCATGAAAATGATGAGACTGACTTTATCACAAGAAGCTTTTTAGAGTATGCTAAAGTCAAAGGAGAGCTTGTAAAAGGTATTGAAGAGAATGATGGTACCTTAATTTACAATAGTGATGATCCAACAATTGTAGGATTATTCAAGGAAATTGACTTTAAAGGTGATGCAATTAGTTTTGGACTTGAAGATGAGCCATGCAGAGTATCAACCAAGCCATGCTGGTGTGGTAGAGAAATTCAAATTAATGAGCTTATCTCAGGTTGTGGAACCTTTGAATGTGAATGTGGCATAAAGTATGAAAAGCCAATGTATTTGGCTAAAAACATTTCTCTAAAGGATAGGACATTCACTCTTGAATCTCCTGAAGGAGAAACTGATTTCACCATTTCCCTTGATGGATTGCACAATGTTTACAATGCAGTTGGAGCCATTATCGCAGCCAGAAGATTCCTAAAACTTTCTGATGAAGAGATCCAAATAGGACTTTTAAGCTTTAAGGGTACAGCTGGAAGAATGGAAATTATGGGTAAAGTTGGAGATAAAACCATTATGGTTGATTATGCTCATAATCCAGCAGGTGTTGAAACTGTATTAAAGGAAATCACTAAAATATATGGTGATACAACTGTTGTAATTACAGTTACTTCTGAATCAGGTCATGAGGGAGACATTGAAATTTTAGAAAAGGCCTTGGATAATGTCAAATATATTGTTCCAGCTTCTCATGATTCAAGACTTGTTGTAGATGAATTATTGGCATCTGCAAAGGAAGGAAATGCTGATTTTGATTATGAAACTTTAGAAAAAACCTTTGTTTTCACTGAAGAGGCTCCAGAGCAAGCTTCTAATTTTACTTTAGGAGCTAACCAAGAGCAAGTGGTTGAAGGTGTCAAGGTTGCATTAAAAACAGATGCAAACATTGTTATAGCTATTGGTGAAGCTGCATTCAAATTCAATTCAGCTATCAGTGAATTATGCGATAAGGATTAAATGCTTTTAATCCATTCTTTTTTTACTTTACTTTATTTTATCTTTATATTTTATTTATTTTTATTCTATCTTTATTTAATTTTTATTTTATTTATTTAATTTTTATTTCAAATCAAGATTATATTCAGTTGATTAATTTTCAACTGCTCTCTATAAATATTTAAATAATATCTAAATACATATATTATTTCATGGTTACTTATATTGAACATCCTTTAATTAGGCCGAATTCAGCAGAAGCCAGGATTTATCAACAGGTTTTAGCAGCAGATGTACTTAAGAATGGAAATACAATGATTGTAGCTCCAACAGCTTTAGGTAAGACAATCATTGCAATACTCGTAGCTGCAGATAGGCTTCAGAAATTCAAAGGATCAAAAATTCTTATTTTAGCTCCAAGTAAACCATTAACCATACAGCACGAGGAAAACTTCAAGCACTTTTTAAATGTTCCTTGCACCTCAATCACTGGTGCTGTAAAGACAGATGAAAGGGAAAAGCGATGGAAGGAATCCCAAGTTATTTGTGCAACACCACAAACCGTTGAATCAGACTTATTGAATGAAAGATACAGTTTAGATGATGTTTCCCTAGTTGTTTTTGATGAATGTCACCATGCAGTAGGTTCCTACTCCTATGTTTACCTCGCTTCCAGATATGTCAAGGAATGTCAAAACCATCTCATTTTAGGGCTTACCGCTTCTCCAGGGCATGACAAGAACAAGATTAAGGAAGTTTGTGAAAACCTTTTCATTCAGGATATCACTATCAAGACTGAAGAAGATCCAGATGTAAAGCCATATTTCAATCCAATCAATATTGACTGGATTAAGGTGGAAATGGGACCTCGTCTTGAAAAGATTAGGGATTTGGTAAACAAGGCATTGAAGGTTCGTCTGAAAGGACTGAAGGATTTAGGAATCATCAACACAGTGTCTGTAAATAAAAGGGACATCTTGAAGGCAAGGTCTAAAGTTCAAAGGAGAATAGGCCAATCTGTAAATCCACCTAAGGAATGTTTCCAGGCAATATCCATTCTTTCCGCCGTAATCAACTTGCAGCATGCATTAGGATTATTGGAAAGTCAAGGAGTGGCTCCATTCAATGATTATGTAGGAAGACTCAGAAAGAAAACTACAAGAGCTGCAAAGAATATCCTACTTGATCCAAACTTTTCAAAAGCAGTTTATCTTGCAAAAGAGGCAGAGGAATATGGACTTGAGCATCCTAAAATGAAAAAGCTTATAGAGCTACTTAAATTGGAATTAGGTTTGGATGGCCAAACCAGATTGAAATCCTTGAGGGATGATGGTCAAAATGAGGAAAGTCCTAAAATCATAGTGTTTACACAATTCAGAGACACTTTAGATATGATTCATGAAAGATGTGAGAAAGAAGGTATCAAAAGCGTCAGGTTCTATGGTCAAGGAACCAGTGACGGTAAGAAAGGATTAACTCAAAAAGAACAGAAAAACATCATCAAATCATTTAAGACAGGAAATTATGATGTTTTGATTTCAACAAGTGTTGCGGAAGAGGGTATAGACATACCTGCAGTTGATTTGGTTATTTTATATGAGCCGGTTCCATCTGAAATCCGTATGATACAAAGAAGAGGAAGAACCGGACGTAAATCCTCAGGTAGAATGAAGGTATTGATAACCAAAAAAACAATAGATGAAGGTTATTACTGGACCAGCGTTAGAAGGGAGTCTAGAATGAAGACACAGCTTGCAACACAGGAAGCTATTGAAGAGTTAAAGCTCAATGCTGTTGAAAAGATTGAAGCTGAACGTACCGCTAAGGTTTTAGGCAAAAAGGAAAAATCAATTGTAGAGGAACCAGTCACTTCTGATATTGATGATTCATTGGAAGAGGAAGTAAGTGATGAGGATATCGAAGAAATTGATTTGGAAAATGAAAATGAAAGCAAGCTGGAGGAGCTCAAGGAAAAGGAATCTAAAGAGGAACAGGCTTTAGAGGATGCCATTTATGAAGAGCTTGCCAAAAATCCTCAAAATCAGGAATTAGTTGTTTATGTTGATACAAGAGAAGGAAACTCAAAAGTCATAAGGGCATTGGATACCCTTGGAGTTAAGGTTAAAGTAAATACAATGGCTGTTGCAGATTATCAGGTAAGTGAAGAAGTTGCAATAGAGAGAAAAACTGCCAAGGACTTTGTAGATTCCATTGTTGATAAGAGATTGTTCAAACAGGCAAGAATGATGATGGAAGAGTTTAAAAAGCCAATCATGATTCTTGAAGGAGATGATTTTTACTCAGGATTCATCAATCCAAATGCAATCAGAGGTGCCATGACATCAATTGCACTTGATTATGGAATCAGCATCATTCCAACTAGAACTGCAGAAGACACTGCTGCAATGCTTAAGAGAATTGCAATCAGAGAGCAAAAAGGTGAGAAACGCAGCATTCAAATCAGAACAGAAAGAAAACCGCAAAACCTTTGGGAACAGCAATTGTTCATTATTGAATCATTGCCAAACATTGGTCCTGTTCACGCTAAAAGATTATTGGAACATTTCGGTTCAGTCAAAGCTGTTTTGGAAGCTGATGAGAAAAAATTGCAGGAAGTAGAAGGAATCGGTAAGAAAACAGCTAAAAACATTAGGGAAGTTGTTGAAGGAAAATATCTCTACTTCAAAAAAGATGACAATCAAAGGAAACTTAAATAATTATTAAGTTTTCTTGTTTTTTTATTTTTAATTTTTTTTAATAATTTATTTAGTATATTTTTAATATTTTTTTTATTCTTAACCTATTTTAAAAAATTATTATATATAATAAATACTAAAAATAAGTATTAGTTTTAAATAATTTTTATTTACATAATTTTTATTTACATAATTTTTATTTCAATTACTTTAACAAATTTCATTTAGATGGTGATTATTTGAAGATTTTAATGGATGAAAGAGGAAAAAAATACTTGATCAAGGAAGACAGAGAGTTCCAAACTGATTTAGGTATTATTAAAAAAGAGCAAATGGAAAGAGCTACTATTGGTGATACAATAATCACTCATTTAAATAAGGAGTTTAAAGTCATTAAGCCAACTGTTAATGATTTCATTGACTTAATGGACAGACGCTGTTCAATCCTTATCCAAAAGGATATTGGAACTGTTCTTGCACGCACTGGTCTCGGTTCAGGTGATAGGGTAATCGATGCAGGTACAGGTGCAGGAGCTATTGCATTGAACTTTGGAAATGTTGTTGGAGAAAAAGGTAAGGTCTTTACATATGAAATTAGAGAGGACTTTGCAGAGGTCGCTAAAAAGAACATTGATGATTTTGGAATAAAGAATATTGAAGTTAAAAACCAAAACATCAAGGACGGAATCGATGAAGAGGAAATTGATTTGGTTTTCCTAGACCTTCCAAAGCCATTTGAGATTTTTGAAGATGTTAAAAAGGCATTGAGGCTTGGAGGATGGTTAGCAGTTTATGCCCCATATATAGATCAAGCTGAAACAGCTTATAGAATCGCAAAGAAATTAGGATTTAGAGATCTTACAATCCTTGAAACCCTTGAAAGAGAAATGGAAATAAGGCCTCAAGGTACAAGACCAAAAACAAGAATGGTTGGTCATAGCGGATATTTGGTTTTTGCTAGAAAGCTTTAGCCAAACTTTTTATCTAAAATTTTTAATTTTTAGATTTATATTCTTATCAGTTATAACAGTTTATTTTTATAACAATTGTAATGTTTATGTGGTATCATGTTTGATGTAAATGAATTAAAGAACAAGGTGTTGGATTGTTACAAAGTCACTAAGGAAGATGCAATGAATCTCATTGATGTTCCTTTAGATGATTTGACATATGCAGCAAATGAAATAAGAAAGTCATTTTGTGGAAATAAATTCGATGTTTGTATGTTAATCAATGTAAAAAGCGGCAGATGCAGTGAAAACTGCAAGTTTTGTGCCCAATCCAATCATTATGATACTGATATAGAAATTTATCCTCTTTTATCCAAGGAGGAACTGAAGGAAAGGTCATTGGCTATCTACAATTCCGGTTTCAAGAGAATATCCTATGTCGCTTCAGGCAGAAAAGTGACTCAAAAGGATTTTGAAATAATGTCTGATCTCATTGAAGAGTTGAAAGAGGAAAACAGTGATATCAAGATTTGCGTTTCATTAGGACTTTTAACAAAAGACCAGATATCAACATTAAATGAAGCAGGTGTAGATAGAATCCATAACAATCTGGAAAGTTCAAGGAATTACTTCAAGGAAATATGCACCACTCATTCCTATGATGAAAAGCTCGACACTATAGAAATGATTCACGATGAAAATGTCATGATCTGCAGTGGAGGAATTTTTGGAATGGGTGAAAGCTTTGAGGATAGGATTGACTTGGCGCTTCAATTGAGAGAGTTTGGAGTCAAATCAATTCCAATAAATGTCTTGAATCCAATCAAGGGAACTCCTGTAGAGAACAATGAGATATTGTCCAATGATGAGACATGTAGGATAATTGCAATATTCAGATTCATCAATCCTGATGCCTATATTCGTATGGCAGGTGGAAGAGCGCTTTTAGGAGACAATGGTAGAAAGGCATTTGAGTCAGGTGCAAATGCTGGAATTTTAGGAAATATGCTAACCACTAAAGGTGTGGAATTGGATAATGACTTGAAACTTTTAGAAGAATTGGGTTTTGAAATAACCTACTCAATAGATGGATTGTGATACTTTGTCTAAAGGACTGTTTGTAATTGGAACTGGAACAGATATTGGAAAAACATATGTCACTGGATTATTGCTAAAGTATATTCGTGACAATGGATATGATGCCGCTTACTTTAAGGCAGCTTTAAGTGGGGCTATAAGAGACAAAAATGGTTCTTTAATTCCTGGAGATGCTGTAGAGGTATTGACAATGGCCAGTTTAGAGGAAGATACAGATTTCCTAGTTCCATACATTTATGAAACTGCAGTTTCACCACATCTTGCAAGTCAGATTGAAGGAAATCCAGTAAATTTAGATGTAGTGAAAGATGCTTATGAAAAGGTATCCCAAAAATATGACTACATAGTGATGGAAGGAAGTGGGGGAATAGTTTGCCCTATACGTTACGAAGGAAAAGATGATGAAAATAATATCATGCTTGAGGACATAATCAAATTTTTAGATCTTGATGCCATACTCATTGCAGATGCTGGACTTGGAACCATAAACTCAATTGTCACCACAGTTGAATACTTGAAAAACAGAAATATTCATGTATGCGGAATCATCATGAATAATTACAAGGATGAACTTATGGAAAATGACAATATCAAGATGGTTGAGGATCTTTGCAATGTTCCAGTTATAGCAAAAGTTTATCAAAATGATACAAATCTACAACCAATGATAGATACTAAAGAATTGATTTCATATTTTAAATAATGCTTTTAATTATATTGAAGATAGCTATAATTATTTTATGGTTTATCTAAATTTCTTTTTTTATTTTATATTTCATATCAATTAAAGTTATACTTGTTTCATTGATGATAATTCTCATTAATTTTTTTAAAAAATTTCATTTTTATAATTTTTTTATGATAAAATTATTTTGTATACTGTATATTTTTTATTCATTTAAAAAAATTAAAAATTTATTTAATATAAAGTCTAATCTTATATTAGAGTTTTAGAATTAAAATTTTAAAAAACTATTTTTAGAAAAATTATTATAAAATACAGGTTTTAATATGAATGAAAGTGAAAAATGTGCAAAAAAGGATTTAGCTCATATTTGGCATCCTGCTTCTCAGATGAAAGACTATGAAGATTTTCCACCAATAATAATTGACCATGGAAAAGGTGTTAAGCTATACGATGTAGATGGCAAGGAGTATTTAGACATTATCAGCTCTTGGTGGTGCAATTTGCTTGGGCACTGCAATGATGAGGTTAGTGATGCTCTTAAAAGTCAAGTGGACCAATTGGATCATGTTCTTTTTGCTAACTTTTCACACAAAACAATTATAGAATTGTCAGAGCGTTTAATCAAGGTAATGCCAGAGGGACTTAACAAGTTCAGTTTTGTTGACAACGGTTCAGCATCCATTGAATGTGCACTCAAAATGGCTTTCCAATATTGTGCACAAAATGGAAAGGATCATAAGAAACGCTTCATGTGCTTCACTGATGCTTATCACGGTGAAACTTTAGGTGCATTGTCTGTAGGTGCGTTGGATGAATATTCTAAGGTATTTGAACCTATAATGATTGATACAATCAAGGTGCAGGCACCGGATTGTTACAGATGTCCATACAATAAGAATAGGGATAACTGTGACTGTGAATGCTTTGAACATGCAGAGAAGGCTTTTGCAGAATATGGTCATGAAACCTGCGCAATGATTATTGAGCCATTGATTCAAGGCAGCGCAGGAATGAAGATCTATCCTCCATTATATCTCAAGAAACTTAGGGAGCTTTGTGACTTGTATGATGTTCTCTTGATTGCAGATGAGATAGCTACTGGCTTTGGAAGAACCGGTAAGATGTTTGCAGTGGACCATGCAGGAATAAGTCCGGATATAATGTGCATATCCAAAGGGCTTACAAATGGGTATATGGCAATGGCAGTTTGTGTAAGTACAGATGAGATCTATAATGGATTTTATGGAGATTACGAGGATAATGTTGCATTTATGCATAGCCACACTTATGCTGGAAACCCTCTTGCTGCAAGTGTTGCAAATGCAACATTGAAGATTATGGAAAGAGACAATATTCTTGAAGAGGCAAATGAAAAGGCGATTTGGCTTAACGGTCGCTTCCATGAAATATTCGATAGCCATCCAAATGTAGGTGAAATCAGACAGATGGGACTCATCAATGCAATTGAACTTGTTGAGGATAAGGAGTCTAAAAAAGGATTTGATTCATCAGAAAGAATCGGATATAAAATCTATAGAGAAGCATTGAAACAAGGATTGATGCTTAGGCCTTTAGGTAACGTAATGTACTTCAATCCGCCTTTGGTAATTACAAAAGAAGAGCTTGATGAATCTTTAAGAATCTGTAAAGAAGCTATTGATTCTGTATTGTTGTAAAACAGTAAAAAAGGGTGATAGCGAGTATATAATTTATTATTTTTTTTAAAAAAAGAAAAGAAGAATAGCTATTTAAAATAGCTATTAATTACTTATTTTTGTTTATTTTTTATCTATTTTCATGTTCTTACAAAACATGGAAAAAGTTTTGGTCAAGGTTTTGCGAAGCAAAAGCTTGGTTATTCCATGAAAATAGCTGGTTTATAAGGCATTGCATTTCTTGCCTTGTTTTGTGGGTCATAGCTGTCATCAGTATGAATGATTACTTCTGATTCCACTTCAGCTTCAATGAAGTCTTTTGCATCATTTAAGATGGTAGCTTCATCAATCTTACCGATGTATCTTGTTTTGGTCATTTCTTTTGATATCTTTTTAGCGACATTTGCTATTTCCTTTTTGTTATCATAGATGTTTTGACCAATTGCTCTACCCATTATTTGGCCGATGTCAGGTTTTCCAACTTCATCAGCTATTTTGTATAATTCCCATTTCCAATCCGGAGCTAAGTAAAGGTGTATTTTTTCCGGAACGGTGTCAACAATGTTTTTGATTTCATTGATATCTTTAACAATGTTTTGAACAAGGGATTCGGATCTTTCAATCTCTTCGCTGATGAGTTCATCATCATATTCAGGCCATTTAGCAAAGGAAACGAATCCCTCTCCACTGAATTTCTCCCAAAGCTCTTCAGAGGTATGTGGAGTAAATGGAGCAAGTAATCTAATCCAATTGCTTAATACGGTAGACAATACATAGATAACAGCAGGGTCTTGCTTGTCAACAAGGTCTTTGACTCTGTACATGTAGTGGTCCAAGTCTTTTTTAAGCAAGAACAATGCATGTTGCAATGCTTGTCTGGTTTGGAAAACTTCAAGTGCTTCTGTTGCAGCTTTGATATGTACATTCAATTGGCTGATCATCCATTTGTCAATGCTGCGTTCAAGAGCCACTTCTTCAATATTGGAAAGGTCTAATTTTTCACCTTTGATGTCTTCAACTTTTTGTGCAAATTCTCTAAACCATTCGAGTCTTCTTTGGGTTCCTCTAACTTCTTTTTCTCTCCAATCGAAGTCTTGCCATGGTTCAGCTGATGCCATAAGGAAGAGTCTTACCACATCTGCACTGTATTCCTCAATTGCGTCTGCAAGGAGAATTACATTACCTTTTGAAGAGGACATCTTGTTTCCTTCAAGAAGTCCCATACCGAATACAACAGTTCCTTTTGGCCATTTCTCTTCAGGGTAAATCGCTGCATGTGTAAACATCAAGAAGCTTAAGTGGTTACCAACAAGGTCCTTTGCAGATAATCTCCAATCCAATGGGTACCAGTAATTGAATTCAGCTTGAATCTCATCGATGATTTCAGGTGCAACAGTGATTTCATCGCTGTCCACTCCTAAGAAGACCTTTTCAAAGAATGCTTCATTCAAGTCTTCAGGGTCCATATCCTTAAGGTATTTAGCGATTGAATAGTAGGACATGTACATTGTTGAGTCAGATAAAGGCTCGATTAACCATTGGTCGTCCCATGGAACTCTGGTTCCAAGACCTACTCTTCTGGAACATGCCCAATCGTCTAGCCAGTTAAGGTAGTATTCAAAGTTGGAGCGGATTTCTCCAGGAATGATTGTTTCTTGAGCAAGTAACTTTTGGGTCTTTTCAGTCCATTCCTCATCACCATATCTGATGAACCATTGGTCGTCCATAATCTTGACAACACATTTGTTACCACATCTGCAGATTACAGGTCTTTCAGCAAAGTCGTACATGATGTCTGCACTGCCTTCTTCAATCATGTCAGCTTTTATTTCATCTCTGATATATGCGACTCTTTTTCCTGCGTACTTTTCAATGTGGTCGCTGATGTATCCTTTGCTGTGTTCTGCCTTGTACAATTCATCAGTTGCATCTTGCACTTTAGGATCGTTTTGGTTTTCGATTCCCATTCTTTCAACCACTTCAACAGCTGGGAATTCACCATATCCTTTTACAGTTACAACATTGATAGGATTTGCTTTAGCAACTTCATCAGCTATATCAAACTCTTTGATCAAGTCTTCATTTTCTTTCAAGTCTCTAAGTGCGATATAGTCTGCAGGTGCGTGAGCAGGTACAGAGAATACTGTTCCTGAACCGTATTCAGGGTCAACAAAGCTTGCAGGGAAGATTGGTAATGGCTCTCCATTAAGAGGATTTTTAACATATTTTCCGATTAATGGTTTAGGGTCAATGTCTCCAACAATTTCCAAGTCATGTTGGTTTGAAAGGTTTAGGAAAGCTTCATTGCTTATGATCCATTTTTCACCTGCATTAACTCCGGATTTCACTTCAACTTCAATGTAGTGAACTTCTGGGTTTAACCATACATTGGTTGCAGCGAAGATGGTTTCTGGTCTGAATGTTGCAGGTACGATGTATTGTCCAGGTTCAACTTCAAATTTGATCAATGTCAATTCGTTTACGCCTACGCCTTCACCCTCAAGCAAGTCGTGGTCTCCTACAGGGTTCTCATCGTGAGGACAGTATTTTACAGGGTGCTCACCTTGCTTGATTAAACCTAAGGACTTAAGCTTTTTAGCTTGCCATGTAATGAATTTCTGATAAGTTGGATCGATAGTTCTGAATTCCCTTCTCCAATCGATTGAATAACCCATATCATCCATTACAGTGTGGTACTCATTACTGAAGTATTTTACAATGTTTATTGGGTCTTCCAATTTTGGAAGGGTGTCATGAGGGACCTTGTGAACTCTTTCATATAAGTCAAGGGTCCATGGGTCTTTCCTTTTGATTCTGTCTGCAATTCCTATAACCGGTGCACCGGTTACGTGCCATGCCATAGGGAATAATACATTGTAGCCTTCCATCCTTTTGAATCTTGCAAATACATCAGGTACGGTATAGGTTCTACCGTGACCGATATGCATAGCTCCACTTGGGTATGGATAAGCTACTGTTATGAATAATTTTTCTTTTTCATTAGGGTCTGATTGAAATAGCTTGTTCTCTCTCCAGATTTTTTGCCATTTCTTTTCAATTTCGTTATTAGTCACTAAATCACCATTTTTAATTTTGATAATTCGATAATTATAATATTACAATTTAAAAATTATATGAAAATTAATAAGCATTAAGAAATTAATTAAATAATTAATAAATCATATTAATTTATATTTATTATTTTTATTAAATATAAAATTTTCATTAATTATTATAAAATCAATTAAAAAATTAGTTTTTTGTTTTTTTATTATATTTTATTTTAATGGAATTTGCATTGAAAAAAGATAAACTTTATATGTAAGAAGAATAAAATAACTTATTGTTACTAAAACTTTTTTTAAAGATTTTAGATTAAAAAATAGAATAAGAATTATCATATAATAAAATCCTTAGGAGGGATTATATGGCATTTAAAGATTTATTTAAATTTAAAAAAGGACAAACCACTTTCATATTTGTAGGGGGAAAAGGAGGGGTTGGTAAAACTTCCATCTCTTCAGCTACTGCATTGTGGTTAGCAAATCAAGGAAAGAAAACATTAATCGTATCAACCGATCCTGCTCATTCATTATCTGATTCACTTGAGGTAACCATTGGACATTATCCTGTTCAAATCAATGAGAACCTCTATGCAGTTGAAATTGACCCAGATAAGGCAATGGAAGAAAAGCAAAGAGCATTGGAAAGCCAAAAGTCTGTAGCAAGTCCTGACCAATTGATGGGTCTTGACTTTTTAGGTGAGCAAATGGATTTGGCTTCAGCTTCTCCTGGTGCTGATGAGGCAGCTGCATTTGAAGTCTTCTTATCTGTGATGACTTCCAATGAGTATGATGTTGTGGTATTTGACACTGCACCAACAGGCCACACTTTAAGATTGCTTTCATTCCCAGAAATCATGGACTCTTGGGTAGGAAAACTTATGAAAGCAAAAGCAAAATTAGGCACTGCAGCAAATGCATTGAAGAATATCATTCCATTTATGGATGCAGCAGATGACATGCAATCCAGCAAGGAATTGGAAGAGACCAAAAAGCAAATTGATGAAGCTAAAGCAGTTCTCTCTGACCCTGAAAGAACCACATTTAAGATGGTTGTCATTCCAGAGGAAATGTCCATTTATGAATCAGAAAGAGCTATTGAAGCATTGAATAAGTATGACATTACAACTGACAGCATCATTGTAAATCAGGTCATGCCAGACATTTCAGATTGTGACTTCTGTCATTCAAGATACATGTTGCAGCAAAAACGTCTCGCACTCATAGACCAAAAGTTCAAGGATCAAGTCGTTGCAGAAGTTCCTTTATTCAAGGATGAGGTTAAAGGACAAGAGAAATTGTTAAAATTAGCTGAAATCCTTTATGAAGGAAAGGACAATGATGAAGTCCAACAGAATGTAATTCAGTTGTAATTACATTCCTAATTTTTTTATTTTATTAGCTTGGCTTGCAAACACAGTATTGGCAAGTGTAATAATCTTTAGCAATCTTTGATTGCTCTTCCTTAATGTCGCAATAGTATGCTGTTTCACCATCTTTTTCTTTAGCAAATACAGTTTTTCCATTGTGCATATCTATTCCAATTGGATGCAATGGTCTTTTTGCTATCAAGCTTAAGTAAATGCATGTATAGGTTATGAATTTTTTAAATATACCTTCACTTTCAGGTGAACAGCCTTCAAAGAATCTGCCCAATTCATCTTTAATGTCATTTACCAATTTATCATCGATTTCTATATTGCTGTCATCATCAATATTCAATGCCATAATCTCTTTATAGTTTTGAATATGGAAATTGGCACGTAGTCTTGATGTTTGATCAGTTTTTTCATCTCTTACTCTTTTCTCAAAGGGGGCAATGTCATAACCCTTTATGTTTTCCTTTATTTCTGCAAGTAAATCTCGTGCTTTCATTTCAATTCCTCGTATCTAAAGCATTCATGAATATGATTATTGATCACTCCAATTGACTCTAAGTAGGAGTAGATTATTGTGGTTCCAACAAATTTCATTCCCCTTTTCTTCAAGTCCTTAGCTATTTTGTCTGAAAGGGGGGAGTTAGTGAGATAGTTCTCTTCTGTATCAATCAATATTTGATTGTCTGTAAAGTGCCAGATGTAGTTTGAGAATGAGCCATATTCCTTTTGTATTTCCATAAAGACCCTTGCATTGTTTATAGCAGCATTTATCTTTCCCTTATGTCTGATTATTCCTGCATTGTTTCTCAGCTCTTCTATCTTTTTTTCATCATAAGCCGCTACTTTTTCAACATCAAAGTTATCAAAGGAATCTCTGAAATTCTCTTTTTTCTTTAGTATTGTAATCCATGCAAGTCCTGCCTGAAATGATTCGAGCACAAGCATTTCAAAGAGTTCCCGATCATCGTATGTTGGAACTCCCCATTCCTCATCATGATAGTTTACATAGATTTCCTCTACACCTTCAGCCCAAGGGCAACGTCTTTTAGTCATGGAATCACTTTTTTGATTTTCACTTAATTAATATTTTTATAGTTTAATTCTATTTACCTATTGTTATTTTTTAAAATTATTTATACTAAAAAACTATAATGATTATTATATGTTGGTTAATGCAGATTTACATACTCACAGTTGCTTCTCAGCAGCTACCTCAAAGGATATGGTGATTAACAATATAGCTCCAAAATCCCGTGAAAAGGGATTGAACTTAGTTGGAACAGGAGATGCTTTTCATCCTAAATGGCTTGAAATTATAGCTGAAAGCACTGAATATAAGGGGGATGGAATATACTCTCATAAAGACTGTGATTTCATCTTGACAACTGAAGTTGAAGCTCAGCACAAGATTCATCATGTAATTATTTTGCCTAATATCGAAGTTGCCCGTGAGCTTTCAGAAAAATTGGTCTCTCCAAACAAGTATATTGATGGAAGGCCAAGAAGTCCTTTAAGCGGTGCAGAACTCCTTGAGCTTGTAAAAGAGTATGATTGCATGATAGGCCCCGCTCATTCATTCACTCCTTGGACTGGCATGTACAAGACTTATGACAGCATTTATGATTGTTATGAAAAGGCGCCTGATTTCGTTGAATTAGGTTTATCTGCAGATACAGACATGGCGGATACTGTAAAGGAACTCGCTGATTTTGTATTCTTAACCAATTCTGATGCCCATTCGCCATGGCCTCATAGATTAGGTCGGGAATTCAATCAAATAGAGATGGAAGACATTTCATATACATCACTTCAAAAGGCACTGAAGCACAAGTCTGTCAAGGCAAATTATGGCCTTCTTCCTAATTTGGGGAAGTATCACATGACTGCATGCACAAAATGCTATAAAATCATAGACCCTGAACTTGCAAAAGCCAATGGAATGAGATGTTCCTGTGGTGGCAGGGTCAAGAAAGGAGTGGATTTTAGAATAAGTGAAATAGCTGATTACAAAGATCCTCATCATCCAAGCCATAGGCCACCATATGTCCATTTAATGCCTCTTGCTGAAATAATCAGCATGATTTATGATAAGGGAATTACAACAAAAACCGTTCAAGGGGTTTGGCAGAAACTGATTGATGCCTATGGTCCTGAAATCGATGTTTTGATAAATGTTCCTCTGGATGATATTTCAAAAATAGATGATAAGGTCGCTCTTGGAATCGAAGGATTTAGGAATAAGACACTGAATGTGGTTCCAGGTGGCGGAGGCAAATATGGTGAAATATCCTTTAAGGATGATTTTAAGAAACAAGAGAAAAAAGAGAAAGTAGTCACTTTAGATTATTTTTAACGTCACTTTAAAAAACAGGCTTGGCGGGATTTGAACCCGCGGTCTTTAGATTAGGAGTCTAACGCCTTATCCAAACTGGGCTACAAGCCTATGATAAATTATTTATTCTATTTAGATATCTTAAGTAGTTTTCTTTTGTAATAATTAAAAAATAGTAAAAAATAGTAATAGAGCGGACCCGCCGGGATTTGAACCCGGGACCTTCGGATTAGAAGTCCGACGCCCTGTCCAGCTAGGCTACGGGCCCTATATACAACATTTAATATTATGTTTATTATGGTATATAAAACTATGGGTAATAATATCTTTTTCATATCAAAGTCATTAAATTAATTTTTTAAATACTAATTATAATGACTAAACATGTTTTAATAAAAAATAAAAATTTTAATAAGAAATAAAAATTAAATTAAAAATAATTTAATTTTTTGAATTATTGTGAACTGCTTGATTTGTTGTCAGAATCAGAAGTTTTATTGTCTTCATCTGGTACAACTTCATCACTCCAAGCACCTTCCAAGATTGTTCCGGTACCTGATCCAACAAGAACATAACCAGTACGGCCTTTAGCGTCCTTTAAAAGACAAGTGTAATATCCATGGGAATTATATTTTACACTGTAACACCAGGAACCTTCCCATCCAGCACCTTCAGCTATTTTTTTAGCTTTTTCCGGGCTAACATTATGTTTTTCTGAAGAACTTGAACTACTGCTTGAACTAGAACTGCCAGTTCCACTACCTGAACTTGTTCCAGTGCCGGTTCCGGAATTTGCTCCTTCAAGACCAGTAGAATTATTTCCTATTCCGGTGTTGCCTTGTTCATCAGGAGTAAAACCTGAAAGGTCATTGAATACAGTATTGCTATCATTTGTCAATCCATATGCAGTTACTCCTGCAGCGATACACAATACTATAACAATAGAAATAATAATACTTGAATTGTCCATATTTCCACCTCTTTTAGAATATTTCAAAAAGATTTGCAATATTTTCTATAAATTTATATGAATATAATATCTTTATCAATTAACCATCAATTTTTTTAAATTGATAATATAGTATATTTTAGTAACGCTATATTATAAATTTATTCTTTTTCATGGATGTTTAAGCTTTCAAAAATAGATTTTTTATAGTTTGAAAAAAAGTTTTTAAAAAAAGGAAATTAAAATTAAAAAGTTAGGAATAAAAAGAGTTATTCCTAAAATAAATAGTTATACTTTTCCTAAGTTTTCTCCAGAGTAACTAATTCCAATTGCATCAACTACATCTCCAGTAGAATTTGAGATATAGCAGATGTACATAGTTCCGTCATCTTTAACATTGCTGACATATGCTCCTGCTTCACCGATAAAACCGGAAGCAATTGATTTGGCTTTGTCAGGAGTTATTTTAGAAGAGCCTGATCCTCCACCGGATCCACTTCCGGAGCCAGAGCCTGAACCACTTCCGGAGCCAGAGCCTGATCCGCTTCCTCCGGAGCTAGTTCCGCCACCAGCACCATTGTTTCCAGAGCCGGAACCTGAAGAACCACTTGTACCAGCCCCACCATTTGCATCATTGCCGAATATATCGTTTAATCCATTACTGCCAGAGCTTGAACTGTCTGGAGAAAATCCAGTTAAATCATTGAAAACTGCATTATCGCCTTCACTGATTCCATATGCAGTTACTCCTGCAGCAATACATAAAACAATAATTACAGATATGATTATGTTGGAATTATCCATTTCTTCACCTCCTTTATTAGAAGACATTATTTTTATAAATTTGATTTTATTTAATTTTATTGATTTTTTTAAATGTAAGTTTAAAAAATACAATTGTATATTATTATTGTTCATTATGTTAAATATATCTTTTCCTAAAAATTTTTTCAATTCTAATGTTTTTTTAATTAGAATTCTAAAAATTTTTAACTATAATTTCATTTTTCAAGTAAAGTTTTCAATTAAAAATTTATTATTTTTTTTAAAAATTCCGATTTCCTTTTTCTAAAAAAGTAATACTTTTTATATAAAAATTCATAAATAATTAAAAAATTTATCATCATGTATTTATCATGATTTATCATTCCTATTTTTTTGCTTAACCTAATTAATTGATTTTATATCGTGCCTATGGTCTTGTTTTTTTAACTTTTCAAGAATTCTTAACGAATTTTTGATTTTTTGTATAAATTTAGGTAAACCTAATAAAACAAAGTATTTAAATGTTTCTTTTTGATTTTAAAAGTTTAATTTATATTAGTTTAGTATTATATATTATTAATGTTAGTTTCTAACTTTTAAAATTTTAAATAAAATAAGAGGTGACACATTTGAGCGATAAAATAGTTATATCCCCAACATCTCGTCAAGAAGGTCATGCGGAATTAGTCATGGAAATTGACGATGAAGGGATCGTTACCAAAGGTAGATACTTCAGTATCACACCTGTCAGAGGCTTAGAGAAAATGGTTACAGGTAAAGCACCTGAGACTGCACCAGTTCTTTGTCAAAGAATCTGTGGGGTATGTCCTGTACCTCATACCATGGCATCTGTTGAAGCAATGGATGACTCTTTAGACATTGAAATTCCAAAAGCAGCTGCATTGTTAAGAGAATTAACAATTGCATCTTCTAACTTAAACAGTCACGCAATTCACCATTTCTTAGTTGCTCCTGACTTTGTACCTGAAGATCTTTTCAAAACTGCAGTAGACAGTGTTGGAACTATTAGAAAAACTGCACAATACGTTGTAGATATGGTAGCTGGTGAAGGTATCCACCCATCTGACGTAAGAATCGGTGGTATGGCAAGAAACTTATCTGAACTTGCACGTAAAAAATTATACACCAGAATGAAAGCATTAGTTCCTGTTGTAGACAACCACGTTGAATTAATGACCAACTTAATCCTTGAAAAGGACATTCCTGAAGGATTAGGTGCAATCACTGCTCCTGTATTTGCAAGTGACGTCATTTACGGTAAAAGAGAATTCTTCGATCTTGACAGATTCACTGAAATTGTACCAGAATTATGGTATGATGACCCAGAAATCGGTAAAAGAGCATGTACTACTGTACCATTATACGATGGTTTAGCAGTAGAAACTGGTCCTAGAGCAAGATTAGATAAATTCCAAGGCTACAAAGAAAAAGGTGTTGTAGCTCAACACTTAGCTAGAGCTCGTGAAATGAAAACTTACCTTTCCAGAGCTATTGCTATCTTAGATGAATTAGACACTGCTGCTAATACCCTCGCAGATTTCGACCCAAGAGGAACCAACAAATTAGGTATCGGTGTAGTAGAAGCTCCTAGAGGAACTGATATTCACATGGCACAAGTAAAAGACGGAAAAACCGCTTTCTACAGTGCATTAGTACCAACTACTTGGAACATCCCAACTATGGGTCCTGCAACTGAAGGATTCCATCACGAATGGGGACCTCACGTAATCAGAGCTTACGACCCATGTTTATCTTGTGCAACTCACGTAATGGTAGTTGACGACGAAGATGGATCAGTTGTTAAAAACGAAATGGTGAGAATTTAATTTTATAGATTTTAATAGAGAGGAATATCATGCCTTATGATGCAGGAAGATTAGTTGTTGGATGTGGAAACGTATTGTTTAAAGATGATGGTTTCGGTCCAATGGTTATTCATGCTTTAGAAGATTATTTTAAAGAAAATGATATTGAAATGCCGCAAGACACTCAGTTCATTGATGCAGGAACCGGTGCAACTCATTTCATTTTTTCCATGCCTGATGAGAATTGGAAAAAAGTGATTGTTGTTGACGTGGTTGAATGGAATGCAGAACCAGGAACCCTTAAGATTTTTTCACCTTATGATATGCCTAAGGGCAAATATGAGAATGCTCATACTTGGCCTGTAGAAGAGCCTCTTCACGATTTAGTGGATATGGGCATTGAGGTAGTCATTGTAGGATGCAAGCCGGCAGAAATCACTGCACCCGATGTTGATATGGGCTTAACAGAGCCAGTGGAGGCGGCTATTCCAAAAGCTATTGAAATGATATTAAATGAACTTTAAAGGGGTTTAGCAATGCTTGATGGATTAAAAAATAAATTAAGAAAATTTTTAGGCCTTGAAGCTAAACCGGACGCAGAAGATGATGAAGCAAAAGCTAAATTAAAACAAGAAATGAAAAGCGAAGTAGAAGCTCAATCAAAGCCTGCTGAAGAGGCGAAGAAAGCAGCTGATGCTGCAGCTGAAGAAGAGGCTAAAAAACAAGCAGAATCATCTGAGCAAATAAGTAAAGAATCTTCAACACAGGAGGTTGAAAAAGTGGCTGACAAACCAAAAATAGGATATATTCACATGAGTGGTTGTACTGGAGACGGTATGTCATTAACTGAAAACTATGACATTCTCTCAACCTTACTCACTGATATGGTGGACATTGTTTACGGAACAACTTTAGTAGATTTATGGGAAATGCCTGAAATGGATTTAGCATTAGTCGAAGGGTCTGTCTGTTTACAAGATGAACACAGTGTAAAAGAACTTATGGAAGTAAGAGAAAAATCAGGATTAGTTTGCGCATTTGGATCTTGTGCTATGACTGGTTGTTTCACCCGTTACGCACGTGGTGGACAATTAGCTCAACCAAAACATGAATCATTTGTACCAATTTCTGACTTAATTAAAGTAGATTGTGCTATTCCAGGATGCCCAGCATCCCCTGAAATTATTGCAAAAGTAGTTGTTGCATTAATTAACGGTGACATGGATTACTTACAACCTATGTTAGATATGGCAGCATGCAACTTAGCATGTGGTTGTGACTTACAAACCAACGTTGTAAGCAAAGCATTATGTACTGGTTGTGGAACTTGTGTATTAGCATGTCCAACCAGAGCTCTTGAAATGGTAGAAGGTAGACCATCCCACAACAAAAACAGATGTATTAAATGTGGTGCATGTACTACTCACTGTCCAAGAACCTGGTTCCCTGCTGAACAAATTAAAAAGGACTTAGGATTATAGGAGGAAGTAAAATGGCATTCGGTACATATAAAGAAGTAGTATCTGCAAGAGCTACTGACAAAGCAATCCAAAAAGTCGCACAAGATGGTGGAATCGTAAGCGCATTATTATGCTACGCTTTAGAAGAAAACATCATTGAAGGAGCTATTGTTGCTGGAGATACTGAAGACGCATGGAAACCTGAACCAACTATTGCAATGACTCCAGAAGAAATCATTGCAGCAGCAGGTACCAAATACACCTTCTCTCCAAACGCAATCAGACTCAAAGAAGCTGTAAGACAATACGGTCTTGAAAAAATCGGAACTGTAGGAACTCCTTGTCAAATTATGGGACTCAGAAAAATGCAATCCTACCCATTTGCTACCAGATTTGTAGCAGATAAACTCGCATTAATCATCGGTATTTTCTGTATGGAAAACTTCCCAAGAGATTCCTTAAAAACCTTCGTAGAAGGTAAAATGAACTCTTCCTTAGACAATGTTAACAAAATGGACATTGGTAAAGGAAAATTCTGGATTACCGACCCTGAAAAAGAATCTGGACTTGCATTAAAAGAAACCCACGGATACGAACAAGCTGGATGTAACATCTGTCTCGACTATGTTGCAGAATTAGCTGATGTATCTACTGGATCTGTAGGTTCCCCAGATGGCTGGTCCACTGTATTTACCAGAACTGACAACGGAGCAGACATCTTTACCGCAGCTGTTGAAGCTGGAGTAATCGAAACCAAACCAATGGATGATGTAAAACCTGGTTTAGAATTACTCGAAAAATTAGCTAACGGTAAGAAAGACAAAGGTAGAAAAGAAATCGAAAGAAGAGTCAACATGGGACTTCCAAGTCCTTTCTAAACTCTTCCAAACTTTTAGAAAAAGTTTGATCAAAATTATTTCAATTTTGGTTCAAATTTTTTCTTTTTCTTTTTACTTTTTTTTAGGAATTTTTTATTTGTTCGTATTATTTTTAACTATTTTTATTATCTATTTATTAACTATTTTTTACTATCTTTCATATTTTCTATTTTTATAATCAACATTTTCCAATCTAATCAAATAATTAATATATAATAAAATAAAAAACTTAATATATAATTAATAAATTTTATTTGTTAAAAAATAAATTTTAATTTATATTGTTTGGTGAAATTATGAAAAGATTAAGTAAGTTTTGTGTATTATCAATTATTCTAATAATTTTAAGCATTTCTGCTGTAAGTGCTTCAGAGGTGGATAATGATAATATCCAATCTTCCATTGATGATATTGGCATTCAGGAAATGCCTATTGAAGAGGTCTCTTCAAATGAAGATATGGGAGATCAATCTTCTCTTTCTGATTTTAACCAAGCATCTGAAAATGAAGAAAATAATCTGGCTGTTGTTGATGAGATAAATAATGACAACTCTCAAAATAATGTATTATCTGTTGGATCTAGTGGAAATGTACATAAGGTGACCCCTTCCAATTACTCTAATTATTTTAATAATAATGGATATGTTAATACAAACATTGTAAAATCTGGAGACACTATTGACTTATCAGGCAATTTCAATAAGGTGAACTTTACATTCACGATCCCTTGTTCAATAACCAGCAGTCAAAAAAATGCATATCTCACCAATTGTGTAGTCCAATATCTTGATATCAACTCTTCAGCATATTCAGATGTTTCCCATTTAAGGTTTACTGTAAATATTGAAAAGCATCCATGTGTTTATATTGTTCGTTCAAGTCATGTAAACGTTTTTAACTGTAATGCATATTCAACTGGTGCAAACAGTAATCCGACCCTTTTGGTAGGTTCCACCTATTGCAACATACATGACAATGTCTTCGAAACAACATTCACTGGATATATGAATATGTCATGGAAACGTGCAGGTATCCTCTTAGGTGAGTCTCATTACAATAACATCTATTCCAATGATGTAACTGTAAAGGACTCAAACGGAATATATCTAACAACTTATGGTTGGGAAAAATCCAATTACAATAACATATATAACAATACAATCAGATCTTCTGCAATCAGCGAAGAGACTGGCCTTCCTAACCCTTCAGCATGGGCTTATGGTGTCCATATTATGGGAGATTACAATAAGGCAATAAACAATACTATTTATTTAATGTATAGAGGAGTGGATTCAGAAGGAAGCTTTAATGAAATCATTGGCAATAACATTTTTAATCTTGCAGGAAGTTATTATGAAGGAAACAATGGTACTGATGGGGGAGAGTATGGAATCCATGCTTCTTATGATAATATAATTATTAATAATACCATTCATGACAGCAAGATAACTGGATCTGCAATTTATGTAACTGTAAATTGTACTGCAATTGGTAATGTAATTAAGAATATAACTGGAGAGCATGCTTTTGAATTTTCAATTTCAGCTTCAAATACATTGGTCCAAGGCAACACTATTAATATGGCCTCTGGAAATGGAATGTACATTAGAGGAAACATGACCAATGTTACTGTGTCAAATAATAGCATTAGTTCTAAAAATGGAACAGCTGTTTTAATTAAAATGCTATCAAAATCCAAATATCCTGACAATGTAACTATTAAAGATAACCTTATTTTAGAGGGCACAAAATCTTTTATTGATTATTCTGAAGTGGAATCAAAATCAAATATCACACTATTCAATAATAGTATTATTGTTACAAACAGCACATTTTTCAATTTATTCAATCCAGATGGGTCTTTAAAGGATATAAAAATAGATAATATAATTTTTAAAGGAGAATTCTCTAATTTAGACATTCCTTATATTAATCTGAATGGAAATATTTCTCTTATGGGTCAAAACTCAAATATCATTAATCTTCCATTTGTTATAAGTGCAAATAACATTAAAATTGAGAATTTGAATATTACAATGAATAATCAGGAAGAGGCATTTAAATTTATCAATGCACAGGATATAGGTTTATTCAATAATACAATTACAATTGATTCGGCAAATGCTTTGTCTTTAAGCAATTCAAAATTAAGCATTATAGATAATCTAATTACTATTAATGGAGATAGGCCTGCAATTTTAAATGATAATGGAAGTTATATTTTATTTGGAGAAAATACAATCAATACATTGTCAGAATTTGAGATTCTGTCCCTTCATGATTCCATAGTAAAATATACTTTTTATATACTTAATGATGAAAATTATTATGAATTCTTTAATTCAAATGGTTTATTCAAAGATGACTTTGATATAACTATTGGAGATACTTTAAAAATTGCAAATCTAACTAATAAAACATTTAGAATTGATATTCCATTGGATATTAGTGCTTTCCAAGGTTCCTTTTTAAATAATTGTACAATCATTTTGGAAGGTGAAGCTTCCAATACCAATATTGGCAATTTAAGGTTTAAACTAGAAAATAACCATCTTAATAATGATTTTTCATTTATCATAATTAAGGATGGGGTATCTAATTTAATCATTCAGAATAATCAATTTAATGTTTCAAATATTGCTGGTGATTATAGGCTATCTGCTATTAAGCTAATAGGCAGTGATTATAGTGCTGATAAAAATACAATATCAAATAATATCTTTAATTTAAATGCTAATGTAGGCTCTATAATTGCTATTAATGTTTTAAATCGAGAATTAACTAATTATGAAAATATTACAACTAATTTATCTATTTTAAATAATAACATCTCCATAACAAATAATCGTGAAGATGGTCTAAGTTATGGAATCAATCTAATAAATAGCAATAATCCAAAAATCAATTCTAATAATATTGATGTAATTGGAGACACTGCATTTGGACTTTATTTAAATAAAGTGTCAAATTCCAATATTGCAGACAATACTGTGTATGAAAACAATGCTTTAGTGAGCATTAGCCATTCCAACAATCCCACAAAGGATATCCAAAATGCAATTGATGCTGCAAAAGAGGGAGACATCATTTATTTAGGTAATGGTCTTTATTCAATCAAAGATTCTATGATTGTAAATAAGTCAATTAGCATAGTTGGCGGAGTATTGCTTGATAATATTGATTCAAGTTCTAACCAATTAGTCTCAAGCGATAATCCTTTATTTGTCATATCCGGCAAAAATACAGTGGATTTGATTAACATGACTGTAATATTGGACAATAATGATTTATTCATCCTATCATTAATGAAAAATTCCACAAATCCTACAGATCTTAATATTCCAATTGTCAATATCATAAACAACACTTTCCTGAAGAACAATGATGCTGTTGGAGAAGATTCCCTTTATCTTGCAAAGGTAATTTCAGAAAGGCCATTGCTTGAGTCTTTAAATAATATTTATCTTGAAAACAATAATCTGATTGATAATATGAATCAAGTCAAGTATTATACATTCAATGATTCCCAATCCAATGAGGTTAATTTCAATAATGGAGTGAAAACTTTTATATTGCCTGTCCATTTGGTTTGTAATGCTTTGGATAAGGATATTTATGGAAACAGGTTTGGGTATTTTGAAGTGGAATTAATGGATGAAAATGCAAATAGATTGTCCAATAAATTCATTTACATTTCTTACAATAATGCGATTTATAACTTAACCACAGATTCAAATGGAAAGGTTAAACTTCCAGTCAATATAAATAGTTATGGAATTTTCAATCTTTTAGTCAGTTTCTTAGGTGATAATGATTATAGTGCATCATTTGCACCAGGAAAAGTAACTGTCAACAAGCAAAAGGCAAGTTTAAGCGCTCCAAACAAGTCTTATTATGTTAATGTCAATAAGTATTTGACAGCAACATTTAAGGATATCAATGGAAAATTGATTAAAAATAGAAAGATCAGTTTCATCATAAGCGGCAAAACTTATACTGCTTACACAAATTCAAAGGGAGTTGCTAAGGTTAAAGTAAATGTTAAAGTGGCTAAAACTTATACAGTGACAGTTAAGTTTGGAGGAGATAATGTTTACAGTCCTTTGAGCAAAACCTTAAAGCTTTATGTCAAGAAGGTCCCTACAAAATTGATTGTGAAAAACAAATCTTATAAGAAGTCTAAAAAGATTAAAAAATTAACTGCTACTTTAAAGACAAAAAGTGGAAAGGCTATTGCCAAAAAGAAATTGACTTTTGTTGTAAATGGGAAGAAATACACAGCAAAAACAAATAAGAAAGGTGTCGCAACTGTGAAAGTTAAGGTATCCAAGAAGAAAACTTATAAATTCACAGTTAAGTTTGCTGGAGACGGCACTTATTTAAAGACCACTAAAAAAGCTAAACTTAAAATAAAATAGTTTTATTAGATTATTTCTTTTTTAAATTTTCTTTGTTCTTCTTTTTAATTTCTTTATTTTCTTATTATTTTATCTTTATAATTTTTAAACTAATATCTATTTTTAATTTTTTTTATTTTTATTTCAAATATATTTTATATTTTATAAATTATAATAGAAAACCTTTTTAATAATTATATAGATATATATTAATAATCAAAATTTATCAAGTATTTTGATTATTTTGTAAAAGAATTTTTAGAAAATTATTATATGTATTACGAATTTATGAAGAGGTTTTATATTATGAAGCTTAGTAAATTCACAGTCGTTTTAGCTGTTTTATTGGTTTCAATATTAGCTATTGGGGCTGTAAGTGCGGAGTCTGTAGACGATGCAGGAATTGTCGCTGTCGCAGATGGTGACATTCAGGAATCTGTCGAAGTTACAGACACTGCAGATGATTTAAGTACTGCAGATAATGCAGATGAGATTGTAAATGATGATGGCGGTGCTGTTATCGGTGAAGGTACAAATAGTTATGACCTTGATGATGATAGTTATTCTACTTATTTCAATGATGATGGTACTGCTAAAGATACTCTAAGTGCTGATGGAGATTATTCTTTAAATATTGGTACTTTAACCAATAAGGACATTAAGATTAGTTCTGGTTCTAATATTAATATAACTGGTAAAGAAGGTGCAGGTATTATTAATAATGGTACTATTACCATTGGTGATTATACTGGTATGGCTGGTTCTATTACTATTTCTGGTTTAACTTTCACTAATACTAATAAGAATGCAGTGGAGATTACTGATTTATCTACTAAGATTACCATTAAGGACAATACTATGAATATTGAAGGTGTTGCTCCTGAAGATAATCCTTATTTCAGTGTTTATGGTGTAAATGCTAATGGATTCATTTCTGGATTGAACATTGAGGGCAATGATATTTTTGTAACTGGCAATGCTCCTTATTCCTATGGTATTCAGTTAGGTTCTTATGGTGCTTTAGCTAACCCTGAGGATATTGTTATTTCTAATAATAATATCAATGTAGATGTTAAAGGCTGTATGCCTGAGGCTATTTATTTGGATAATCCTGTAAATGCATTAATTGAAGCTAATAACATTACTGTGGCCAATACCGGTGATTATTGTGCGTATGGTATTCAAGTAGCTGATGATGCACAGTATGTTTTCTTTTCTTCAGGTTATGAGGGTACTCTTACTTCTGCTAAGAATGTTTTAATTAAAGACAATAATGTGGATGTTAGCAGTGACTTTATGGTTTATGGTATAACTGTTTTAAACTTTGGTGTTGATGGTTATGATCCTGATATGTCATTTGGTGATTACACTATGCCTGCTTATTATCAATTTGAGTTAAATACTACTATTGCTAATAACACTGTGGTTGCTGTCTCTAAGAAAGGTGTTATGGGTATTGGTGGTCAAATTTACAACATGACTGTTGAAGGCAATGATGTAACTGCTATCGGTACTTCTGCTGCTGATATGACTACTGGTGATGCTTTAGGTAATCACACTTCTGCACTTTGTGTGCAATTCAATGCTGCTAGTGCTGAAGATGACTATTACATCGTAGTTAAAGATAACACTGTAACAACTAATGTTTTGGCTGAAGAGATAAACAGTGAAAGTTACAGAGAGTATGTAAGCTTTGAAAACAATGCTAAAGTAATCGATGATTTTACTTATTCTACCTTTTTCAATGATGATGGCACTATTAAAGATGATGCTCCTATAAGTGCTGGAGATGTAATTGCTTTAGGTGATTTAACTGGCAAAAAATTAGTCATCGATACCCCATTAACAATTAGAGGAGTTCCTAATAAAAAATTAGTCAACACTACAATCAATCTTGTTCAAGGTGCAGACAATTCTGTAATTGAAGATTTAGATATGGAATTCACTGGTGATGATACTACTGGTTCCATTGGTATTATTTACATTAAAGAAGTAACTAATGTTACCATTCAAAACAACAAGATAGTTGTTCCTGACTTTGTTGACAAAACTGGTTCAAAATATGGTTCCTCTGTCTACGCTATTGAAGTAGAAAGTGGTGCTTTAGGTTGTAAAGATATCTGTATAAATAATAACAAGATTTTTATTGAAGGATCTTGCAGATACCTTTATGGTATTGATGTATTTGCTAATTCTTATCCAACTCAACAACCTAGAATTACTAATGTAAACATCTTTGAAAACTATGTCTACCTTAATGGTGGGTCAAGAATGGCTGAGGCAATTTATGTAAGTGCTTGTGATGATGTCATCATTGATGGAAATGAAATCGATTCCACTTCCAATGGTGCAGCTTATGGTGTTGCAACTGACCAATTAAGTGATGCAGTAATTGCATCTAACGATATTAAAGTAGATGCTGCTACCCAAGCTTACGGTATCACTGCAACCACTTCAGGTACTGATACCATTATCCGTGCAAATGAAATTGACGCTAAGGGTACTGGTGCTGTAGGTATAGGCATCAATAACCAAAATGGAGTCACTATTGAAAACAACGAAATTCATATTGAAGGTGGAGATTATACTTCCATTACTTCTTCAGATAGTTTAGGTACTGCAAACGCAGCTATATTAGAAGGTGAAGGAAACACTAATGTTCAAACTGAAGGAAATACAATTTCTGAATTCAATGGAGTTAAATTAGAATGTTCTGATTTAAATGTGACTGCTGCTCCTAGTGGACAAGGCACTTATATAATAACTTTAAAAGATGTTGAAGGTCAACCTTTAGCAAATAGAGAAATTTCTATCTCATTTAATAATGAAGTTATAAAAGTAACTACTGACGCTAATGGTGTAGCAGAGTTTTCATTTGACCTTAATAAAAAAGGCAAATATCCTGTAAGTATTGCATTCCTTGGTGATAAGGAACATAAAGGTGCTTTTGCAACTGCAACTATCACTATTGATCCAATCAAAACTGGTTTAACTGCATCCGCAAAAACTTACCTTGCTACTGCAAAAACCAAATCTTTCACTGCAACCTTGAAAGATGCAAACGGCAATATCCTTGCTAACAAGAAAGTTACTTTCACTGTAAACGGTAAAACTTACACTGCAAATACCAACGCTAAAGGTGTTGCAACTGTTAAATTAGCTTTAACTGCTGCAAAAACCTATACTGTAACCATTAAGTTTGCAGGTGACAGTGTTTACGCTGCATCAACTGTTTCAGCTAAAGTAAAACTTAACAAGGAGAAAACCAAAATAACTGCTCCTACTAAGACTTTCAAACGTACTGCAAAAACCAAAAAAGTTGTAATTACTCTTAAGAACTCTAAAGGTAAAGCTGTTGCTAAGAAGAAAATTACCTTAACTGTTAATAAGAAAAAATACACTGTAAAAACCAACTCAAAAGGTAAAGCAACCTTTAAAGTTAAATTAACTAAAAAAGGAACCTTTAAGTACACAGTTAAATTTGCAGGTGACACTCAATACAAAGCAGTTAAAAAGACTGGTAAAATTAAAATAAAATAAGTTTGTTTATTTTATCTAGTGTTTGAGCTTATGCTCAAATCCTAGATCTTTTTTTATTTTTTTAAAATCATTTGTTGATTCTATTTTTGTCTAATTTTTAAAATTGATAACTATTTTTAAAAAGAGATTATTTTAAATATTATTTATTTCACTGTTTTTATAAATGAAAAAAAGACATTAAAATTTAATAAAAAAATAATTAAAAAAAGAAATTTAAAGTGTGGTAATATTACAACCATCACTTTCAACAATCAAAGTATGCTCTTTTTGTGATACCCATGCACCTGTTCTTTCCTTAAGTGCAGCATATGGATAAATTGCCATAGCATCCCCTAATTGCTTAAGGCCTGAGTTCACTCTATGTTCATTGAAGTTTTCTGTAAGCCAGCGTCCACTAAATGGCAAGTAGCGATAATTCTTTTCAATATATTGAAGCATCCTTTGAGTATTTTTCATCCTAAATGGTTTTGACTGTAAAAATGAAAAGATATACATCTGTGGACAGTCATTTACGATACCTTCGCCATTTGTTGCAAAAGGTTCGATTGCTACAGCTTGTCCTTCCTCAAGAATTGTCGGATCATTGTTGTCATAATTTGGAACAGAAATTCCTGCATGCAAGTTCCAGTGTTCAAGGCTATGGCCTGTAAGGTTTCTTACAGGATTAAGATTGTATTCTGCAATTGCCTCTTCAACTGCTCTTCCAACATCACAAACCTTCACTCCTGCTCTTACAGTGCTGATTGCAGCTTCAAGTCCTGCTGCTGAGGCATCAATGATTCTTTGGTTGAGCTCTAATGTCTCTTCATCGAAGAGCTCTTCGAGGTTGTCTCCAGGAACCATTATTGTCACAGCGGAATCTGCAATATAACCATTCACTTCAGCTCCAAGGTCAAGCTTTACCAAGTCTCCTGTAACCATTTTATTGGTGTCTCCTGCAGGAGAGGTGTAATGTGCTGTGATTTCATTTATTGAAACATTGCAAGGAAATGCAATACCTGCACCGGACTTTAGTATTTCGCTTTCTACAAATTCTACCAGTTCAAGAATTGGCAGACCGTTTTGAATCATTTTTGAAGCGTCTGATCTTACTTTTGACACGATTTTTCCAGCTTCTTCATAAGATTTAATTTCATCAACCATATTATCACTTTGGTTTTAAGTATATTTTTTAATTAATTTTTTCATATCTTTAGTATTAGTTAATCATAAGATGTCAGAATATTCATAAATTTTTAATCATTTTTATAAAAATTTTTATATACTCTTAATTATATAATATACTTATTCTTATTTAAATATCTTTAATTTATATTTGAATAATTTTTTATATTAATCGGTTTTAATGATTTTTTAAAATATGATTTATATGATGTTATGGAGGAAAAAATATGGCTGCTGAACTTATTCCAGATCAAATCTTTATGCTTATTTTAGTAATTATATTGGCTGTTGTTGTTATCATTGTTGTAAGCCAATGGAAAAAGGTAAGTCAATCCAATAATACTTTAAAATTAATGGAAAAAGAAATTGAACTTAAGAAAATAGCTATGGTTGAAAAGGATTTAGAAAATAAACGCATTATGGAAAATCCAATTCAATTGCCTGCTGAACAACAAGAACAGCTCACTCAAATCAGAGATTCCACTGCTGAAGTCATGAGCAATGTAGGATACTTGCACAGTGAAATCAATGAACGTTTGGCTCGTCTTGAAGCTCAAACCGAACTTAAAAAGCTTGAAAAAATGCTTAAGGAAATTGAAGAAAAAGAGAAAAAACTTAACAAGAAATAGATATATTCAATTTTATTAAGTTTTTTAGATTAATGAATAATTTTTATAATGAGGTTTTATTATGGATATTATTGAATTGATTGCTGTCATTATTTTAGTTGCTGCTATTGTATTTTTAGTGTACTATTACATTAAATCAGCAAATGATGGCAATATCGACATTAAGGAAATTCTTAAGTTTTCACCTAAAAAAGATGACAATCTCAATTCTCTTGTAGATGAGGAAATTCAAGAAAAGAAATCTATGGGTGATAAGATTAAATATACCTTTAAGGACATCGATAAATCCTATGCTAACACTACAGATGCATTTTCAAAAAGATTGGATTCCTTCTTGGATGAAAGAAGTGAAGAATTGATTGAAAGCTGGTCCTTAGTGACTACTGATGATTTATCCTCCTTAGAAGAAAGGTATACCACTGCTTGTGACAGCATTGAAGCTTTAGAGAAAAGGTTCAGTGAGTTCACCAATGCAACCGATGCTAAAATCGAAGATCTTGATAAACGTCTCAAAGCTTTAGAAGAGGCAGAAAAAGATTTAGATGAAGCAGAAGAAGTTGCAGTTGAAGCTGAAAAAGAATAATATTTATTCTTTTTTTTACTTTTTTTATTTTTATTAGCTATTTTATTAGCTATATTAACTATTTTATTAGTTATTTTATTAGCTATTTTTATTTTACTTTAACTTATTGCTTATTTTATCATTGCTTATTTTCATTATTTTAGTTATTTTAATTATTTTCCCATTATCATAGCTTCAATAGAAAGGACTATTATCCTTTTTTATGCAAATATTTATATATGATGGTGTCTAATATTATAATGTTAAAGGAACTTATCCTTGTTTATTTGTTTAGCAGGGTGGGGTAGTCTGGTGATCCCGCGGGGCTCATAACCCCGAGAGCCCTAGTTCAAATCTAGGCCCTGCTATTTTTTATTGAACATTTATATAACAATGTTATATAATGCTATTTTTTTAATATTATCAAAAACGCTTGTATTGCTTTCAATTTTTCATTTCCACTTTTGAACTGCTTTTTTGGTTTTTTATTTTCATTACTAATGGGATATATTTATAAATATTAACAATTATAAATTAATAATGTATTAAATATATTTCAAATATATTTTATATTTTATAAAGAAACTTTAATTATAAAATATTTATGAAAGAATAACTTTAACTTAGTTTAAAAACTTTTATCTAGGTTTAAGTTATATGAAAATAGTTGTTGAACTTAAGAAAATTGCTGGAGGTGTTTGATGAGAAGTAAAAGAATAATCGGATTTAGCTTAATATTCATTATGGCTTTTCTTCTAATCGGATTAAACACTGCAAGTGCATCAAATATAGATTCAGATCAAAATTTATCAGATAGTTTTGAATCCAGTCCAGTTTCCAATGCCCTAGATATCGATAATCTCGGCGCTTCAGAGGGTTCTGAATCTAATTCCATTTCTGATGCAATTGATGATGATATCATATCTAATGCAGATAATTCCAATGAAGAAACATCAAATGAAAATCCACAGTCTGAATCCAAGCTTGGTGATGGTGAAAAAAGAATCCACACTATTACAGAAGCAAATTATTCAAGTTATTTTGATTCTGATGGTAATTTAATCAATTCATTAGTGAAAGCTAATGATACTATTAATTTGTCCGGTAATTTTTCTAATAAGAAATTTATAATAAATATTCCTTTGACAATTACAAGTACTGAAAACAATGCAATATTGAAGAATTCTCCTATATACTACTATAACGTATCAAATGAGAATTTTTCATATGATGCAATCGTTTCTAACTTGAAGATTGAATCAAACCTTCCAGACATATCTGCAGTTTGGGTAATTGGATCTAAAAACATAAGGATTTTAAATAATGATATTTTCACTACAGGACATAACGGCTATCCTATTTCCCTTGATGGCTTCACCTATAATTGTATTGTAGAAAATAACATTATCAAGACAGTTGTTCCGGTAAACACTGCAATAGACTCATCACAAGTCAATCCTGATGAAGAGAATTCAGGAGACAATAGCAGTTGGCAACATTCTGGTATTAGCTTAAGGGATGCACATGGCAATTCAATTGTTAACAATGACATCACAGTTGAAAATTCCTATGGAGTATACCTTTGTTATGGTACTTCAACATCAAGCAATAATATTATAGCAAACAATACCATTAGGGCAACTTCCGAAACTCCTTCATTCTGGTCTTACGGTGTTTACTTGACTGGAAACTATAATCATATAGAGAACAATACCATTATACGCATGTACCGTGGTATCCATTCAAGCTATGCGCATAATTATATCATTGGAAACAAGATTTATGATATAAATGGTCTTGATGAAAATAACGGTATTGGTGGAGACTATGGTATTTACGGTGGTAATGACACCTTAATTGCAAATAACTCCATTTACAATGCAGATGTGATTGGTGCCGGTATTCTTGTAGGTTCCAACAGTGATGTTTATGGAAATTATATTCAGATAAACAGCAGTGGAGACGGTATTAGAATCGGAGATGTTGAAGGAGGTCACAATTCAAGGGTTCACAACAACACAATAGACTTCTTATCAGGTACTGGAATAAGCATAAAGGGTACTCCTCAAGATACTGAAGTCTATGACAACATTGTAAACTCATTATCCAATATCGGTGCAAATCAAGGTTCAGGATTGGGAATCGGTATTTTATCCATTTACCAATCAAGATCCAACAGGCCTTATAACATTTCCATTTACAATAACACTATCTACACTTCAAATGATTATGCTATAAATATTGCCCAGTCATCCACTGAAAGATGGTTATGTGAAAACAATAGTATTGGAGATAAATCCATCATCAATCCTATTGCAACTGACTATTCCCCTGAATGGGGAGATGGTACAGTTTATCAGGTAACTGAAGATAACTACAATACCTATTTCGATTCAAACGGAAAGTTAAGAGATATTGTTAAGGATGGAGATATTTTAGTATTCAGCGGCAGCTTTTCACCTAAAGGCAAGATAGTCTTGAACAAGATTGTCAGCCTAATAGGGGA
>NZ_JBGUKT010000018.1:0-273646 GCF_045114555.1 Methanobrevibacter sp. | reverse complement strand
TCATCATCACTAAATTTAAAAATATCCTCTATGCTTAAATAGGAATCCTTATCTTCACCATAAGTGGCTTCATTCAAGATTCTTGTTATTTTATATGCTAAAAGCAAAGAGGGATTATACCGTCCGTTTTCTAAGGCATTGATTGTTTGACGAGTAACTCCAACAGACTCAGCTAAATCCTGTTGACTCAACTTAATCTCCTGCCTTAAATATCTTATAATTGTTTTCATATGATCACTTAAACAATATCTGATTAATATAGAAATATAAACATGTAACAAATACATTCCAAATGTAATAAATAAATTCCAAATGTAAAAATTATTTTACATTCCTATATGTAAAAATTATATTACATCCTATATAAATGTTTCTAAAAAATAGCTTAAAAAAATAGCTTAAATTAAAGATTTTAAAAAAAGTTAAAGAATAAAATTGAAAGTTAAAAAAAGATAAAAGATAAAAAACATTGAAAAGCCCTAAGCCCTTAATCGCTTAGTCTCTTCAAAGATGTAAACCAATATTAAAAGTCCTGAAACTATAGAAAGCAACAATGTGATTGGAGCAAGCGGCATTTGAAATAGGAAAGCATCTGCATTACCAACTTCAAGAAGTACAGCCACCAGATTATTTAAAAAGTGAATTGACATTGTCATGAGAATATTATCTGTTTTCAAATAAATAATGCACATACAGATTCCAAATAAAAATGCACTGGTTATTCCACCGAATTCATGACCAATAGCAAAGATAAATGAAGATATGATCATAGCAGCCACTATGCCAGTTCTGATTTTCAATCTATTGAATAAAACTCCTCTAAATAGCAATTCTTCAATAATTGGAGCAAGTATGATTGAAGTAATCACTTCCAAAACTAAAGATGATGTGTCATAATAAGTTGGAGTGAAATCCATCAATGGCTCCATATCCGGATATGCTGAACCAAAAAGTATGTCTAAATTTGCAAAGAATGCCACTATCAGGAATACAAATAAAAGATTTATTAGGAATATATAGAATATCTCTCTACGATTATCCCTTTCAAAAAGCTTTGAAAAGTCATCACTTAAACCATGAGTGCCTTTTAAAGCCCAAATGAAGAACAAAAGAACAAAAACGAAAAGAGGCATGATTATTAAATCACCCTCTCCCAATGTAGGGAAAATTACAACGAGAACCACGTTTAAGACAAATCCGATAACAATAGCTAAAACTACTTCCCTTAACCTAATTGTTCTAAGCCTTACATTAAAGTCAGTCACACTAAAGTCCATTATATTCACCTGAAAATTGAAAAATCATTAAATAAATGATTTTAATATTAAAATTCCATGCTTAATAAATTTTTTCAATAAATTTAAATAATATTTATTTCAGCTTAATGGCGAAATAAATAATGTAAACTGGAATAAATATTAAGGACGCTAAGAGCATCAAACCCATTAATGAACCAAAATCATCCCCTAAAAGCAAATATTGCAGTGGAGTATATGCAATGAGATATGATAAAAGGTTATAGAATGAATGCACAACCATATTCAACAATAAATTGTCTGTCCTTGAATATAAAATGCATAGAGTCATTCCCATAATGCAAGTATAGATTACATGTGAAATATGATCAGGATAATTCAAGTGACATAATCCAAAAATGACTGATGAGACAATTAATCCAAAGACAAAACCTTTTCTGATTTTCAATCTGTTGAATAAAACTCCCCTAAAGAACAATTCTTCAGAAATTGGTGCGATGATAATTGCTGAAAACATCTCAATGAGGAAAATCAAAGGATTGCTTGAACCATTCACCACATCCAATAAAGGCAAGGAAATTGAATTCACCATATTGAAAATGGAATCCAAAGAGAAAAACATGCTCTGAATGAAAATCGCAACAAACATGTTTGAAATTGCTAAAATCAAGACCCTTAGAATACTGCTGGCTTTAAACAGGTCATTTACATCCTTATTGAAACCTGTTGTACCATATGTGGCAATCAAAAAGAATACCATCATAAAGCAGAAGAAAAGAATGTATTCCAATTCTGGAGAAGAAATATTGAAATATCCCTCAACAAATCCTGTCAAGAAAAAAGAAATGATAACTGCAATGATAAGTTCCCAAAGTCTAATGGTTCGAAGCCTTACATTGAAATCTTTTACACTGAAATCCATACATATCACCCAATAAAGAAAAAAAATTATTTTAAAAAAATTATTTTTAATAATAATCTTAAATTATTAAAATTCAATTATAATTTTCTAAATAATAATTTATTATGCTAATTAATAAATCTTTATAAATTAATTGAAAAATCATATTGAAATCAATAAAATATATTTAATCAAAAATTCAAAAATAGATATGTATTCTAAAAATATAATATTTAATACGTTGAAAAAATTATATTTAATCAAAATTATCTACAATCAAAGGAGAGTTTAAATGGCAATACATCCAATAGAATTTAGATATGGAACTCCAGAAATGAAAAGAATCTGGGAACAAGAAAACAAGCAGCAAAGAATGTTAGATATTGAATCTGCATTGGCTCAAGCTGAAGGAGAGCTTGGTATCATACCAAAGGAATTTGCAGATGAAATCAAGGCAAAAGCAAATACCAAATTTGTTACCGTAGAACGTGTAAGTGAAATTGAAGCTGAAACCAAACACGATATCGCTTCCCTTTCAAAAGGATTAAGTGAAGTATGTGAAGGAGAAGCAGGAGAATATGTTCATTTTGGAGCAACCTCCAATGATATTGTAGACAGTTCAAACTCATTGCTCTTAAAGGATTCAATTGAAGTATTGGAAGAGAAAATCGAAAGATTAACTAAAATCATCCTCAAATTAGCTGAAGAGAACAAGATGAAAGTCTGCATTGGCCGTACCCATGGCCAACATGCACTTCCAACCACTTATGGTATGAAATTCGCAATCTGGGCAGATGAATTGCACAGGCAATATGACAGATTATTGCATGCAAAGGAAAATGTCTGTCTTGGTATGATGGACGGTGCTGTAGGAACCACTGCAGCTCTTGGAACCCAAGGTTGGGAAGTTCACAAGAAAGTATCTGAAATTCTTGGATTAAAACCTGCTCCAATCACTAACCAAGTATTGCAAAGGGACAACCATGTGGAATTTGTAGCAACCCTTGCAAACATAGCAACTACCTTAAGCAAAATAGCTCTTGAGGTTAGAAACTTACAAAGAACTGAAATTCAAGAGTTAGGAGAATTCTTCGACCCTGAAAAGCAAGTTGGAAGCAGTACCATGCCACATAAGATGAACCCAATCACTGCTGAAAGAATCTGTGGTGTTGCAAGAATCGTAAAATCCTATGTAAATGCAGCTATGGAAAACAACCCACTCTGGCACGAAAGGGACTTGACTAACTCTTCCTGTGAAAGAATCATGTTCCCTGAAGCTTGTATTCTAACTGATTACATTCTCAACTTAACAATCAAGTTAATGAACAATCTCATCTTCTATGATGAAAACATTGAAAGAAACCTTAATTTCACTAATGGATTGATCATGGCAGAAAGATTGATGGCAGAACTTACCAGAGCAGGAATGGGTAAGCAAACCGCTTATGGAGTAGCAAGAAAGAACGCTATCAAAGCAAACAAGGAAAAATTGCTACTTGCAGACCTAATCCTTGAAGATCCTGATGCAAGCCAATTCCTAACAAAAGAAGATGTTGAAAGAATCATGGATCCTCATACCTACATTGGTTCTGCACCAATAATCGTTGATGAGATTATAGAATCATCTAAAGACTGGTTTTAATTAACCAGTTACTTTTTTTCTTTTTTAATTTTACAATTTTACTTATTTTTTTTCTATTTTTCTATTTTTCTAGTTCCTATTTTTTACTATTTCTAAATATTTTATTTTAAAAAAAATATTCTTTTAATTAACTATTTTTATAAGTAAATCTAAACTATTAAATATGTTTAGAGAAATGAGAAGAAAGAAACAGGCATTAAGTGAAGAGGAATGCATAGAAATTTTAATTAACGAACCTCGTGGTGTCTTAGCAGTGCTTGGAGATGACGATTATCCTTATGCTGTACCATTAAGTCATGTTTATGTAGATGGAAAGATATACTTCCATGGAACTGCAATGGAAAGCCATAAAAGAGATGCAATCGAAAAGCATGATAAGGTTTCTTATTGCGTAATAGACAAAGGAGTAAAATCAGACAGCTGGTGGTACACATTCAAAAGCTTGATTGTCTTTGGAAAAATGAGAACAATCAAGGACAAAGATACAAAAATAGAAAAATTGACTCATTTAGGAAACAAGTTCTTCCCAAGTGAAGAAGAGACCAAATCAGAAATAGACAGGCTTTTGGATGTAACAGAACTGTATGAAATCACAATAGAGCATATGAGCGGAAAGATAGTTGAGGAAAAATAATTAAATCATCTTATGGCAATATCCTTTATTACCTCACCAGCAATCATCAATCCTGCAACAGGAGGCATGAAGGAAACACTGCCCTTGACCTTATGCTTCTTTCCATTCTGGTTTATTTCACAATCATTTGTGTTTATAGGATGCTCCTTTGAATACAGGACCTTTAATTTCTTTATATTTCTCTTTTTTAAATCTTTTTTCATTATTCTGGCAAGTGGACAATATGAGGTCTTATAAATATCATCTATTTCAAAACTTGTAGGATCCAGCTTGTTTCCAGTACCCATACATGACATTATTGGCACCCCAATTTCCTTGGATTTGCATATGATTGCAATCTTTGCCATTATAGTGTCCACACAATCAACAACATATGACAAGTCCTCTGTAATGATGTCTGATTTTGAATCAGCTAGGTAGAATTCATTATGAATTTCAATATTGGCTTCAGGATTGATATCCAAGATTCTCTCTTTCATGACATCAACCTTGTTTCTGCCGATTGTTTTAGTTGTGGCGATTAGCTGCCTATTGATATTGCTCTCATCAACCTTATCGAAATCCACCAAAACAAAATTGCCTATTCCACTTCTTGCAAGTCCTTCACAAACAAAGGAACCAACACCACCAAGCCCAAAAACAGCAACTTTGGCATTCTTTAGTTTTTCCATTCCCTCATTTCCAATTAACATTTCTGTTCTTGAAAACTTCTCATCCATCTATGCTCACCAAAAATTTAATTTAATTCAATTGATTATATAATAATTGAGGTTAAAAGAATAAAAACTTAATGCAATAATTTTCTAATCAATAGAAAAAAAATAAATCGCTATGTGAGGAATTTAATGATTATCGATACACATTGCCATATCTACAATAGTGAAATGGAAAATGCAGAGGAAATAATAAAAGAAGCTCTTAAAGAGGATATTATCATAATATTGAATGGGACTGATCCTAAAAGCAATGCAGAAGTATTGAAATTGTCCCAAAGCTATGAAAATGTCTATGCTGCTATAGGATACTTTTACACTTTTGCAGATGAAATTAGAGATGAAGACATTTTGCTATTGGATAATCAGCTGGAAAATGATAAGGTAATTGCAGTAGGGGAAATAGGATTAGATTACTACAAAGGAAAAGAAAATAGGGATAAGCAAATTGAACTCTTTGAAAAGATGCTTAGCTTGGCTGAAAAACACGAGCTTCCTGTGATAGTCCATTCCAGAAAGGCAATGCAAGATACCTACGATATAATAAAAGAACATAAGGCAGTTGGGTCTATGCATTCCTATCAAGGTTCAGCTGAGATAGCAAGAGAATTCATTAAACTAGGTTTCTATATGGGAATAGGGGGAACTGTAACCCACAACAACAATAAGAAAACAAGAAAGATGCTAAATGAGATTGGGATTGAACATATCCTCTTAGAAACCGATTCTCCTTACTTGCCTCCAGAAGAAAAAAGAGGGGAAATGAATACACCACTGAACATAAAATACATCATTAAAAAAATAGCTGAAGAATTGAATATTGAAGAGTCTGAAGTTATTGAAATAACTGCAGAAAATACTAAAAGATTGTTTAAGATATGAAGAAATAATTTCAATACTCATGCATGCCCTAAAACTCATTGTTCCAATGCCTTTTTTGTAATTCTGATTGCACCAGCACTGTGAATGCGAACAATGCGGTTTTCATCATTCTCTGCAAAATATTCCAGCTTTTTCAAGTAAGGTCCTACACAATTCGGTCTTGTTTTTCCAATCACCCTAAACATTTCAGGTGCTTCTATCCTAACTTTATCTTCAGAATCTGAAATCATTTCAAAAAAGATATCCAGTTTATCGCAGAATAAGTCTGGCGCATTTGTAGCGATATTCTCACAAGCCCAAATGAATGCATGCCTCACATTAGAGGATTCATCATCTTTCATTTTCATCAATTTATCCATATGAACAATTACTAAATCCTTATCTGCCCTACCTATCCTTCCAATCGCATTAGCAGATCTTTCTCTCAATTTAGAATCATCATCCTCTAAGTAACTAGCAATGTCATTAACATGAGATTCTATTTCTCTTGGATACTTCAAACCCATTTCGCCAAGAAGCCATAATGCCTTTGCTTTTACAGCACCAGAATAACCATCATTCAACTTAAGTGCAACATCATTGATATTTGCTTTCCAGTTACCCTTATCATTTGTTAATTCTCTTAATTCATTTAGTATTTCATTATCTGTATTATTTGACATTTTATTATTTTCCTTATTTTGACTAATAATTTTGACTAATAAAATTCTTTAAAAGAAGATATTTAAAAATATCTATTTTCAAAATATTTAAAAAAATGTAATATCTAAAAATTAGTATCTAAAAAATATACTAACAATCGTTAGTTTTATATATCAATTCCAATATAATAAAATTGAATTCAACTAACAAGTGTTAGTTTATAATAATTTTATTTTTAAAACTATTAAATGATTTAAACTGATAAAAATGGCTAAAAAGAATACAAAAGAAAAGATATTTGATGTTTCCATAGAACTATTCTCCCAATATGGATATGATGGAGTTTCCATACGCCAAATAGCTAAGGAAGTTGGAATAAAGGAAAGCTCCATTTATAATCACTATCAAAGCAAGGAATCAATATTAGAATCCATATTAAGCTATTACATTAACGAAATGCTAAAGGAAGAGGCTCCTGTAATGCAACCTAAGGAAAATCTGAATATGGATTTTGACCATTTCTATAAGGAAGGAAGCAATAGATTCATCTCAAAGCTCTCTGAAGAGAAGATGATGAAAATTACAAGGATATTCCTTGTTGAATCCTATCATAACGAAAAGATAAAGAAATTTGTAAAGGAAGCAATTATAGGATATGCAATCAATGGCTGGGAAGACCTCTTTAATCTAATGAAAGAAATGAATTTCATCAAGAAGGACGCTGACATAAAGCAGCTCGCAGAATCATTCTATTACTATGGATTGTTCCTATTGTATGAACATTTCATAATAAACTATCCTGAAGATGATGAGAAATTCCTAATTGATTTCGAAAGAAGAACAACAAATCATATGAAGATTCTCTTTAATTCTGTCAAGATAGGTGATGAGTATAATGGCAAGGATTGTGATTTAGAAAATAGGGAAAATGATGAATCCTACAATGAAACAATCAGATTGGAAGAGGAAAAGGACTATCTAAAAGTTGAAAATCTTGTAAGGGATGCATTTTGGAACGTTTATCGCCCAGGAGCTTATGAGCATTACATAGTCCATAACTTAAGAAATGACTCCAGTTTCATTAAGGACTTGGCATACATAATAGAGAAAAATGATAAAATCATAGGCCATATAAACTATTCAAATGGAAGCTTGAATATTTATAGGAAAAATAGATATGGAGTAGACATTAAAGTCAGTGAAGGAAGAAAAAAGGCAACTGTCCTTGGGCCAATAGCTATAGATTCCAAATATCAAAGTCATGGCTATGGTTCCAAATTAATAAGACATACTTTAAATCTCGCAGAAGAAATGGGCATACCATTTGTTTTTGTAATAGGAGATGAGAATTACTACAGCAGATTTGGTTTTGAAAGTGCATCAAAATACAATATTTACCTTGAAGGAACAGACACTGAAGATGAAAATCCATTTTTCATGATAAGGATATTAAATGGCAATGAGAATATTATCAAAAATCTGGATTTTGATAAGGGAATATTCTACAATCCGAAAGTCTTTGATGTTGATGAAAAGAATGTGGATGAATTTGATAAAAACTTTGAATATAAAGAAAAAAAGGTCCTTGAAGGACAATTAGACATATAAATTATTTTAATAGGTGTAACAATGAAATACGTTATAATCAATGGATCTCCAAGAAAGAAAAATACATGGAGCATGGTAAAGCAAGCTAAAAGCAATTTAGGAGAAGATGCAGAATTTGAAGAAATTCAATTGATGAAAGCCAAACTGCCAATGTGCAATGGCTGCTTTAAATGCTTTATGGAAGGTGAAGACCATTGCCCTCATAATGAGATTGTGCAAGCAATTATAGAGAAGATCAAATGGGCAGATGGACTTATAATAACAAGCCCAGTTTATGCAATGAATGTTACAGGACTCCTTAAGAACTTCTTCGACCATACAGCTTATCTATACCATAGGCCAGAATTCTTTGACAAGAAAGCATTGATCGTTGTATCTACAGCAGGAGCAGGTCAAAAGGATGTTGCAAAATACATCGATGAAAACTTAAGGCATTGGGGATTCAATAAAAACTATAAGATAACATATGCCTGTGGAGGAAAGGATGACATCAATAGGGACAAAATAAACAAGGTCTCTCAAAAGTTCCATAAGGATGTATGCTCCAAGAAACTCCACTCCCCAAAGATTATGGATATAATATTCTACAATGTATGGAGAGCCATGGCATTAACCGAAGACCCGATAGAAGCTGATGCGAAATACTGGGAAAGCACCGGCTTGGTAAATTATGATTTCGCTCCAAATGTAAACTTGGGAATATTGAAGAAGGCCGTTGCAAAAATAATGTTTTCCATACTTAAAAAAGTGATGAAATAAAATGCTCTAAATTAAAAGGCAAGTATCATACTAGAAAATTATTAAAGTCTTTAAAAATATAAAGATTATTGAAAAAAATAATTCTTGGTAATCCTATGAATCAATCTAAAAACACTGTTTTGTCTAAAACCCCATCTAAAAGAATATTCTATTACGATGTACTTAGAGCATTGGCAATAATTGGAATTGTATTTTGCCATGTATCAGTCTCATACGTATCAAGGGATATAAATAGTCCTAATCTTTATATTTCCGTATTCTTTGACTGTTTTAGAGATTTTTCAATCCCTATATTTGTAATGCTTAGTGGAGCCTTGCTCTTAGGTAAAAAAGACACTTTAATAAAATTTTTTAAAAAGAGATTATCAAGATTATTCATACCTTTCCTGTTTTGGGTATTGATTTATATAATGTTTACAAGCATAATGAGCCATGGATTTAACCTTGATAATGCACTTAAGATATTCTTTGGAACAGCAGGAACATTAGGAGTTCATTTCTGGTTCGTTTGGATGATTATAATAGCTTATGTTGGAATATTCCTAATAAATAAAGTGATGCAAATAAATGTCAACATCAATGATTTCAATAAGAAATTCATCACAATTTTGGCAATACTTTCTCTAATTTACATTGGATTGAGTCATTACCACATAATCAATCCATACACTCCAAAATTAACCTATTACATTTCTTTCCTGGCTTATATAATAATTGGCTACTTCTTGGCAAAATGTGACTTTTTGGAAAAAAGAATAGATAAGAAATACCTTATAGCAATCACAGCATTTCTCTTTGTTGGATCTTACCTTTGGTACATATTCTGTTTTGTAGTTCCAAGGTCTCATTTAGTGCATCAATTCGTTAGATTAAGCTATTTCAATCTATTGATACTATTCATGTCTGCAAATGCATTTTTGCTATTTAAATACCTATCCAAGACCAAATCATTCATTGATATGGAAAATAATAGATTAGGAAATGCATTTACAACAATAAGCAATTACAGTTATGGAATTTATCTTATTCATTACTTGGTCTTATATTGCATAAAAATCAATTTAATAAAATTCATCAATTTCACTCAAGGCAGTTCCTTGATTTGGATACCTGTTTTAGTGATTATTACAACAGCAATCAGCTTAGCAATTCTATCAATTATAGACAAGATTCCTTATTTGGATAAGGTAACTGGAAAGAAATAACTATCTTAAAATAAGGAATTTAATAAGAAATAATAAAAACTTAAAATTAAATAAGTGATTTTATGATTGGAAACAGTTGGGATAATGTTTTAGAAGAGGAATTTAAAAAGGAATACTTCCTAAAAATAAAAGAATTTGTAGAAGCAGAATACAAAACTAAAACAATCTATCCGCCAAAAGAGGAAATATTCAATGCATTTAAGCTATGTCCAATAGACAATGTAAAGGTGGTAATCTTAGGTCAAGACCCTTATCATGAAGAAGGACAGGCACATGGGCTTGCATTCTCAACACCCGAAGGCCATCCAATCCCAAGGTCTCTGAAAAATATCTTCAAGGAAATAGAATCCGAATACGGCTATCCGATTCCAGATTCAGGATGCCTTGAATCCTGGGCTAAGCAAGGAGTATTCCTACTCAATACTGTACTCACCGTTGAAGAGGGTAATGCAAATTCACACAGCAAATGCGGATGGCAGACCTTTACAGACAATGTGATTCAAATACTCAACAATCAAGATCAAGCTATTGCATTTCTATTGTGGGGAAAACAGGCAGAACTCAAAAAGGAATTGATTACAAATCCTAATCATTTAGTGCTTACATCATCTCATCCAAGCCCATTCTCTGCAAGAAGAGGATTCTTTGGATGCAATCATTTCAAATTAGCTAATGAATTCCTCAAGGAAAACAGTTTAGAGGAGATTGATTGGCAGATTAAGCCGAAACAACAAAAACTGATTTAAATAATTAGAAATAAATAAAAGAATAATTATTATAAATGTGGATTAATATGGCAAATAAAAATGTAGAGTTAATGAGAGGAGCACCGGAAATAGCAGTTAAAAAGCTTGCTATTCCTATCATGATATCAATGCTTCTAACAGCATCATACAATATCATAGATGGTATTTGGGTAGCAGGGCTTGGACAGGCTGCAATAGCTGGAATCGGTTTTGTAACACCTATTTTCATGATATTGAATGGTGTAAGCGTAGGTCTTGGAAGTGGTGCTACAAGCAGCATTAGTCGTTTTGTAGGGGCCAAAAACCATGAAGGCGCTAACAAATCTGCAGCACATGCTCTTTTGATATTTTTAGTTGCATCAATCCTTCTTACTGTAATCCTATTATCTGTTCAGGAACCTTTGCTTAGGATTTATGGAGCAAGCGGCCAAAACCTTGCTGAAGGGATTAAATATGGAACTCCTCTATTTTTAGGTCTTATTGCATTCATGTTCGGTAACGGAGGAAGCGGTATCCTTCGTGGTGAAGGAGATATGAAAAGAGCAATGTATGCAATGATTGTCTCTGTAACCCTTAATGCCATTCTTGATCCTCTTTTCATTTATGTATTAGGTTTAGGTTCTGCAGGAGCATCCCTTGCAACAATTGTCAGTGCTCTTGGATCTGCATCAGTAATCCTATACTGGATACTCATCAAAAAGAACACCTATGTGAATGTCAACTTAAAAGAGTTTAAATTCGATTCCAAAATAGCTAAAGACATCTTGAAAGTAGGTATACCCGCATCAATGGACATGTTCATGATGTCCCTTGCTGTAAGCTTATATCTGGTGTTCATCTCAACAATTGGGGGAGAATACGGTATTGCATCATTCACTTCAGGCCAAAGATTATACCTATTTGCAATAATGCCCCTTACAGCTATTGGTAGTGCAGTAGCTGCAGTTTCAGGAAGTGCATATGGTGCTAAAAATGGTGATTACCTATCAAGAGCCCACTTATATGGAGTTAAATTTGGAATAGCATTTGGAACTGCTGTAACAATAATATTGATTGCATTTGCACCACAGCTTGCAACATTGTTTGCATACACAAAAGAAACAGCTGCTTTGGTTCCAGAGATTACAAGATTCTTAAGAATAGCCAGCCTTTGCCTACCGCTAACTGGAGCAGGAATGACTTCAAGTTTCCTCTATCAAGGAATGGGTAAGGGAACCATAAGCTTGATGTGGACAATCATCAGAGAGGTTATCTTTACTGTTACCGCAACATACACCTTAGGAATAGTATTAGGATGGGGTCTTGTTGGTATTTGGACAGGTCTTGCAACAGGAAGAATCCTTGCAAGTATTTTAAACTTCGCCTTTGCAAGATTCACAATCAAGAAAGTGAGAGAGGAATTTGGCACTTGATCATCACACAATAAATTAACTGCAAACAAAAGAAAAAAATTATTAAATTTTAAAAAAATAAGATAAAAAAACTAAAAAATAAGAATAAAAAATTGAAAGAAAATAAGTATAAAAAATATTAAAGAAAGATGTTAGGAAATTGCATCTTTCATTGATTTAACATAGTTTTGGAGAGGCTCTTTTGCATTTTCTCCATACTCTGCAATAATGTTAACAATTGCACTTCCTACAATAACACCATCAGCCACTTTTGCAATATTTTCTGCTTGTTCCGGAGTATTGATACCAAATCCAACTGCAGCCGGAACGTCAGTAACTTCCTTAATATCATCTAAAATGGATTTTAAGTCAGTTCTAATCTCATTTCTCATTCCAGTGACTCCTAATGATGAAACAACGTAAATAAAACCGCTTGCTTCCCTTGCAATCATTTGAATACGTTCTTTTGAAGTAGGTGCAATCAAGCTGATTATATCAATGCCATACTTTTGAGTCACTTCAAGAATCTCATCCTTTTCATCATAGGGAAGGTCTGGTGAAATGATTCCACAGACATTCAATTCCTGACATCTCTTGAAGAACTTGTCATAGCCATAGTAAAATACTGGATTAATATATGTCAAGAACACCAATGGAACATCTGACTTTTCCCTAATTTGCCTGATTGCCTCAAAAACATCATCAGTATTTGTATTGTTTGAAAGCGCTCTTATATTTGCCTCCTGAATGACAGGCCCCTCAGCTACAGGATCTGAAAAGGGAATTCCTATCTCAACCAAGTCACATCCGGCCTCTTCCATAGCCAATACATATTCTACAGTCTTTTCAATTGTAGGGTCTCCTGCAGTCAAGAATCCTATGAAAGCCTTTCCATCCTTGAATGCATCAGCAATCTTTATATCTTTCTTATCACTCATTTTTAAACCTCCCTACAATTATTCGTATAATTCAACTCCTTTATAGCGAGCAATAGCTGCTACATCCTTATCTCCACGGCCAGATACATTGATTACAATTATATCATCCTTATCCATATCCCCTGCAATTCTCATGGCATGGGCTATTGCATGAGATGATTCAATAGCTGGAATGATTCCTTCCATCCTTGACAAGTATTCAAATGCCTCAACTGCCTCATCATCGGTAGCACTTACATATTCTGCCCTTCCAATATCATGCAAATATGCATGTTCAGGACCGATTCCTGGATAATCAAGTCCTGCAGAGATTGAGTAAACTGGAGAAATCTGACCATAATTTCCTTGACAGAAATAGGATTTCATACCATGGAAAATTCCAAGTTCTCCTTTAGCGATTGTTGCTGCATGGAATTCAGTATCAATTCCCTTTCCTGCAGCTTCCACTCCTACGAGCTTTACATCTTCATCTTCCAAGAAATTGTAGAATGCTCCCATAGCATTGCTTCCACCACCAACACAAGCTATAACCATATCTGGCAATTTTCCTTCAAGCTCCAAGATTTGCTCCTTAATTTCCTCACTGATTACCGCTTGGAAATCCCTTACGATTGTTGGAAATGGGTGTGGGCCCATTGTTGAACCAATTACATAATGAGTGTCATCAACTCTTGAAATCCATTCTCTGAATGCATCATTCACTGCATCCTTAAGCACTTTTGAACCGGTTGTTACGGTATGAACTTTAGCTCCGAGAAGTTCCATTCTAAATACATTCAATGCTTGACGCTTGGTGTCCTCTTCACCCATGAAAACTTCACATTCCATTCCAAGAAGTGCAGCTGCAGTAGCTGTAGCAACTCCATGCTGACCTGCACCGGTTTCTGCAATGACTCTGGTCTTTCCCATCTTTTTAGCAAGGAGACATTGGCCAAGCACATTGTTTATTTTGTGAGCACCAGTATGGTTCAAGTCTTCACGCTTAAGATAAATCTTAGCTCCTCCAATGTCCTCTGTCATTCTCTTTGCATAGTACAATAAGGAAGGCCTTCCTGCATATTCCTTCAATAGAGTGTTCAATTCCTCTACAAATTCAGGATCTTCCTTAAAATGATTATATTGTTCTTCTAAGTTCAGGAGTTCATTCATCAATGTTTCAGACATGTATTGTCCACCATGAACTCCAAATCTTCCTCTACTCATGTTTTATCCCCAATTTAAAAATTCAAATATTTATTAGTAATTAGTATTATCTATAATTTTCCATAATTTCAATGATTTCCTCGATTTTCTCTTCATCCTTAAATCCATCCGTTTCAACAGAACTGCTTAAGTCAACTGCAAACGGATTGAATTCCTCAATAGCTAAAGCCAAATTTTCACTGTTCAGCCCTCCAGCTAAAAAAATGGAATTCTTAAAGAATTCGCTCTCTTTATCTATTAGACTCCAGTCAAATGTTTTGCCAGACCCTTTTCCACTGTCTAAAATAAAGTAGTCAGATGCTGAATCTCGCCACTTCAATAGCTCATCATTATAATCAGCACCCTCTTTTATTTCAATTGCATTTATAACAGGTATTTGTTTTCCAGTTTCTTCAATTGATTTATCTTTTAGATTCCTTATATACTTTTCATCTTCATCTCCATGAAGTTGAGCCATTTCGATTATTCCATCCTTGAATAAGTCAACAATAAGCTCCATATGCTCATTTACAAAAACCCCTACAGGAACAATCGCATCACTCAAAAGCTCTGACAATTCCTTAGCCTGTTCATAGGATACCTTACGTGGACTATCTGCAAAAACAAATCCGATGTAATCTGGCTTATACCTATTTGCCATTTCTATATCTTCAGACCTTCTCATTCCACAAATCTTAAGCCTAACCATTTTCCAACTCCAAATTAAGCGTTCTTCAACTCCAAAATCATAGCTTTTTTATCATCACTTTTCATTAAGGTTTCACCAATCAAAACTGCATCAACATTGTTTTCCTTTAATCTTCTAACATCTTCAGCGGTTTTTATTCCACTTTCAGAAATAAATAATATATCATCACTAACTAATCTGCGTAACTTAACGCTATTATTGATATCAACTGTAAAGTCCGCTAAATTTCTATTGTTCACTCCAATTATCTCTGCACCAGCATCAATTGCAGTTCTGATTTCATTTGCATCATGAGTTTCAACAATGGCTGAAAGGCCCAACTCATGAGCCAAATCCAAATATCTCTTCAATTGAACATCATCCAATATTGAAACTATCAAAAGAATAGCGGAAGCACCTAATGATTTAGCTTCATAAATCATATACTCATCTATTGTAAAGTCCTTCCTTAAAAGTGGAATCTGGACATTTTCAGAAATTTCATACAGAAAATCGTTAGATCCTTTGAAAAAATATGGCTCTGTCAAAACGGATATTGCAGAAGCTCCTGCTCTCTCATATTCCTTTGCTATTCCAATATAATCAAAATCCTCTGCAATAAGTCCTTTTGAAGGTGAAGCCTTTTTGACTTCAGCAATAATTGCAATTTCAGGATCTTTCAAAGCTTCTTTGAAAGGAAAATCGTCTTTGATATCCAGTTTTGACACTTCTTCTTTCAATTGAACTAAAGACATATTCCTCTTTGCTTCAACTAATCTCTCTTCAGTCTTTGCAACAATCTTTTCCAGCATATTAATCATCTATTAGTAAGCTAAGGTATTTATCTATTTGTAACTTCAATGAATCTTTCAAGCTGATTCAATGCCTTGCCTGAGTCAATTACCTCTTCAGCTAACTTGATTCCATCTTCCAATGAATCCACTTTCCCTGCAACATACAATCCTGCAGCTGAATTTAAAAGGACTGCATTTCTTCTTGGACCTCTTTCTCCGTTCAACACAGCTAATGTGATTTCTGCATTTTCCTTTGCATCGCCACCAACAAGGTCTTCCTTAGATGAAATGGTCATGCCGAAGTCCTCTGGAGAAAGCTCATATGTCCTTGTCTTGCCATCTTTAAGCTCACATACTGCAGTCTTGTCACTTGCTGAAATCTCATCCATCACATCCATTCCATAGACAACCATTGCAGATTTAACCCCTAAATTTTTCAAAACATCTGTAAGAGGCTCCAAAAGTTCCCTTTCATACACCCCTAACACTTCCATTGAAGCACCTGCAGGACTTGTCAATGGTCCTAAAATATTGAATATTGTCCTGATTGAAAGTTCTTTACGCACTCCTGCAACATATTTCATTGAGAGATGATAGTTTTGCGCAAATAGGAAACACAAGTTTATTTCCTTTAGGCAGCTTAAGCTTTTCTCAGGACTTATATTAATATTGACACCCAATGCCTCCAACACATCTGCTGCCCCACATTTGCTTGAAGCAGATCTGTTTCCATGCTTTGCCACTGGAACACCTGCAGCTGAAATTACAATAGACGAGGTAGTGGAAATATTGAATGTATTTGAACCATCTCCTCCAGTTCCAACAATTTCCAAGACTTCCTCATCATTCAATAACCTTACACAGTGAGCCCTCATAGCTTCAGCAGATGCTGTGATTTCATCAATGGTTTCACCTTTCATTGACATTGCTGTTAAGTATGCGCTCATTTGAACTTCACTTGCCTTTCCGCTCATGATCTCATCCATTGTATCATAAGCTTCCTCATAAGTTAAATCCTCATGTTTATATACCTTTAAAATTGCTTCTTTAATCATAAAAATCCCTTTTCTTGCTTTTTAAAAATTCTAATGTCTTCAATTAATCAGTTTTACTATTCTTTATTTAAAATAATATTTGTTAAACAATCAATCACTATACCTTATTTAAAAAATTCTCTATAATTGTTAATCCATCTGGTGTCAATATTGATTCTGGGTGAAATTGTAGCCCATAAACATCAAATTCCTTATGCTTTACAGCCATGACTTCACCATCCTCCTCTGATTTGGATATGATTTTCAATGAATCTGGAAGGGTATCCTCCAACAGGCTTAAGGAATGATATCTTCCAACGCTTATCTCATTTGGCAACCCTACAAAAATGGAATCGGAATCTAAGGAAATTCTTGAAGATTTTCCATGCATCAGTCTTTTTGCATAGGAAACCTTAGCTCCAAATGCTGTGCAGATTGCCTGATGGCCTAAACAGACCCCCAAGATTGGAATTTCACTGTGTAATTCCTTAACTATATCTATGCAGATCCCTGCATTTTCACATCTTCCAGGACCTGGAGACAATATGATTGCTTCAGGATTCAAAGCCCTTATTTCATCAATGCTAATTTTGTCATTCCTAAAAACCATTATATCCGGATTGACTTCACCAATCAATTGGAATAGATTATATGAAAAGCTGTCATAATTGTCTATAAGCAGAATCATTCAATCCCCCCATTTGCCATTCTTAAAGCATCCATAACTGCCCTTGCCTTATTATTGCATTCTACAAATTCATTCTCAGGAACACTGTCTGCAACAATGCCTGCACCAACTCTTATGAAAACCTTTTTGTCCCTTGCAAAGGCAATCCTGATTGCAATGCAAGTGTCTAGATTGCCTGTCAAATCGATGTATCCAATAGCTCCACCATAGATTCCTCTCTTATTGTCTTCAAGCTCATTGATAATCTCACAAGCCCTTATCTTTGGGGCTCCGGATAATGTGCCCGCAGGAAGGATTGAATCAATTGTAGATAAGTAGTCATAATTCTCTCTTAGAATTCCTTCAACAGTTGATCCTATATGCATCACATGGGAGAACCTTACAATATCCATATATCGATTTACCTTAACAGATCCAATTTCACTTATTTTACCAATGTCATTTCTTCCGAGGTCAACCAGCATATTATGTTCAGCCAATTCCTTTTCATCAGCAAGCAAGTCCTCTTCCAATAATCTGTCCTCTTCATCTGTTTTTCCTCTTGGCCTTGTTCCTGCAAGAGGGAAAGTGTAGACCTGATTGTCAACAAGCTTTACAAGGGTTTCAGGACTTGCACCTGCAATCTCTATGTCATCACTTGAGAAATAGAACATATAAGGAGATGGGTTTGTAGTTCTTAACACCCTATAAACATCAAATAGGCTTCCTTCAATATCCGCTTCAATCCTATTTGACAGAACAACTTGGAATATGTCTCCTTCTGTAATGTAATCCTTTGCCTTTTCCACCATCTCGCAGTATTCATCTTTTGAAAACAAGTATCTGAAATCTGATTTGAGTTCAATAGGCAAATGCTTGGTAATTTCCTTTTTAATCTTATCTATCTCTTCCAAGGAATCTATTTCCTTCATTTCTTGGCTAGCTTCCAATGTCTTCTTATTGGTTAAATGATGATTGAAATCATCGTCAAGCAAATCCACAATATTATCTGCCTTAATGATATCCACTATGTCCAAAATGGATTTGCATGCTTCAGCATAGTTTTCTTCAATGGAACTTTGACTTTCATTTATTTCCATATTCACAATGACAATAATCTTTTGCTTAAAATTGTCAAATGCAATTACCTTATCAAAAAGCATCAAATCAACATCCTTGAATGCATCCTGATTCTGTGCATCCAAGATAAGTGAAGGTTCACTGTATTTAATGTAATCATAAGAGAAATAGCCTACAAGCCCTCCTGAAAAAGGAGGCATCCCTTCAATCTTTGGGGATTTGTTCTCTTCCACAATTTCTCTTATATACTCTCCAGGATTATCAGTTTTGACTTTAAAGCATTTCTCTTCATCATCTTCTATTCCACAATCACTGAAACTTGACTTGCCTTTAATGGAGAGATTGCCGTCTTGACAGGTAATTTCAAGAATAGGATTGAAACCTAAGAAACTGTATCTTCCCCAATTTTTAGAATCCTCTACACTTTCAAGCATGTAGCAATGATTGCTTAAGATCCTAAGTCTTCTTAAAACTTCAATGGAAGTTTTTGTATCTGAAAATATCTCGTAGCTGATTGGAATCCTTTTATATGAAGGGTCCTTAGCTATTTCTTTTGCTTCTTCAATATTAGGGAAAAACACTTTTAATCTCCTTTATACTATTATATATTTTAATAATGTATACTTTATTATGTGTAATGTACTATTTAAATCTTTGTTGTATAAAAATGTACATTATTTTAATATCTTGAAAATGAGTGAATCAATAAAAAAATTTAAATAATCTTTTAATATAATTATAAACATTATTCAATATACTTTTAAAAAGATAAATCTTTTTAAAAATAATTGATTTAATTTTTAATTCATTTATTTTATAATATGATAAAAAAGCAAATTAAGGAATGAATTCATTAAAAATCCAGTCCAAATCCATTAATTATTAAGGTGGAATTATGAGGATAAATTACTTATCACGACAAGATATAAAAATCATCTTGCATTATCTTGGATATATTATGGTGGGAATAGGTGCAATATTGATGCTACCAATATTCATCGACCTTTACTACCTTGAACATTCATACATTATTGGCTTGATTCCACCAGCGCTATCAATTGGATTAGGTTTTTTATTTGCTGAAAAGTTTAAGCAGTACGATAAGCTTAAATTCAAGCATGGAATGTTCATATCAAGTGTCGCTTGGCTATGGGCAGGATTTGTAGGCGCCATCATAATGATGCTGATGTTGGACATTTCATTTATAGACGCTTTTTTTGAAAACGTTTCCGCATGGACTGGAAGTGGATTGACCATGTTCAATGATGTGGAAGTGTTGCCAAAATCAATACTATTTTTAAGAAGCCTTGAACAGTGGATCGGAGGATTAGGAGTAGTAATTATTTTCATTAGCCTTCTCATCAAACCTGGAACTTCCGCTTTCAAATTGTATAAATCAGAGGCAAGAGACGATAAGATCAGGCCAAACATTAAGAATACTCTTAGAAAAACAATTGAGATATACCTTATTTACACATTATTCGGTATCATACTATACATTTTAGCGGGACTCCCTCTTTTTGACTCCGTAAATCTTACATTTACCACCATTTCCACTGGAGGAATGTCAATAAAGAATGCGAATGTGGGATTCTATAACAGCAATCTTGTCTATTTGATCACAATGATCCTAATGCTATTGGGAGCTACAAGTTTTGCAGTCCATTATAAGATAGTCAAGACAAAGGGAAAATCCATAATAAAAGATATACAATTCCAAGCAATCATTTTAAGCATCATAATCAGCGGAATATTAATTGCTGCAATAACTCACATGGCTCCAATGAATGTAATATTCCATATAGTCTCAGCAGTGACAACAACAGGTGCAAATATTGCAAGTTCCAGTGAATTGGCTTCCTGGGCCCCTGCTTCATTGATTATCATAATGGTATTGATGGTGATGGGCGGTTCTTCCGGATCAACTGTAGGTGCTGTAAAGATAATTAGGGTAATTACATTCCTTAGAGGCATAAACCTTACCGTTACAAATGTAATTGCTCCTAAAAGGGTCGTGAATACAAAAATAGCCAACAGAACATTTACTCAAAGTGAAATAAAAGAAGCTTCATCCTATATATCAGTTTATCTGATGTTTTTGATTGTATCATGGATAATTATGACTTTCTATACAAATGATCCAATCAATTCATTGTTTGATGTGACATCTACAATAGGTAACGTTGGATTAAGCACAGGCATGATAAATGGAAGCTTAGCTACACTCCCAAAAATAATGCTAATATTCCTAATGTGGATAGGAAGATTGGAAATCATCCCTATTTTACTTACAATACAATTAGGATTCAGAACATTTGACCAAAGCTTAAAATTAGCTAAAAGAAAGTTCAGAAGAATAATTAACTTAAGATAATACATAAGTTAATTACTCATAAAATCATAATTATTAGTATTGAGAAGTTAAGTGGGGAAAATTAATGGTTAGTGAAACACAACTCGCATACATGGCTATACAAATAATATACATAATTTTAGGAATTGCATTTTTCTTTGGACTTTATTTAGTGAGTTCATATATACTCAAATATCTCAAGAGAAATAGGCATAAGAGATTATTGAACTCAACAGAATATTTGCCTAAAGAAGAGACTCAAACATTGAAACAAGTCTTTTATCTCATCATCATAACACTTTGTTTTGTAGATATCCTTTATTCCTTAGTGTTTTGGTCATCAGATGACTTTTACAGGCATTTTATTTTCTATGATGTCCTTGTATCATTGATATGCTGTTTGGCAATTAAAAAAGATACCCTAACAGAAAAAATAATCATGATATTCTTAATCCCCCTATCTTCATTGCTACACTCTACCCTTGATGACCCTGCAATATTATTAGTGATATTATTAGCTGTCCACTTTATAGGATTGGCTTATGTAATTAAAGTCTATTATGGCAAATTCATTCATTTCACTGAATCAAATGGATTGGGAATAAGTATCTTATTGTTATTTGGACTTGTATTTGTAAGTTTTATTTTTACCTCCTTTGCAGAAGGAAAAAATTTATTAGACTCATTGGTAATGGTTTCAAATGCATTCACAAGTAATGGTTATGCTGTATTAGGAGACACCCCTATAGGTAAATTGAATAGCCTATTCCTTGTTTGGGGAGGATATATCCTATCAGGAGTAGGTACTGCAACATTAACCACAGCACTTCTCTCAAGACACTTCAATAAGAGATTTGAAGAATTGGAAGAGCTAATCAAAAACAATAACGATGAAAATGCTGATGATTTAAAAAAAGATGATTAATAAAAAATAAGAATAATAAAAATAAGATTAAAAAATAGAAAATAAAATTCCATCCATTTAATTAAAAGTTCGATTAATTAAACAATGAAATAACTAAGCAACTTGTTTTTTAATTGGTGGCACATAACGTTTAAGCAATAGTGACAAACTAATTACTGTAACTGAACTTAATGCCATAGCTAGACCTGCCCATTCTGGACGGAAAACTATGCCCCAAATAGGATAAAGTATACCTGCAGCTACAGGAACAAGTATCATATTATATGCAAATGCCCAGAATAGGTTTTCCTTGATTCTTGTCATGACCTTTTTAGAGAACTGTATTGAAGCCACCACATTTTCAAGATCTCCTTCCATAATGACAATATCCCCGCTTTCCATAGCAATGTCTGTACCATTGCCCATAGCTACACCAACATCCGCTTGGGATAATGCGGGAGCATCATTGATTCCATCTCCAACAAACAAGACTCTTTTTCCTTCTTTTTGAAGTTCTTGCACCTTATCGAGCTTGTCATTAGGGAGCACATTTGCCATTATATTGTCAATTCCAACTGCATTTGCCACAGTAGAAGCGGTTTTTTCATTGTCTCCTGTAAGCATATAGGTTTCAATGCCCATCTTATGCAAGTGATTAATAGCTGATTTGGAACTACCTTTAATCTTATCCATTAAAGTGATGATTCCCTTGACTTCACCATTTACTGCCATTACAATTGTTGTTTTTGCATCAGAAACAAAATCATTGAACTTATTCAAGACTTCTTCGCTAACTTCCACTCCTTCAGATTCCATAAGCTTAAGGTTTCCTGCAAGAACTGGGGAATTAATACCATCAATGGATACATTTGCCTTTAAACCTTTGCCTGTAACATTTTCAAAGCCATCGACATCCAATAATTGAAGGTCTTCTTTTCCGTCATTTGCCAATTTGATATTTTCTGCTTTGAACCTATTTAATATGGATTTAGCTATTGGGTGGTTTGAATTGTTTTCAACACTTGACAATATTTGAAGGAATTTGTTTTCATCCATGTCAAAGCTTTCAATGTCTGCCACTTCAGGTTTTCCTTCAGTGATTGTACCTGTCTTGTCAAATACACATACATCAACATCCTTAGAGCTTTCCAATGTTTCCCCATTTTTAATTAGTATGCCGTATTCAGCTGCCCTTCCAACACCTACAGTAACTGCTGTTGGAGTAGCGAGACCCAATGAACATGGACATGCCACAACAAGTACAGATATGAGACATGTGAGTGCAAACAGCAAGCCTGAACCTGCAACAAAGTACCATAACAGGAATACAATGATAGCTATTGTCAAAATAACCGGTATGAACCATGTGACTATCTTATTTGCAAGCCTTTGCACAGGAGGTTTAGACCCTTGTGCCTTTTCCACAAGTTGAATGATTTGAGATAAAACTGTTTCTGAACCAATCTTTTGCGCTTCAATCTTTAAGGCCCCATCCTGATTGATTGTTCCTGAAAAAACATCAATCCCTGCTTTTTTAAGCTTAGGAACAGGCTCCCCTGTAATCATAGCCTCATCAACATAGCTTTCACCATCAACTACAATGGAGTCTGCTGGAATCTTTTCACCAGGCTTAACAAGCAAGATGTCACCGATATTGATATCTTCAATATCTATCTCCTTTTCAACTGGATTTCCTTCTGCATCAACAGTTAATAAAGTAGCTGTTTTTGGTTGTAAACCAATAAGCTCTTTGATTGAAGAGGAGGTTTTTCTTTTAGCCCTTGCTTCAAGATAACGACCTATTGTCAAGAAGGAAGGTAACATCACTGCAGATTCATAAAACATGAAACTTGAATCGAGAACAATGCCAAAAGTACCCAATACACTTGATACAAATGCTACGAGAATACCCATTGAATACATTACATCCATATCCAAGTTTTTATGCTTAAGGGAATTCCATCCTGCCTTTAAAATTGGATAGCTTACATAACAAAATGGGAAAATAGCTATAATCAATGAAAGTTGACCCATAGTGAGTGGAGGAAGCATTATATGGAAGTGCATTATAGCCATTAAGATTGCTGCAAATACAAGACCTACGATGATCCTATATAATTTGCCTTTTAGATCCTTTTGGTATCTTTCCTCTTCATCCATCACATCAAGTTCACCATCAAGGCCAAGATATTCAAATCCTAACATTTCAATGGTCTTTTGAATCTCCTTGAGATTAAGCATATCCCTATAGTACTTTATGGTGACTTTTTGATTGGACAAGTTGGCATTTGCCTCTACAACACCATCTACACGTGGAAGGAACCTCTCAACATTGTTTACACATGATGCACAATGCATTCCATCAATCTGAATGACAACTTCCTCTTTTGGAACTGTAAATCCCACAGATTCGACGGTTTTATCGATTACATCAGGAGAAATCTTGTCATTCAAAACCATATGTGCCTTGTTGGTATTTAAATCCACATTGATGGATTCCACTTCATCAAGCTTTCCCAGTGATTTTTCAACAAGCAATGAGCAGGATGAACAGTGCATGCCATCCACTGGAATATCCAATTCTTTTTGAGCCATATTACTCCTCCCAATTAATCATCTAAAAAAATTAGTTTTTGAAATTAATAAAATTATAAATAAATTATCTGAATATGAACGAAAAAAAATAATGAAAATAAAAAAATAGTTTAAAAAACCATTTAAATTATTCTACATCAAATCCTGCTTCCTTAACAGCACCTGCTAAGTCAACATCAGATACTTTTTCACTATCGTATTCAACTTCCACTTTATTAGCGTCTAAATCTACAACAGCAGATTCTACACCATCCAAATCCATCATGCAAAGTTCAACTGCTTTTGCACATGAAGGACAGTGCATTCCGACGACTTTTACTTCTTTTTTATCGATTGCCATATTTTCACCTTTAAATTCTTAATATATAATCTATTATTGTTTTATATAATTATATATATCGAAACATAATATAAAGTTTTGGTATGCCTAAATATCTTATAAATAGTATTTTAAACAATATTCAAGAATTTATAAATAAATTGAAAACAATTCATAAAAATAGAAAAATACCATCATATTAAAAAAATAGTATGGTATTAAATATAAATAATTACATATATTTTATCATGCCTAACGCAGATCTTATTCAAGAACTTATGAAGCAAGCTAACTTGACAGAAGACCAAGGAAATATCGTTAGCGATATTTTTGCACAAAACTTCACCGCAGGTGGTGGAGCGGAAGACGTGATAGTTAACTTGATTGCTGAGAAACTAGGAGTAGATAAAGCAAGAGCTAAAGACATTTACGCTATCGGTGTGACTGTTCTTACTACTACTGGTATCTTGGACAAAATTAAAGGAATTTTTAAGAGATAATAATTTTATTATCTCTTATTTTTTTAAAAAAATAAGTTATTTTTCTGATTTTAACTTCATCCCTATTTAAAAAACTCTTTTTAAGCTGCTTAAAAAATAGGATTATGCTTTAGGATTTCTCCATCTTGAATTACAGTCAAAATATTATCATTATTTTCTAAAGACTCAATTTTATCAATTGGATTCTCTTTTACAATAATCATATCAGCTATTTTACCTACTTCAATGGAACCTAAGTCATTTTCCTGATTGAAGAATCTTGCACCTTCAATGGTACCTGCTTGAATAGCTTCAAGAGGACTTAATCCTACATCAACAAGGTATTTCAACTCACCGAGGTTTCTTCCATGGTTTATTACACCGCAGTCAGAACCCATTAGGAAACTCACTCCCTCTTCATAAGCTGTAGCGATGTTTTCCTTTTGTATTTTAACAACTTCTTTAAGTTTTTTTACCTTGTCATCTGCAAAATTATCCCAAACAGGGAAACCTTCCTTAATTAGTGTGTGATGAACAACCAGTGTTGGAGTTAGATACATCCTCTTTTTGGCAAGTAGCTGTGAAGTCTTCTTATCAATGAAAGTACCATGTTCAATGGATTTCACCCCTGCCTTTGCACATCTTTCAATTCCTTCCAAACTGTGACAATGAGCCACCACTTTCAAGTTATGATTTTCTGCCTCATCAACAATTGCTTTAAGCTCTTTCTTATTGAATTGTGCAATGTCTGGAGAAGTGTATGGGGACAGAATGCCTCCGCTTGCCATGATTTTAATGAAATCTGCACGTGCCCTTATGACTTCACGGGTTTTTCTTAAAACACCTTCCACTCCATCACAAGTTCCTACTGGAAAACCAGGATATCCAATTTCCATATCAAATCCTGAATTCAGATAATGGTCAAAATGTCCTCCTGTAATGGCTAAAGGCTTTATTGAAATATTCAATCTTGGAGCTGGAAAAATCTTCCTTTCCTGTGCCATTTTTACTCCAATGTCTGCAAGTCCTGTGTCACGTACAGTGGTTACTCCTGCATCAATTGTTGCCTTCATATTGGAAACTGCATTGTAAAAGTAATATGCAAGAGGATTTTTCATTATATCCTCTTTATGAAATCCATTTGCCATGATATGAGCATGTGAGTCTATAAAACCTGGCAAAAGATAGTTATCTTCCCCATCTATTACAATATGGTCTTTGTAAAGGGAAGATTCCTCTGTATGCAATGACTTAATTCGGCCATTTTCGATTAAAACATGACGCTCTTCAAGAGCTTCCTCACTAAAAGGATTTATAATGTTTACATTTTTAATATAAATAGAAGACATCTTTTCATCTCTAATAAATCAATATAAAATAATCAATAAAAATAATCCAACTAATTATCTGTGCAAAATAAATTAAAAAAATAAATAAATTAAATAAATTAAATTAATTATAATAAAGTTATTTTACCGTTATCACTGTCTACTTCAACCATTTGTCCATTTACCAATTCTTCAACGCTTGATGGAGAATCAACCATTGGAATGTCAGACATGATTGCACCAGTTGCTATAATCGGTTCAGCTTTTAGGCAAATAATTGCTTTAGGAGCTGTGTTGTTTTTCATCATCTGGAATATTACATAAGATCCAACAGTTGAACCTTTTCCGCCAGGAATGAAAAGGACTTTATCCTTAATGGATTCTCCTTTGAGTTCATGATTTGGGTCAATGACTACACCAGTTTCAGGGTCAACCCCACCTAAAAAACTGATAGCCTCACTAGATACAATTAATTCCCCTTCTGCTTTTCCTTTAGAAATATTTCTGCATTCAATCATAAAATCACATATGAAAATAAATAATTATTTAAAAATTAACATTAATCATAATTAGTTTATTAATTCTATTATAAAAATTTTTAAAATTCAGGTATTGTATCTTTTTGTACCCTATAACAAATATTTATATACTCTAATGTATATAACAATTGTTATAAATTATTATTTGAGAATTAACTAAGTTAATTACGAAAATTATTATATACTAAAAATAAAATACTAATTAACTGTAATTATTAAAATGAGATGAGGTTTGAAAAAATGAGTAAAACAACAAAAATTTTAACTATTCAAGATATTTCATGCTATGGGCAGTGCTCAATAACTGTTGCACTTCCTGTAATTTCTGCTTTTGGAATAGAAACTGCAGTTCTTCCTTCTGCTGTTCTATCTACACACACTTCAGGTTTCACAGACTTCACTGTGAGAGACTTGACTGAAGACCTTCCTGAAATTAGAAAACATTGGGAAAAGGAAGGAATATCCTTTGATGCAATTTATACTGGTTTTATTGCATCACAAGAACAATTGGATTACATTAAAGACATTATAGACTCAAGATTAAATGACAATGGACTGGTCTTCGTTGACCCTGCTATGGCAGACCATGGAGAATTCTACAATGGATTTGACCAGAAATTCGCAGATGCAATGGGAGAGCTTTGTAAATTAGGAGATTACATTCTCCCTAACACAACTGAAGCTTGTTATATACTTCACAAACCTTGGAAAGAAACATTTTCAAAAGAGGAAATGCTTGAAATGGCTAAAGAACTAGCACAATTCACTAAAAGATATGTTATCCTAAAAGGATACGAAAATGATAATGATGAAATGGGAATGATTGTTTTAGACAAACAGGAAAATACCATTGATATGGTGTATAATGACAAGGTAAATTATGTTTCTCATGGTACAGGCGATGTCTTTGCTTCATCATTTGTAGGATCTGTAATGTTAGGAAAATCCCCTTCATCTGCAGCAAAAGTGGCTGGAGAATTTACTAAAAAGGCAATTGAAAAAACAATTGGGGATAAGACTCATACCTATGGAGTTAAATTTGAACAAGCAATTCCAGAACTGTATGATCTATTAAAAACAATTTAAATTAACTAATTTTAAAGTGGAATACTATGGAAAATCGTACTGGCCTTTTTTCAAATGGAGTTATCTGGTTTGGGGTTGCAGTCTCTGTTTCAGAAATAGAAGCAGGGATACAACTTGCTTCTTCATCTCCAATTGATTCCATTTGGCTTCCATTGGTGCTTGGACACATTATAGGTGGGATATTGCTATTTTTTACCGGCTTAGTCGGTGCACGTCTACGAGTGAATGCAATGGAGACAATCAAATCCACTTTTGGAAGTTTTGGATCCAAATTCTTTTCCTCATTGAATGTGATGCAGCTTATAGCATGGGTAGCTGTGCTGAATGCTCAAGGTGCAGCGGCAATGATGGGTTTGAATTTACCTATATCCTTCACTCTAACATGCATAATCCTCTCTCTAATCATTGCAATATGGGTTTATGTTGGACTTTACCATTTATCAAAAGTAACCACTGTAATGATGGTGGTGCTTACAATATTGCTGGCAATCCTATCCTTTAAGCTATTGGGAGGAGACATTTCAAATGCATTGCCTATTGCATCAATCACAAGTGCAAAATCCACAGCACTGAGCTTTTGGAACATTTTTGAAATATCTATAGCTATGCCAATCTCATGGCTCCCTGTAATTTCAGACTATACTAAGGATGTTGAAAATCCGATAAATGGAACTATGATTTCTGCAGTTGCATACACTATAGCAAGCCTTTGGATGTACATTTTAGGTATGCAAATTGTTGGAATAGGAACAACAAGCATTGCACAATCAATACTTATGGCAGGTCTTGGAGCTACAGGAGTGATTATCCTAGTGCTTTCAACTGTAACATCCAACTTTGTAGCAGCAAATTCAGCAGGAGAATCTGCAAAAGCTATCGTCAATAAGATAAATCCAAGAATAGCTGGAGTTGTAGTGAGCATATTAAGTTGTGTACTTGCCATTTCAGGAATCATGGACCATTACATTGGATTTTTATATCTTATCGCATCAGTGTTCGCACCTATGGCTGCAGTGCTTTTGGTTTCATTCTTCATTTCAAAAGAAGAGACTGGAAACGCAAGGACTTGGTACTGGAATATGTTTGCATGGTTTGCAGGTTTTATCGTGTATCAATTGACTGTGGGACTTGATTCAATTCCATTAGGTCCAACATTACTTGCCATAATCGTATCAGCTGCACTGGCTTATATTGGTGTTTTGGTGAAAAATAGGTCTCAGCCAAATTTAATTGAAAGCTAAAACCAGCAGATTACAAATATATAAATAGTTATAATAAAAAAATTATAATTATGGCTGAAGAAAATTTTATGGAAACAGGTAGGCTCGAAGCCTTTTATGATGCAATCATTGCAATTATTGTAACTGTACTCGTTTTGGAATTGCCACAACCGGCAACTGCATCCCTTGCATCAATTTGGGCTTTGAAAACCTCTTATTTTGCATATTTAATAAGTTTTTTAGTATGTGCTAACCTTTGGCAATACCATCATTTAATCTACAATCATGTTGATAGAATCAATACTAAAATCATTTGGAAAACATCTTATTGATGTTTGTATTCTCATTGATTCCTTATTTGACAATCTTCGTTGCAAATCATCCAAATGAGCTTATTCCACAAGTATTATACGGTCTTGATTTTATTATCGTTGACATGATTTTATATTATATGGCAAAATCCTTGCTTGAAATAAATCAGGAAAACGAAGAATACTTAAAAAGAGCATTGAATATCAGAGAAGCATTGTACATTCCATTTGCAATATTCATTGTTGGATTCATTATAGCACTACTTGGATATCCTATTGCAATCATTATCTGTTGCTTGATTACAATTATTAGGTCATTATATTCCTCTTTGAAAGCATGAATAAAAAAAAATAGTTTTGCTCTCAAATCATGTAGTGAATTAATAAACATCCTTTTTCATTACTTCCCTTAATACTGCAGTTGCATAGGAACCCTTGTCAATGGAAAACTCGCACATTACACCATCTTCCACAGCTTTAGCACTTGCATCCCATACCTGAAATCTCATAGCTCTTCTTAAACCATGGCTTCCTAAACGAGGCATTTTAGGAACTTCAAAATCAGCTTTTGTCAATCCATAACTGTCCAATATAGCCTCTTCCATCTTACCTACTTCTCCACCAGCAAATGGAACTTTTGTACCATACAATGGACAGGTCTGGTTTATTTCAAAGGAAGACACCATTTCCTGAAACTCTTCATTGGTCTTGTCTCGAACTATCCTTTCTTCCTTATCTATAACGATATCTCCTTCAATGTATTTGTCCATTCCCATAGCTACCCTTTCACTTACTGCAGCATTGAATAAGAATGATTGGTAAGCATGAACAAACATTCTTTGAAGTGGCTTTGGAAGTGCATGAATTGCATTCTTATAAGCCTTATCTGACAATTCCACTTGAGATTTGTCTACTTCTTCCAGTTCGATTCCTTCCTTTTCAGCAATCTTTCTAATAGCTCTTTTTTCTTCCTTGATGAGGACCTTAAGCATCATCTTTTCATAACGCATTCCAGGATGCATCAATTCCAATGACTTTTCCCATTCTCCATCATCGTAAGCTTGACGAGCTGCTCTAGCTTCTTCACCTTCTTCTAGGGAAGGATTGCCAATATATCTTCTAACTGCTTCCTTCAAGTCATTTTGAATGAGAGCCTCTCCAACCAAATGAGTGTTGGTTCTTGGCTTACCGAATCTTTGCCAACCGAAATAATTAGGAACACCTGTTTTCTCAAGGGTCTTTAAAATGGCATCTGCTCTTTTACCTGCATCTTCAATAGCCAATCTTCTTTCTTCAGCTTCTTCGGAGTCCATTCCATCAATATCTTTTACCAGGATTCTAAATTTGTTGCCTTTTAATTGGCCCATTCTTAGCTTTTTCCTTCCTCTAACTACCTTTAGGAATTCAGTGTTATGAATGGTTCCTTCCAATGCCTTGACTTGATTGAACTGCTCTTCAGAATCCATATTTGCTATGCAGATCCATTGGCGAGTAATGGCTTTCTTGTCCTTCATTCCTGCAAAACCCATTCTTTTTCTGTCAATATGAAGGTCTCTTGCAATGTCAAGCAAAACATCAAGCGTTGTTCTTCCTAATTTTTCAATCCAAATGTAAATGTTTGGACCTTCTCCATCTGGAATAACTTCAGGGATTTCCTCTACATAAAAGTCTTCCCATCTGTTTCTTATTGTTCCACCGATACCTTCTTCCTTTGTTACATAAGTATTTGCATTAAGCATAGCCATTCCTCGAAAATAAAAATAATAATCCAAATTAATGATTTATTAATTCCTTAAAAAAGTTAAAATCAGTTATTAAATATAAAAAATGCCCTGGCCGGGATTTGAACCCGGGGAATGGGATCCGCAGTCCCACGTGTTATCCAAGCTACACCACCAGGGCAGGAACAAATGAAAAATAGTTTAAATATGAAAAAGATTAATTCTCTTAACCTTTTAACTTATTATAATATGTTAATTCAAATATATAAATCTTAGGTAGAAGAAATTAAAGATTTGATAGAATTAAATTGATTGAATTGCTCAAAAGACATACAACTTATAGGAATAGTTTCCATAGTTCCTAATAGCTACATTTACTCTGTCTGAACTGGAATAATCTCCATTTGAAGATAAGATATCCCCATTCAACTGATTGGTTTCAACAAAGGAATAATGATACCTATCATCAAAATAAACCATAAAGAACTCATCCAAAATAGCTTTAACTTCCCTTTTTGAAGCAATTGAATTATTGTTTTCAGACAAGATATAAGTTATTCTCTCTAGGACAGCGTAATCCCTTCCATCCACTTTTGATGACATGATTTCCATAATGTCTTGGCTTGTCTTGAAATCATTGCTTTCTTCACTTAAAGAAGGAACTTCAATATCACTCATCATATTGAAAGCCATCAATACCATTAAAAGTATGAAAATGGAAAGCATTGCATCTGCTAAAGATACAAATCCCTTATTGTCTATGATTAAATTAAACATAAGATCACATAAATTATTGTAAAATTATATTTGATTTAATCTTATAAAAAGCTTTTTAAAGCATTTAAATGACTTTAATATTGATTTAAGATTGAAATATTGATTTAAATTAAAAAATAATAATTAAATTGAAAAATAAGAATAAAAGAATTATTTTATAGCGGTTATAGTCATCCATTGAACGAATCGGTCTGAAAGTGAAAAGTGATCATAATCATCACCAATTGTAATCTCCTTTCCATCATATTTGATTGTCTCTTTTTTGGATTTCCCATCCCTTAAAAAAGTTTTTATATCTTTATAATCATTATTTCCTAAAAATTGGCACAAATCAGTATCAGTATAAGCTGTCATGTTCATCAATCCTTCACATAATCTCATAAAGAATCCTGCACCATTTGTTTCACAGCCAATTAAAAACATTCCCCCTGGTTTAAGAACTCTTTTAACTTCACCAAATGATTTTTCAATATCTGGCCAGAAATAGACAGTTTCAAAAGCAGTTACAATGTCAAAGGTATTGTCTTCAAAAGGCAATCTTTGAACATTGCCCTCTAAAACTTCTACACGGCCTTGGATAATCATATCTTTATTTACCTCACGAGAAAGATTTACGCTTTCAATACTATAATCCACCCCATAAACCTTCTTAGCAGTTTGAGCCATACGATTAATGTTCATCCCCCCACCACAGCCTACATCCAATATAATGTCATCGGGAGAGATATCTAAATGTTTCAATCCCCATAGAGAAACGGGTGTGTGTTCCTTATTCATTGATTTCAGCTGAATATTACCTAATTTGCCTTGTGGATTTCCCATATTTTTAAAAAAGCCCATATTTACACCTATAAATTATAATTTCTTAGTTTAGATTTCTTAGTTTAGATTTCTTATTTTGGTATAGAAAATTTAACATCTAATTAAATATTTTAAATAATAGAATATAAAAGTTTTGGTATACCTAAATATATTTGTGAATAAATATCTTATGAAAGTTTAATAAAAATAGAATAATGAACATTTCACATGCAAAATAAAAAAAATAGGGGATATTTAGTTCTTAAGCTAAAGTTTTAAAAAAGTGATTTTTAATCAGAAGAAAATCTCAATCCTTCTGATTCCATTAACTTGACATTTTTCTGAACTTCAGTCCTATACCATTGCCTTAGTTCCAACTCTTCCTTATCCAATGAGTCGGTGCTAAGGGTATCGAAGAATTTAATATTTCTCTCCATAATGCTTAAGTTATTAAGCCTGTTCGGAGGCACTTTGAAAGGGTCTTCTTTATACAAAAGAATGATATAGATTACCATAGAGCAGGAAGCATAATAAGAATCAGGATAATGATCAACAAATTTATCTACAATTGATTTCATATTTTCCAAATTTTTAGCTTCATATTCCAATTTAAAGTCTTTAGCTAAATCCAATTCATCATGTTTTTTAAAAATTCCCTTAAAATTTTGAAACAAACTCATAAATACACGCCTTTACTTAAAAAATATTAAAAATAGATAAAATAAAGAAAATAGAAAAATAAAAAAATAAAAAAGTTAATTTAAATTAGAAATTATAGGATTCGTTGATTTTACCGGTTACATCACGGATTTCTGCAGTAGCTTCTTCCAAGTGGAAAATAGCTAACTTAAAACCGGTTTCATCATTATAGATTCCTTGCAAGAATTCATTTCCTGCAACTATGGCATCTGCCATATCATAGGTTTCTTCAAATACAGCTTTTCCATAGTATCTTAGGAAATCGGTCTCTACAAGAGCTACAATTTCTACATAGGGGTTTGCTTCCATTTGTTTGTAGACATCCTTATGATTTCCTACTCCAAAGTAAAGCTTACCATCTTTTAGAAGATGAAAACCTAAAGGTCTGTTTTTTGGTTTGTCTCCATCAACAGTTGCTAAGAAAAATACTCCCGCTTCATTCATGAATTCATCTATTCTTTCCGCACCTTCTGCCATTTATATCACCTGTTTAATTTTAAAGAATAAAAATCTATAAAATAAAAAAATTAATAAAAAAATAATTAAAAACTTTATCTTTAGAAATAAATTATTTATTGTTTGATAAAATATAATCAATAACTCTTTCTTTTTTCTTAATGGAATTATCCGCTGCCTTTTGAACCTTTTCCTTCATGATTTCAAAGTCTTCAGGGGTTGTATCTCCAACCAATTTCTTGATTTTGGTATATGCAGCTTCTCTAAATAGTGGAACCAAAGTTTCTTCTGTTCCATCTTCCTTAAGGAGTATAGGGGAACCCTTATTGTTTACCTCACCGATTTCAGTAATGTAAACACCAACATCAGAAACAACCTTTTTAACATCTTCAGCAATTTCTGGAGGAACAACAAGCATTAGAGAGTCTGTGGAAACACCAAGAGGATCAATATCCAAATCTTCAAGCATATTCAATACATTTGGCGCTACAGTTGACTTGATCTTGTCATGGTAGAACTCCAATCCTACACCAGTTGTTTCACAAATCTCATGAGCATCTCCTCTAAGACCTCCATTGGTCACATCAGTCATTGCATGAACGTCCTTAACGAGATCTGCTGCAAACAATGCCTTGGATGCCTTTACAAAACTGATGTTCATTGTATCCCATACAACATCAAAGTAACCGTTATAGAGTGCAGTTGTAGTGATTGTTCCACCACCGGCACCTTCAGTCATAAGAATGATATCTCCTTCAGTTGCTCCTTTTCTTGCAGTTGGAGGGTACTGTGAAACTCCTACACTTCCAACACAACTGACTAACCTATCACCAAGGACCATATCTCCACCTACACGTAGAGTACTTCCAGCTACAAGAGGAACATCAATGAGCTCAGATACTGCACATACACCTGCAGTATAGTCAAATAATTTGCCTATATCCCCATCATCAGCCAAGTGAAGATCGCTTAGAATAGCTACTGGATCTGCTCCCATTACACAGACATCCCTTAAAGTAGCTCTTGTTACATGGAAACCACCTAAAAATGGATATTCACTGAGTCTTGAGTGAATTCCATCAACTGCAGTGGTTATATAAACATCATCTCCAGGAGCAGGAACCTTAACCACTCCTCCATCATCTTGAGCATTTGGATCCACTACAGATTGGACATTTGTACTTTTGACAATCTGTGCAATCTTTCTGTGTACAAAGAAGTCTCCTGCACCACGGGAACCTACACCCATCTTTCCCATGCCAACATTTGCCTTTGGCACAGTGATGATGTCCTTTAGAAATTCATCTTCAGTATTGTTAAGCTCCATTGTGGTCTTGACTTCATCAATGACACTTTCAGCCATCAATAATGAATGTTCATCTGAAATGTCCTTAAATTCTCTTATTCTTTCTGCAAGGATAGACTTAAGCTCCTCTTCATCTTCACCTTTAGTAAGTCTTCCTCTTACAAAACCTTCTATATCCATGTTTACACCATTTAGATAAAATATTAATTAACAATTTAAAAAATATGATTAAAATTATGATTTGAAATTAACGAAATTTATACATTCATTCGGACAAGCTGCAACGCATACCTTACAGTCTCTGCAAATGTAATCCTCTTTAAGTGATGATTTCCCATCCATAATAACAAAACTGTTGTTTGGACAGACTGAAACGCATCTTTGGCAAGCTTTACAGTTTTCTCTATTGATTTCAATATGAGATTCTGCTAAATCTTTTTCCTTCTTTTTTTCTTCAACATTATCTTTCTTAAAAAATGAAAATAATCCCATGAACTTACTTTATTAAAACAAATTAATAAGTTTTTATCAATTAAGTTAAAAAAAATGCAAAAAGAAGAAAATAAAATATTGAGATAAAAAAAGGGGGAGAATAAGAAAGAAATGAAATTTAAGATAAAAAAGACACCCAGATAAAGAAAAAAGTAAAATAAATGTGAAATAAAAAAAAAGAAAAAATAATAAAAATAATAGTTTAAATATCACTTAAACTATTTTAAAGCCTCTTCTACAGCCACTGCAACTGCTACAGTTGCACCGACCATAGGGTTATTTCCCATACCAATTAATCCCATCATTTCCACGTGAGCAGGTACGGAACTTGAACCCGCAAATTGAGCATCAGAATGCATTCTTCCTAAAGTGTCAGTCATACCATAGGAAGCAGGACCTGCTGCCATATTGTCTGGGTGCAAGGTTCTACCGGTTCCTCCACCAGAAGCGACTGAGAAATATTTCTTGCCTTCAAGGAAACATTCCTTCTTATAGGTTCCAGCTACTGGGTGTTGGAATCTTGTAGGGTTAGTTGAGTTACCTGTGATTGAGACATCAACACCTTCAAGGTGCATGATGGCTACACCTTCCCTTACATCGTCAGCCCCATAACATCTGACTTTAGCTCTTTCACCATCGGAATAAGCCTTTTCTCTAACCACTTTAACTTCACCGGTGAAGTAGTCGAATTCAGTTTGAACATAAGTGAATCCGTTGATTCTTGAGATGATTAAAGCTGCATCTTTTCCTAAACCATTTAATATAACTCTTAAAGGCTCTTTTCTAACCTTGTTTGCAGAGTTTGCAATACCGATTGCACCTTCTGCTGCAGCAAAACTTTCGTGACCAGCAAGGAATGCAAAACATTCAGTTTCATCACTTAAAAGCATTGAAGCGAGATTTCCGTGACCTAATCCCACTTTTCTATCATCAGCTACACTTCCTGGAATACAGAATGCCTGTAATGCTTCACCGATTGCAGTTGCAGCATCACTTGCCTTTTTGCAATCCTTTTTGATTGCAATTGCTGCACCTAAAGTGTATGCCCAACAAGCGTTTTCAAAACAAATAGGTTGAACAGACTTTACAATATCATATGGATTGAATCCCTTTTCATTACAGATAGATTTAGCTTCTTCAAGGTCTTTAATGCCGTATCTTTCAAGTACAGGAACAATTTGATCTATTCTTCTTTCATAACTTTCAAATAAACTCATTATTATTCCTCCTATTCCTTCCTTGGGTCAATCTTTTTAACAGCATCTTCAAATCTGCCGTATTGACCGCTTGCCTTTTCAATAGCTTCCATTGGATCTACACCATCTTTGATTAAGTCAAGCATTACACCCATATTGATGTATTTGTATCCAATGATCTCATCATCCTCATCAAGACCGATTTCAGTGATATAACCTTCAGTAAGTTCCAAATATCTTGGTCCTTTCACTTTAGTTGAATAAATTGTACCAACTTGAGATCTGTGACCTTTACCTAAGTCTTCAAGGCCAGCTCCAATAGGAAGGCCCCCTTCTGAAAATGCAGATTGGGTTCTACCATAAACAATTTGCAAGAATAATTCACGCATAGCTGTGTTGATTGCATCACATACAAGGTCTGTATTCAATGCTTCAAGTATTGTCTTTCCAACAAGAATTTCACCAGCCATAGCTGCGGAATGAGTCATACCGGAGCATCCGAGAGTTTCAACCAATGCCTCTTCGATGATTCCTTCCTTAACATTTAAGGTTAATTTGCAGCATCCTTGTTGAGGTGCACACCATCCGATACCGTGAGTGAGTCCGGAAATGTCACTTATTTCCTTGGATTTTACCCATTGGCCTTCTTCAGGAATTGGTGCAGGACCATGGTCTGCTCCCTTATGAACAGGACACATATTTTCAATTTCTTTTGAGTAAATCATTTCAATCTCCACTTAAAATCTTAGAATTATGTTAAAATTATTTAATTATTAAAATTATTTAAAAATGATAAAAAAATTTAATAATTTTATAATCTTTATGTAATTATATTTGTTTTATTAATTATATAAGATTTGATTTTTAAGTTTAAAATTAAATAAATAAAGAGTAAAAAGAGAGAAAAAATAAAAATAGAAAAAAGTAAAAAATTATAAAAATACTTGTATTGAAGTATAGAACAAGTAAAATGCTCCAATAATAATCAAAATCGCAAATATTTTAGGGATATGACTTGTCTTTGAAATCAATTTCTCCAAATCTATTCTTGAAATCGCTAAACATAATGCCAAGAGAGTCAAAGCAAATCCTAAAACATAAATAAGTATATTTACAACTGCATATAATGGACTATTTGAACTTACAAGCAATGTTATAAGAGAAATAAGGTATGCACTATAGCAATCTGCCCAAGCGATTGAAGTCAAGAATCCTAAAATAAATGAATTGACTATGCCTCCACCACTTCTAGCACCAATCGACTTAAAGGACAAGTTATAATCAAAATACATCAATATTCCCATAATCAATAAGACAACTGCAGCAATGACCCTTACATAAATGATATACCTATAGAGAATAGCTGTAAAGAACCCTGTTAAAAAGATGATTATTGTGAAAATGCTAAATAATCCAAAGATAAAAGACAATATTTCCGCTTTTGATTTGGTCTTTAAGCTAAATCCCACAATTATCGGTATAGTGGGTATGATGCAAGGAGATAATATTGAAATCACTCCTGTGAAAAATGAAATAATCGGCATTATCTCCATCTTAAAAACTCCCATTAAACACTATTAGTTTCCACTGATCTCTTTCAAGTGAGGCAAATATTCCTCTGGAGTTTCATACCCATCAATTCTGCCTAGTTCATTTCCATCTTCATCTAAAATAACAGTTGTAGGAGTTCCATAAATATTTAATTGAGATGTTAACTCTGGACTTTCACTTGTTTGTGTAATCAATATAATGTAATTATCATTTATTTCCTTTTGAACCGCAGAATCTGATAAGGTATCCTCCTTTAGATAATCACAATAGATGCATGCTGCTCCATCAAATACAATCATTACATTCCTATTATGTGCCTTAGCGTCCTTGAATGCTTGCTTCAAATCATTGCAGAAATACAATCCATCAATGTAAGATCCTTCATAATATTTTGAATCATAATTCATCTTATCCGCTTTACTGCCTTTATCTGCATTCTTGGAATTTTCTTCAGTTTTATTGGAATCAACTAAACAAACACCATTTTCACAGTTGGATGAGTCTGCATCTACACTTGAATCGGAAGTAGGTATAAGACTTACTGAATCATCAAAAGAGCTAGGTGCATCTACAACCATAACAATTCCACATACTAAAAATAGAGCTAAAATTAGAATAATTAAGAATTTAAATTTTCCCATAATATCTCCCCCAAGGATAATATGTATAGGGTTATTTAAATAATTTACTAAAAAATTTAAAAAATTAAAAAGAGTTCTTAACTAATAATAAAAAAATGAAAAAATATGAAAAAATATGAGAAAATAGGATTATTTAAAAAAAGAAAGTAGAATAATTATTATTCTAAACTAACAAAGTTCTTAAGTATCTTCAATCCTGGAACTCCACTTTTTTCTGGGTGGAATTGGGTTGCAAATACATTATCATTTGATACTGCAGCAGTTAAATCAATGCCATAATCAACAACAGCAGACAAATTGCTCTCATCATCAAGCACCGCATGATATGAGTGTACAAAATAAAAGTCCTTGCCATCTACACCATCTAAGATAGGGCATTCTTTAACTTGCTTTAATTGATTCCATCCCATATGAGGAATCTTTCTTCCTTCTGGAATCTTAGCGACATGCCCTTTGAAAATGTCAAGCCCTTTTACGCCTGGAGATTCTTCACTTGAGGATAAAAGCACTTGAAGACCTAAGCAAATACCTAAAAATGGCTTTCCATCATCGATATGCTCGAAAATCACATCTTTAAAAGGCTCGATGTTTTCCATAGCTGTTCCAAAAGCACCTACCCCTGGAAGAACAAGATGTTTAGCATTTGCAATCTCAGTTGGATCGCTTGTGATGATGGCTTCAACACCGATCTTCTTAAAACTATTGGAAATGCTTCTGAGATTTCCACTTTTATAATCAATTATTGTAATCATAAAATTACCTGCAAAATTTGAAATTTAATCAATTTTTAAGTTAAATTTATTAAACTATTTTTTGAAAAAATTATTCCATTATTTAAATTAAAATAACGATTAATTAAAATGATAGTTAATTAAATAAATATTAATTTTATTCAAGCTCCCATTCAATAACTGAACGTATCATCATACCAAAGTCTGAATCCACAATCTCATCTACACCTAATGTCTTAGAATGAGCATCTAATTCAGCAATGACATGTGAGTACCCTAATTCATTAAGCGGTTGAACAAGTCTTGGACCATCTGTAACAGCAATGGTTTCACAGTCGAGCTCTTCAACATACAATGCATGTGGAACACCTGCAACAATCACAAGGTCCGGCTTGATTTCCTTAAGATATTCCTCTGCCTTTCTTGGAGTGATTGGATATTCATCTAAACCACCAGTAATGCATTCAATATCAATACCAGTTTCGCTTAATTCTTTGGTAATATTTACTGCATGCTGTCTGATTCTTGGAAGACCAATATTTTCATCCAAATTAGCAATGAAATGAAGATTTTCTATATCCTTATTAGATTCTGCTCCCTCAACAAGTGGGGAGAAATCGCAATTTAGAATGTCTGCAAAGAGATAGGAGGTTTCCTTTTTGGCATTCAATACAAATGCTACCTTTTTACCTTCTTGAATCGCTTTAACAATAATCTTTGCTACCTTTTCCTTGCTATCTCCAAAATTAGGCTTGATGTATTTTCCTTGTGCCATTCCACGAGTCTTTTCAACATGTGTTGCAAGCCTTAGCATTTCATTTTGACGATCAGCTTCCTCTTGAGGAATTACGCCATATTCCACAGCAGCGTTAAGCACTGCAATAGCTCCTTCGGTATTGTCTCCTTCACCGAAACCACCGTGTGATTCCACTGGCAAGATAACACAATCAAGGCCAAGGTTTTCAATTGGCTCTTTTAAGTCTTCACCAATGATCATACTTGCACAAGTTCCTACAATACCCATTAATTTTGGATTGAATGTATCATAAGCCTCTTGCAAGGTTTCCTGAAGCTTTTCGCCTGCACCTAAGATAAAATCATTTTCAGCCATAGCTGTTGTAACAACTCTAACACCATCACTTTCAAGGAGCCTTCCTGTTCTAAAGCAACAGCCATGTGGCCCATGCATAACAATTACATCTGCATTTAAATCTCTTAAAGTGTATAAAGAAGCTGCTATTGGACTTGGACGTGGATGCATCATTTTATCACCTTAGTGTGTCACAATCTTAATGATATCTCTATCTTGGAGTTCGTAATCACTTGCAATTCTCATGCTTTTTCTTGCATCTACTGCATGCATGAACTTATCACCGATATCTGTGTGAATGATATATGCAAATTCACGAGGAGTTGAACCTTTAGGAACCAAGAAAGCATCTGGGAGCACATTTCCTTTTTGATCTGTAAGCTTATGCTCATCTCCTACTGGATAGACAACAATCATGTCTAAAAGATCAAAGACTGCAGTGTTCAATGCCTCTTGAATGCCTGTGCTTCCATAAACATCAAGGATATTGGTTTGAATGTATTCCAATGCCTTGATTTGGTTAGCGTTTAATTTGTCCTTTTCAAGGATTTCAAAACTGCTGTCTCCAGAAATGTATGAAATCAATCCTGCTCTTGTAGCATTCATAAGTGCAAGTTCAGATTCAGCAGATGTTGGGATTACACGAGGATACTTCTCTTGCATTCTTTCAATGTTTTCACGCGCTCCAGGCAAATCTGCCTTATTTGCAATTACAAGGGAAGGTTTTGCAATATTCAAGAGATTGCGTACAAATTCAATCAAGTCTTCATCTTCCCATTTGCCGTAATTAGGATTTACAGTTCTTAAAGCTTCAATCACATCTTCAATTAAAATACCAGTACCAGATAATTGCTCAAAAATGACTTTGGAAAAGTCCAAGTGTTCAGCTTCAACCTTACGGATAAGTCTTACCCAATTCTTGCTAACGATTCCATACATCCACATGACGATTTCATGCTCTAAAAACTCAATGTCTTCCAATGGGTCATGTGAACCTGGATCAACTGGGTTTCCTTCGGCATCTGTAGAACCTGAAGCGTCAATCACATGAATGAATACTTTAGCTTGCATCAAGTCATCCAAGAACTTGTTTCCGAGTCCTTTACCTTCGTGAGCTCCTGGAACAAGCCCTGCCACATCAATCAATTCTATTGGAATCAATCTTGTCCCATCAATGCATTGGGAGTTGTGTGGGTTGCAAGTGACATTCATTTCCTTACATGGGCATTCACTGATAACATGAGCAACAGCCTTGTTAGCATCTATGGTTGTAAATGGATAATTAGCCATTTCCACTTGAGATGCAGTAGCTGAATTAAAAAATGAGGATTTTCCTACATTCGGTTTACCTGTAACTGCAATTTGAAGCATAATATCATTCCTAATTATTATAAAATGTAAATCTAATTAATTTTTATTTGATTTTTGTAATTTTTAAAAGATTAAAATTAGTTTATTTGTTTTTTAAATAAACTTATATTATTATAATACTTTATTATATCTATTTTACAAAGTATAAAAAATTATTTAAAAAATAGCATATGAATTTTAAAATTTGAAAAAATAGTAGAATAAAATTGAAAAAAATAAAAAAAGAAAATAGCTAAAAAGCTATCGTTTTAAAATTTAAAAGTTTAATTAACCTATGTATCTGAGGTCATCTTGAGTTTGTTGTGGTGCTTGTTGACCCATAGCCCTTTGAAGCATTTCTTGCTCCATTTGTTGAGCTTGGCTAATCATTTCACGGATTTCTTCAGCTTTTGCTTCTAACTCTTCAGTACTTACTTCGAGTTTTACAAGAATAGCTAATTTTTGCAAAATAGCTTCAGCCGCTTCAGCATCAATGAAATAACCCGGAGTTTTACCCATTAAGCAAGCCCCTTTCATTCCTCTGAGTCTACCTAAACCTAAGAATAAACCAGAAGCACCAACGATACCACCATCTGCAGATCTGATTTCAACATCTGCTTCCTTAAGCATTTCAATACGCTCTTCATCAGTAGCAGCACCTAAAACACGACCATCTGTACCTTCAATAGGTTGACCAGTAGCAAGACCACCTAAAGTGTAAAACTCTTTAGCCCCTTTTGATTCAACGAAGTCAAGGATAGAACCACAGAGTTCGTATTGACCTTCAGGTGCTAAAGCTTGACAGTTACCTACTAAAAATATGAAATCTCTTTCATCTGCACCAGCAGACTTCAAGTAATACATTTCATTTGTCATATCCTCTACAATTCCCCCTTCACCAACAAGAACTTGTGGAGGGAAGTAAGGAGAATAGATTTCTACAAATTTAGTAGCATCAAGTTCATCAATAACATGATCAATTGCTAATTTTCCTACATGACCGATTCCAGGAAGTGCTTCAATAAATATAGGATTGTTTAAACTAACTTCTTCTAATACTTTAAATTGAGTTGTTCTCATAAGATCACCTTTAAGAACATTTTATATATAATCAATAATCGCAAATCAAATAATTGTAAATCAATAATTGTAAACCAAATAATAGTAATCGTAAAATCCATAAAAATAGAAAAATAAAAAAATAGAATAATGGTTTTTAAACTAACAATAACTTGCTAATCAAAAACTTTTTATTCATTATTAAGCATCTCTTTCTTTAATTGTCTACGATATTTACCATACTTATCCTCAACGGAAAATTTAGGCGGATAAATCACTTTAAGTTCACCACCGCAATTAGGACATTGGGATTTAAGTGTGTAAATATTACAAACAGGACACTTCTTCATTTTCATTTTCATCTGATTCACTAATTAATTTTCAATTTCACGTAAGAATTCTCCAGTTCCATCTGCATCTTCTACAATAGAAATTGCTTTTTCTGCTGCTTCCTTCAATTGCTTTTCAGCAACCAAATAATCAGTAGAAGTTACAGTGATTCTGTAACGAGGAGCTCCAACACATTGAACTTCAATGTTTTCAGCTTCTGCTGCCATAAGTGCTTTCTTAATAACCTCTACACCATCGGGGTTGTAGTTTTTAATATCTACATAACCTGAGATGTGAACTTCAGGAGGTTGAATGTTCTTCTCAGCAACTTCAGTTATGGCATCAGCCCACTCTTGGCTAATTCCCTCTTCAGTAAGAGTTTCTGCCCCTTCTTCAGAAGCGCTTTCAAATGCACCATAGATATCTCCAAAGATATCCATAAGCTCATATCCCACTTCATCGTAAGCGGTATCCAAGTCCTTATCTAAAGATTTAGCAGCTAATTCCAAGAATTTTTCAGCTTTTTGTTCAATTTTCCATTGTTGGATCTTTTTAGTCCTTTGGTCTTCTCTGATTCTTTTTAAAGAAGCATCTACATGACCTTTTTTAGGATTAACTCTTAAAACACGAGCAACAATCTTTTGATTTTCTCTTACATGATCTCGAATATTCTTTACCCAACCAGAAGAAACTTCAGAAATATGAATGAAAGCTTCCTTACCTGCGTATTCTTCCAAGTTAGCAAATGCACCATAGTTAACAACTTTGTAGACAGTTCCTACAATATGATGTCCTTCATCTGGCCATTCTTGACTTTTTCTTACCAATTAAAACACCGAAATAAAAACAGTTAAGATATGGTTAAGAATAATTAAAATAATCATTATAACCAATCTTTATTCTAAGATCACATAACAACCAATTACATATTCGGCTAAAATAGCGTGTTTTGATAGTAATTGGCTATTAATAATTTTAAGCTTATTGTAAAACTTCATCGATGTGAGCCATGATTTTAGCTTTTCCACCACGGGATTTTACAATAGTTTTACCGCAGATGATACATTTTACATCAGAAGCTGCACGATCGAAAATGATTTGTTCGTTATCACAATCTAAACATTTAACTCTTAAAAAGTTTCCTCTTCCATTACTTGCCATACAAATCACCTAGTTAGATACCCATTCAGGTTTTCCTACTCTGAAAGATTTTCTGATGTGGGATTTTCCACATTCTTTACATTTGTATCTTAAATCTAATTTTTTAACCGGCTTGTTACCACCTGGTAATGGTCTTGGATAACCTCTGTACCCTGCAGTAACTCTTCTGAATTGTCTTTGTCCCCATTTTAATTCACTAGCTTTTCTCTTTTTGGAAGTATGCACTTCATGCATAGTGTGTTTTTTACAATGTGGACAGTAAGTTCTTTTTTCTTTAGGCATTTTCATATTTTTCACCTTTAATTGATTTCTCTGTTAAAAGACTTTTAGAACTTAATTAACAGATTATATAATAAATAATTACAACAAACCACTTGGAACTGTTTAGGTTTCCATTTAGCATGAGGATAAATTATAACATACTAATAAGAACATCTTTCAGTTTCCTACGAGCATGAGAGCATCTACACATCTTATAAAAATATTTTTACTTAACATTTCTAATAGATTGAACATTATAGTCCCTATTCATTCATAGGATAAACTAAATTGAAAGTTTAAAAACTATAAAAAAAGATTTAACAAACTGTAAATCTTGGAATCTAATAATTAAAAAAATATTTTAAAATAAGAAAATATCATATTATTATAGATACATTAATTATATATGATTATTATCTATATATAAACCTTTGTAATGTTTATATAATTTTTATATAAAAATAGTGAGTTTAAGAAAATAGAAATAGAATTTAATATTTCACTAAACTTGCCTTATTGTTGCCAATGAGAATTTGAGCAGTTATATTAGGCAAGATAACAACATCATTCGCTAAGAAAGGACCATAAACCTTTCCATCAATGCCTACCATCTCACCGACATCCTCACTAATGACAACAGTTGCATTCTCTATTTCATCTCTAGCAAATAATCCTCCTCTTGTCTTATCAACTGGTTTTTTAGGAGCATTATCCTTTTTAGAACCATCATTATTATCATCAATAGCTTTATTAAAACCATCAGTACGACTAATCTTCTTTTCCTTGACATCAAGACCAGATGAAAATCCTAAATCTGATTTCGCAGATTCGTCCTTAGGCTTTTTAGGTTTTGCAAAAATAAGATTGAAGTCATCTTCACTTGGAGCAGCATAATTGGATCCTGCAGCTATTGAATTATAATAGTCATCATCATAATTAGGTTCCAATTTGTCCAAATCCACAAACTGACTGTCTGGATTTTTGTAAAAGTCCTCTGGATTAGTGGAAACAGAAGTCTCATTTTTAATGTCTTCTTCCCCATTGGATTGAATTTCTTTAGTTTCTTGAGACTCTTGGCTAAGAACTGAAGTTTCTTCTTGTTCTTCTCCCACTTCTGCAACTTCCACTTCTTCAGCTTCCTCTTCAAGCTCTTGATCAGTTTCTGCATTACCTTGGCCAGGATACATTTGATTAGCTACTTGCTTATCAATGTTTTCATAAGTTTCATCAGTGATTACCTTTGCATTCTTGATTTGATTTAACCTATTTAAAACTTCATCAGACTCGCCAAGAGCATCAGAAATCTCATCTTCCATATCATCGGAAACATCACTTTCCTCTTCAACAGAACTGCCGGATTCGTAGGAATCCTCTACAAAAGAGCTTTCCTCATCCTCATCGAAATCCTCATCGTAGTCTTCATCATCTTCATAATTTCCTTCAATAGCTTCTTCAGTATATTCATCTAAGGAAATTCTATATCTGTGATTTTTAAGAGCATCCATCAATGAGAAATACAATGTTTCCTCTTCATCTGTAAGATTCAAAGGAGTTGTATCCAAGAGATCAAATTGAGGATTGTCCTTCTTGAACAAAAGAAAAGATCTGTAGATATTGTTATTGGCTGCTTTAGTAATTTTAGATTCCCTAAGCTCACAGATTTCAGTAGCAATTCTTTGAGCATTATTGAGCAACAATTGCTCATTTCCAAAAGGATCGTTAGCTACAGAACGTTCTAGATCTTTAATGTAATCACGTAACTGCTTATAAAAATTATTATCCACTCTAGCTAGAGATGATTTGTTACGTTCTTCCTTTTGAACTCTGCGTAATACTTGAAAAAAGTCGCCTTGCATAAGAATCATAAATTTGAAATAAAGTCGCCAAAACTTAAGAAACTAAAAATTTAGTTAATACTGATTTAAGTTAATACTTATTTAATTAATACTGATTTAATATTGATTTGGTTAATACTGATCGTTTTTAATAAAGTTATAATGTATAAAAAATTTAAATGGTGTAAATAGCTTTAAAGCTATAAAAAATAAATAAAATAAATTAATTTAAGAATAAATTAATTTATTGACTTTAAAAAAGCTTAAATCTTCTCAATTAGTCTTCAGATTCTATTCTTGGAGCAAGCAAGAAACTGAGTTCCCCATCTTCGGATACCATTTTAAGACTTAAGGTCAATGGCATGTCATTTCCAAGAGAGATAGTAGCGATTTCAGAGAATTTGTCTGCTTTAAGCATTTCTCTGATTTTTTCTAAAGAGAAAATGGATTTGGCTTTAGTGTCTATTTTTTCACCATGTAAATATTCAATGTTTGCATCTCCAAACTCACCTTCAGCAGATGCATAGAAGTTTTCTTGATCTACCATTAAAGTGATTTTATCAGAGAAAATATCCATATCTTGAATTGAGTCTTTTAAAAGTGTGAAAGGAATCTCAAATTCAGTTGGATAATCCAATGAAGGAGGTGCAGGAGAATCATATTCTATATCAATCAATCTGATCTTGAAAGTTCTTGTAGCTTCACCAACAAAAGTGAGAATAAGATTTCCTTCATCTAATGACATTAAGACACGGTCATTAGATTTAGAACGTTTTAATACTTTCATTAACTCATCTGTGTCAATATTGATCTTTTCCGGTTCATCACAAATGAACTCATCAAATAAACTGGATTTAAGTTCTAGATGAACAAAAGTAATATGACTACGGTCTAAGGCATCTAAACGAAAACCTTCACTGTCAGTTTGGATTTGTACTTCATCAACAATAGATGAAATAGCATCAAAACTGGTTTTTAAAATACTAGAATCACTTAACTCTGCTTTAAACATTAAAAATCAACTCTTGATTTAATTTTAAGCATTGATTATTTATTTTATAAATCAAAATAGCTAAATTGAGCCATATTTTATTTATAAAAAATTTATTAAAATAATGCATAATTTAATTTTTTAAATTCTTGAAATTTAATAAAATCATATTATTTTATTATAATATTATATAAGTATCTAATCATTTATAAATCTAATCAAAAGTGAAAATTTTTTAAAAATTTTTATATGAAAAAATGAAAAAAATATTGAAAAATATTAAAAAAAGTGTGAAAAAAACGAGCATATAAGCTAAGTGAATAAAAAATAGATGATATGATTTTACGAAAATAAAGAAAAAATAAATTTAAGAAAAATTAATGTTTTCTTAAACTATTATCAAAATTGGTTCCTTCAATGATTCTTCTTTTTTTCTCTTCCAATTCTTGAGCTTTCCTTTCCTTTTCAGCCAATCCCTCTTCACTTAAGGAATCGCCATCAAACTTTGACAAGTCAACAGACTTTTTGAATTGAGGTTTAGAACTTTTAGATTCTTCAAAGGTCTCATCAGAATCATCTTCAAAATCGTATTTGGAATATTTTTCTTCTAAACCATCCATCTTTTCAGCCTCTAAATTGGAATCAACATCTTCGACGATGCCCTCTTCAAGATACTGCTCTTCAATAACTTCCTCTACAGGCTCATCCACAGGTTCAGCTATAGGCTCTTCAATATCCTCATCAACAATCAATTCATCTTCTTCAACTAAATCAGAGTCATCTTCAGGAATTTCTTCAGGAACATCCTCAGAAATCTCAACAACTGAATCATATTCATCCTCATCATCTTCAAAATCGTATTTGGAATACTTATCCTCCAAATTGGATTCATCAGCTTCTTTGTTTAATCTTGAATGAATAGGAATGATCTCATCAGAGTCATCATCAGTTTCATCATCTGAAAGTTCTGTTGAATTGGCATTTTCATGCTCTTTAAAAGAAGATTGATTTTTTTGAGATGTTAGATTTGAATCAGAATATAAAGAATTGATATCATCATCAGAAAGTTCTTCTTCCTTGTCTTTCTCAAATAAATCTTTAGGGGAATCAACAGATTTGTCATTATCGCCGTTATCGGAAAAATTAGAATCTTTTTTTCTCTTTAAAACGCTAAAAATAGCATCAAAGTCTTCACGAGTGATACCGTCCTCGCTTACTTCGTCATAATCAATACTCTTAATGCTGTTGAACGTATCGATAATTAACGAAGACTTTGAGGAAGAGAAGAACTTCAATAAAGAAAATCCAATAATAATAAGTCCAATAATTACCAAGAAAATAGCAAGCCCTGCAGTTTCACCGGATAAAACATTATCCACAACCCTGTCAGAACTTGAAGCCTAATAAGTTATTCCAATAATTAGGATTGCCAAACCTACAATAAAACCAACAAGGGTAAAAATTGTAGAGGAATCAAAAATATCTAAAGATTTTTTAGAGTCAGAAGATTTTTCCTTATTATTTATCAATACACCTTGAGCAGAAGATTTGCCAATTTTTTCTTCTACATCTTCATCTGCTAACGCAACATCACTATCTTTTACATCGATAAATGAATCTTCATAATCAATCTCTTCATCACTATCAAATGATTCGCTAGACTCATCACTAGCTTCATCATCAATAGAATCAGTATTTTCTTTTAAATCAACATTCCCAGTTGATTCAATAACATTTGCTTCAATTGAATCATCTACATTAGGATTAATGATAACTCCTCCTTCAATAGATTCATCATCGAAAGCATCAGATTCTTCTAAATCCTCATATTCATTATGAATAGGAATGATCTCATCTACATCATCTTCATAGTCATTAGAAACTTCATAAGATTCATCATCTTCAAATTCCAATTCCTTGAAAACCTCAGAGATAGATTTGGATTTATTGAATCTAGTTTTTTTATTAGAAGCGGAATCGTTAGCTCTGGGAGCTGATTCATCGTTTCCCTTAGAAACGTCTTCCAAATTACTATTTTTTGAATTAGTCATTTTATCTCCTTACTTAAAAATACTAAGAATACTCACTCATCAATAATTAACACACCATAATACCCTTAGTAAAATCGCTATAAATACGATTAAATGAATAATAAATATAAATATTAATTTAAAACTAAAATATTAGATTAAAAGCATTGCATCAAAGCAATGCAAAAAAATGATTAAAATTAATTAATCATATCCTCTCCATTTATGACCACATTTTTCACAAGTGAAGAAACGAGTTGGCGCTTCATCAGCACTACGGGTTTGTAGCAATTCGTAGGAAGCACGATCATGTCCACATTTAGGACAAATTTCTCTTACAGTAGAACGTAAACCGCTTTCATCTCCTCTCATTATAACAGTTTCTTTGGATTCTACTTTCTTTTCTATTGAATATTCAGCTTTATCCACTTCAGATGAATCATAGCCGCAGGTGGAACATTTTAATACAATCTTTTTGTCATCTTCATCCCCTACTTCTTGAGGGAGAATCATGCCACCACATTTTGGACAAAATTCCATTATTTACCTCCAATATTTAAGATACTACTCTTTAAAAACAGAAATTAAAAAATTTTAAATTAAAATTAAACAATTAGAAACTGATTATAATCTCCAATAATTATAATCGAAAACATTTACCTTTCATATAATAATTCAACTTAATTAAAATTCTAAAATTTAAGTTTTTTAAATTTCGTAAATGATTAAATACTTTATATATAACATACTTATAAATAAAGATTATTATGTCATAGTATTTAAACTTAATTTAAAAATAGGGTAAAAAACGCCTAAAAATTAAGAAAAATTGTAAAAATTTAGTAAAAAATAATAATAAAAACAGATTGTTAGTAGATTGAAAAATAGTAAAAAATTTACTATTTTTTTGAAAAAATTTATTCAAAAATCAGTCAGTTTTTTCTAAATGTTCCTTGACTTCACTCAAAATTTTTGCATGGTCAAATGCAAGTTCTTTTTCCTTCAAAACATCAAATGAAAATACACCGATATCATTAGCATCATCATCTGCCTTTGCATCATCAAAATTTCCATGAGCCAAATAAACTATAGAAACCGTATGCCTTCTTGGGTCACGGTCCGGCTCGGAATATACACCGAATAATTCAACAGATTCAATATCAATGGAAGTTTCTTCCTTTGCTTCTCTTACTGCAGCATTTTCTGTTGTTTCACCATAATCAACAAAACCACCTGGCAATGCCCAACTGCCTTTAAAAGGGTCATTTTTCCTTTCGATTAGTATGAATTCATGATTTTCATTATAAATAAAAATATCAACAGTCAATGATGGAATCTTATATTTAATACTCTCACCCCACATAAAAATAATAAAAAATAATAAATAAATCAATAATACATCGAATTTAAAACAAAACCTAAAAAATAATTTAAAAATGATAAGAAAATAATAAAAAAAGATTATTAAAACTAAAAAATAAAAAAATAAAAAAGAAGAGAGAATTAAACTTAAATTCCTTCAAGCAATTCTTTAAATTCAGCAGTTTCTTCTTTTAATCTTTGAGCTGCTCTTAAAAGAGAATCTCTTGGCCTTTTTGTTCTTTTAGTTTTAATGGTCATGATAGGTTCACCGGTAAGAGGGTGGTCAATACCATAAACCGCATATTCTACATCATTATCTTCCATGAGATATTTTCTTAAAACATTACAAAGAGAGTGGTTTTCTCCGTGAATAATCATTTCGAGTTCTAATTTGGTATCTTTTACAACTTCAATTTCCATGTTATCTTTTCCTTCAAAGTTAAATGACTTCAACAATAAAATTTACAATTTGGATGCAAGTTAATTATAAAAATTAATAATCATAATTTTTAGAAACTTTTCTTTTTTCCTTTCTATCACATACAGGACAGTATACTTCAGATTCATTGCAAGGATCCATAAAGGTTCTGCATCTGGTACACATAGCCTTTACAACACCAGAAGTAATGTCTTCTGTGTTTAAATCAAGGTTATCTCCCATGATTTTAACTACTTTAGCTTCAATTAAATCTCCAATTCTAAAAGCATCTGTAAGCTTATCAATATAACCTGGGGTTACTTGAGAGATGTGAATAGCTGCCAAATAAGGAAGAGCCAATTCACGTTTGGTTCCCTTCTTAGCATAAATAGTTATTAAAGCTCTTTGGCCACGTACATCTTTTACTTCACCATATACAATATCTCCAACTTTCAATAGGTTTGGACCACCAGATTTTGATATTACAGAGATTTCCTTTTCATCTTCATCAATCAATACATTTCCAGGAACACCAGATTTTACGCTACCATCATCTTCGTATGCTCCTTGACCTGGTAAAAACTGTTCACTTACACTTAAAAAGTCACCAGGCATTACAAAATCTCCAGATTCCATTTTCATCTAAACACCTCATAACAGGCAATTTTGCCATGTTCACCAATAGGCAATTACGCCAATTTCAACATTTTATAATTCCGTTTATAAAATAGGACAATCATCCGAATAATCCCATAACTCCGTTTATAGAATTAGGATAATCAATCCATAATAAATCCCATAATTCCATTTATAAGATTTATTAAATTATGAAATTAAATTTGATATAAATTTTCATCCATAAAATTATCAATTATTTATATGTAAATTATTTATGTTTTTTAGTAATATATAAAAAATTCGGTTTTTAGAAATAGTTTTAAAATTATAAAACAAATAAGCAGGGCATTATCTGAAAAAATATTTTAAAAAATAAAAAAATAGAAAATTGAAAAATAAAAAGAGAAAATTGAAAATAGCAAATAGAAAATAGAAATTGCAAAATGGAATATAGAACATATAAAAATAGAATAAAATCTCAAACTATTGGTAATATCTATCTTCAAACAATATTTCATCCAATTGATACTTTTCCCATTCCCTTTTGTTTAAGACAATCTCTAACTCTTTTGGAGTTATAACCGGCTTTTTATACATTTGAGAATCATCAATAGCTATTCTAGGACATGCAGTTACAACAAATCCTTCAAGTTCCATATATGGTAGCAATACATCAGGATTTACATGATCCATGAGAAGTATATAGGCCTCCATTCCTTCATCCTCAAGAAGTTTCTTAATTTCCTTAGCCAATTTCATCCTGTATTGGCCTTCTTTAGAAGAAACTATAATTCCCCATTTTGTAACTTCCCGTGCCTTCACGATTCTTGCAAATCTTATTCTCAATATCCTGTCTGCATAGGCACTCATTTCACGAATGTCACCGCTATAAGGATCAATAGCTAAAACTGGAGCTTTTGTGAATAGATAGATTCCTAAAGGATGGAAATTGCCGCTGCCAATGAATAGGTAAACATCTGCTCCCAAGTTCTTTACAGAAGCGAAATTGCAACCTAAAACCTGACCTTTTCTTGTGCTTCTTGAAGAGCCAATAACAACTTCCTTGCCATTATCCTCTAAAAAGTCCACTATCTCATCAAGCAAATGCAAGTGCTGTGCAGTTGTTGCAATAGCTATTTTGGAATAGCCCTCCAATTGCTCCAATGCCTCTTCAAGGTAATCCTTGATTTTAACATTGGCTTTAGCTTCTATAAACATTGTAGGGATGCTGTATCTGAGCGGAAGAGGAGTATGCCCATAATGAACAATGAAATCCACAATTCCATTCATCTTTCTGTCTGAAACATCACAAGCTCCAAAGCAAGGATCTGCTGATACAATTACAGTGGCATCAGTTTGCTTTTCGATTTCCCTTGCAAGAGCTACAGCCTGCATCTTAAGCCCTTCTGGAAACTGCAATCCTACATTCCTAACATTCAAAGAGTTTATTTTCTTTATAACCCTTTTAAGCTCCATATCATATAATGCCATTTTATCAACTAACAATGAAAAATAATTTAAAAAAACAAGATAAATCTGAGAACCAAAACCCTAAGACTTATCTTAAAAATAGAATAAATGAATAAAAAGTAAAAAGTTAGCCATTTCGACTAACAATTAAAGCTTAGCAAATTTATATCAATGAATCAGCTACAACTTTTCCATCAACAACATCCAATTTTACAAGAGTCTTGATGTCTTCACCGGTAGCTTCTTCAACAACACCTTTACCTTCACCTTTTTCCACAACAACAACAGTGTCAACTAAGTTTACACCAATGCCTTTCAATTCATTGATTACAGCAGTAAGAGTTCCTCCTGTACTTACTACATCATCCACTAAAAGGATATTATCTCCCTCATTCAAGTCGTTGATGTATAATTTGGAAGTTGCGTAACCAGTGGATTTCACGATTTCATGTTCTCCAGGCAATCCGTATTGTCTTTTACGAATAACGATAAATGGAATGCCAGTTTCTAAAGACAATGCAGTTGCAATGTGAATACCCATTGCTTCAACACCTACAATCTTATCGATTTTAGACAAATCTAAAATTTCATCAATCACTTTAGCAATTTCCTTTAAAACTGCTGGGTCCATTGCAGGCACTCCGTCACTGATACCGTGAACGAAATAATCATACTCTCCTTTCTTAACAACTGGTGCTTTTCTTAATGATTCTACTAATTTTTCAAGCATTTTTTAACCCTCAACTACAAAAATATTTATCTTTGACATAAGATTCAATTCAAATTTTAAATTAATGATAAAAAATAAAAAACTTAAAATCAAATTTATGTATTTATATCAATAATTTTATAATAAAAGATAAATAAACTTTTATATAATATTAATTTATACATTAAAGTTAATAAGATAATCTATTATTCTGTTTTAGAGAACCGAAACAGAATAGTGATTTAAAAATTATAATTATTTAATCCATTATCAAAAAATATCGGAGAGATATTATGTCAATGTTAGGAAGTTTAGGAGAAAACCTTACAAACACCATGAAAAAATTGGCTGGAATGAGTGTTATTGACAAAAAGGTTGTAAAGGAAGTAGTTAAAGACATTCAAAGAGCTTTAATCCAATCAGACGTAAATATCCAGCTTGTATTAAAATTATCCAAAACAATCGAAGACCGTGCACTTAATGAAGAGCCACCAAAAGGAATTACCCCTAGGGAACATGTAATCACAATTATCTATGAAGAAATGGTTAATTTGCTCGGTAGTGAAGCAAAAGAGCTTGAAATCAATAAAAAGCCATTCAAAATATTGTTCTTAGGATTGCAAGGTAGTGGTAAAACCACCACAATCGGTAAATTATGCAAGTACTTGCAAAGAAAAGGTTTCTCTCCAGCAGTTGTTTGTACAGACACATGGAGACCTGCAGCATATGAGCAGTTAAAGCAACTCACTGAAGATATGCAAATCCAACTTTATGGAGACCCTAATAATAAGGATGCATTAGACCTTGCAGAAAAAGGTTTAAAACAATTTAAAAATCAAAAAATCATTATTTTCGATACCGCAGGTAGACATAAGAACGAAGAGGATTTAATTGAGGAAATGAACAAGTTGGATAAGATCATTGAACCTGATGAATCCATTCTAGTTATTGACGGTACAATAGGTCAACAGGCAGGAGAGCAAGCTAAAGCATTTTCACAAGCGACCGATATCGGTTCCATAATCATTTCAAAACTAGACGGTACTGCTAAGGGGGGAGGAGCTCTCTCTGCAGTAGCTGAAACTGGCGCACCAATCAAATTCATTGGTACTGGTGAAAGAATCGATGAATTTGAAGCATTTGACCCTGAAAGATTCATTTCAAGATTATTAGGTATGGGAGATATCAGAAGCCTTATCGAAAAGGCTGAAGAGGTTATTGATGAGGATGTAGCTACCAAAACCATGAACAACATGCTTAGCGGAAAGTTCACACTTATGGATATGCAAAACCAGTTTGAAATGATGAACAGCATGGGGCCTATGCAACAGGTCATGAACATGATCCCTGGTTTAGGAGGCAAGATTCCTAAAGAGGCCAGCCAAATGACTGAAGATAAGATCAATGAGTTCAAGATCATCATGTCTTCAATGACTGAAGAGGAAATGCTCAACCCTAAAATAATCAAGACTTCCCGCATTACCAGAATTGCAAGAGGTGCTGGTGTAGACGAGAACAGCGTAAAGGAACTTTTAAGATACTATAACAATACTAAAAAAGCAATGAAAGGTATTGGACGTAGAGGAATGGGTGGAGGAGCCATGAATAGAATCATGGGCCAATTCATGAAATAAACATTCCACACACCAAACTAAACTACTTTTATTTTTTATATTCATTTTTTTAAAGAGAGATTTTAATGAATCAGGAAATACTTAATAAGGCTGAAGAATTAATCAATTATACAAATGGAAATATCTGCAATCATTGCCTTGGACGTAAGTTCTCAGATTGCGTAGAAGGAGATGGCAATGAGGATAGAGGGATTAGAATTAGAGAATCCCTAAATTTGGATGCTTACAATGGTGAAGAATGCGAAATATGCCATAATCTCTTCAACTTTATTGAAGATGATGTTCTTGATTTGGTGAATGAAAAGATAGAGCTACTCAAAGTTGAATTTGACACCTTTGTTGTTGGCTGCAAATTACCTAAGGAAATAGTTGAAAAAGACCAGGAAATCAGCGATGACCTTGATTTTAATGTAGAGATAATCAAAAAGGAAGTCAATAGGGAAATCGGCAAATTGCTTGAAGCAAATCTCAAGCAGAATGTTGATTTTGATGGAGAAGATGTTCTTGTGATGGCTGATTTTAGAAGAATCCTAAAGGAAGACATTGAAAATCCAGTGAAAGTCAGACTTCAAATCAACCCTATTTTTATTGAAGGAAGATACAGAAAGCTTGTTAGAGGCATACCTCAAACAAAGTGGCCATGCACCAAATGTAAAGGAAGAGGCTGTGAGGAGTGCAATTTCACAGGAAAGCAATACCCTGAATCAGTGGAGGAACTTCTATCCGAAACTGTCTTAAAGCACACAAATGGATATGAAGCCAAGTTCCATGGCGCTGGAAGGGAAGACATTGACGTTAGAATGTTAGGCACTGGAAGGCCATTCGTGCTTGAAATCAAGGAGCCTAAGATTAGAAAGATAGACCTTGAAAGGATTGCTGAAGAGGTTGCTGAAGTCGCTAAAGGGAAAACTGAATACTTGAATCTCAAGTTTACAGAAAGGAAGAGAAAAGCTGAAATCAAAGTATCCTCACCAGACACCTATAAGGTTTACAGAGCATTGGTCAAATGTGAAGATGACATCAAGGAAGATGACTTGGAAAAGCTTCAATCACTTCATATGATTCAACAAAGAACTCCAATAAGAGTATCCCATAGAAGAGCAGACAAGATTAGAGAGAAGGAAGTGAAAAACATTGAAGCTAAGTTCATTGATTCAAAGACCTTTGAAATGATCATTAAGACAGAAGGCGGACTGTATATCAAGGAACTTATCTCAAGTGATGAGGGGAGATCCAATCCTAGCGTGACTGAAGTCCTAGGCACACAGGCAATCTGTGCAGAATTGGATGTGATTGAAGTTGGAATTAAATAATTCCAATTTTAAAATTAAAAAAGCTATTTTTTAAAAATTTAGAAATAATTTTAAATATACTTTAGAAATCTTTTAAAATATTATAAAATACCTAAAAAACATAAACTTTATTAATATCTTAAAATATATAGTTTATTACTATCAAAAATAGAAGATTGGATTATTGCTGAAATCCAGTCACTAAAATTTTATGATATTTTATAATATTTTTGATATTTTTTTCTTTCAATATATAAAATTTAGATATGTCTTAATCAATTAAACCTACGGTTAGGGCTAAGTCTAAATAAGACTTATATATTGGCTTTTACAATGAATAGCTAAACCGAAGGGCTTAAGCTATGATATTCAACTTAAATATCGTACTGGGCTACTAGCTATTTAAAAAGATATAAAATGATGGGTTTTATATTTTTACTACACAATTAATTAAATATTAAAGAGGTATAAAAATGCAAAGATCCAGAGGATTTAAAAGTAGAAGTAGAAAAAAATTGACCAAAAGAGTAAGACCTGGTCGTGCAAACCCAATTACCAGAAGAATTCAACAATTCGAAAATGGTGATATGGTACACATTATCATCGACCCAAGTATCCAAAAAGGCCAACCTCATTCCAGATTCCATGGAAAAACCGCTAAAGTAGTGGACAAAAAAGGTAAAGCTTACATACTTGCATTAAAAGATGGTAATAAAGCAAAAGAATTAATCGTTACTCCAGAACACTTAAAATTACAAGAGTGAGTACAATGATTGGGAAAAAAACATTAGAAACAGAACCAATACCTGCAGCTAAAGTGAAAGAAATTCTTGAAGAGTTTTCAGAAAAACATGAACTTAGTTATGAACAAAATTTAACTTTAGCTCATGTAACTAATCTAAATAAACTTTCCCTTGAAGATACTGAAAAATTAATCGAAGAACTTGAAGCTTATGTCGACCACAAGCAAGCTGTTCGTATGGCAGACATTGTGCCAAGAGACATGGCTGACTTAAGATTAATTTTCGCAAAAGAAAGAAATGCTCCTTCAAACGATGAAATGAAGGAAATTCTTGAAATTTTAGAAAAATATGATATTGAAGAGGATTTATTCTTATAAATCTCTTTAAATCAAATTATTTTTCTATTTTTATTCTTCAATGCAGAGATTACTTTTTAACAATTTTTACTACTTTTAACTATTTCTTATTTTTATTAAAAAATAACAATTTACTATTTTTTAAATATTTTTTTAAATTTCTTAATTTTTTTTAGATTTTACTAATGATAAACTAATGATCTTACTAATTTTCATTTTTTAAAATCCTCCCTTAAACTTCAATTAATCTTACTATTTTTAACAAAAAAGAATAAAATTATAAATATTAATAAGATTAAAATATACTAATATTATATTAAAAAATTAAATAATAATTAAAAAAAATAAATTATTACAAAAACATATCGTAAACAGATGGCAAAGTAAAAAGAATATTTGCTGGAACTAATAAACATTTAAAATTAAAATGAGGTGAAAATATGGATAATCCAAACATTGATAATCCGAATCCAAAGAAAGAGGAGTACGTAATTATTTTAGATTATCTTAAATTTGGGTATGTAAATCCAGAAAGACCAACTGCTCATGGCAAACCTATTGCACAAGCTATTGGAGTAGACAAATTCACATTAATCGAAGTTACCCCTAAAGAAGGTGTTGATTTAGATATTCATGACAAAGTCTATATAGGATCTGGAAAAAGGGATAAGGTAAATAGAGTAAAAGGATTATTAGACTTTGAAAACTTAACTGCAACCAGTAGAATAGAATTGGAATATGCAATTAAGGAAATCATATTGGCTCATGAAGACATTTATGTAAAATTCTTTAATGAAATCGATTCACTTAACATCAAAATGCATAAATTGGAGCTAATCCCAGGTATTGGTAAAAAGCACACACAAATGATTTTGGAAGAACGTAAAAAAGAGCCTTTCAAAAGCTTTGAAGACTTGAAGGAAAGAGTTCCTCTCCTTGGAGAACCTGTGGATATGCTTGCAAAAAGAGTCAGATTAGAACTTGATACAACTACCGTCAAAAGAGGTAAAAACAAGTATTACATGTTCACCCAAGTTCCTTCTAGACACCCTTCCAACAGAAAGAAAAAATTCAACAAAGGCAGAGGAAGAGGTAGAAACAATAGGAACAAAGGTAGAAAACCAAATAACAGAGGCAAAAAACCTCAAAACAAACCAAATTCCGAAAACAAGGAATAAAATTCCTGAGTGAAACTCTAAAAAGAGTTGAACTCATTTTTCTATTTTTTTAATTTTTTATTTTTTTTAAATGTAATCATCAATGATTTTCATATGATAAACTACTATTTTAATGGCTAAAAAGGTGATTAGTTGACTGAAAGAATATCCTTAGCTAAAGAGACTAAACAAATATTGCAGGAAAATGGGATTATCTTAAATAAGAATTTAGGTCAGAATTACCTTATAGATGACTTCAAAAGAAAGAAAATCATTGAATATGCAAATCTTACAAAAGAGGATACTGTACTTGAAATTGGTCCAGGTATCGGAACATTGACAATTGAACTTGCCAAGAAAGCTGGAAAAGTAATAGCTATTGAGCAAGACACCGCTATTTTTAACATATTGAAGAAACGTATAGAGAAAGAGAAAATCGATAATGTGGAGCTTATCAACGGCGATGCCGTTAAGGTGGATTTCCCAGAGTTCAATAAAATCGTTTCAAACCTTCCTTATCAAATATCCTCACCAATCAGCTTTAAGTTCCTAAAGCATGACTTTGACCTTGCAATTCTAATGTATCAGAAAGAATTTGCAGACAGAATGAACGGTAAGGTAGGAACTAAGCAATATTCAAGGCTTTCTGCTATGCTATACTTTAAGGCAAACATCAAGTTCCTAACAAAAGTTTCTCCTGAATCATTCATACCATCCCCTAAGGTGGATTCATCTGTTGTGGAATTGAAACCAAAAGAAAGTAAAATAGCGGATGCCGACTTTAAGATCTATTCAAAAGTCGTTAAGGCATTATTCCAACACAGAAACAAAAAGGCGAGAAATGCATTGATTGATTCAAGACATATAATTGGTTTTAAGGACAAGAAAGAATTGAAATCAATTTTAAACAATTTAGAAGATGAAAATCCAAGAATCAAGGAATTATTATTGGAAAGAACAATTAATCTATCTCCAGAAAACATTATGGAACTATCTATCTTATTAAAAGAGCATATTAACTAAGGGCATGAATGAAAATTATAAATGCTAAAAAACCTAATTGAGGATTATTTATGAAAATGGGAAAATTTGAAATAGAAACAGATGATTTGGTTTACATTCCATCAGATGACACTTTCCTTTTGGCGGAAAATCTTGAAATCAAAAAAGGACAAAGTGTTCTTGAAATTGGAACCGGATCAGGTCTCGTTTCCATGTATGCAAGTCTCTTAACCGATGATGTTACAGCAACTGACATCAACTACAATGCCCTTGAACTTGCAGAGAAAAACTTCAAGCTAAACAATATCGGCACAATAAAACTTGAGTTCGGTGATCTCTTTGAACCTGTAAAAGATAAGAAATTTGATGTTATACTATTTAATACTCCATATCTCCCTACTGATTCAGATGACATTATCAATGACGATTTAAATTATGCATTTGACGGCGGATTAGATGGAAGGAAAGTCATAGATAGGTTCATTAATCAAGTGTCAAATCATTTAAACGAAAAGGGAATTGTGCAGATAATTCAGTCCTCATTATCTGACAATGATAGGACATTGCATATGTTTGATAGGAATGGATTCATTGCAGAAATAGCTGCAAGCGAGAAGTTTTTCTTTGAAGAGATTGTTTTGATTAATGCATATAAGATTTAAGGCAAAATTAATTTTTATGATGATAATATGTCAAAAAACACCACAAACACTACTTCAAGACCACCACTTACAAAAGACCTGAAAAGTGAAGACTTTAGGAAATACTATTTTTTAAAAGAGGAATTAAAGGACTTTTGTAAAAATGAAGGATTGAAAGTTAATGGAAGCAAGAACCAATTGGAAGAAAGAATTATTTACTATCTTGATACAGGAAAATCCTTAGACGATTCTAGACATGTTGAGAATAAAAATAATTATCCGAAGTCTAAATCAAACAAAGTCACCACTTCTAAAGAAATCAGATTAGATTCTATTTTAGGTGAAAATTTCAAATGCAGTGAAGATAAAAGGGAATTTTTTGAAAAGGAAATAGGAAAAGGATTCAAATTTAAGGTTCAATTTCAAAAATGGTTAAAAGCTAACCCCAATAAGACATATCAAGATGCAATCAAGGCTTATTATAAAATTCAAAACTCAAATGAAAAAACTGCAATAGACAAGCAATTCCAATACAACCAATACATAAGGGATTTCTTTAAAGACAATGATGATAAAACATTAGAAGATGCCATAAAATGTTGGAATTATAAAAAGAGTTTAAAAGGCCATAATAGATATGAAAACTCCGATTTAGATGCTTTAAACTAATCTATTAAAAACCCTTAATATATTAAACTAAGTAAAGAATACATTTAAGGATAGAATAATCATATTTAATCATATAATCTAGCAAAATTAATCAAAATCAAAAAGAAGGAATTATTTATGGATTTAGAGGAGAAAAATTCAAAGGAAATAGAAGAGTTTCTTAAATCAAAAGGTGCAGAAGTAGTTGGTTTTGCTAGTTTAGAAGGTATTAAAAACGTTCAAAAGGAGTATCCAAACAGCATTCTAATAGGAATTCCAATAGAAAAGGAAGCATTGAAAACCATTTATACAGATGATCAGTCCAAATATGTGAAATCCATGAAAAGTTTAGCATTGAAGCTTAATGACATCGTCCTTGAAGGTGAGGATTACATTAAGGAAAACATGAATTACAATGCATTGGCAATGTCTCGTGAAAGAGTTGCAAAAGACTTTGAGGGTTTGGCAAGCAAAATCCCACATAAGACAACTGGAACAAGGTCTGGACTTGGATGGATCGGAAGATGTGCATTGCTTATCAGTCCAAAATATGGGGCTGCACTTAGATTATCCACTATTCTAACAGACATGCCTATAAAAGTAGGCACCCCAATCGATGACTCATTATGTGATGACTGTACAGATTGCCAAGACGCTTGTCCTGTCGATGCAATAAATGAAGTTAAATGGGACTCCAGAAAAGAAAGAGAAGAGTACTTCGATGCAGAAAAATGCTTTGAATTCATTAAAAAAGAAATGCAAAGAACTCATGGAAAAAGCTTATGTGCCAAATGTGGTCTGGCTTGCCCTTACACTAAAGAATACTTAGGAATAGAAACTGATAGGGATTTGATTAAGGAAATATGAGACCTGATTAACAAATATGATTTAAAATTTAATTAAATGTTAATTAAAGTTTAATTTGCTTCTTTAAATAGGAATTTTTAGGGGGTTTTACTATTTTTAATGGAAATCCATTAGATTTTTACAAGCAAGAACTGCCAAGATTTATGATTTTATCAAAAAACATTTTGAAATATTTGAAAGAGGGAAAAACACTTGAAGAGGCTTGCGCTAAGGCAGGTGTTGTTCAAAATGAGTTGAATATTTGGAAGCTTTGGGCAGATAAAGGTTTGCAGCCTTATGCAGATTTCTTTAGGGAAATTCAAAATTATAGATGAATTCAGCAAGTTATGAAAATAAATTGCAATTTGAAAAAAAAATATTAAAAATAAAGTTTAAAGAATATAAAAATAATATAAAAATAATTTAAAAATAATTTAAAAAAAGTAAAAAGAAAATTTATTTAAAATTAATAAATTTATTGGATTTCAGCATTGAAGACCAATGCTGCAGGTCCTTTCATGAATGCTCCGAGTTCTCCCTCCTCTTCATAGACATTAAACTCTAAGTCTCCACCAGGTAAGTGAAGAAGAACTTCATTATCAAAAAGACCTAATTTTACACCAGCAAGTGCAGTTGAAGTTGCACCGGTACCGCATGCAAGTGTAACACCAGCACCACGTTCCCAAGTTCTCATTTTTCCTTCATTCTTGCTTATAACTTCAACAAAATGAACATTGATCTTTTCTGGGAATACTTCATGGCATTCAATAGCTGGACCATATTTGTCAATGTCAATAGCATCAACATCATCAACAAAGAGGATTGCATGTGGGTTTCCTACATTGACACAAGTTGCCTTGAAGGTGGTGTCAATAACATCAAGGTCACCGTCGACAAACTCCTCTGAATCTGCAATCATTGGAATTTGTGGAACTTTGAATGTTGATTTGCCCATATTGACCTTAAAGAGAACAGGTTCGCCATCTTCTACAGTAATTTCAATGGTCTTGATACCGGATTTGGTTTCAACGGTCATTGTTTCCTTTTCAACGATTTTATTTCTGTAAACGAAATCTCCGAAACAACGGATACCATTTCCACACATTTCAGCTTCAGATCCATCTGGATTGAACATCCTGTATCCAATGTCTGCCACTTCAGATGGCACTACAAATAATACTCCATCTCCACCTACACCAAAGTTTCTGTGGCATAATTGTCTGCATGCTTCAGCTTTGTCTGCTTCTGGAATTTGTTCCCCTTGACTTTCATCTATAATAGGGAAATCATTACCGATACCATGCATTTTAGAGAATTTTAAACCTTTTAAATCTACCATTCTATCACCTTAACATCTATTGTAAGTGGTCAGGAACAGATTGTTTTTCAAAGATGTCATCGTAGCTTTGTGCTTCACGGATTACGAAAGACTCTCCGTTTTTAACAAGAATCTCTGCAGGAAGAGGTCTTGAGTTGTAGTTGGAAGCCATTGTGTAACCGTATGCACCAGCATTCAATATTCCTAAGATGTCTCCTTCTTCAATGTCTGGAAGAGGTCTGTCTCTTGCAAACAAGTCACCTGATTCACATACATTTCCTGCAACATCCACTTCTTGAGTTGGCTCTTCATTCATCTTGTTTGCAACAACAATGTGATGATAGGAGTCGTACATAGCAGGTCTGAGCAAGGTGTTGAATCCAGCATCTACACCGATGAATTTTCTGTAGCTTTCCTTTACACTGTTTACTTCAACTAAAATAACAGAAGCGTCACCTACAATGTATCTGCCTGGTTCAAGGTATAAGGTAGGTTCTCCCATATCAAACTCTTCTAATTTTTCTTTGAATAATTTGACGTTTTCTTCTGCAAAGTGTTCCAAGTCAAGCAATTCTTCATCAGGAGTGTATGGAATTCCAACTCCACCCCCGAAGTCAATGAATTCAAAGTCAATTCCTGCTTCCTGGTGAACTTTTCCTGCAATGTTCATAGTGGATTCAATAGCTAATTTGAATGGTTCTGGGTCTAAAATGCCTGAACCAATGTGAGAGTGCATACCTACAGGTTCAAATCCTAATTCCTTAGCTAATTTGTAAATCTCTACAGCTTCGGTTTCCATAATACCGAATTTACTCATTTCCCCACCGGTAATGCAGTGGCCGTGGTGACCAGCACCTACCATAGGGTTTACTCTGAATGAGATTTTTTTACCATTAGGATCAATGCTTTCTGCAAGTCTTTTAAGAGCTGAAACAGAGTCAATGTTTAAGATTACATCTTCACTGTTTACATAATCCATCTCATCGTTTCTGATGTTGTTTCCGGTAAATAAGATTCTGTCTCCAGAGAATCCCATTTTTTTACAGATGTATACTTCTCCAGGAGATACAGCATCAATGCAGCATCCTTCTTCCTCGAGGATTTTTAAAACAGCAATGTTTGTATTTGCTTTACAAGCATAGAATACTTTGAATTTAGGATAAAATTTAGTGAAAGCATTATAAAATCTGTTGTAGTTGTCTCTAATTCTTTCTTCATCAATTACATAGATAGGAGTACCGTATTGCTCTACAAGGTCGCATACATCAGCACCACCAATATCTAAATGGCCTTTATCGTTTGTTTTTATATTTAAATCCATTTTGTGCCTCCGATAAAAATAATATATAATGAATAATTATCTTTATAATAATCTGAAAATAAGTTTTCAATAAATATCTATTTAAACTAATATATAAAATTATTTAAGGAAATGGATTAGCCGACTCGAGAAAAATATGAAATAAAGTTTATTAAAAAAGGATGAAAGCCTACCTAAGGCAAGAGTAAACCTAAAACTTTTTGTAAAATTCGACTGTCTAAAAAATCACTTATTCAACAAACAATAAAATCATTTGTATGAATAGAATTAATAACAATAAAAATTGTTTGAAATAAAATTCCATGATTTTTCCTCCTTTTATCTGAAATGGCATTCTTTTTAAGGTAGTGAAACCTAAAAAATAATTTTTTAATGACTATTAATAAACATGACGATTTGATGAGCTTTAAATTTAAAAATAACAATTATATTGACTTAAAAATAGAAAATTAGATTTATATTGTGAAAAATAATTAAATTGAAGAATTATAAAAAAAGTAAAAAATTATCAAGGTTTAGTGAATTCAAAAGAATTCAAAAACCTTACCATTTCAGATAATTGGAGATTTACTCAAAGAGAAAAACTCCTTAAAAATACTTTAAACATCATAATATATAAATCTAATCAAATTTAAAAACTAAAATAACGAAATAAAAGCAATAAAAGAATCAAATAGAATATTCATAGGTGAGAAAATGAATGATAAAAAGGACTGGGGATTGACAGTGAGAGGAGTAGTTAAAAAAGAGGATAAGACACTAATCCTTAGAAGACATCCTAAATCAAGAAACAATCCTCATAAATATGAGCTTCCTGGTGGTAAAGTGGATCCTGGAGAGTTCTTTGATGTGGCATTGATAAGGGAATTCAAGGAAGAGACTAACCTTGATGTTAATATAGAAAGCTTGTTTGAAGTTGTGCAAGATGAATTCATTAGCAGAAGAACCAATCAGCCAATAAGCACAGTTCAACTGATGATGAATCTGGAAATATTAAGTGGAGAAGTTCAGATAAGCGATGAGCATGATGATTTCAAATGGGTGAGCATTGAAGAACTAAAAGAGCTTTACAATGAGGATATGCTTACTCCTACACTTAGAAAAACTTTAGAAAAAAGAGATTTTGAGATTTGAATAAATCCCATTATCTTTTTTGTCTTACATTTTTTTAATCTTAAACTTTTTTTAAAATAAGCCTATTATTTTTCATATAAACGTTCAACATAAGGATTTAAATGAGTTTGAAGAACCTTTACAATAGGCCCAATTATTAGAGCAGAAACGATTGTTCCTTCACGGACTCCTGCAAGATATCCTAAGAATACAATTGACAAAATAGCTGCAGTAAGTACAAAGCTTGTGTCAACAAATGGCTTTACCTTTGGAAACTCCTTTTTTAAAACCTTTGAAATGGCTACAATTATCCCATCCGGAGGAAGATAAACCACTTCTGTTTGAACTTCAAGCATCACACCAAAAGCAACCACTACACAGCTTAAGAGAAGTGTTGCAAATTGACTTAAATAATCTGCAGGATTCAAGAAACTTACCAACATCATTGAAAAGTCTAAGGTAAGGGAAAAGATTGTTCCTACAATTATCTGCAGATACTGTCTCTTTTCAAATCCGCTTCTTAGAAGGATTATCTGTACAGATATAAAAATAACATTAAAGATCAAGCATACTGTTCCAACACTCATTTTCAATATCAGACTTGAAACATATGGAAGACAAATGATAGGGGAAGTTCCTAAATTCGCTTTTATTGATATGGCTCCACCTAAGGATATTAAAAACAGTGAAAATAAGTAAATGACATATCTTGAAATCTTTTTTACTTGCATAAAATATAGTTTGCTTTAAAATACTTAAATAATTTTTTAAAAAAAAAGAAAAAATAAAGAATAAATAAAGAATGAAAAAAGAATTAATAAAAAAATAATATAAAAAAGAGAAAATTAATTATTATTTAAATTTAAAACAAGTGCTCTCTTTTTTGGAGTAACAGTTATTGCAGCTTTGACAAATTGAAACTCCTTCTCCATTTGCTTTCCAATCAGCTAAAAAGTCTGGCTGTGCTACAAATGGCTTGGACATGGATAAGAATTCCACCTTGGAATCATTTAAAACATCATTCATTGATTTCATATCCCTCATTGAACCGCCTAAAATGACTGGAACATCAATCTCATCAATCAATTTATCCACATACACAAGGAATGGATTTCTATCATTGCCATCATAAAGATAGGATATTGTCCTTGCAGTCAATTGAATGCTGTCAGCACCTGCCTTTTCAAGTTCCTTTGCAACCTTTATGCTTTCTTCAGGAGTCATTCCATTCTTTCTGACATCCCAAGGGTTAATTCTGCAGCTGACATGGAAATCCATAGTCTTTTTTAGAACCTTAATAATCTCTGAACAGATTCTGACACGATTTTCTGTATTGCCCCCATATTGGTCCTTTCTTTGATTGAAAAAAGGATTGATGAATTTAGCAAGGTAAAAATTATTACCAATGTCTATTTGCATTCCATCAAAACCTGCAAAGGAGAACTTTTTAGCAGCCATGATAACATCTGCCTGAAGACGTCTTATCCCTTCCAAACTAATGTCATTCGCTTCAACCTTTTGATTCAATCCGTCATTATAATAAAAGAATGCCAACTGTCCGAGAACCGGCACATCATGATTATGGCATATGTCTGTAATTTCCTTATAGTCCTTTACAAAACCCTTATAGTTTACATTATTGCAGTATTCTGCAAATCTATCTCTTGGATCAAACACAAACATTTCAGAATTAATCAATCCTACACCGCTTTTAGCCATCTTTTCATATCTGTCAAAGACTTCACTTTTTAGGAATCCCCCATCTTCAGTTTGTCTTTCCCAAGTTCCTGTTCTTACAATACGGCTTTTTAGCTTTAAATCTCCTAAACTACATTCATCAAATATATCTTTCATAATATCACAATTTACCTATTAAAAAAATAAAATATTAAAAAATAAAAAGCGAGGAAAATACTAATAATTGTATTTATCCTCTATTACTTGACCATCCTTGATTTTTATGGTTCTTTCTGCCAAAGCGGCAACACCATTGTCATGTGTAACTATAATCAAAGTCACATTATAACGCTCATGCATTTCCATAAGCAAATTCAATATCATTTCACCTGTTTTTGAATCAAGAGAACCTGTCGGTTCGTCTGCTAAAATGATAGATGGGTTATTTACCAATGCCCTTGCAATAGCTACCCTTTGACGTTGACCACCAGACAATTTATTAGGCCTTTGCTTTTTCTTATCCTCCAATCCTACAGCACGGATAATTTCACTTGCCTTTTCCTTCATCTCCTTATTGGACATTCCAGTAGGAAGCAGTGGAATCTGAACATTGTCAAATACGGATAAGTTAGGAATCAAGTTGTGCAATTGGAAAACGAAACCTATTTTTTCCTGCCTGAACTGGCTTAAATCCTTCTCTTTAATAAGGTCAATGCCGTCAATATAGATCTTTCCTCTTGTAGGCTTGTCCAAAGCGCCAAGCATATTCAAAAGGGTGGATTTTCCAGAACCGGAAGGTCCAATGATGGATACGAATTCCCCTTCAAAGATATCAAGGTTTATTCCATTCAATGCCTTGACAGTTCCTTTATCGTATTCCTTTACAACATCGAATAGGCTGATCAATGGCTCTTCATAATAGTATTCCTCGCCATCCTCACCGATGAAGGTTTCATTATAGATATATTCATCATCAGGATATGCATTCTCATTTTCTATGTAACCATCCATAAAATCACCTATTCATACCTCAATGCTTCTGTTGGAGCAAGCTTGGATGCCTTATAAGCAGGATAGATTCCTCCGATTATTCCAACGATTATTGTAATTCCGAATGCAAGAATGAAGGTCTTAGGGGAGTAACCTAATGCAAAATCTGTTACATCAAATAATCTAAGGCCAACTTCAGGTATCAATATTCCAAATATTGATCCGACTATTCCGGATAAGGTTGTCAGTACCAATGTTTCCCCTAGAATCATGGTTAAGATCTTTCTGGATTTCCAGCCCACAGACTTTAAAACACCGATTTCCTTTGTCCTTTCATAAACTGCCATAACCATGGTGTTTATGATTCCAATAGCTCCCACAATAATTGCAAGAGCTGAAACTGCAAGGGTGGCAGTGTCCAATATTCCTAAAACATCATCTGCTATTGAAGATATCTCTTCACTTGTCAATGTTGTAAAGTTTTCATAATCCTCTTCAATCTTATCACTGATTGCTGAATCGTTTACATCTTCGCCTGTTTTTACAAGAATACGTGAAACTCCATCATTATCGGTTATATCCTGCAAAGTGTCCAATGGAACATAGATTCCACTATCTACAAATGGGCTTCCTGTCTCAAAGATTCCTGTAACATTGAATTCCTTGCCTTGTAGGGTAATGTCATCTCCACGACTTACATTATTTAGTTCAGCGTATTCGGCTCCAACAATTGCATCTCTAGAGCCATTTTCATACACTTTTCCATCAATGTTCTTTATTCCCATCATATAAAGTTTCTCAGGTGCCAATCCTACAACAGTGGTTGCAAAACTGCTTCTAGAATCCGAACTGCCTGATTTCAGCCGATCCATATTCATTTCAGTAACCGTTAGCGAACCTGCAGCATCTATTACTCCAGTCCTATTTTTCATCTCATCAACTATTTCGCTATCTATCAATCCGGTGTTTGTGCTGACAGAACTAGAATTACTGACTGTTATCTCAGCACCAACATCATTCAGCGAAGTTTGGACTGAATCCTCCATTCCAGTAGTGATAAGACCTAATGCCACAATTGTTGTGATGCCTATAGCGATTCCGATAATGGACAATGCACTACGGGTCTTATTCCTAAATGGATTTTTTAAAATTAAATTAATGAATCTTATAATAACATCCCCTTATAAATAATTATTATTTTACTTTTTAAATAATTAAACTTAACTAAAAAATTATTGAATATTAAGTGAATTAAATTTAAATAATGATGATAAAAAGGATTAAAATAGCTATTTGAGTGATTTAAAGCTTAAAAAAGAAAAAACAAGCAAACCTAGGAAATAATAGACAATAAATAAAAAAAATAAAAAAATAAAATAGATAGAAAAAGAAAAATTAAAGAAAAAAGAGACTTGTTTAAAGAGAAGCGAATACCTTATCAAGTGCTTCCACAAGTGCATCAATTTCCTCTTCCTTAACCACTAAAGGAGGTGCAAACCTTAATACGTTTCCTGCTGTACAGTTGATCAAGAATCCTTCTTCAAGCATTTTGCCAACTATATCTGCTCCTTCGAAGTTCAATTCCACACCAACCAAAAGACCGGATCCTCTTACATCAGTGATGAAATCGTATTTTTCTTTTAAAGGAGCTAATTTTTCCAAGAAGTATTCTCCCATTTCCTTACTATGGTCTACAAGATTTTCCTCTTCAAACACATCAAATACTGCATTTGCTGCCGCACCTGCAAGTGGACTTCCTGCAAAGGTTGTACCATGGTCACCAGGTACAAAACCGCCAGCTACATCCTCTTTTGCCAAGAATGCAGCCATTGGGAATCCTCCACCAATACCTTTAGCTACAGTCATGATATCTGCATCTATGCCGAATAATTCATGAGCGAATAAAGCACCGCATCTTCCGAAACCGGATTGAACTTCATCTACAATGATTAAAACTCCTTTTTCCTTACATAAGTCATTCAATCCTTTGTAGAACTCTTCGCTTGCAACATGAACACCACCTTCACCTTGAACAGGCTCAATAATAATAGCTGCAGTGTTTTCAGTGATTGCTTCCTTAACACTGTCCAAATTGCCGAATTCAACTTTCTTGAATCCTCTTGGCAAGTTTTCTGTGTAAGGTGCACTGTATTCTGGGTGGTCAGTTACAGATAAGGTCAAAAAGGTTCTTCCGTGGAATGAGTCACCACAGAACAATACCTCATGCTTGCCGCTGTATTTGATTGCAAGCTTAAGTGCTCCCTCATTAGCTTCAGCACCAGAGTTTGCAAAGAAAATTCTATCAAAATTGGTTGCATCAACTAATCTTTTAGCATAAACGGTAGCAGGTTCATTATAGTAAATGCTTGAAATGTGAATTAGCTTTTCAGCTTGATCTTGAATAGCTTTCACAAGCTTAGGATGATTGTGACCTAAACAGTTTACAGCAATCCCTGCCAAAAAGTCCAAATACTCGTTACCGTCAATGTCCCATACCTTAACCCCTTCTCCATGGTCAAGTACAATTGGGACTCTGTTGAATGTATTAATGAAATATTTATCTTCAATATCAATGATTTCTTGTGTATTCATAAATAAAAACTCCTAATTTTTAAAATTATTTAGTCAGATTGAAATGTTTTAAATAATTGACTAATAAATCAATTGAAAAAGTTATAATAATTTAACACAATTATATTTATAGTTTATTATATAAAAAAATAAGTAATGGAATAAGACATATGGAATTAGAAATGTAGTGATAAGAAATAGGATAAATTCCATAATGTATTACATATTATATTTGGATTGATTATATGGCAAAAATTATTCTCGGTAAAACTGGACTGAAAATAGAAAAGAATGGTTTTGGAGCTCTCCCTATCCAAAGGGCTTCATTTGATGAAACTAAAGAGATCGTTCAAAAGGCTTATGCAAATGGAATTAACTTTTATGACACTGCAAGAGCATACACCGATAGTGAAGAAAAGCTAAACTATGCCTTTGAAGGATTCAATGATAAATATCCGAGGGAAAGCATCATAATAGCTACAAAAACCCAAGGGGAAAACAGAAAGGATATAGAAAAGGACATTAAAACAAGCCTTGACAATCTTGGCACTGATTACATTGACCTTTATCAAATCCATAATCCATCATTCTGTCCTACTGAAGGTGATGGAAGCGGAGCATATGATGCCTTATTCGATCTCTATGATGAAGGAATCATAAGACATATCGGTTTTACCTCCCATAAAGCGGAAATTGCTAAAGAAGCTATTGAAAGCGGATTGTATGAAACTATCCAATTCCCATTCTCCTACCTTACAGGCCCAAAGGAACTTGCCATTGTTGAGATGGCAAGGGCAAACAATGTAGGATTCATTGCAATGAAAGCAATGAGTGGAGGATTGATTGGAAGCTCTAAAGCGGCTTATGCTTACATAAATAGCTTTGATAATGTGGTTCCAATCTGGGGAGTTCAAAGAATGTCTGAACTTGATGAGTTCCTATCCTATATGAAAGATGAACCAACTCTTGATAACGAATTGGAGGAAATCATCAAAAAGGAAAGAGAGGAATTGCAAGGAGATTTCTGCAGAGGCTGCGGATACTGCATGCCTTGTCCTGAAGGAATTGAAATATTCCAATGTGCAAGAATGTCCTTATGGATTAGAAGATTCCCCTCAGCTCCAAGCTTGACTCCAGAGTCTCAAGAAAAGATGAAAAAGATTGAAGAGTGTACAGAATGCAGACAATGCGTAAGCAGATGCCCATACGAATTGGACATCCCAGAACTCTTGAAGAAAAACTATGAGGATTATAAAAAGATCTTGTCTGGCGAGATAAAAGTAGATTAATTTTTATTTAAAATAGTTTAAATATTAAGTAAAATAAATTATAAATAGTATTTTTTAAAAGATGTTTTAAAAATATGTTTTAAACAACTGAAAAAATAACTAATCATTAAAAAGTGAAACGTGATTATAATGAAAAAAGCAATTATTGAAACTGAAAAAGGAGATATCGTATTGGAATTATTCCCTAATGAAGCTCCTGGAACTGTAGCAAACTTTGAAAAATTAGCAAACAGTGGATTTTATGATGGACTAACTTTCCACAGAGTAATCCCTAACTTTGTTATTCAAGGTGGTTGCCCTATCGGAAACGGTACTGGCGGACCTGGCTGGACCATCAAATGTGAAACTGAAGGAAACCCACACAAACATGGAACTGGAGCATTATCCATGGCTCACGCAGGTAAAGACACTGGTGGAAGCCAATTCTTCATTACTCACAGTCCACAACCACACTTAGATGGTGTTCACACCGTATTCGGACAAGTTATCGAAGGTATGGATGTTGTAAATGCTATCCGTGCTGGAGACAAAATGTTAAAAGTAACCATTCAAGGTTAGATTAAAAATTAAAGCAGTTTTTAACTGCTACTTATTCTTTTTTTTAAGATTTTTTCATGCATTATTTAAATAAAAACTTTTTTTAAAAACATTACAATACTATAAAAATGAAAAAATAGAAGAGAAAAAATGAAAAAAAAGAAGATAAAAATTAAGTAAAAATTAAAAAAATTAATAAGAAATCAAAATCAATAGCCATACTCTTCATCGGCTAAATCCAAATCATCAGGATTTCTAATCATATATCCGCATTCATGACATTTGTATGTATTGTAGTTGATCTCTTCAATAGCTTCAGAACCACATCTTGGACATCTTGCCATTAATCACCCTCCTTTAATGAATGATTATTTTATATGCTTTGCAGTTTATAAAACTTTCTAAAAAATTTCAGCTCGAAGAAAAAATTTATTTATAAAAACAATTATATATTATTAAAATTAATACAAAATTAAATAAAAATAATAAAGGTGAAAATATGGAATATGAAATACGTGGAGGAGCTTTCCCTATTGTAATATGCACATTGCATGAAGGGGAAACCATTAAAAATGAAACGGGGGCAATGTCCTTTATGACCTCTGGAATGAAAATGGAAACCAATACTGGAGGAGGCCTTTTAAAAGGGCTTGGAAGAGCATTGTCTGGAGATAGCTTATTCTTAAACTTCTTTACTGCAGAGTCCGGCACTCAGCAAATAGGATTCTCAGCACACAGCCCAGGAAAAATCATCCCTTTTAAATTGGATGGAACCAACACCATAATCGGTCAGAAAAATGCATTCTTGGCTGCAGAAGACTCTGTTGAAATTGAGATATACTTTAAAAACAAACTTGGAACCGGAATATTCGGTGGTGAAGGATTTATCCTTCAAAAGTTCTCTGGAGAAGGATTAGTATTCTTGGAAATTGATGGTGAAGTAATTGAACATGACCTCCAAGAAGGAGAAACCTTACTTTTAGATCCGGGACATCTCGCTGCAATGGAAGAAACTGTTGGATATGAGATTGAAAGAGTCAAAGGTGCTAAAAACATATTATTCGGTGAAGGACTCTTCTTCGCTAAAATACAAGGCCCAGGAAAAGTTTGGATTCAAACCATGCCTATCAGCAAATTAGCTGAAGCAATCATCCCATTCATTCCAACAAGCACTGGATAATAATGATAATGTAATAAAAAATTTTAAAAAGTTTATTATTTAATAAACTTTTTTTCTTTTTTAATATTTGAACCATCCAAAAATCAATATTAACTTCATTCCCTTTTTTTAATTTTTCTAAACAATTTATCTCATTATTTCTCGTCTTTTTTTAAAAAATTTTTAAACAACATTAAATAATATAAAATCATATCTATAATTATATTATTCGAAAAGGAAAACACAGAAGAAAAAAATCATAACCGCTACTTTTAACATTGTTCAAAAAGAAGGTGTTCAAAAAGCAACAACTAAGAAAATAGCTGCTGAAGCCGGAGTGAATGAGGTAACTATCTTTAGGAAATTTGAAAATAAAAAAAATCTCATAGAGGCTACTAAAGATTACTATATGTCAAAGCTTCTTTCCAGACTGGAAGAAACCTTCGATTATGATGAGGATGAAAGCATCGAAGATTATCTTAAACACTGTTTTTATGGAATTCTAGATTTTTCACAAGAGGATATTAGCATTATCCGAGTTGCTATGCAAGAAATTACAGGAGAAACAGATGAAAAACTTTTAATTCCCCACATCACTGATACAATTATCAATAAAATGGAAGAATTCTTTAAATTGCAATTGGAAAAAAGCGTTATAAAAAATGTTAACTCCAAAGCAATATCCGTAATGTGCTTTAGCATAATATTCCAATCCACTATTTTATGGCAGATATACGGAAACAATGCAGATATTGATTCAGACATTTTCGCTGATGACTATCTCGATATCATCTTTAATGGAATAAAACCTTAATTAAAGACTAAATTGCCACTTATTAATCAAATAACGACAATTTATTGTTGTTTTTAGCATTTTAACATGTAAGTAAGCACTTACATTCGAAAATCTTTATATAATAAGGTTTTTAAATATAGTAGTGTGAACTATAATCACACTATATCCAAAAAAAGAATTCATATATTAGACCTTTAAAAATTCGTAAAAAATTAAAAAATTTGTTTAATTTTTTTATCAACCTTAATTACTGTTAAGAAGTGTTTCTGCATCTATGATATGGATCACTACAGTAATTCTATTTTTAAAAACTTTTTCACTTCACTATTAACACTATTTTAATAATACTATTATGATAATTTATAATTTCTAATTTTTAATTTCTAATTTTCAAAGATCAATTAGTTAAAAAATATACTGCTAATAAAATGAAAAGCAAAGCTAAATTCAAAACTGTAAATACAATCAGATATCTGATTTTTAAATCATTAAACTCTCTAGCAAGTATTTTATAGGAAATAAGATTAGCCATTGATGCAATGAGAGTACCTAAACCCCCAATATTTATTCCCACAATAATGGCTTCATAATTTGTACTGAATCCACTGAGCAATATGGCTGCAGGAACATTTGAAATGATTTGGGATGAAAGAATTCCAAATAGAACTTCATTTCCTATAATCCATTGCTTAAATAGTGAATTTAAGAAAGGAATGCCTTGCAGATTTCCTATCAATACAAATAAGGCTATAAAAGTTAAAAGCAAGTAATAATCTACGCCTAAAAACACTCTTTTCAGGAATCCTTCCCACTCGATTTCAATCTTTCCCATACTTGGCAAATTGATTACATCACGTGGAATAAAGAATGACAATATGATTAAAAAGATCACTGATACAACAATATAAGGTAAAAGCAACATGAAAAATGATTGGAATGGGATATGAGATACAGTATACATTACAATATTGTGTGGAGCTCCAATAGGAAGAACCATGCATCCTACATTAGCTGCAATGGTCTCTAAGCTAACTGCAAATATTATTAAATCAAGCCTATCCACTTTCTTTAATGCCAATAAGGCAAATGGCACAAAAATAATCAGGGAAACATCATTTGTAATAAAAATGGAACTAAAGAAGCATGTGAAAACTAAAAACAATACAAGTCCACGAGTGTTTTTAACTTTATTCAATAGCTTACGGACGAATATCTCAAAAACAGCCAGATTCTTTAAGATCTCTACAAAAACCATTATGACAAAAAGAAGAATGATTGTTTCCCAATTGATGTAATTCAAATAATCAATGCTTGGCAAAACAAAAAAGCATGAAACAATAGCCAATATTAAAGAAATGCAGAATATTGTTTCATTTTTAAAAAAGTTTAAGAATCCGTCTGTCAAATTATTCATAATATTATTTTAGTGAATATGTTTAATAAAGTTTTTAAATAGTTTAAAAAAATTTAAAAAAAGTCTTAAAAAAAAGTTTGGAATATAATTAAAAATAGTTTAAAAAAAAGAAAAAGAAGAATATAATTAAAATAATTATATTCTCTTAAGTTGGTCTATCTGTATTGAACTTATCTTTGGATCTTACACCAACCAATGAAGCAAATACAGCGAGGATACAAGCTACTGCACATATTCCACAAATGATTTGAGATGCTTGAACCACCATTCCAGCATATTTGGTTGCAAGAGGCAAGGTTCCCATGACCCAAGCGAATACAAGGGTAAGAAGACCTAAACTCATGGTCTGACCAATTGTCCTCATGGTTGCTTGAGATGCTGATGCTGTTGGAGCGTCTTTTGGTGGAACTGAACTCATGATTGCATTCATGTTTGGACTTGAGAATAGACCCATACCGATACCTTGAAGCACCATAGCTAAAATAACCAAGTAGATTGGAGTGTCTCCATTCAAGAATGTCAAAATCAACAGCGCTACGGTTGCAATTCCCATACCAATAGCTGCCAACTTTTGAGGATGTATCCTATCTGAAAGCTTACCTGAATTAGGAGCCATGATTGCCATGATAATAGGTGTGATAATCAAGATCATACCAGCCATTTGAGCATCCCATCCCCTTACATACTGGAAGTGGTAATTCAATATTGTTGTAACTACCATAACTGCAATGTAACTGCATAAAGCTGCAATATTGGATGAAGTGAACTTCTTGTTTTTAAACAAGTTCATATTGAATACAGGAGATTTTTGCCTAAGCTCATAAGCTCCAAATACAACCAATATGATAAGTCCAAGAATAGTCAAGATAAGACCAATGCTTGTTGTTAAAGTAGTAAATCCATAAATGAACAATAAAATTCCTATTCCATATAAGATGGAACCTATTGTATCGATTTTATCGTTTTCATATGTTTTCCATTCATCTGTAATTTTCCAAATCATAAGTGCAATACAGAGCACTAGGAATGGAATTACAAAGTAGAACATTGATCTCCATCCTAAGTTATGCACCAGGAATCCGCAGATTACAGGAGACAATGAAGTTGCCAAGTAAACACCAGTTACAGTAAACCCTAAAGCCTTACCTCTGTTTTGAGGTTTAACAGCTTGAACTACCATTGCCATAGCGGACACATTCAAGAATGCCACACCTGCACCTTGAAGCATACGGAAAATCAAGAATGATTCTGTTGAAAATGAAAGCACTGCACCTATTGAAGCGAATAGGTAGAGCAATACCCCTCCAAGCAAAGACTTCTTAACACCGAACTTACCTGATATCTGCCCTGCAGGAACTGTGAATACAGCAACCACAAGGAAGAATATGGTAGGAACCCAATTCTGAATAACGTTATTCATCGCAAATTCCTGTGCAATAGCTGGAACACCTATAATGATTCCATTGGATAAGAACACCGCAAAGAATGAAGTGATGAATGACACCGCTATTACTACAGTTTCTAAATCAAATTTCATAACAATCCCTCTTTTTATAAAAATTCATAAATTTAAATTAAAACTGAAATATTTATAAATCGAATTTTATTTTTCACCTTTTTAAGATTTTAAATAAGAATAAATAAATTTAACTTGCATTTGTATTGAACTCATCTTTAGATCTTATTCCCACAAGTGAAGCGAATATTGCAACTACACAAATTATTGTACATATTATACAAACTATTTGAGAAGCTTGAACAACCATACCTGCATATTGGGAGGAGAGCTTTAAGCTTCCCATAATCCAAGCGAATACAAGGGTAAGAAGACCTAAACTCATTGTCTGTCCAATTGTCCTCATAGCAGATTGAGCTGCAGATGCATTTGGAGTCTCCTTTGGAGGCACTGAACTCATGATTGCATTTGTATTTGGAGATGTGAACAGCCCCATACCGATACCTTGGAAAATCATTGCAATGACTATGAGCCAAATTGGAGTGTTTGCATCCAGGAATATCAAGATCAATAGCGCCAATGTTGCAATTGCCATTCCAATAGCTGCCAATTTTTGAGGATGTATCCTATCAGAGAGCCTACCTGAATTAGGAGCCATTATCGCCATGATTATTGGAGTAACTATTAATATAAGTCCCGCCATTTGGGCATTCCATCCTCTGACATATTGGAAATGATAATTCAATATTGTAGTGAGTGATGCTATTGCAAGGTAACTGCATAATGCTGCAATATTGGATGAAGTGAACTTCATGTTCTTGAATAATCTCATGTTGAATGCAGGAGTGTTGACTCTGGTTTCATAATATGCAAATACAAGAAGCAAAATGAATCCTATTGCAACGCTAAGCTTACCAAATGTGGTCATCAAGCTTGTAAATCCATAAATGAAGAGTAAAATTCCTATTCCATAAATGAGATAACCTATACTGTCAATCTTATCGTTTTCATATGTTTTCCAATCTCCAGGAATCTTTAAAATCATAAGTGCAATACAGACAACGAAGAATGGTATTGTAAAGTAAAACATTGACCTCCATCCGAAGTTATAAACCAAAAATCCGCATATCACTGGAGACAGTGACCCTGCCAGATAAACACCAGTTACAGTAAATCCTAAAGCCTTACCTCTGTTTTTAGGATTGATTGCCTGCACAACCATAGCCATGGATGCGACATTTGAAAATGCTCCGCCAATACCCTGAATCACTCTAAAGAATAGGAATGATTCACTAGAGAAGGATAAGCATGCCCCTATTGAACCGACAAGGAAAATCAAGACCCCTATCACTAAAGACTTTTTAACACCAAACTTACCTGACAATTGCCCTGCAGGGAGAGTGAAAATAGCTACAACAAGCAATGCAATTGTTATAATCCAGTTTTGAACAACATTGTTCATTCCAAACTCACTTGCTATTGATGGAACCCCTATGACTATTCCTGCAGCTAAAAACACCGCAAAGAATGATGTGAGGAATGATACAAGCACTACAGAGGTTTCTGAATCAAATTTCATATTATCACTTTAAACCTATAATCATAAATCTTCAACTAATTTCATGCCATTAATAGCTATTTCCTTAATTCTTTCAATGACTTCTCGATCGTCTTCTGTTATTCCCACTTCCTTCTCCCAATCCTTAGATATTTGCCTAACCTTAGGAACCAATTCGTCACCTTTGGAAGTGGTCTTTAACATGTATTTTCTTCTGTTTTTCGGATTGACTTCCCTTTTAATGAATCCATCATCCTCTAATTTCTTTAAGGATTTGGCAATGTTTCCCTTGCTTTGACCAGACATTGCCACCAAATCATCCTGTGAAATGCAAGGGTTATCATAAATCATCATTATGTATCTCACTTCATGACCCAAATCAAATTCAGCAATCTTAAACTTTAAGTATTTAAAATGATTTTTAGATAGATTATGAATCCATGCAACTAAAGGAGAGCTATCCATTATACCTTGAAAGCTTTCACTTTCCATTATTTCACCTACTTTAAAAATTTAACAAGTAATCACTTTCAAGATTATATTGTCTTTCATATGATATAAATGTTTCATTTGAAACAGTTAAAAATGAAACTATTAAAAAATTAATTATCTCTCCTAAAAAGATATTTAAGAATTGAAAAGAAATATAATATAAGATTAAAGAATAAAGGGAAAGAATATGAAATTAGTCATTCAAAGAGTAACAAATGCCAGTGTAGAAGTTGAAGGAGAAATCACAGGCCAAATTGATGAAGGGTTAATGGTTTTAGTTGGCTTTGGCCAGACTGACAGCGAAAAAGAAGTTGAATATTTGGCAAGAAAACTATGCAAACTTAGAATATTCCCAGATGATGAAGGCAGAATGAACAGATCAGTGCAAGACATAGGGGGAAAACTTTTACTTGTTCCTCAATTTACACTATATGGAAAAACCAAAAAGAACAGGCCTTCATTCCATAAGGCATTGGCACCGGATAAAGCCACCAAATTATTTGATTACTTTGTAGAAAAATGCAGTGAAGACGTTCCATGTGAAACTGGAGTCTTTGGAGCATTCATGAAAGTAAGCCTATTGAACAATGGTCCAGTAACCATCTTGCTTGAAAAAGAGTTTGATGAATAGTTTAAATTATTTTATTGTATTTCAAAAGAGTTTTCATCATCAATAATGACTTGGAAACGGACCCTTTTTTAATCTTTCCATGAGGACTGATCACTTCACAGGTTACAGCAGGAATTCCTTTTAAATTAACCTCATCCTCTAAAGCGCCAGGATATTCCACTCCTGCCCTTTTATAAATTTTGTATTTCACTTTTGCATTTTTTGCAATGTATTTAGCTATTGTTGCACTTTTTTTAGTTGGCTTATATGATCCAAAAACCAAATCCTTACCCGGCTTACCTCCAGGCCTTGTAGCATGAAAATCACCGTAAGCATCACATTTTAACTTCTTAATCAATTTGACAGTCTTATAGGAAATGGTTCCTTTTTTATTAGCCTTTTTATTCAAGTGAACTCCCTTGTAATCCCTGACATTTGCTGCAGTTCCCTTTGGATTCATGAAAGGCATAACATAAACTGTTCCTTTAATGTAATGAGTCTCCAAATACTTGATCAATTTCATTGCAGCAACTTGAGAAGGTATCTCATTACCATGACATCCTGCAGTAATGAAGACGACTTTTCCTTTTCCACCCTTGAATTTGATTACAGGAGTGCCGGATTTTGCAAGCTTAATGATCTTTCTTACAAGTGCAGAGTTTGGAACATTTGCCTTAATCTTTTTATTCTTTAAGACATTAGCTCCAGATTTCCATTTGTAATTGGTTATTTTATAGTAATTCTTTACAGTGCAGTAGTTTTTTCCGGAAATGCCGCTTGCATTATATTTGATTGCATATTTTCCTGCATTCAAGTTAAGATAAACATAAGCTATTCCGTTGGCATTTGTGTAACGATTATATGTTTTTCCTGAAACCTTAAAAGTCACTAATGTATGATTAATCGCTTTTCCTTCATTATTCAGTGCTTTAACAGAGAATTTGGCCTTTTTTCCATATGTTGAACTAATATTTTTAGTGGATGAAAACTTAGAAGGGGCTTTTGAAGAATCAGTGCTTGAATTGTTGCTTGAATTATTGCTTGCATTCTCTGTGGAGTTGTCAGTAGCATCCAAAGAAATATCTGAATTAGCATCATCCCTGGAAACTTCAGAAGTTTCAATTGATTGCTCTTCACTTATTTCAATATTTGCATTGGAATCATCAGAACCTATCTCTTCAGCACTAACTGAAGATACCAATAAAAATAAGCTAATTCCAAATAATGCCAATGCTAAAAATCTTTTATTCATACAAAACCCTTAATCCATAAAAATATAATCCATAAATAATTATTTCCTGATTTTTTCCATTAAACCTGACTTACGAGCATAATGGAATAAATAGAGTTGAGCATAACCTGCATAATCTCCAAAGTAATCTATTCCAAAATCTCTTGTCTTATCTGCAGAAATCTCATCTCCATCAAAGTATAAATGGGAAACTATTCTTTTAATCCAAACATCAGATGGAAATGCCTCTTGAAAACCAAATCCATACAATAAGATGCAGTCTGCCACTTTAGGCCCTACACCAGGCATTTTTAAAATTAAATCAAATGCTTCATCATAAGTCATGTTAAAAATATCATTCAAATCCATCTCATCAAGAATCATCTGACTTGCCTTTTTCATATAAGGTGCCCTATAGCCAACACCACATGCCTTTAAATTATGAGTATAGCAATCTATTTCATAGCTATGCCCATCTGCATCAGCTTCCTCTATTGGAGTTTCATAAAAGTCCAGGAATTGATTTGGATTTGGGAATCCATAAAAAATTCCACTATCGAACTCAACTTTTTCACCCCAATTGCGCTTTATCTTATCAATTGATTTTGTCCAGCGTGCAATTGAATTGTTTGCAGAACATATTGAAGATATAATGCATTCAAATGGATCTTTTGCAATGAACAATCTCAAGCCATTGCAGAAATCTACAGAAGGAGCTAATTTCTCATCATCCAATAGGAATTCATAGAATTTTTCCAAGTCAAAATCCAAGTCATAGATTTTGGCCAATTCCTTTTTGATTTCATTTTCGATGGTTTTGATTTCATTATTTGATAAATTATTTTTATCAAAAATATTAGAAAATTGATGATTTCCTACTTTTTTAGGAAACTCATATAGATAAGAAAATTCATTAAAATTAGATTTATCTTGTGATAGCTTTAAAAGAATTGGAAGGTTATTTAAATTAATAGTTTCATCATTAAGTTCATTAATAATTGAAGGAACTTTTAAGTAAATTAATTCATTAAACTCATCCATATTTCCAACTGAATTATGTCTCCATGGAGACTGTGAAGTTTGACCTGATTCTTGGGTCAACTTAAGATTGATTAATGAATTGAATTGAAAACTAGACATGCCACCACTATCTTAGAAATGTTATGTAAACTAGAAAGTTTCCCTAATTGGAACACCTTTTTCTTTCAAGAACTTTTTAACTACTGGAACTGGGTACTCATCAAAGTGGAAAATGCTTGCTGCAAGAGCTGCACTTGCATCAGCTATTTCAAAAGCTTCAAGTATGTGTTGAGGGTTTCCTACACCACCAGATGCAATTACTGGAATGTCCACATTATCGTTGATTGCTTTTGTAAGGACAAGATCATATCCATCTTTGGTTCCATCACCATCCATTGAAGTGAGAAGAACTTCACCTGCACCTCTGTTCTGACATTCCTGTGCCCATGCTATGGCATCCATTCCAGTGAACTCCCTTCCACCATAGATACTGCAATCAAACCACACTTCACCTTGGTCTGTATCTACAATGGTCTTGCCTTTAGCAGCTTCCTTGTCTTCTTCAACATATCTTCTTTTAGCGTCAATTCCTATTACAACTGCTTGAGATCCTACGACTTTGGAAGCATCTGTCAATAGCTGAGGATTGTGAATGGCTGCAGTGTTTGTAGAGCATTTGTCTGCACCTGCCTTAAGCATGCGAGTGTAGTCCTCTACCTTTCTTATTCCTCCACCTACACAAATTGGAATGAATACATTTTCAGTCAATCTTTCTATAACATCCACCATAGTTCCTCTGCGTTCATGTGAAGCGGTGATATCCAAGATTACAATCTCATCTGCCCCATCTTCGTAATATTTGGTAGCAAGCTCTACTGGATTTCCAGCATAACGGATCTGCTTGAATTCGACTCCCTTCACCACTCTCCCTTCTGGAACCTGCAGGTCACAATCTAAACAAGGAATAATTCTTTTAGTAAGCATGATAATCACAAAATGTTAAAAATTCTATCTAACTCTATTTTTATTTTATATAATTAATATTTTTAACTAAAAATAAAAATTTATTGTTAATAAAAACTAAAATTTTAAAAAAGATAATAAATAAACTAATATAGTAGATTAATTATTGTAATTAATAAATAATGAAAACTATTTTTGGGCCTATAGTCTAGTCAGGATTATGACGTGGGACTTCGGATCCCAAGGTCGGGGGTTCAAATCCCCCTAGGTCCGTTTAAAAAAAAGAATTGATTGAAAATATTGAATTGCATTTTATAACTTATTCTATTGATTCTAGAATCAATTTTCCCTCATTATAGAATACAATGTCTAATCCTTTTTCTATACATGCCTCTAAAATATCTTCCAATTTTTCATATCTGGCAAGTACAGTTGCATCATAATGAGTACTGTCTAGTTTTATTAGTTGATAACCTAATACTTCCATCATATCACCCCAAATTTCTTTATAATTTTAATAGTATTGGTTTTATATAAATGTTCCCTTTCTATTTTCAACAATTATTGCTCTTCATTCAGTAATTTCTTTATCTCTCTCCAATTTGGACAGAAATTATCCATAAGTGCCTTGAATCTTGGACCATGATTGAATTCAATCAAATGGCACAGCTCATGAATCAAAACATATTCTGTGCAGATTGGAGGTTTTTTAGCCAATTTTAGATTTAAGGTAACTCTCTTATCCTTTCTGCAGTTTCCCCAATTCTTCATGTTCCTGATTTTAACTTCCTTAGGCTCCTTTCCTACAAAATAAGTGCACTTTTCAAGGAAATAGTCAAGATTTCTGTTCATTTCATCCCTGTAAAGTTCAAATAAGATCTTTTCTCTCTGCTTTATATTGGACCTTTTAGGAACTGGAAGATAAATAATGGACTTTTCACTATCATAAAAAGCTTTTTTAGCATCCTCATTTCCAATTAATTGAAGAGTGTATGGCTCTCCCCAAATATAGTGAGTTTCCCCGTCCTTATATTTTACCTTAGGCTTTGGTGGGTTTTCAAGCATCCTTGACCTTGTATCCCTAATCCAATCTATTCTTGATAAGACAAATTCATTGATTGCATCATCAGATAATCTCATTGGAGAAGAAACCTTAACAGTGCCATCCGGCTTGATTCGAAGGTATAGATTCTTAATATTCTTTCTCTCTAAAATTATAGAAATTCCTTCAATTTCAATTTCTTCTCTTTTCACTGCCATATTACCACTCATAAACGAGAAAAAAGTTTTGGTTCCGGTTTTGCAGGCCGAATGCCTGGAAAAGCGGAGTTAAATAATACGATCATCATTGATTACAATAGCTTCCTTAAAGAACTCTGGAATCAATGACTTGTACAAAGGACTCTTAAGGAGCATTTGAATATCGGAATCAAGGATATAAGTTACACATGAATCGTCATCCGCTCTCATTCCTCTACCATAAGTCTGCACTAAAGTCATTGCAGTCTTATAGGCATACCATCTTTGGTCCTTTTTCATTCTCATATTAATCTGCTTATCACCAAGATATGGGAACGGTATCTTATAGATTATCTGGAATCTGCACTTGTCATATGGTAAGTCAACACCTTCACTCATGGATGGGCTGACAAGAACCAGTGGATTTTCATCCTCTTCAAAGAATTGCAAGACCCTTTCCCTATTGTTGGTTCCATGTGCAATCAACCGGTTATTGTATAAGTGATTGATGATGTACTGTTGGCACTTATAGCTGTGAGTATGAATAAGCCCCTTTTCCCCTTCATGCCTTTTCAATATCTTCTGCATTATTTCAATGGATTTTGGAGCTGATTGCTTTACCCTATTCTTAGACATCTTTCCAGCTAAGTTTAACTCAATTGGCCTTTTTTCAACAGAGAATGGGCTGTCAACTTGAATATGATAAACATCACGAGGGTCGAGTCCTAACCATTTTGAAAACATCTTATGAGACAAGATTGTTGCACTTAAGAAGATTACAACATCCCCATGCTTGAATAGATAATCTTCAGCATAGTGGTTGACTCTGAGTGGCTTAAATGAAACCCCATGCTCATCTGAATCAATCACCCAATTTCCAGGTTCCTTTTCAAGATTGGTTTTAAGAGCCTTTAACTTGGAGATTGTTGAATTGATCCTGTCTGCCTTGTTTGTAGGCAAATCCTTTAGTTCAATATCTGAGTAATGACCTTGAATCGCTTCAATTTCCATTATCCATTCGCCTTTTTCAGCGCTTTTTAGGGTTTGCGGACTAATGACTTTCTTGATGTCCTTTTCAAGCTGGCGATTATATAAATTAATCTCCATTGTTCTCATTAGCTTATCTTCTATGTTATGTGCCTCATCAAGAATAAGCAAGCTTCTTTTTCCAAAGTGTTTTACGTAATTCAACTCCAAGATTGCATAATCATAATTCATCAATGTAATTGGAGAGTTTATAGCATTTGCCTTCTGTTGCCAGTATTTGCAGTGATCAGTTGTTTGGAAGAATACATCACTTCCAAATGAATCCTGGAAAGCCAATTCTCCGGTTAATGTTGGATTTTTGCTTATTCCGTAAGGACAGAAGAACTTAGCGGACTTCGGTGCTGTTTTACATGCACCCATATCACAGGTCACTTCAAAACCATCCTTTAAACAGTCAAAATTGCCTCTTCCCTTAACGAGAGGGAAATCAAACTCATCTGCATATTGCTTTTGAAGCTGTTTAGTCATTGTCAAAATATATGCAGATTCATACATACGAGCCAATGTGGAAGCAATAGCTGATTTTCCTGTACCTGTACCTGCCTCCAATATGATGTATTTATATCCTTTTGAAATGGCCTCTTCAATATCTGCAATAATCTCTAGCTGACCTTCCCTTGGCTGTTCAAATGGGAAATTCTCGATTATCTGCTCTGGAATTTCAGGATATTCTTCCTTTAACCTATCAATGACCTCTTGAGGAAGGTCATGCTCTGCAATATCATAAACCTCTGCAATAGGAACATCCTGTTCTTCGCTAACGGTTATAGGCTTTTTATTTTCATATTGATAAAGCCCTTTAGCAGTACTTTTAGTCTGCTTTTTAGCGATGTTCTTATCCTTCTTTTGATAAGGTTTTTTAGTCCTATCTGCAACGTATTTTCCACATACGCAATTTTTCTTTAGCATCCCACAATTGGGACAAAACAATGAGTCTGACATTACAATTATATTAGGATTAAGTTATATAAAAAGGTTTTAGAAAGAGCAATTGAAAGGTAATATTTATTGTAAAAAATTGATTTAAATTTGTTAAATCGATTTTTCAGTGAAATATTTTAATCAAATCGAAAAATTATTATCATAATAGAAAAATCAGTGAAAAACAGAAAAAAATAAATCTAAAATAAAATTTAAAAATAGAATTAAAAAAATAAAAAAAGAATAATTAATTAAAAAATTAATTACTTAGTAAGCGAAAGCCTCTCCATCTGGGGATTCAACTAAGAATTTACAGCAGTCGTCACCCATGGTGAAACATTTCACTTCAGTTACGTCAACATCCTTTTTGAGATAGTTTGCAAATAAAGCTTCAAAAATACCTGCATCTAAGTAACAGGTTGGTTTTCCTTTCTTAGGAAGCAAACTGCACTCGAAACATTCATAAGCAGTAATGTTAATGATGTCGCCTAAATCAATTTCGAGTTTTCCTAAACCGTTGTCTACCCAAAATTGAATGATGTTATCACAGAACTTGTTGATGTCATCATCATAAAGCTTTTCATACATTGCCGCTCCAATATTTTTACCTGATTGGTTCAATACAGGATTGATGTTGATTCCCTCTTGAATTAAGTTAGATCTTAAGGTGTGGAACAATAGGAAAGAGAACTTGAAGTTGTCTACATCCATAATGTTTTTAACCAAGAATTCAGCTTGTCTTTCTTCCAATTCCTTTTCATCTCCAGATTGGACTTCACCTAAGAATTTGGAATTGATGAAGAAGATTTTCTTTCTGTGGTCGTTTGCATCAAATCTATAGCTTACGATTCCATCTTCCCTTAATGATTTCAAATGAACGGAAATGGTGGATTTTGATTTACCAGTGTTTTTAACAATTTCATCAAATTCCATATCGGTATCTTTCAACATTGAAAGAATTGTTAATTTAACTGGACTTTTAACTACATTTACACCAAGCTCACCCGGAGCCTTTGCAAAAATTTGAATTGCTTTAGGTTGGATAGTCTTTTCTTCGTTTTCCATAATAAACCCTCAAAAAATAAAAATTTTAACAATATAATATTCCATGTAAAATTTATTTAAAATTTATAAAAGAATTATAATAAATTTATAAAAAATTTTAAACATTATAAACAAAAAATTGTTTGTTAAATATAGTATAAACTTTCTTACATATATACTTGTTCTTATGTTTACAAAATGTTTTATTATCTTAGATTTTAGTACGAATAGTTTTTAAAAATTATAAGGATTTTTAGTTAAAAATACGAACATTCGTTATAAAATATCTAAAATAGGGAAAAAATACGAACAAATATTAAAAAATAACATGTGTTAAGAGAGTTTTAAAAATAAATAAAAAAAGAAAAAAATAAAAAAAGAACTTTGAAATTAAAGTTCTAATTTTTTAGCTTCTTCAACTAATTTTTGACCTAATTTGAAGCTGGTGTCATCGTCTTCTGAGTCAGGAACATAGTAGATTTCCTGTTGGTCAAGAACTTCGAATCCACATTCGGTGAGTTCGTTTGCGATGAATTCTACAGCTCCGCCTCTTCCTCCCATGGAACCGAAGGTAACAGCAGGTCTTTTGAATCCAGTTCTGTTGAAGTGGAGACCTTTCAAGTAGTAGATGATATCACCAATGCTTGGGAATGGGAAGTCGTTAATGGTTGGAATACCGAAAGCAACTGCCTTGCTGGTTAAGATGCTTTTTACGATTTCGCTTCTTTCATCTTCGTGCAAGAAGTACATTTCCACATCGTATCCTTCTGCAATGATTCCTTCAGCAACTTCGTGAGCCATTTTTTGGGTAGAGTAGTGCATGGTATCGTAAACAATAGTTACTTTGTCTTCTGCTCTTTTACCGGTTGCCCAGTCACTGTAAGCGCCGATGATCTTCATTGGATCAGTCCAGATTTGTCCGTGGGAAGGAGCAATCATTTTTACTTGTTCTAAAAGGCCCAATTCAATGATTTCATCAAATTTATTAAGTACTTTTTTAGATAATGGGGTAATCAAGTTACCGTAGAACTTTTGTGCTGCATCCATAAGTACAACTTCTGGAATGTCAGTATCAAATCTTTTAGCGAAACATAAGTGTTGACCGAATGCATCGTTAGGGAATAAGATTCCATCTTCTGCAAGTAAGGTGAACATGCTGTCAGGCCAGTGAAGCAAGAAAGCATCTAAGAATGCTAAAGTTTTACCGCCTAAGTCAAGGGAGTCTCCAGTTCCTACGATGTTGAAGTCTGCACCTTCTAATTTAGGGTAGTGTCTAAGTAATCCGCCTTGAGCGATTTTACTGCAGTAGATTGGTGCATCGAATTTTTTCCATAAGTCGTATAAAACACCACTGTGGTCTTTTTCTACGTGGTTTTGAACAATGTAGTCAACTTTCATAACTCTACCTTCTTGTTCAAATGCGTCTTCGATACGAGCCATCATTTCTTCAGTTTTTCCAGGATAAGCGTTATCGATAATAGCTACCTTTTCACCAAATACAATGTATGCATTGTAAGTGGTTCCATCTAAAGTGTATCCGTGGTAAGATCTTAAGTCCCAGTCAAGTACACCAATCCAGTATACTCCATCACCTATTTTTTGTGCTTTTGCTTTCATTTCAATTCCTCAAATTTTTAATTGAATAATTTTTATACATAACATTTTATGTATTACATTTTAGCATATTTTCCTAACTAAAGTATTATTAGTTCGTAAATGCTTAAACATTTATTTATATGATTTTTTATATATATAAAGTTTTGGTTTTATAGAATACGAACAAAATTATCGTTGAAAAAAATATAAAAGAAAAATATAAATGATAATTAGGTTAGAATGGGACTCCAACCACGCCAACAACAAGACTAACCACAATAATTATTCCCATGAAGAAAGACATGAAAGTTACGATTGGCTTATAAGCGACTTCAGGCATTATATAAGACAATAGGTTTTCAAACAAATGCCCTCCATCCAAAGGCTTCATTGGAAGCAAGTTGAAAGTTCCCACAGCAAAGTTTAGGAAATAAATCCAAAACAATAGGTCTGCTAAAGGCATTAAAAGCCATAATAAAGGAGTGTAAAACTGATTATCAAACTCATCAGCAATCACATTGTTTGCATTGACTTGGATTCCCATAAATCCTATGGACTTGTTCATAGGATTGGTTTTCAATTGGAAACTGTAATCTCCCTGATCCGTATGAATATTAACCGTGTCATTTGGTTTTAAGGTATTTGCAGCTTTCTGGAAAGAATCTATGTCAGTTACAGTGAGATTATTTATTGATTTGATTATCATTCCTTCAGACATATAATTTTTAGCATTTGCATCTTCAGTTAATCTGTTAACCACAACTCCCTCATCGTCAAATACCACAGGAACGATAAATGAAGATATAACTGTCATGATAATCAATGCAATAGCTGCTAAGGTCAAATTGGCCATAGACCCTGCAACATAAATCCTCATTTTTGCAGGACGGCTTAATTCATTCAATTCCTCTTCATCAGGCTCTACAAAAGCTCCTGGAATAATTGCAAACAATAAAAGACCGATGGACTTTATATTGATTTTCTCCACTCTTGATAGGATTCCATGACTGAATTCGTGAACTATTAAAACTGTTGCAAGTGCAATAAGTCCAGAAAGCAATGGAATAAATATAGGTGATCCTGGAACTTCAACACCGGGAACGATTAAGCTAACAGTAGGAGTATCCAACAATGTCTTTAAGGAATAGACCAATGCAACGGCCATAAGAATCATAAAACCAGTTGAAATTACGATTCCTATGTTCATATACCATTTCCAAAACCTTGGAGCACGATTGGCTAATCTGTCTATAAAACCTCTTAATCGTTGTGTTTTCCACATTAAAAGAGGAAAATTAACCTCAACTCCATGATCGGTAAGCTGGTTTTTAAATACAATTGCAATAGTCCAAATGAGAATGAAAGCTATCACATAATAATATATACCATTCATATTAACACATTGATAATTTTTAAAAGTTTTATTTTATAAAAGTTTTAGTTTATAAAAAATCCATTATTTTAATAGATTTATTTAATTGAATAATATTATTAAGTTTTCATAATATAAAAAAGTAATTATTTAAAAATTATTTAGATTTCTTTAAACATTATATTTTAGCCAGAAGGTTGCTACCACTATTGCTATAGTAGTTCCGACAACTAATAAAACACCGGAAATTGCATCAGTTTGATTTACAGTCAATCCTAAAAAGCCATTATGCCCTAGACTGTTAAACAGAAAAACTAACCCCATCCAACCAAAAATAATCATAAAATATGCGAATACTTTCTTATCATAAATTAATAAGAATATGCCTATTGATAAAATGAAAAATCCTTTTAAAAGCAGACCTAAATCAATGCCTAAGCTTAAAAAGCTATTTATTGCTAAAATTATAATTACCGCTATAACATATGCAAGCAGAAATTTTGTTTTCTGACTATTCCATTTATCTCTTAGTTGACTATTATGCTCGTAATATTTTATAGTTTGTTCTTGATCTCTTTTTAAGAAATTTTTTTCCTGAGCCTTTAAAACCTTGTATAACTCCTCACTAGCAACATATAGATAAAATCTATAGCTTAAAAATAATGTAAAAAGAAAACTCATAGGAATTAGCATAATTAATATTAAACTTAATATGGCTCCTAAAACATTTGGGATATAAGGAGCGATTTTTGAAAACATTGCCAAAATAAATATCCAAAACACTAATAGATATGCATAAAAAACTATTGTGACAAAAACTGTTAAAAGTATATCTTTTATTCTGCTGCTTAATTTGGATTGAATTGTTTTATAAAATTTATAGCTTAAAAGAAAGGAAACTATAAATTCAAGGAAAAATAACAATAGATAAATCAAATCTCCAACATAAACTGCATAAACAAAATAAGTTCTTAAAATAGAAATATTAAATAGTAAAAAAAAGAAAACAGCAATTGTTAAAATGATTTCGTAAATCTTTTCTTTATTTTCAATCATAATATCACCATTTAAGATTTATGAATATATCTTTAAAGAATAATATAAAAAAGTATCTGGTTTTGGTAATTGAAAAAATTATTTAAAAGCAACACATAAAAATTTAAAAAGAAATTTTTAAAAAACATGAGAAAAATAGAATTAAATATGGATAAAAAAATTATTTTTTTAATATGTGTAATTGGGATTATAGCACTTTTAGCCATTAGTGCAACAAGTGCTGAAAAAAGTGATGTGGACACTTCAGATTGGGTGAATATAACTGTATATAACACCAATTTTCAGATCCCGCCAGAGTTTGGGGGAGGAAGTGACTCAGGAGGAAATTATGTTAAGACAAATGTATTCACATTTGGACTTGTAGCTTTGGAAGATGACAAGTCCCTTAGAAACAATTATGGATACGAATCTACTCTTGATGAGCTTTATGACGTTGAAGAGATGGAAATTGACGGCCATCATGCCGTTGCATATTATAGCCATAGAAGCATTTGCAATCATGATGTAACTTATCTCTACTTTGAATCAAACAAGACATTCTATGCATTGAGCTATGATGGAAACGATGTCAATGATACAATGAAGAAGATTGTTTCTTACAGCCCTAAATCCAATTTCACTAAAGAGAAATTTGATGATAAATTAAATCAAATGCAAGATGATTACATTGAAGAGCAAAGCGAATATGCAGAATCCTATGCTTACGACCAAGGATATAGAAATGGATATTCACAAGGAACAATGAACAGCAGACACAATGACTTATTCGGATACTACCTATTCTATAGATTAGGAAGAAGAAGTCGTTAAAAATAAAATAATTAAATAAAAAATAATAAAAATAGTAGATAAGAATTTAAATATTCTTATCAAATTCTTTTTTTAAAAAATATAAAAATAATTAATTTTTAAAAATATTAAAATTTAAATTAGCTAAAGGGTAGGCCATGCCATATCATTGAAGAAGATCAAGTCAACTTCATCTCCTTTTTCGATTCCTTCATGGTTTTCATCAATGATAATGTAACAATTTGCCTCTACCATAGAGCGGATAATACCAGACCCTCTATTCAATACATGATGAACGCCAGTATCGTCAGCTACTGCACGGATATAATCTGTTCTACCAAGAGAAGACGGTATTTTGGTTTTAGATACTCTATTAATCACTTTATGGGAATAATCGAGCCCTTGCATTTTAAAGAGATAATGCCTTGCAATAATATCAAATTGGCCCATAGCAGCTACAGGCTGACCTGAAAGCATAAATACTTGGGTTCCATTAACAATACCTGCACCAACAGGCTTTCCTGGCCTCATTGCAACACCATGGAATAGGACTTCACCTAATTCCTCAACTGCTTCAATAACCACATCACCTTTGCTTATAGCGGTTCCGCCAGTAGTAATCACTACATCATATTCCTTACTTGCCTTGTCAATAGCTTCCTTGACAGCTTCAAAATCATCCGCACCATGTTCTATATCAACAATAGCTCCAGCACTTCTAATCAATGCTGCAATGGTGAATTGATTGGAATTGATGATTTTAGCCTTGTCAATTTCAGGAGAAGGTTCCACCAATTCATTACCGGTTATCAGCAATTTAACTCTTGGCTTTTTATAGACTTCAACTTCACTGTGTCCTGCTGAAGCTATCAAACCCATCTCTTGTGGCCTGATTAAAATGTTTTCACCTAACAATTCATCTCCTTTTGCAATGTCTTCAGCCTTTGGAGAAATGTTTTCACCAGGAGTCACTTGTGAATGAATCTCTAGATTATCACCATCTTCATAGGTGAATTCCTTCATTAAAACAGCATTAGCGCCATTTGGAATCGGTGCACCGGTTGCTATTACAATAGCTTCACCATTAGATAATGTTTTATCTGAAAAATCTCCTGCTCCAATTCTATCAATGATCTTTAATTCTTTAATGACATTATTGGAAGCACCAAATGTATCCTCTGCAATCACAGCATATCCATCCATAGCAGATTTGTCAAATGGAGGGGAATTATGATAAGAGGAAATAGAATGAGCTAAAACTCTACCTTGAGAATCTCTTATATGAACCTTTTCTGTATCCATAAGCTTTTGATTCTCATCAATTTTAGCTAAAGCGTCTCCCAATGGAATTAAATTTGATATAAACTTCATATTATCGTCCATAAAATAACTTAATAAATAAAATAATAATAAAATAATAAATTAATAAGATAAAAATTTAAAAAAAATAAAAGAAATGAAAAATTATAAATTAAGCCATATACTTTTCAATGACACCATGATAAGCATCATCCAAGTCAGCAACAGCTAAATCTACAATGGTTTCATCATCCTTTTTAATAACTAATGAATCTCCTTTAACTTCACCGATAATAGCAGCATCCACATCAATGGAATCGATTATCTCATCTGCCTTATCTGCACTTACGGTTATGATAAACCTTGCATTGGATTCGGAGAACAATAAGTTATTGTCACTGATGCCTTCTTCAGCTGGAACCTTGCTAATGTCCACTTCACATCCTAATTTGCCGCTCATAGCCATTTCAGACAATGCAATAGCTATTCCACCAGCAGATACATCGTGTGTAGCGGTTATTGCAAGTTCATCCTCGCCTTCAAGGTATTTTACATAATCTCCATCATTTGCAATCAAGTCAAGAATGGTATTTGCAGATGCCAATTCATCATCGATTCTGATTTTAGGAGCATCCCCTTGTTCAAGAGAATGTACAGCTCTGTGGTATTCAGAACCTTCAACTTCATCATAAGTCTTACCGATGATGATGATTTTATCTCCTTCATTCTTGAATGGAAGTGTTCTGATGCTTGAAAGTTTTTCAACACCGATTACCCCTACAGCAGGAGTTGGGTTGATTTTAATACCTTCGGTTTCATTGTAGAAACTTACATTTCCACTGATTACAGGAGCTTCAAATTTCTCTGCAATGTCAGACATTCCCTTAATGCACTCCTTGAATTGCCAGAGGATTTCAGGGGTTTCTGGGTTACCGAAGTTTAAGCAGTCTACAATAGCATAAGGCTTAGCACCCATTGAAACCACATTACGGATAGCTTCTGCTACACTTCCTGCTCCACCATCGTATGGAGTCAATTTAGTGTGAATAGTATTGGAATCAGCGGTAATTGCAACAGCGGTTTCATCATCAATTTGCAATACAGCCGCATCATCACCAGGTTTTACAACAGTTCTGGTTTGAACCTCATGGTCATATTGCTTGTAAACCCATTCCTTGCTTGCAATGTTAGGAGATGATAAAACTTTAATCAATGATTCATCGATTGGGCCATCAACCACTTCAACCAAATCAGTTGGTTTAGCAGGTTCTCTCATTTCCCTATCAAGTGAAGGAGGATCTGCTAAAAGGATGGTTGGAACATCACATAATGTTTGGAGTTCCACTTCTGCATCGAAATCCTTTACAACCATATGGTTTCCATCAGTCACTTCACCAATAACTGCAGAAGGAATTTCATGCTTATCACAAATTGCTTGTGCCAATTCAACATCTTTAGGATTGATAACGAAAATCATACGTTCCTGGGATTCTGAAAGCATAATTTCATAAGGTGTCATTCCTTCTTCACGAAGAGGAATAGCTCTAAGGTCCACTACTGCACCATTTCCAGACTTGTCTACAAGTTCTGATACACAGCAGGTAAGGCCTCCACCACCTAAATCCTTTACACCGGAACAATTGATTTTTTCAAGAATTTCAAGTGAAGCTTCAAGCACTCTCTTTTTAGTGAATGGATCTGCCACTTGCACAGCAGGACGGTCTTCAGTTTCAGAGTTGGAGGTTAACTCTTCAGATGCAAAGGTTACTCCATGAATACCATCTCTACCAGTGGTTCCTCCCATAAGCAAGAATACATCTCCAATATTTGGAGCAACTGCCATTACGATTTCATCTTTTTTAACAAGCCCTGCACACAATACGTTTACAAGAGGGTTTGTTCTGAATGACTCATCAAATTCAATCTCACCAGCAACAGTTGGAACACCTACCCTATTACCATAGTCAGATATTCCTTCAACAACATGCTCAAACAAGTATCTTGACTTTTGGTCTTCAAGAGGGCCAAAACGAAGGCTGTCTAAAAGTGCAATTGGCATTGCACCCATAGAAATAATATCTCTTAAGATACCTCCAATACCGGTACCTGCTCCACCGTAAGGTTCAATAGCTGAAGGGTGATTATGACTTTCCATACCTACAGCAAGAGCATACTCATCTGTAATGGACACAAGACCTGCATCGTCTCCAGGACCTAAAACTATGTTTTCTCCTTCAGTAGGGAACAACTTTAAAATTGGCCTACTACTTTTATATGAACAGTGCTCAGAGAACATTACATCCAACATTCCCTCTTCCAATTCGTTCATTTCTCTTCCGAGAATTCCTTCAATATATTTTACTTCAGAATCTGTTAAAGTCATAAAAACACCTTAGATAAGTTTAACAACAGAAATAATCACTTTGTTATCTTCAATAATCCATTCTTTTGAATATTCAACGGAAATATCGTCATCAACATTTTCCTCTGTACCTTTAAGTGTACAGACTTCACAAGCTTCACCATCAAATATTACAAGTGACTTAGCTCTTACCTCTTCACTTATTAAATCAGACTGCTTTTCAACCAATTCCTTGAATTCAGCATTGGTATTTACCATAACACCAATATTAGCCTCAACATCCAAGTCCATATCCTTTCTCATGTCTTGGATTCTTCTAATAAGTTCACGAGCCATAGCTTCAGATAAGATTTCTGGAGTGATTTTAGTATTTACGAATACGTTTCCTCCAGTAAATTCTGCACTTACAACATCATCAGGAAGCTCAGTTTCGTAAAGAACATCATCAACGGAGAGTTCAATTTCTTTTAAATTGCCTTCCCTATCTTCTCCCCTTACTACATATTTGCCAGTAGAATCTAGGCTATCCTTAATGGAATTGCCTATTCCATCGGCTTTAGCTTGTGCGAAGAATTTTTGTACAATTCCCATATCTCCTTTAAGTCTTGGACCTAAGGTCTTGAGATTAGGCTTTGCAATAAAGGTAAGGTTTTCGAATTCACTAGCAGTAATGAGTTCTTTAGTATTTGATTGATCTTTAATTACATCTTCAAGATAAGATACGCTTTCCAAGATTCCCTCATCTTGAGATACTACAGTAATGTCACTTACAGGCCATCTTAACTTGTATCTTGCAACATCCCTTGCTCTTGCAGCCGCTTCAATGACATCTCTGACATGATCCATTTTTGCTTCAAGCTCTTCATCGATTAAAGCATCATCATACATCCAATCATCCATATGAATACTTTCAACAGCCTCATCATCTAAGTTTTTAACTAAGTTTTCATATATCTCTTCAGATAAATGAGGAGTGATTGGAGCCATTAAATGGATTAAGGTATTAAGTGTAGTGTAAAGTGAATAGTATGCACCTAACTTGTCTGGATCATCGCTTTCCACCCAAGTTCTTCCTCTAATCAATCTTACATACCATCTGCTTAAGTCTTCGAGAATGAAATTGTTGATAGCTCTTGTAGCTAAATGGAAGTGAACATCATTGATTGCTTCCCCAACTTCTTTTGCAAGTGAATTTACACGGGATAAGATCCATTTATCCTCATTTCTTAATGTGATGTTTGCATCAGGACCGTCAATTACGCATTTTGCAGGGTCGAATTCATCAAGAGCCATGTAAGTGGTTGAGAACACATATACATTCCAAAGGATATTGAACATCTTTTTGACATTGTTCAATTCATCCCATACGAACTTAAGGTCATCCCATGGCTTGCAAGCCCATAAAAGGTAGAATCTGAGCACATCTGCACCATACTTTTCAATGACCTCCTCAGGTTGAACTACATTACCTAAGGATTTACTCATCTTTTTACCTTCTTCGTCCAATACGAATCCATGCATTAAAACCTTATTGTATGGAGCTTGGTCCAATGCAATTACACCAGTTCCTAATTGGGAATAGAACCATCCTCTGGTTTGGTCGTGTCCTTCACAAATAAAGTCGTAAGGATACCATTCGTTAAACATTTCCTCTTCACGAGGGTAGTATAAAGCTGCCCAACCTGCTACTCCTGAGTCAATCCATACATCCAATACATCAGGAATACGTTTCATTGAGCCTCCACAATCACATTTAATCAATACGTCATCAACATAAGGTCTGTGTACTAAATCCTCATCACTTGCAGTGATTTCATTGATTGATTCATTTTTAAGCTCTTCTACAGAACCTATTACCTTGATTTCACCACAATCAGGACAGATCCAAATAGGTATTGGAATACCCCAGTATCTTTGTCTTGAAATGGTCCAGTCTTTAGCGTTAGCTACCCAATCATGGAATCTTCCTTCACCAGCCCATTTAGGTACCCATTCAACTCTGTCAATTTCAGAGAGCATTTTATCCTTGATTTCAGGTACTTTAATGAACCATTGCTCAGTAGCTAAGTAAATAATAGGAGTCTTACATCTCCAACAGACACCGTATCTGTGAGTGATGGTGTCATTCTTAAACATTAAATCTTGAGCAATTAAATCTGCAATAATGGTGTCATTCATGTCTTTGGTAAAGCCTTCAGCATAGATACCGCCATCTTCAGTGAAACATCCTGCCTCATCCACTGGACAGTGTATAGGAAGTCCTATTTTTTGACCGATTTCAAAGTCCTCAGGACCGTGTCCAGGAGCAGTGTGTACAAAACCAGTACCTTCTCCTAACTCTACATGGTCTCCATGGAAAGTGGAGTGAACTAAACTGTTTTCTGCTTCAATTTCCATTTGTTTTGGCACTTGTTCTGCTAAAGGATAAACATAAGACAAACCTAAAAGTTCTGAACCCTTTACGGTTTTAATGATTTCATACATCACTTCTTTCTCTTCCTCGATGATGTATTTCTTTTCTTTAGACTCTTCATCCTCAGGATTATATTTAGGATTTGGCAATTTGTTTTTGTGAATAACTTCAATTGGACCTAAAACGGTTTCCAAGAGCTCATTTGCTATGATTAGGATTTCTTCTCCACTTTCATTTATTCTTTCATCCACTTTAACGAAAGAATAATCGAAGTCTTCATTTAAACAAATAGCTAAGTTTCCAGGAAGTGTCCAAGGAGTGGTTGTCCATACCAAGAATGATTGTCTTAAATCAGCTAAATCTTCAAATCCATCGCAGTTTTCTTCTGTTAAGAAGTTTTCCTTTAATGGGAAACGTACATAAATGGAAGGGTCATCTCCTTCAGTATAGTCAATTTCAGCTGCAGCAAGTGCAGTTTGACAGTGAGGACACCAGCTGATTACCCTTTGGTCACGGGTAAGCAAGTTCTTTTCATGAGTTTTCTTCAATGTCCACCATGCGGATTCCATATATTTAGGATCCAAGGTCATATAAGGATTATCCCAATCCATCCAAACTCCTAAGCTTTTGAATTGCTCAGTCATTGCAACCTTATTTTCCATTGCAAACTCTTTACATTTGTTGATAAAGTTGTCAATACCGTATTTCTCTTCAATTTCCTGCTTGGATTCAATGCCTAACAATTGCTCTACCTTATGTTCAATAGGCAATCCATGGGTATCCCATCCAGCTTGTCTTCTTAACTTAAATCCATTCATGGACTTGTAACGCAATAAGGTGTCTTTGATAACCTTATTCCAGGTAGTACCTAAATGGATTTTTCCACTACAATATGGAGGTCCGTCCAAAAAGGAATATTGTGGACCATTAGCTCGTAGCTTATTTGTTTTTTCATATATATCAGAATCTGCCCAAAAGTTTTGGACCTTTTCTTCTATTTTCTTAAAGTCATAGTTTTTATCTGCCTCTTTTAACGGCATATCGATTCTCCTAATAAATGTGATTTTTTAAATTTATTAAAATGGTAAATATCATGAAAATTTAAGATAAAATTCATTATCTTAATGATTTTAATAAATTATATAATATATATTATTATGATATATATTTTTCATTTTGAATGTAAATAAACTTTATTATTATTAATATTTATAAAAATAATAATTGTTTTAAAATTGTCAAAATATGATGGAATTAAAAAATCATAAATAGCTTGTTAAATTGATTTTAAAGTGTTAAAAACTTTTTAAAAATGAAAATATTTATAAATATATAGAATGAATAGAAAATAATAGAATTATGAACAATAAATTGAAAAATAAGAAAAATACAACTAATAAAAATTTGAGATTAATTACACTTAAAAAATCAAATAAAAAAATTGCAAAGATTAGAATAGCCAACACTTTTTTTAGTCGTTTGATGGGACTGATGTTAAAAAAGAATGCTAAAGTTCCATTGCTGTTTGAAATTCCTGAGAGAATAAATAAAAAGGAAAGATCTTCAATTCATAGCTTCTTCATGAGATTTGAGATAATTATAGTTTTTATTGATAAAAGCAATGGGGTTTTCGAAATAGCTGAATTGAAACCGTGGAAGTGTCATATACCTAAAAAACCAGCAAAATATATAGTTGAATTTGATAAAAGAGAATTCAATGATTGCTTGAAGATAGGTGATGAGATAGAAATAAAATAAATAGAAGAGCGGGAAATGAATTGATGAAAAAAAGTTAAAATAGGTGAATAATGGATAGGAAAATTATAAATCTAAACTATCCATAAGACTTTGAGGAGTGTCGAAAATCTCGATTCCCTCCATTTTTTGGAGCTTTTGAGTGTTTTCAATATCAATTTCCCTCATATGCATGGTTATGATTTTTCCTGTTGAAACCGCATCATATGGACAAATGTCCTTACAGGTTCCACAGCCAATGCATTTCAATAGATCAATCTCTTCATGAGCAATGATTGCACCATTCGGACAAGCTAAAGCAGCCTCACATTCATCACATTTTTGGCATTTTGTCTTTTCAAGCTTTGATGGCAATATGGTTTCCACATCCCCTGGCTCAATGTCTACAGGGACCATAAGGGTTCTCACTCTGCCTTTTCCAGCTTGTGCAACTGCATTTGTTACAAGAGTGTCTGAAATTCCATGAACTATCTTAGCAACGGTGTTTGCAGTTGTAGGTGATACGATAAGCAAATCATATTTTCCAAGTGAAAGCCTTCCGGTAATTGGAAAACTGAATTTTTGGTTGGAATCGCTTGCAAGTTCATTATACCTTCCACCGGTTACAGCAACAACCCTATCATAGAGACCATACATCTTTAAAACTTCTTCGGAAGCCTGTGATAGAAAAACAGTGAGATCGTTGTCTTTTGCCAATTCTTCCATAGCTTCAACGCTTTCCTTAAGCAAATGTCCTGCACCGGTAAAAGCCCATCCTATTTTCATGAAATATCCCCTAATAAAAATTAATATGATTAATGTTTTCAAATATGAAAAGTCAAGAATAATTAAAAAAAAATATAAAAAATAAAAAAAGAATTCCAGTCCAAAGACTGAAATTATTGAAATTCAAAAAGAATTAGATATGTTCAATGAACTTGTATCCTTCTTCTTCTGTGAAAGCGTAGTGAATGGTTCTGTATTGAGACATGAATTCAGTTACTTCATCCTTGATGTCTACTTTGTCACCTTCAGCAACTCTCCAGATAAATTCAGCTACTTCTTCCATTTCTTTTTCTTTCATTCCTCTTCTGGTGATTTCTTGAGTACCGATTCTGATACCAGATGGGTCATCACTGTCATTTACATTGTCACCAGGAATGAGGTTTTTGTTAAGAATGATATTGTTTTGCTCTAATTCCTTAGCCAATATGGTAGCTCTTTTAACATCTCTTACATCCATAGCTACTTGGTGAGATTCAGTGTATCCTAAGTCTTCACACATTACATTGAATCCTTGTTCTGCAAGAGCACCAGCTAATGCTTTAGCGTTCTTAATGGTTTGTTTAGCGTAATCTTCACCAAACTCTAACATTTCAGCGGTAGCAATACCTAAACCAGCCAAGTGGTGCAAGTGGTGGTTACTTACTACACCAGGGAATACAGCATTGTCAATTAATTTTTCATTTTTCTTATCGGATAAGATGATTCCTCCTTGAGGACCTGGGAAAGTCTTGTGGGTACTTCCCATAAGTACTTCAGCCCCTTCTTTTAAAGGATCTTGGAATTGTTTTCCTGCAATCAATCCAAGCACGTGAGCACCATCGTACATAATGGTTGCTCCCACTTCATTAGCTGCATCAACGACTTCGGATACAGGGTGTGGGAAAAGGAATAAACTTCCTCCAAAGAGAATGATTTTTGGTTTTTCCTCTAAGATCATTTTGTTCAATGCATCAACATCAATGTTCATCACTTCTGGGTTAAAAGGATGTTCTAAAGTTTTTAATCCTCTAATACCTGCTGCACTTACATTTGCATGGGAAATGTGTCCTCCAAAAGGAATGTTCATAGCAATCATTTTGTCTCCAGCTTTAGCAAAACCGAAGAAAGCAGCGAGGTTTGCAGTTACACCGGAAACTGGTTGAACATTTGCATAGCTACAGTCATAAACTTTACATGATAATTGTTTTGTAATGTCTTCGATTTGGTCAATGTAGGTACATCCTTGGTATAATCTTTCATAAGCTTGTCCTTCTGCATATCTGTGAGCCAAATCAGAAGCCATTGCAGTTGTAACAGCATTACTTGTTGTATTTTCACTTGCAATGAGATTAACGCTGTCTCTCATCCAGTCATTATGAACTCTCATCAAGTCATAAATCTTATTCATATCTTCTTCATATTGATACATAATCATAACACCTATATTTTCTAAAAATTGTAATCTTATAAATATAATTATAAATTAAATCTTTGATAAAAAATTAAAAATTTTAAAAGCTTATAAAAATCAGAGCAATGATTAAAAAAATACTGGTTCTAAAAAATATAATCTTATAAAATTCTTATTAATATATAATATAATTTTTTAATTAAATAAAACTTTTTATTAAATATATTATATTTTATATTATTTTCTTATTGATAATGAGAATTTGATTTCAATTTGAGAAGAAAATGATCTTAATTGAAAAAAATGTTTAAAAAAAGTTTGGAAAAAATGATTGAAAAAATATTGTAAAAAAAGTTGATTAATATACGAACAAATAAAAATTGTTTAAAAAAAAAGAAAAAGAAAAAGAGAATAAATCTCTTAATCTATTTTGCAACATCTTCGAGAGCTGCTGCAATTTGTGCCATAATTTGTTCGGTTTTGAAGTGGTTTTGGTTCATAGCACCAGATGGACATGCACCTACACAGGTACCACATCCTTTACATAATGCAACGTTAATAGCTGCGTGTTTGTCTGCGCCTTCACCTTCAATACTTACAGCACCGAATGGACATAATTCTACACATACTTCACATGCACCACAAACGGTGGTATCAGTGTCAGCAGTAATAGGTTCGATTTCTACTTCACCTTTAGCCATTGGGATAGATGCTCTTGATGCTGCAGCAGATCCTTGTGCTACTGCGTCAGGAATATCTTTAGGACCTTGTGCTACACCAGCAATGTAAACACCGTCAGTTAAAGTGTCAACAGGTCTGAGTTTTGGGTGAGCTTCCATGTAGAATCCGTCGGAAGTTCTGGATAAACCTAAGGTTTGTCTGAGTTCGTTAGATCCTTTAGGAGGTTCTAATCCTACAGATAATACAACTAAGTCGTAGGTGTATTCAGTTACTTTTCCGAGTAAGGTGTCTTCTGCTCTTACGGTTAAGGTTAAGTCATCGTTTTCGAGGATTTCTGCAGGACGTCCTCTGATGAATTCAATACCGTATTTTTCTTGGGAAGTTTTGTAGAACTCTTCGAATCCTTTACCGAATGAACGGATATCCATGTAGTAACAAGTTACTTCAGTGTCAGGTTCGTGGTCAATACATAATTGAGCGTTTTTCATGGAGTACATACAACATACTCTTGAACAGTAGGATTTACCGATTTGTTCATCTCTTGAACCGACACAGTGGATGAATGCAACACGTTTAGGTTCTTTACCGTCAGATGGTTTTTGTACGTGACCACCAGTAGGACCGGATGCGTTGATCATTCTTTCAATTTCCATTGCGGTAATTACGTTAGTGTATCTACCGTAACCGTATTCGTATTTTTCAGTTGGGTCATATGGGTCGTAACCGGTTGCTGCAATGATGGTACCAACATGGAGTTCGATTTCTTCAGGTTCCATGTTACGGTCGATTGCTTCAGGACCACATACGGTTTCACAAAGACCACAGTCGATACAGTAGTTTTTGTCGATAGTTGCACAGAGAGGTACTGCTTGAGGGAATGGGATGTAAGCTGCTCTTACCATACCTACACCTTCGTCGTAGTAGTTAGGTATTTCGATAGGACAGACTTCTTGACATTGTCCACATCCAGTACAGTCTTCTTCTTTAACGTATCTAGGTTTTTTCTCAACTTTTACAGTAAAGTTACCGATGTAACCATCTACTTCTTTTACTTCTGCGTAAGTAATTAATTCAATGTTTTCGTGTTTGGAAGTGTCTACCATCTTAGGTGCGAGAATACACATGGAACAGTCTAAGGTAGGGAAGGTTTTGTCTAATTGACCCATTCTTCCACCGATAGTTGGGTTTCTTTCTACCATGTAGGTTTTGAATCCCATATCAGCTAAGTCTAATGCAGATTGAATACCTGCTACTCCACCACCAATAACGAGACATTTTTTGTCTACTGCTACTTTAGAAGCTTCGAGAGGTTCTAATAATCTTGCTTTTGCAACAGCCATACGAGTTAAGTCTTTTGCTTTTGCAGTTGCTTCAGCAGGTTGGGTCATGTGTACCCAAGAGTCTTGTTCTCTTAAGTTAGCAAATTCAAATAAGAACTTGTTTAATCCAGCTTCTTCTACACATCTTCTGAAGGTAGGTTCGTGAAGTCTTGGAGAACATGCTGCTACTACGATTCTGTTTAAGTTGTGTTCTTTGATGTCATCTTGGATAAGACTTTGACCTGGGTCAGAACACATGTATTTGTAATCTTTTGCTACTACTACGTTAGGTAAAGTTTTTGCGTATTCTGCTACTTCAGGACAGTTTACGACTCCACCAACGTTTACACCACAGTGGCAAACATATACTCCCACTCTAATTTCTTCGTTATTAATTTCTTCTGCCATTAAATCACCTTGTACAAGTAAAATGATTAATCATTTGATCTAATTTTTTAAATATATTATATATATATAAAATATTAGATAGTTTAATTTTTCTAAAAAGTGAGTATATAAAGGTTTCTATAAATAAGTAGGAGTAAAGTATATATATGAGAAAATTTTAAATTGATTAAAACTGGATAAACTAATAAATTAAAGTTATTTAGTATTATTTTAATTAAATAAGATTAAATTAGCGTAATTATAAAAAATAAAAGATATTTAATTCTTTAATTAAGAAAATAAAATACTTTTTGATACACCTAAAAATTAAAAAAAATACAATGAAAATTTCAAAGAAAGGTGGAAAAGCCTTTAAAAATTGAAAAATTTCTGAACAAAGATAATCATTCAAATAGGTTTAAATTGGATTTAAACAGGAAATAATTATTATTGAGATAAAAAAATGATAATTAATAAGTATTAAACCCAAATAGAAATTATTTAACTTAATTTTAAAATTTAAGCTAATTTAAAAAATAATAAAAGTAGTGTAACCTTTTATGCAACACCAAAAATACGGGAAATTGACCCTATATAAATGAGTAAAAAAATTGATAATAACCCTTAAAATGTTCGTTAAAGGATAAACATTAAGAATATAGGAATTGTTACAAGACTGAATACTGTGGATGTGAAAATGCAATCAGAAGTAAGTTCCCAATCCAATCTATAGGTAACAGCCAATACCAATCCCAACATTGCAGATGACATAGCAGCTTCAATAAATCCAATAGTATGTTCAAATCCTGTTATGTGAAGTAAAGACAATACTCCTAATGCGATTAAAGGATAAATGATCAATTTTATAATTGAGGCCAAACCTACCTCCTTGAAATGATGCTTCAAGCCATCGATCTTTAAGGACAATCCTAATGATATCATAATGAGTGGAATGGTAGCCCCTGCCAAATAAGTCACCACAGTAGATCCTACAGATGTGATTGGAATGCTGAAGATATTGAATGTTATTCCCAATATGATTGACCATAGAGGCAGGAATGTTAATATCTTGCGAATTGCCACTTTGATTTCACCATCAAAAATCAATATCAAGATAAAGCTTAAGACAACAAAAATTATTGAAGTGGAAATATCACAAAATACAGCTCTTATCATACCTGCATTGCCAAAGATTCCTTGAGTGATAGGATAACCTAAAAAACCTGTGTTTCCCAAGACCACAACAATGACAATACTCCAAATTTTCCTCTTGTCCCATCCTAAAAAATTAAGTAGCAAATAAGTTAATACTCCTACAATTAAACTAGTTATTAACATGTAAACTGTTAATATGCTTAATCTTGGAAGTAAGGAAACGTCAGCAGTGTATAAAGCATTGAAAATCATACATGGTAGAGCTATATTGATTACTATATTATTGAGGGTTTCGACATCATTTTCCTTCAAAAGACCAATCTTTTTAGATAAGGTCCCTATCAGAATCATGACAATGATTGAAACAATAATAATCCTATAGTCCATACAATCAACTAGATAATTCAATAATTTAAAAAAAAATAATTAGTTAGATAAATTAAATTTATAAAAATAAGTTAAAATAGTTTTTGTAAAATTAAAAAAAATTGAAAAAAAATAGAAAATAAAAGTAGATAAGAAAAAGTAGTTAAGAGAAATTACTCCCAACTATTGAAAATATTTTGATCAAACTTTTTTTAAAAGTTTGGTTAGTCTACAATACCATCAGTGGTTACTTTAAATACAGCTTCTCCTTCTGGCAAGTGAGGGCTGTCCACTAATCTAGCAATTCTTTTACCTGCTAAACCTTTTTTCAACCAGATTCTGTAAGTTGAAGCGTGTCCTAAAACGTGTCCACCAATAGCTTTTGTTGGACTTCCGAAGAATGCATCAGGTCTTGCTTGAACTTGGTTTGTAAGGAAAACTGCCACATTATAGGTATTTGCAACTTGTTGCAATGCATGCAAGTGTTGGTTTAGTTTTTGTTGTCTTACAGCTAAAGATTCCCTTCCTACATATTCTGCTCTGAAGTGTGCCATAAGGGAGTCAACGATGACCAACCTTACATTAACACCACTTTGGATTAATTCATTGATTTTTTCAGCCATTAAGATTTGGTGAGAAGAGTTGAATGCTCTTGCAATGTGAATCTTTCTTAACACTTCTTCATGATCGAGGCCAAATGCATCTGCTATTTGTTCAACCCTTTCCGGTCTGAAAGTGTTTTCTGTATCAATGAATACACATTCTCCATCTAAACCGCCTTTTTCCTTAGGCAATTGAACAGTAACAGCCAATTCATGGGAAATTTGACTTTTACCTGATCCGAATTCACCGAACACTTCAGTAATAGCTTGAGTTTCGATTCCACCACCGATTAACTCATCAACACCTTTACTTCCAGTGGTTATACGGCCAACATCACGTCTTCTTTCCATTACATCAAATGCTGTTTCAAAATCAATTTTTTCAGCTCTACGTGCCGCTTCAATAACTTTTTCAGCTACTCCTTCACCAATTTCCGCTTTTACAGCCAATTCCTTAGCAGTAGCAGTAGCCAATCTCATCATATCAGCAAAACCAGCTTCTCTTAATTTTTCAGCAGTTTTTTCTCCTACATTAGGTAAGTCTTCAAGTTCTACCATAATTATCAACCCATTAAACAAATTTATTTAAATTCATCATACTATAAAATCAAGACTTAAAACTCATTTTTAAGAATCTTTTTAGGTCTAAGCCTTATTTCTTCATCATAATTATTATAAGTTACATCAACAAGCAATTCTAAAGTTCTTCCATCAATATCCATTGCTTTAGTTTCCAAGAATCCGATATCTCCTTCACTTTCCTCATATAGAGCAACTATATCATCATGTTTCATATCAAATAATTGCTCAACCAATTCATTGAAGAAAGTTACTTGAATCTCTCCAGTCTCATCTGTAAGTTTTCCAGGAAGCATCAATAGATATTTAGGTTTATCTATATAATTTCCACAATGCGGACATTCCTCTTCATCCTCATCTTCAAGAGTACGATTACAGATAGGACATTTTGGCATTAAAATCTTTTCTATGTATGGATCTGAGAATGTACCACTTACTTTCACACTTCTATCTTCCAATTCAAGACTTGCAATGTCTTTTGAAGTGTATAAAATATTTTGCAATTCTTCGATATCTGGAAGACTGGTTAATTCATTATAGGAAGGTTGCAATATATTTGTTGAATTGCCTATGGACAACTCTACACGATTGCTCATATCATTGTAGTTTACACGTGGATTTTGAATTTTGATTGCCTCATTAATGTCATAAGGCAAATTGGTCTTATCATCCCATAAGGTTACAGCTATAAAGCCAGAATCATCACCAATGGTCATGTTTCTAACTAAACCTTTAGTTCCATCTTGTCTTTCGAATTCACGGGTATCTTCAATTTCCAAGATTCTTGCAACAACCTTAATGTTCATGTCATCTTCTTCGATGTCAAAGATTTTCTTGGTTTCATAGATTTGCTCTTCTAACTCTTCAAATGATGGCAAATCAGATGATTCAGCATCAGAAAGCTCAATTACTCTAGTTGTTTTACCAACGTTAAGTTCAACTTCATACATGCCTAACCTTGTTCTGGCATTTTCAATTTGATATGCTTTTCCTATGCCATAGGAAGCTTCTGCCTTCTCATCCCAGAATGAAATCCTTACTTTACCGGTTGAGTCTGCAATATCTCCAGAACGTACAAAACCAGTTGAACCATCATCTCTTTGGAAAGAATGGGAATCATTAAGGGTGATTAATCTACCGATGATGTCAACCTCTTCCCCATCATCCTCATGATCTTGAACTTCCCTAATGGTGATTGGGCCTAATTTACTTGCAATCTCATTTAATCCTTCAGCCAAATCTTCATTTCCTTCAGGATTAACTCTTAATTCAGTATTCCAATTGGTATTTACCCTGTATCCGCTGGTCGCATAATCATCATATTCGATATTACCGCCCATGACTTTAAGGATATCTCCTTTAGTTACTTTTAGTTTTGTGTCATCTCCCCAGAGAGTAACTCTAATGGAACCTGTATCATCAGTGATTTCAATTGATTTTACAAATCCTTTGGTTCCGTCTTGCCTATCAAATTGGATAGTGTCTTGGATTTTAGTAACAATACCTATTAAAGTAACATCATTGATTTCTTGGGCATTTCCAATTTTAATAATGTTTTCCTCATATTCCGGAATGTCATAGTCCCCTTCAACCTTAAGGATTCTGCCGTCCCAATGGGATAATGAGATTTCACCATTTCTTTCTCTGGATTGTTCGTTAAGGATTTTGACAATGTCTCCTTCTTTTAAGTCTAGGCTGTCAATTAATTTTACATCCTTATTCCATAAGGTGTAAGCAATCTTTCCGGTTTTATCCTGAATTTCAAGTGAGGTCACTTTTCCTTTCTTGCCATTGCTCTCATATGAATGAGGAGCAGGAACCCTGATCAATCTTCCGAAAATGCTTACCTTTTCGTCAGGAACAATATCTGCAATTGAAATAATGTTCTCTTCATAAACAGGGAAGTCAGCAATGTTTTCTGGGTAATTTTCACTTGTCTCATCTATTGTTCTAAGCAAAGATCTAGGACGTAATGAGAATTCTTTGCCTCCTCTGAATCCATCCTTACAGTCAACATCGGAAATTTCAACAATGTCTCCTTCACTGATATGCTTGAGATGCTTGATGTTTTCAGTCCAAAGCACAAGTCTTACCTCACCGGTATTATCAGCAATTTGCATGTTTGCAAGCTTTCCATCCTCTCCCTTTCTGGAAGTGAACAATTTTGGATTGGAAATAGACATTACCCTTGCAATAACACTAAATCCTTGACGGCCAGGTTCAACTTCAGCAATGGTTTTAGGAGTGCCAACATCAAAATCAGCTACAGTTTCGCCTTTAGTTTCCTCTCCAGTGAATGGATTTACCACCATATCTATGAAATCTTTATCACTGAAAAATGAAGCGTCTTTGTATTCTTCTTTAATTTTATTAAACTTGTCTATGAATTCATCCTTTGATAAAGCATCCTGAACTTTTTCCCAACCATCCTTAATGTATTGGAAATCTTCTTCACTAATATCTTCGGCTAAATTCATTCCATTGAAAAATTCTTTATCCATACCAAACCCTCGTTTTCTTTTAAATTATAAATTTAGTAAAAATAATTCAATAAAATAATAATCTAAAAATAATCATTAATGATGTTTTACAGTATGTTTTACAGTCAATTTCATTAAAGGAATTTTGAAATTTACTTTGATCATTATTTTATCACAATTTTTTCAAGTTAAATTATAATTTAATTTTTTCTATATATAATAATTAAGACAGAGCATTTGAAAACTAATAGTACCATTTCAACTGAAAAGAAAATGAACGATAAAAAGGTCTATTAATTCCCAAATCCTTTTTAAAAATGTAACCATTTAAGATAATTAAATAATGAAATGAGAATAAATAATAAAATAAATTTTATAATAAAAATATTTGTAAAAATAATGTTTATAAAATAATATTTGTAAAAATTAAAATTTTTAAACAAACTTAAACAAAAATTTTATTTTTTAAAAATTTATTTTTCAAATCATTAAATTCATTATAATTATATATTTATAATCTATATTATTTTAATATTTTTAATATCCGAATTCTGATAAAAATCATTACCATAAACAAATCAAAAAAATTATCAAATCATGTTAAATTCTTTTTGAAAATCCTAAGGATTCGAGTATAAACATTAAAACATTGTAGCTTATAAAAGTTTATATTACAATATAACAATTATATAGTGCATATCATAGTTTACAAATTTTTTATTCAAATTTCAAAACTTTAATCCATAGGCAATATTTTTAAAAATTAAGTCTGTAATAATCAATTAATTAACTAAATATATAAACATATGCTTTTTTTCATTATAATAATTGAAAATAACATCAATTTATCGATTTAAAGCAAATATATTAATTTAATTAAAAAATAACCAAATCATGACAATTTTAAAATAAATATAAAAAAATAGAATAGTGATTGTAATTGAGATTGGAGAAAGAGATTAGTAAGCATTGTCATCTCTTCTGAAAATAGTCTTAAGCATGATCTTAATGTCTAAAGTCAAGCTCCAGTTTTCTACATAACGGATATCATATTCAATACGCTTTTCTATAGAAGTGTTTCCCCTATATCCATTGACTTGAGCAAGACCTGTTAAGCCTGGCCTTACTTGGTGCTTAACCATGTATTTTGGAATTGACTTTTTGAATTGCTCAACAAAATATGGCCTTTCAGGGCGAGGGCCAACTACACTCATCTCCCTTTTCAAAACATTGAAGAACTGAGGCAATTCGTCTATGCTCATTCTTCTAATGAAAGAGCCAACTTTTGTTTTTCTTGGATCATCTTCAGTGGTCCATTGGGATTTCTCCTCATCCTCATCCTGGACCTTCATGCTTCTAAACTTATACATCATGAATGGCTTTCCACCATACCCTATCCTTTCCTGTTTAAAGATAACTGGTCCTGGTGATTCCAATTTGATTGCAATAGCTGTTATGAGCATGATTGGAGAAGTAATGATGATTGCTACAATGGCAACAAAATAGTCTTCAAGAATCTTTTTGAATTTGTTGAAGGCATCATCCAAAGGAACATATCGTATGTTGATTATTGGCAAATCATCCAACATGTCTACAGAAGGCTTTGCAGGCAAGTATTTATAATAGTCAGGAATGATTTCTGCCTTGATTCCCTCTTCCTCACATGCATCCACTATTTCATTCAAGTGATAATAATATTTCAATGGAATAGCTATAACTACCCTATCAAACTTATGGGACTTCAAAACATCCGGCAAATCCTTAAAGGTACCAATGAATTTGATTCCCTCATATGTTTTCCCAAGGTGTTCCTTTCTTCCTAAGAATCCTCCGATATTGTATCCCAAATAGGTTTTGGAATTGATCTTATGGGCAAAGGTAAAAGCCAATTCGTTATCTCCAATGATGAGCATATGCTTTAGATTACGATTGTTCACTCTCATGAATCTTAAAACCAAAATTACAAGAGCCCTTTCGATAATGGTGAAAATCATACCAAATAGGCTTAAGAGGAACAGCATAATCCTTGAAAAGTCAGGTTGGTCAATAATGAATAAAATAGCTACCAATATGATAAAAGCCATTATATCCGATTTGATTATATCTTCTGCACCTGAAAATATGGAAGATTTGTTTCTAAACGGCTTGTATAAACCAAAAAAGTAGTATAACAATAAATAAGTAGGAATAATGCATACAACAGTGAATATCAAATAATTCATAAAGGGCAAAGATCCTCCTAAAGGACCAAATAAGGTGGTTTTGAATCTAACATAATAAGCTAGAACCAATGAAAATAGAATTACAAGAACATCTATTACAACAAGCAATGTGTTCAATATTCGTTGATTTTCTTTAATCATTTACTATGCCCCTATTGATTAAAAATTTTATCTGAAATTGTAAAAAAGCCTATAATTAAAAAATATACTGATTTACTTGAATTTATACTTGAATTATATAAGTATATTTATGTAAAGAGAATCTATACAATAATAGATTTAATACCTATTATTTATAAAATTACCTATAAATATTTTTAGAAATGATATTGTTTTATTAAGACCTTAAGGCATTTTTGATTAAATTAAAAATCAATAAAACACCAATACCTACATAAACGGCAATATTCACAAATACATTGTACTTTTTAGTATAATGTTTCCTATAAAAGACATACATTGCCCTATAGAATTCATAAATAAGCTTCGGATTTCTCTTTTTGGTCTTTTTATCTTCACTGCTTGCTCCCTTGTAATGAATGATTTCCGCTTCTCCAAAGTAAATGATTCTCCATCCTGCCTGCTTTATCCTATAACACCAGTCAATGTCCTCTCCATACATGAAGAAGGTATCATCCAATAGGCCAATGTCATCAATTGCTGTTCTTCTGACAAGCATGAATGCTCCAACTAGACAGTCGATTTCATAAACTCCATCATCATCCAAATCATCTAGATTATAATCATCCTTTCCGCTATTTGTCTTAACATTGAATAGCTTATAGAAAGCATTTGCAGGATTTGGGAAACTGCGTTTGCAAGCCTTGTCAAGAGATCCATCTGCAAGTGATACCTTACAGCCCAATGCACCAACATCAGCATTTGTGGCTTTGGTCATGTAATCCATACATTTGTCGATTGTAGCTTCCTTAATAAGTGTATCTGAGTTTAAAAGAAGGATATATTCCCCTTCAGCTTGCTCAATAGCTAAATTGTTAGCCTTTGCAAAGCCGTCATTGCTGGAGTTGGCTATGACCTTGAGGATTCCCCTTGATATCTCATCCTTGAAGTAGTCCTCTAATTTAGCCAAACTGTCATCAGTTGACTTATTGTCTACAAGAAAGATCTCATAGGTATAATGAGTCGGCTCAGCCAAGCATGAATCAATGGTCTCCTTTGTTAATTTGAAAGTGTTGTAATTAACAATGATAATTGATAAATCTAAATCTCTCATTTTATTACACCTAAAGTAAAGCATTTATTTCCTTAAATAAGCAAAAGTGTTTTTTATAAGTTTCCATTCTATTTTAAAGTAATTTTTCCAGTTTTTTCTTAAAAATGGGGTTTTTGTTAATTCTTTTCTATTTCCTAATCCTTCCTTGACTCCATCCAAGTAAATGGAACCGTATCCTTTCATTGCGAAGAATATGTATTTTATTAAAAATCCAAGAAATATGAATATGAAATTGATGATTTTCTGTAAAATTGGGAAGTTCTTATAAATCAGGAATACATTGTTACGGGCAGCCAATCTGATCTTGAATTCATTGTATCTGCTTCCGCTTGTTCCGCTTCCATAATGGTAAACGATTGAATCTGGGCAGAAGTAATTCTTGTACCCGTAAATCTGAGACCTGTAAGCCAAGTCTATATCTTCTACATAGGCAAAGAAATTATCATCAAAAAGCCCTATTTCCTCTAGGGCTGATTTTCTATACAATGCCGCTCCTGCACATGATGAAAATATTTCCCTTTTCTCATCATATCTTTCCACTGGCTGGCCATCACCGATCTTTTTAGTCCAAGCAAGTATAGTGTATTCATCTCCAGCATCATCAATCAGTTTCCTATTGTAGTGCTGAATCATCTTTGACTGGATTGAAAATGGATTTTCCCCTAAGTCAATTGACTCATCCATAGCCTTGATGATCTCTTCCAAAGCGTTCCATTCAAGTTCCACATCATTGTTGACTGAATAGATGTACTCACATTTAGCTTCTCTTATCCCCTGATTCACTGCAGGGGCAAAACCTAAGTTATCCTCATTTTTTATAAGAACTATGTCGATAGGATAGTTTGCGCTATTTATAAACTCTTCAATGAATTCTATGCTTCCATCAGTAGAATCGTTGTCAATTATGATGATTTCTTCAATAAATCTGCTTTGAATCAATAATGTTTCAAAATAGCTATTCAAGAATTTCAAACCATTGTAATTTGGTGTAACTACTGATACTTTCATAAAATCACTTTAAAAAATTAAAAATTATTTTTTGGAATACATTTTCTCATAATATTCCTGATACTCACCTGATTTTACCTTTTCCATCCAATCCTGATTGTTCAGATACCAATTGATTGTTTCTATGATTCCTGTTTCAAAGGTGTATTTTGGCTTCCAGCCTAATTCTTCAGTTATTTTAGTTGAATCGATTGCATAGCGTCTGTCATGCCCTAATCTGTCTTTTACGAATTTAATCAATGATTCGCTCTTGCCAAGCTCTTTTAAGATGAGCTTTACGATTTCAATGTTTTCCTTTTCATTATGGCCACCAATATTGTAGACCTCACCTAATTTCCCCTTATGGAGAACAAGGTCAATAGCTGTACAATGGTCATAGACATGCAACCAATCCCTAATGTTCTTACCATCACCGTAAACTGGCAACTCCTTATCCTCTAAAGCATTTGAAATCATTAATGGAATAAGCTTTTCAGGGAATTGATAAGGGCCATAATTGTTTGAGCATCTTGTGATGTTGATTGGCAAGCCGAATGTTTCTCCATAGGCTCTCACCATTAAATCAGCACCTGCCTTTGAAGCGGAATATGGACTGTTTGCCTGAAGTGGGCTTTCTTCTGTGAAATACCCTTCCTTACCTAAACTTCCATAGACCTCATCTGTAGAAACCTGTAAAAACTTCTTGATATTGTGCTTTTTGGCAGCATCCAACAACACTTGAGTTCCAATGATATTGGTCTTGATGAATATTTGAGGATCTTCAATGCTGCGGTCTACATGACTTTCAGCAGCAAAATGAACTATATAATCAGTATCCTTGACAATAGAATCAACCAATTCCTCATCTTGAATGTCACCTTTAAAAAAGGCATAGTTAGGATTGTCTTCAATATCCTCCAAATTTTCAAGATTTCCACAGTATGTAAGGGCATCTAAATTTACAATCTCATAATCAGGATACTTTTCAAGCATATACTTTACAAAATTGCTCCCTATAAATCCTGCTCCACCAGTTATTAAAACTTTAGTCATATAAATCACATGTTGAATGAATAATTGAATATTGAATAATTGATAATAAAACGTTAAATATTAAATAAATTAAAAATCTGTTTCAGTTTCCTTCATTGGTTTCCATAACTTATCCTTATCAGATAAAAGAATGTTTTCCTCTCCGATTCCTTCCAATGGCCAATCAATAGCTATATCAGGATCGTTCCAAATGATTCCCCCTTCATCTTCACCATTGTAGAAATCAGTGCATTTGTAAACGAATTCGGCTTCATCTGATAAAACCAGGAATCCATGAGCAAATCCCTTTGGTATGAAAAGCTGTTTCTTATTCTCCTCAGAAAGAATCTCACCTATCCATTTTCCGTAAGTGTCTGATTTCTTTCTAAGGTCAACAGCCACATCAAAAACCTCACCTTTTATTACGCGAACCAACTTTCCTTGAGGTTGGGTGTATTGAAAATGAAGCCCTCTTAAAACTCCTTTTGATGATTTTGATTGATTATCCTGGACAAAGGTCAAGTCAATGCCTTCCTCCTTGAAATCATTTTCATTATAGGTTTCCATAAAGTATCCTCTTTCATCACCAAAAACTGTTGGTTCAACAGTGAAGACTCCTTCAATTTCACTTTTAGTTATCTTGAATTTACCCATTTTCATACCTTCTGATTGATAAAATTTGATTATGAAATTTTTGTTATAGCTTTCTGTCAGCCAGTTCAATTAAATATTGGCCATATTCTGTCTTTTCAAGAGGCTTTGCCAATCTCAATAAATCTTCCTTATTGATATAACCTTTTAAATAAGCTATCTCTTCCAAACAAGCTATAAATAAACTTTGCCTTCTTTGGACTGTTTCAATGAAATTACTTGCTTCAAGCAATCCGTCATGAGTTCCAGTATCAAGCCAAGCCATTCCTCTACCAAGCAATTCGACCTTAAGCTTTCCGCATTTAAGGTATTCTTCATTGATTGAGGTTATTTCAAGCTCACCCCTATCAGATGGCTTGACATTCTTAGCGATTTCAATAACATCATTGTCATAGAAATAAAGTCCAGGAACAATGTAATTGGATTTAGGATGCTCAGGCTTCTCTTCAATGGACAAGACATTCCAATCCTTATCAAACTCTACAACACCGAATTCCTCAGGCCTGTTTGTATAATAACCAAAGACAACTGCTCCCTCTTCAAGGGAACATGCCCTTTCCAATATTTCTGTGAACCTATGTCCATGGAACACATTGTCTCCTAAGATAAGAGCAACATTGTCATCACCAATGAATTCCTCACCAATGATGAATGCTTCAGCCAAACCATTAGGATTTTCCTGCTCTGCATAAGAGAAAGACATTCCCAAATCAGAACCGTCCCCCAATAATTCCTTATACATCGGCAGGTCTCTTGGAGTTGAGATGATGAGGATATCCCTAATGTTAGCTAACATTAATACGGATATCGGATAATAGATCATCGGTTTATCATATAAAGGCAATAGCTGTTTGGAAACAGCCTTTGTAATTGGATACAATCTTGTTCCAGCTCCACCAGCCAATACTATTCCTTTCATATAATCACTCACTTTTTAAAAATTAATTTGCATTTATTAAATTTTTTGTAATTTGTTAAAATTTTTTGTAAATATTATTTTTAGATTTTTAAATCAAATCTTTCTAAGTCGTTTAAAAAAATTATACAATGATAAATAAGAACCTAAAGCCTCTTTATAATCTCTCATTGGAACAAATCCTGATGCGTTCCACTTTTTATTGTCTAAAACTGAATAATGAGGTCTTGGAGCAGGCCTTGGGAATTCCTCAGTGCTTACTGGAATGACATTAACATCAACATTGGACAATTCAAATATCAGTTTTGCAAAATCATACCAGGAACATTCACCTTCATTTGTCACATGGTAAATTCCATACTTATCGCTATTCAATAGATTGGTGATTGCAACAGCCAAATCCAAGGAGTATGTTGGAGATCCTATTTGGTCATTGACAACAGTTATCTCATCATGGGTTTCAGCCAAATCGAGCATTGTCTTTACAAAATTGTTTCCATGAAGGCCATATAGCCATGCAGTACGAAGAATGAAATACTTGTCAGTATTCTCCTGTATGAATTTCTCTCCCTCCAATTTTGTTTTTCCATAAGCGCTTTGAGGACCTAACTTATCGGTTTCTATGAGAGGAGTTCTCTCGCTTCCATCAAAGACATAATCTGTGCTGATATGGACTAAAGGAACATCAATGCTATTGCAAGCAATGGCTAAATTTTTAGGGCCTAATGCATTTACAGCGTATGCCTCATCAAAATTGGTTTCACAATCATCGACAGCAGTATAAGCTGCAGCATTAACAACCAAATCAGGTGATTTTTCACTGATGAAATCAATCACTTTCTCTTCATCAGTAATATCCAAATCCTTAGAACCGGTACAGATCAATTCAAAGTTTTTAAGAACCTCTCTTAAATCAGAACCTAACATTCCATAGGCACCAGTTATCATTATTTTCATAAAATTCCTCAAATTAAATTAAAGTTTAATAAACTATTATAATATAATTTTTAGTTTTATAAAATATAAATATATTCTATAATTAAAATATCCTAAATTATGAATTATATAAAATATTTATATTAAATAAAAATCATAAATAAAATCGTATAAACTAATAATACTTTTAAAAAAGTTTTATTTTAAAAATAATTTAAAACTATGACAAAATAAAACATTCAGGGCGATATTTATGAAAATTTGTATTGTAGGTCAAGGTTACATTGGATTGCCAACAGCCGCATTGTTTGCTAAAAATGGCTGTGAGGTCCTTGGAGTAGACGTAAATGAAGAGATTGTTGATAAGTTAAACCAAGGAATTGCTCATATTGAGGAGCCAGGAATTACAGAAGCTATTGAAAATGCAGTGAAAAAAGGACACTATCATGCTTCATTGAAGCCTGAAGAGGCAGACACATTTATAATCACAGTTCCTACACCTTATGTGAAGGAGGACTTAAGCTGTGACTTAAGCTATGTAATATCTGCATGCCAATCCATCTTGCCTGTTTTAAAAAAGGGAAATGTTGTCATCATTGAATCTACAATAGCTCCTATGTCCACTGATGAAATAATTAAGCCGATTTTTGAAAATGAAGGATTTGTAATTGGAGAAGATTTATTCCTTGCTCATTGCCCTGAAAGAGTTCTCCCTGGACAAATCATGGAAGAATTGGTGAACAACAACAGAATCGTTGGTGGAATAACCGAAGAGTGCAGCCGTAAAGCTGCAGATGTCTATAGAACCTTTGTTGAAGGGGAAATTATTGAAACTGAAGCGAAAACTGCAGAATTATCCAAATGTATGGAAAACACCTTTAGGGATGTGAACATTGCACTTGCAAATGAGCTTGCAAAGATTGGTGCAGAGATTGGAGTTAACGCACTTGATGTTATTGAAATGGCTAACAAGCACCCTAGAGTGAATATCCACAGTCCAGGTCCTGGTGTAGGCGGACACTGTCTTGCAATCGATCCGTATTTCATCTATGCAAAGGCTCCTGAAACAGCTAAGATAATCAAGTTGGCAAGGGATACAAACAACAGCATGCCAGGATTTGTAATTGAAAACACCGGCAAAATACTATCAAAGCTTGATGAGGATGCAGAAAAGATCTCTGTCTTTGGAGTGGCATATAAGGGAAATACAGATGATGCAAGGGAAAGCCCTGCATTTGAAATAATCACTGGATTGAAGGCAGCAGGATACGAAATAGCTATCCATGACCCTCACTTTGACAATCCGGATTACCTTGATTTTGATAAAGCCACTAAAGACTCATCATTGGTTTTAATCTTAACAGACCATGACCAATTCAAGAACTTGGATTATGAAGCATTGTCTAAAAACATGAAGACAGGAATCATCTTTGACACTAAAAACATAATCAAGGAAGTGCCAGATGAGATTACTTTAATAAATTATGGAAACTTGTATAAATACAACAAATGAATTTAGATGAAATATGGAAATTTGTAAAAATACAAAAATAATCTATCATTCTAACTAACTATCATTAACTCTTTTTAATTGAGGTGAAAATATGTCAACAATTGCTGAAAAGATATTTGCTAGAGCTTCCGGCAAAGGAGAAGCTGAAGCTGGAGACATTGTCATGGCAGATATCGATATAGCTATGATGCATGATTTGACTGGACCTCTCGCAGTTGAATCATTCGAAAAAATAGGAACTGAAAAGGTATGGGATTCCTCTAAAATAGTGATTCCATTTGACCATCAGGTTCCAGCAGATTCTCTAGATTCCGCTAATAACCATATATTGATGAGAAAATTTGTAAAGGAACAAGGAATTGAAAACTTCTACGATGTAAAGGAAGGTGTTTGTCATCAGGTCTTGCCAGAAAAAGGCCATGTAATACCTGGAACCGTTATTGTAGGTGCAGACTCACATACCTGTACATATGGAGCTTTTGGTGCATTTGCAACAGGAATCGGCTCTACAGATATGGCAATGGTCTTGTCTACCGGACAGCTATGGTTTAAGGTGCCTGAAACAATCAGATTCAATGTGGAAGGAAAACTGAAGGAGAACACATCAGCAAAGGATGTTATCTTGAACATCATAGGCCAAGTCGGAGCGGATGGCGCTACCTATAAGTCATGTGAATTTGCAGGAGAAACAATCTCCAACATGAGCATTTCAGATAGAATGGTCCTATCAAATATGGCAATTGAAATGGGAGGAAAAACCGGACTTATAGAGCCAGATGAAAAGACATATGATTACCTTAAAAACCGTGTAAGCGGTGAAAATAAAAACAGATTGAAAGCTTTTATCGAAAAATCAAATCTTACAAGTGACCTTGATTCTCCAAGCCTTGAAATAAGGGACATTGATGTAAGTGATCTTGAGCCGCAAATAGCTTGTCCTCATAATGTGGATAATGTAAAGCCTGCAAGCGAACTTGGTGATGTTGAACTCGATCAAGTCTTTATCGGTTCATGCACTAATGGAAGAATCGAAGACTTAAGAGATGCTGCAAGGATATTGAAAGGAAACAAGATAGCAAATGAGCTTAGAATGCTAGTCATCCCTGCTTCCAAGGAAACTTACATTAAGGCATTGGATGAAGGATTGATCAAGATATTTGTAGAAGCTGGAGCACTTGTTTCAGCACCATGCTGTGGACCATGCCTTGGTGGCCATACAGGCCTTATCGGACCTGATGAGGTAAGTCTGTCAACATCAAACAGAAACTTTAAGGGAAGACAAGGAAGTCCAGAAGGAAAGGTTTACCTATCTTCAGCTAAAGTGGCAGCACAGTCAGCTATTGAAGGAAGAATCTCTTCCTAAGGAGGAATAAATCTATATTCAGAGGTTATATTATGAAAGGAAAGGTTTGGAAATTTGGAAATGACATTGATACAGACATTATTCTTCCAGGAAGATACTTGATTTACACTGATGAGGAAAGGTTATCAGAGCATTGCATGGAAGGATTGGTATCTGACTTTAAGTCAAAGGCAAATGCAGGAGACTTCATTCTTGGAGGAACAAATTTCGGATGCGGATCAAGCAGAGAGCATGCTCCAATAGCTATTAAGGGATGTGGAATATCTGCAGTGATAGCAGAATCCTTTGCAAGAATCTTTTATAGAAACGCTACAAATGTTGGAGTTCCACTTTTGGAAGCCCCTGGAGTGTCTGAACTTATTGAAGATGGTGAGGAAATAGAAGTGGACATGGAAAAGGGATTGATCATATCAGAAAGCGGAAAGGAAATCGAATTTAAGAAATTGCCTCCATTCATGCTTGAAATCCTTGAATCCGGTGGTTTAATCAATTACTTGAAAAATCAAAAGAATGAATAATTATTCTAAAAAAAATTTAAAAATTATCTAAGAAATTAATATAATATTCATTCATATTTTTTCTAATAAAAATCTAGAAATTATTTTTTTATTAATTTATGAGGTTAAAAAATGTATAATATTGCTGTAATTCCAGGAGATGGAATTGGTAAAGAAGTTATGGACGCATGCATAAATGTATTGAATTCATTGGATATTGACTTTAATTTCAATTATGGTGAAGCTGGAGACGAATGTCTTGAAAAAAATGGTGAAGCTTTGCCAGATGAAACAATAGCACTTGCAAAAAGTGCAGATGCATGTCTTTTTGGAGCTGCAGGAGAAACTGCAGCAGACGTTATTGTAAGACTTAGACAGGAATTGAACCTCTTTGCAAACCTAAGGCCGGTCAAATCATATCCAAACACCAATGCCCTATTTGACAACCTTGACTTTATGATTGTAAGGGAAAACACTGAAGGAATGTATATTGCAAAGGAAGAGGAATATACTGAAGAAGGGGCAATAGCTAGAAGGATAATTACCAAGAAAGCTGAGAGAAGGATTATCGAATACGCTTTCCAATACGCTAAAAACAACAATAAGTCTAAAGTCACTGGAGTTCATAAGGCAAATGTCTTGAAAGTGACTGATGGACTGTTCAAGGAAATATTATACGAAGTGGCTAAGGATTATGAAGGTGAAATAGAAGTGGAAGACTTCTATGTGGATGCCACTGCAATGTATCTCATAACAAGGCCTGAAAGCTTTGAAGTCATTGTAACCACTAACTTGTTCGGGGATATCCTATCAGATGAGGGAGCAGGTCTTGTAGGTGGATTAGGCATGATTCCATCAGGTAATATTGGAGAGGATGGGGCATTATTTGAGCCTGTTCATGGTTCTGCACCAGACATTGCAGGTCAAGGAATTGCAAATCCAATGGCTATGTTACTGTCAGCTTGCATGATGCTGAACTACTTGAAGGAATATGAAGCAGAAGAAAGATTGAATGATGCAATACTTGAGGTCTTGAATGAAGGAAAAACCTTAACTCCAGACCTTGGAGGAACTGCTACAACCAGCGAAGTGGCTGAAGCAATCATAAATGCTTTAAACTAAATTTTTAATAAATTTTAATTATTTTTATATTTAATTATTTTAATTAATTTTTAAATTAATTTTATTTTTTAACCAATTAATCTAAGTGAATTTAAATGACCAATCCAAAAATATCTGTTATTCTTTCTGCATACAATGAAGAGAAATTCATTAGTAAAGCCATTGAAAGTGTAGTAAACCAAACATTGAAAGATATAGAAATTATCATAATCAATGATGGATCAACTGACAATACATTAGACATTATCAATAGCTATGCAGATAAGGACAATAGGATTGTGGTTATTGACCAGGAAAACATTGGCCTTGGCGCAAGCAGAAACAAGGGCATGAAAATAGCTAGAGGGGAATATGTCACTTTTCTTGACGCTGATGACTGGTTTACAGAAGAAGCCTTTGAAATTGCATACAATGAAGCAAAGGCCAAGGATACAGACATTACAATGTATCAGATGATCAATTATGATGATGAAACAGGAAGAGTCTATGAGAATGATTGGTTCAATTTGAATAATCTTGATGAAAGCTTTGATGATGTCGTATTCTCAAGTGAGAAAACAAAGGATTTCCTATTTGACTTATCTGTAAGCAGCTGCCAAAAGATTTATAGAAACAGCTTTTTAAAATCAATTGACGCTAGCTTTCCAGAGGGAATATACTTTGAGGATATGCCATTTTTCTTTTATGTTTATCTAAAGGCCAAAAGGATTTCAATCATTAGAAAGCATTTCTATTACAGACGAAAGCACAATGCCTCAATAACTCATGTAGTGGATGCAAACTACCTGGATACTGTTGAAGCAGGATGCGAACTTATGAGAAGAATGATTGACAATGGATTCTATGAAGACTACAAGTTCGACCTTTTAGCCTACAAGATCAATGGTCCAAGAATGGCACTTATGGACATTACAGAAGATTCTAAGGAGCCTCTTTTTAATCTAATAAAGGAAGACTATGAAAAGATTAAAGAGACTGAGTATTACCAAGACTACTTGGATAATTTAGGCCCAAAGAAGAAAAAGTTCTTCTTAGATGTCTTGAAGTATGACAACTATTCTGAATTCAAAAAGGAAAATCCAGAATATTGATTTGATTCTTAATTGAAACTTTTTGATTTATAGTCATTTTATTCAAATGAAAAAATTAAAATTAAAAATTAATATTGAATAATTTTAAATAATATAAAACATTTATAAGTAATTACAATAATATATAAAAATATTAGAAGATTAAAATTACAATTAATTTTATTATCTAAAAAAAGGAGATTTAAAATGGACGCAGTAAAAATTGCAGCATTGTTTATTATTTTTATTATGGTTTTCAGTGCAGTGGCTACTTTCATTGCATATGTAATATAAATCAGAATAATTAATAATGAAAATAATAAATGAAAATAAAAGATTTAAATCTAATTAATTACAAGAAAACTTTATTGTGGAGGATAAAAAATGGTAAAATATAATATTGGTGCAGTAGTTGCAGAATTTAATTATGATATCACTCATATGATGTTAGAACTTGCAAAAGCAGAAGCTAAAGTTCGTGACTGTGAAATTACAAAAATTGTAATGGTTCCTGGCGTATTCGATATGCCACTTGCAATCAAAAAATTAACTGAAGCAGATGAAGAAGGCAGAATTGACCTTGACTGCATAATCACTTTAGGTACCGTAATTGAAGGTGCAACCGATCACGACCAAATCGTAGCTCAACATGCATCCCGTAAAATAGCTGACTTATCCTTAGAATGGGGTAAACCAATTTCCCTTGGAATCAGCGGTCCTGGAATGACCAGATTAGATGCACACAGAAGAGTTAGCTATGGTAAAAACGCTGTTGAAGCAGCTGTTAAAATGTGTGACAGATTACAAGACATTTAATTTTAAAAAAAGAATTCTTCAATGAATTCTTTAAAACTATTTTTCTATTTTAAAAAAATTTAATTGATTTAATCATTATTGAAAAAATTTTGATTAAACTTTTTCTAAAAGTTTAGAGGATAATATGGCAATTTTAAAACCTGAAGAGTTAAAGGAAAAATTTGATGACCCATGGATTGCTCCATATGAAAAAGTCATAACAATGGCTGATGGAGATTTAGTAGAACTTATTGAATACCACCCATGTCCAAGCGGTTCCAACTGGTTGCTTTATCAATACCAACACAGCAGTGAACTTATCATTAAAGCTAAAAGGGATGGTAACAAGCACACATACCTTTGTAAAGTAGGCAAAAAGCCAATAGACCTTAAGGCAAGTATCAATGCTGCTGGAATTGAAGAGGTTGCAATTGATGAAGAGGCTAAGGAAGTTAAGGTAACCCATGGAGGCCTTGCTGGTGCTGGCGTAGGTGCTGGAATGTGCAGAGGAATGGGAGAAGGTGTCAAATACGTGGATGTCCTTGAAGTTGGAGGAGGCAGTAAGGAAGGAAAAGCTACTGTAGTAACTCCAAAATACGAAAAGCTAGTCATTGGAATCGATGACACTGACGTTAAGGATGCTGGAGCAACTTGGACTATGGCTCATAATATTGGCCTTCAATTGAAAGAGGAAGGATTCGAGTATCTTGACCATATTATCGTTCAGTTATTCCCACATAATCCTCACAAAACTCAAAACTGTGTTTCAATTGCACTTACCTTTGCTGTAATGGCTGAAGATAAGGAAAGATTGATCAATAGACTTATTGAAATCCTTGAGCATGACACATTATCCGATAAGACTGCAATAGCTATTCTTGAAGGAATTGGAATCCCACCAAAACTTAGAGAATATGCAATGGCTACAAAAACAGGTATGATGGATGTTGAAACTGCTGAAAAGCTTGCAGAAGAATTGGACATTCCACTCATTGCAGTTACAGGAGACCAAGGTAAAGTAGGTGCACTTGCAGCTTTAGGTCTTCATGATGATGTTGATGAGGCTGTTAAAGTTTATTACTAGTTCAAACTTTTAAAAAGTTTGAACAATTTTTTTCTTTTTTTATTTACTCTTTTTCCATTGATTTTACATAATCATCCAACAGATTAAACAGATCTTCTTTTGTATTCATTTTAAATATTTGCTGCTTTAATTCTATTGTTCTTGGCAATTTCTTAACGTAATATGCAGCTTGAGTTCTCATTTTTGGAATTGCAAATTCCTCTCCCTTGACTTCAATAAGCATATCTATGTGTTTTTTAAGGGTTTCCATTCTCTCTTCCATTGTAACTTCATATGGAAGTGTGCCGTCTTCAATATAGTTAACGCAATCCCTGATAAGCCATGGATTTCCAAGTGAGGCCCTTCCAATCATGACTGCATCACAATTTGTTTCATCAAGCATTCTCTTTGCATCAAAGCATGATTTGATGTCACCATTTCCAATAACTGGAATATTCACATTTTCCTTGACTTCTTTTATAATGGACCAATCCGCCTTTCCTGAATATCCTTGATCCTTTGTTCTTGGATGAACTGTAATTGCTGATGCACCTGCATCTTCGACTATTTGTGCTACTTCCACTGCATTTATGCTGTTTTTATCCCAACCGCTTCTAATCTTTACAGTCACTGGAATCGGCACAATGTCTACAATAGATTCTACAATAGATTTTATCTTATCCGGTTCTTTCATCAAAGCACATCCTGCCTTTGACCTGTTTGTCACCTTAGTTACAGGACATCCCATGTTAATGTCAATGATATCTACATCTGTATTTTCCCAGATGTACTTTGATGCAAATGTGAGAGATTCCAAATCAGAGCCGACAATCTGCTGTGAAATTGGATGTTCATAATCAGTCATGTATAGCATTTCCTTGGTTTTCCAATTGCCATACATGATAGCCTTGTCTGAAACCATTTCAGTTTCAATCAGCCCACATCCCATTGACTTTACAATGGTTCTGAAGCTGAAGTCACATACTCCCGCCATAGGGGCCAAAGCTATTTGATTGTCTATTTCAACATTTCCAATTTTCCACTTCATATTAATCAGTTCATCATTAATTTTTTTGATTTTTTAAAATTCAATTATTAATATGTTTATATTTATTGTAAAAAATATATAATTCATTCCAAAAACTCAAAGCTTAATATATTGAAAAAATAAAAAATTAATTGTAAAGTGAATTGGTGATATGATGGATAAGAAACTATTTTTTCAAGCATTAAGCAAATTCATAATTGGTTTTATAATCATTTGTGCACTTCTTTTCATTCCTGCTGGAACTTTTGATTATCCTAATGGATGGCTATTTATAGCATTGCTCTTTATTCCTATGTTTTTTGCAGGAATAATCATGCTTTTCAAGTCTCCGGATCTTTTAAGAAGAAGATTGAATGCAAAGGAAGAGGAAGATGAACAGAAAACAGTGATATTGATTAGCGGAATAATATTTCTACTTGCTTTCATTTTAGCAGGGCTTAATTTTAGATTCGGATGGTTCAAGCTTCCAACTGTGGTGATTATTATCGCTTCAGTCATATTTTTGATAGCTTATATCATGTATGCTGAAGTACTTAGAGAAAATGAATACCTTTCACGTACCGTTGAAGTGAGTGAGAATCAAAAAGTGGTTGATAGTGGATTATATGGCATTGTAAGGCATCCAATGTACACTTCCACAATATTCCTGTTCCTGTCAATGCCATTGGTATTGGATTCAATATTTTCATTCGTTGTGATGCTCGTTTATCCAATAATAATCATATTTAGAATAAGAAATGAGGAAAAGGTATTGGAGAATGAATTGATTGGATATAAGGAGTATAAGGAAAATGTAAAATATAAGCTAATTCCTTATTTATGGTAAAAATAACTAAAAATTAAAAGTAAAAAACATGATGCCCGTTGGTAAAAAAGTGTGAAAAATAAAAAATAAATAGCTAAAAATAGCTATTAAATCTCAAAGCTTCCAGCGTAGAATAATCCTTTAAGCTCTTTAGGATTGTCTTTCATGTAGAATCTAAAGCTATCCTCATTCGCTGCATAAAGATGTGCCAAAGCTATTCCTGTATCAATCCTATTCCATTTCTTATAGAATCTGTTTCTAAGTCTTCCAAGTTTCACTCTGTATAAGTCATAACTTCCATCGTCGTTATGTGTAAAGTACCATGGCTGGGTATTTGAAGCGGATGGTGCAAATTGTGCAGGGACTAGTTTTTCATCCCCTTTATCGGATATCTCATCAAGACTTTTTCTTCTAAACTGGTCCATCTCCCTGTAGAGATTCCCTTTTGGCTTACCAAGTGATATGATTATAATGAATTTTTGGTCATTATCTGGATTTTCATAATTTTTAGGATTTCCCATTCCTATCCAACAGCTTCCTATTCCCTTGCTTTGTAAAAAGAGGTCTACCTGTTGAAAGATAAAACCAATATTTTGATAGTAGTTCTCCTTTTCTTCACTAAAAATAGCTATGTAATGAGGTGCCTTCCATCTCATCATTGTAGAGATATTCTCTGTTGGGAGAATTTCATAACTCCATTTTATGTTTGGATTCAATTCCTTTGCATTATCAATGAAATCCCTTATCTCATCAAGGGTTTGATTGTCAAGTGGTGCATCATCATAAGATCTAATGGATTGTCTTTTATATATTGTATCTTCAAGGTTCATTTTATCACAATACCAGTCGTTTTTAAATTTTATTTCTCAAATATAATTTTTAAATGAATATGATTTAAATCTATTGAATTGAGAAAAAACATAACATAGTTATAAGGAAAATAGATTAAAATTTTTATAAAAATGATTTATATTAAAAAGAATATAATAATACATATTAAAAAAATTTGAATAGGTAAAACGATGAGTAGAAAAGATCCTATGATGATTGCAGAAATCATGAAGAATAACTTCAAGGGAGCATTCTCTAATCCTATTGTAGTGATTGTTCTCATTGGAGTAATTATACTTCCTTCACTTTATGCGCTTTTGAACATACAGGCGTGTTGGGACCCTTATGGAAACACTGGCGATGTTCCATTTGCAATAGCTAACCTTGATGAAGGAGCATCATTCAATGATAAAGACATAAATGTAGGAAAGGAACTTGTAAAAGACTTGAAGAATAACGATAAATTCGAATGGACATTCGTTTCAGAAGATGACTTGCGAAAGGGCGTGTATAACGGAACCTATTATGCGGGAATTGTCATACCCAAAAACCTGAGTGAAAACATTGTTTCAATCACTGGCGACAATCCCAAACAAGCAAAGCTTGAATACATTGTCAATATGAAAACAAACCCTGTAGCAACTAAATTGACTGATTCTGGTGCTAATGCTGTTTATACATCATTGAACGCAAAGATAGTTGAAATCATAGATATTGCAGCTTACCAAAAGCTTGGTGAATTGCAGGCAGGCCTTGCTGAAGGAGCTCAAAAACTAGCAAATGGTGGAAAACAGCTTCAAGCAGCTAATGCAAAAGTTCAGGCAGGAGCAAACCAAGTCAAAAGCGGTGAAAGCCAAGTAAAAGATGGTGCGAGTCAAGTTAAATCTGGAGCATCTTCACTTAATGATGGTGCATCACAATTAAAGCAAGGTTCAGACCAATTAAGTGATGGTGCATCCCAAGTGGAAAAAGGTTCAGAGGAATTGTCAGCTGCAGTTGACCCTTCATTAATACCTGATGGACCAATAAAAGACTATGCCGAAGGAAACGTTAAGCTTGCTGATGGAAGCAGTCAAGTGGCTGCTGGAGGAAAACAGTTAGCAAACGGTGCAAATCAGTTAGCTAATGGAGGAAGCCAACTGGCAGATGGTGCAAATCAAGTAGCTGACGGAAGCAGTAAATTAGCAGAAGGTTCAGTAAGTCTTGCATCTGGAGCATCACTGCTTTCCAATGGTGCAACAAATGCATTGTTTGCAGCATCCAGTTCATTAGGATCCACTGCAGATACACTTGGTGGAATCACAGGTATAGATGAAGACACTCTTGGAGATTATTTCCTTTCTCCTGTAGAATTGGAAAGAAACGAGCTATTCCCTGTTAATTCATACGGTTCTGATGTATCTCCATTCTATCTTGTATTATCCATGTGGGTAGGTGCTGTAATCACTTGTGTAATGATGAAGCCAGGAACCAGCCAAGGAACCAAGTATTCCCCATTTGAAATGTACTTCGGTAAATTGTTAACATACATTATAATGAGCATACTTCAAGCATGCGTGACAATAATAGGATGTTATCTTCTCGGCATTCAAATATTAAATCCAATACTCTTTATTGCATCCTGCATACTGGTATCGATGATATTCATGATCTTAATCTACTCAATAATTTCTGCAATCGGTACAGTTGGAAAGGCTATTGGAGTTGTCCTTTTGGTTCTTCAAATATCTGCAACTGGAGGAATCTATCCAATTCAAATCATGCATCCATTCTTCAGGGCATTGTATCCATACATGCCTATGACTTATGGAATTACATTGGTACGTGAAGCACAGCTTGGTACTGTTTGGTCAAACTATATCCCAGCATTGGCCATACTTTTAGCTATTGGATTTGTAACAATAATCGCCGCAGTGATCATTAAAGAAAAATTAGACAAGCCTTCCCATTACTTTGAAGAGAAACTAGAGGAAAGCAAATTATTTTAGAAATTACGTTAATCTATATATGATAAATGAAATGAGGAAAGTTTATGAAATTCAAAAAAAGCCTTCTGATGGTATGCCTAATCATTTTCCTATTCACCATTGCAAGCGTTTCTGCAAATGAGGTTGATGATGCAGTGAATGCAGCCGAAGACACTGGAATCATTGCTGTTGATGACAGCGATTCAGTTGGAAATATAGATGAAATCCTAACTGAATCTTCCGAGGAGGATGTAATGGAAGCGAACCCAGAAGATGATGGAACATTTTCTGCATTGCAACAGAAAATCAATAATGCAGAAGAAGGGACTGTAATTACATTGGATAAGAATTACACTTATGATGATGGATTTAGCAAAAGAGGTATCCAAATAAATAAGAACTTGACAATAAACGGTAACGGCCACACACTAGACGGATTGTCCAAGTCAAGAATATTCTTAGTGAGATATGGCCTTACTGATAACAATTACGTTGTATTGAACAACATTAAATTCGTCAATGGAAACACCGATCTTTACGGTGGAGCAATATTCAATTATGGTAATTTAACCGTTAACAATTGTGTCTTTACAAATAACTACGCTAAATATTGTGGTGGTGCTATAAACTCTGTAGGACACTTGAACTTAAAGAATTCCAAATTTACCAAGAATACTGCAGGAGGAGACGGTGGAGCTGTCTTAACATTTTCCATAGACAAAGCCGTTGAATTCTTTAAGAAAGCTTATGAGGATGAAACTCCTGAAGGGGAAATGGAATTCATTTTCAATGCTCCATTAAACATTGATTTAAGCTATGGAACAGACTATGTATCCAAATGCATTTTCACCAACAATATTGCAAAAGGACGTGGTGGAGGAGCAATTTATGGATTCACTCACCTAAACATCAATTCATGTACATTTAATTCCAACCAAGCTAATGAGCATGGAGGAGCGGTATTTGCAAACAAGAATTTGGTTTTAAAGAATTCAAAATTCACAAATAACAAGGCACCTAAAAATGGTGGAGCGGTTTACTTCAGATGCCATGAACAAAGCGGCAGTTACGTAAACAAGACTTGGGTTCCAAAGATGAAATACTATTCTGCAAATATCACCAATTGTGCTTTCAGCAAAAACACTGCTAACAAAGGTGGAGCAATATATGGATTTTTAAATGTTGCATCTGACAAGAAGCGTTTGAAAGTGAATAAATGCAATTTCACTGCCAATAAGGCAAGTTCATCTGGCAGGGATGTATTAGGTGGAACCTGTTCAAACTGCATTTACAATTACATCAAATTGACTTCAAAAAACAAAACAGTGAAAAAATCTGCTAAAAAACTCACTTTAACTGTAAAGCTTACTAAAGGAAAAGCATTGCTTAAAAATAAAAAGATTAAATTCAGATTCAGAGGCAAAAACTATTATGCAAAAACCAACTCAAAAGGAATTGCAAAAGTCATAATCAAAAAAAGCGTGCTTAAAAAGCTTAAAGCAGGTAAAAAATACACTGTAAAAATGTCTTATCTTAAACACAGCATTAAAAGAACTGTGAAAGTCAAAAGATGATTTAAATTAATATTTAAAATAAAATAGAATGCCTTATTGAATTAAGGCATTTAATTTTCTTTTTTTTCAAAATTTTTATTTAACAATTAAAACCAGCTATTTTTAAAAGATCAAAACTTATGAAAGGGCTTTGAAAATTAATTAAAAAAAGATTTAAAAATAAAAAATTAGTGAAAAAATTAATTGAAAAATATTAAAAAAATAATTAAAAAATAAAAAAAGAAAAAATAGAAGAAAAATAATTTAAAAATAAATTATTCTTCTGCTTCTGCTTCCTTTTCAGCTTCAATGATTTCAATTTGGTTTTCAAACCATGGAAGAATGTCTTCATCTTCAGCATGGTATTCCGCTTTAGCCTGTTCGAATTCTGCTTTTGCATCTTCAACATTGCCTTCTTGAGCTTTTACCAAAATGGAAGCCAAAATAGCGGTCTTGTCTTCTGGAGCTTCTGCTTTCCATTCTTCAATGATTTCTTTCAATTTAGCAATATCTGCTTCTAATGGCTCTTTATTGGCTTTTATCTCTTCAAAGAGTTTCATGAAGATAATTGCTTTTCCGACTTTTTTTGCTGCGCTTTTAATTCCCATATTAAATCCTCCTTTATAGAATTTATTTGTAATTTAAATGAATTTAACTTACTTATCAGCTTAGAATTAATTTGTAATTTTGAAATTTGAACTTATTTGTCAAGGAGGACATATTTTATAACTATGTAAAATCCTAAGACTGCACTTAATAGGAATCCGAATAGACCAATTGCAGAAGTGTCCCACATTTTTGGTCCGCTGTTTGATAGGATAGCCAATGATGAACCTATGATAAGTGCAGATATTATGAGTGATGCTGAAAGCTGATTCTTAAGTTCAGTCAATCCTTTAAGTTCCAAATTGACTTTTATTTCTCCTTTTTCCACTTTTGTAAGGGTGGAATTTATCCTATCAGGCAAATCCTTCATTAAATGTTCAACATCCAATAGATAGTCATAGCTTCCTTTTGCAACATTCACAGGATTGAACTTATTGACAACTAATTTTTTGGAGAATCTTTGAAGTGCCTCTCCAATATTGAAGTCCTTGTCCAAATTATATCCTATATCTTCAATAAGTGCCACTCCTCTTCCAATCATGACGAATTCTCTTGGAAGTGTTACTCCATGCTTGATCATGGTGTTGATTAATTTTTCCAAAACACCATCCATTTGGTCCAAATCAGCACCAATGTAACGATTTACCAAATCCTCGATATCCATCCTTAACTCTTCAGTATCCTGTTCAGGAGAGATGATTTTCATATAAAGCAATTGCTTGACAAGGCTGTTTGCATTTCCTCCTAGCAATAATAAGATCAATTGAGCCAAGTCACTGCGGAAAGTTTCATTCAATATTCCCATCATACCTAAATCAAGGTAGCAGAGCTTTTTCTCTTCTGCATCTATGATCATGTTACCTGGGTGAGGGTCTGCATGGAAGAAACCGTCAATCATCATTTGCTTGAAATAGGATTCGACTATATCATTTGCAATTTTCTTGCCTGATATGCCTTCAATCTCATTGTCATACAAGTCGGTGACATTATATCCTTCAACAAGCTCCATATTGATGAGCCTATTGGTACATAGCTTAGGATATACTTTAGGATATTTCACATAATCATGACCTTCAAAGTTCTTGGTGATCTTTTGAATGTTCATGACCTCTTCCATATAGTCAAGTTCCTTGAAAATGGATCTTTCAAATTCCTTTATGATTGCCGGCAAGTTGAATGTTCTTGTTTTTGTAATGTACCTGTCAGCCTTTTCAGCCAAGTAAACCATTATCCTTACATCAGATGCAACGATATCATATGAACCTGGCTTTTGGACTTTCACAGCTACATTTTCACCAGTTTCCTTCAATGTGGCCTTGTAAACCTGACCGATTGACGCTGACCCGAGTGGCTCCTCTTCAAATTCGGAGTACACTTCATCCAATGGCTGACCAAGTTCAGTTTCTATCACTTCCCTGATCTCTTCAAATGGGGTGACAGGAGTGTTATCCCTAAGCTTTGTCAGTTCCTCTGCAATCTCATTTCCGACAAGGTCAGGCCTTGTACATAAAAGCTGACCTAATTTGACATAAGCCGGGCCTAATTCCTCCAAGGCCATTCTAATTCCAGAAGAATCCAATTCATCTTCATATTCACCTTGAGAGGGGTATTTAGGTTTTCTAGATTCAGATATCAAATGTCCTACATTATACTTCTTAGCAACGTTACGGATTTCGTTAATCCTTTGACTAGCTTCCTTTATTTCTTCTCTTGATGCCATAATATCCTAACCAAATTACATGAATTAAACATTATTATGATAATGTTTATAAAAAAAAGTTAAAAAATTTTTCTTAATATGATTAACATTTGTTAAAATAATTTATTTATATATAAAAAAGATATATAAAAAAGTATTTTAATCACTTACAATATATTTTAATATACAATTCTCAGGGCGGAGTGAAATTCTCCACCGGTGGTGATTCATTAGTGCAAAAATTTTTTCTAAAAATGATAAGTCCACGAGCACAATTGTGTTGATTTGGTGAAAGTCCAAAACCGACGGTGACAGTCCGGATGGAAGAGAATATGAGTTTAAAGTAAATAGGTTAGATAACTCTATGTTTGATTAATAGAGAATAGCTAAAAATCTAAAAAAAATCACCTTTACTTAAAAATAAATATCCTTTTTTTGCCCTGATTCTAGTAACTAGAATTAGAAAACTTTTAATTTAAACAACTAAGGAGCTTTACTATGAATCATGAAGAAAGTTTAAAAGGAAGTCCTCAAGAAAGAGTGGAAATAGCATTGGATGCAATTAGATCAGGAAATGGAGTCATTGTAACTGATGATGAGACACGTGAGAATGAAGGAGACATGATCTTTTCATCAGAACACTTGACTGAGGAGCAAATGGCACTTCTCATAAGAGAAGGAAGTGGAATCGTATGCTTATGCTTAACTCCTGATAAGGCAGATGAATTGGAACTTCCTTTAATGGTAGAAAACAATACAAGTACCTATGGTACTGGATTTACAATAACAATTGAAGCAGCAGAAGGAGTAACCACTGGCGTATCTGCAGCAGACAGAGTAAAAACCGTTAAGGCTGCATCAAATCCAGATGCAAAGCCAAGTGATTTAAACCACCCAGGTCACGTATTCCCTCTTAGAGCAAGAGAAGGTGGAGTGCTTGAAAGAGATGGCCATACTGAAGCAACCATTGATTTAATGAGACTTGCTGGCCTTAATCCTGCGGGGGTATTATGTGAAATCACATTGCCAAACGGAACCATGGCAAGGATGCCAGATGTTATTGAGTTCTCAAAAGAGCATGACATGCCTGTTGTAACAATTGAAGATATTATTACATATCGTAAAGAAAATAACGTTTAACCAAGCTTTTTGACTTCGTCAAAAACCTTGACCAAAATTTTTTGCAATTAAATTAAAAAACTAGCAATTGATTAAAAAAAAACAACTAAGAAGGGAAATTATGGAAATTAAAACTATCACAACTGATGTATTGATTATAGGTTCTGGTGGTGCAGGCTGTAGAGCAGCAATTGAAGTGTCCAATCAAGGAAAGGAAGCATTGATTGTTTCAAAAGGATTGACTTTCAGATCAGGCTGTACTGGAATGGCTGAAGGTGGATACAATGCTGCACTTGGACTTGTAGACCCAGAGGATAGTGTAGAAGCGCATATTAAAGACACCTTAAAAGGTGGTAGCTACCTTAATGACCCTAAATTAGTAGACATTCTAATCAATGAATCACCTGACAGACTCCGTGACTTGGAAGAGTATGGCGCCCTCTTTGACAGACAGGAATCCGGTGAATTGAACCAAAGGCCATTTGGTGGTCAAACCTATAGAAGAACCTGTTTCCAAGGAGACAGAACCGGCCATGAAATCATGACTGCACTTAAGGAAGAAATCATCAAGCGTGGCATCAAGACCATTGATGAAGTGATGATTACAGCACTTATCAAGGATGACTCAAACAACATCCTCTCAAAAGTGATCGGTGCAGTTGGACTTGACCTCAAGAACAATGACATCATCTATTTCCAAGCTAAAGCTGTTGTTCTTGCAACTGGTGGATCCGGTCAATTGTTCCCTGTAACCTCAAATACAACCCAAAAGAATGGGGATGGATTTGCACTTGCATGGAATGTTGGAGCAGACCTGATTGATATGGAAGAGATACAGTTCCACCCAACAGGTATGGTCTATCCGGATTCAAGAAAGGGAGTTCTTGTAACTGAAGCGGTAAGGGCTGAAGGCGGAAGACTCATCAACAGCGAAGGTGAAAGGTTCATGGGCCGATACGATGACCGTATGGAACTTGCTACCCGTGACGTTGTTGCAAGGTCAATCTACAATGAAATCATGGAAGGAAGAGGAACCGAACATGGTGGAGTCTACCTTGATGTAAGCCACCTCGACCCAGACTTGATTGATGAAAAGCTTGAAACAATGGTGCTTCAGTTTGAAGACATTGGAGTGGACATAAAAACCGAACCAATGGAAGTTGCACCTACTGCACACCATCATATGGGAGGGGTCAGAATCAACGAAGATGGTCAATCCACTGTTGAAAACCTATTCGCTTGCGGTGAAGTATGTGGAGGAGTCCATGGTGCTAACCGTCTTGGAGGTAATGCACTTGCAGACACTCAAGTGTTCGGTAAAAGAGCAGGATTTGCTGCAGCTCTTGCATGTGACTTGACTGTCATGCAGTACAATTTCACAGCTGTTGAAGAGGAAAAGAATAGAATAGAATCATTGATGAAGGAAGGTTCCATCGATCCAATAGCTATGAAGAAGGAAATCCAGCAATTGATGTGGGAAAAAGTCTCAATTGTAAGAAATGAGCAAAACCTAAAGTCCGCTCTTGAAAGACTTCTTGAAATGAAAGAGGAATTGAATGACCTCAATGTTGATGACAGGACTCAATTCAATGAATCACTCCTTACCGCTCTTGAAGTAATCAACATGGTTGAAATCTGTATCCTTATCGTAAAATCTGCAATACTCAGAAGAGAAAGTAGAGGAGCACACTTCAGAGAAGACTTCCCAGAAACTAACGATGAGCTTTGGAAAAAGAGCATTATCATGGGACCAAATAAGATTAGATTTGCTAAACGTTAGTAAGATTGACTAATTTTTATCAATATCTTTTATTCTAATTTTTGTGGAGTTCAGCTCCACTTTTTTTATCTTGGAAAAAATAATTCGTATTGTAATAAACTATTTTTTTAAGAATATTATTATATTAATTTAACAATATTATAATTGATTAAAACTGTTAAATTGACTTAATATTTGTAAATTGATATTAAATTAAAAAAATAAATCCAAAAATTAGTTAAATTAATAAATAATTAGTTTTAAACTAATATTTGGCAATTCTAAATTTGGAAATTTATCTAGAACTACAAATTTTAAGCAGGAGGAAAAACACAAGTATGCTCCTGACTAAAAGACAGGAGGTGGTTCTATGATGGATGAAATTTTAAAACTACTACGTGCCATTAGTTTAATAAATAGAATTCATATTACCTTTTGTATAAAAATTAATTAATTTGTAAAAATTTTTAAATACTGAGTAATTTAAATTTTCCATTTTTAGTTTTGCCTTAGAAATTTCTAGAGATAAAAATATTTAAATATTTAAAAAAACTATATTTAATTAAATACTTGTGTGTCAATCTCATTTGAGATTGATTTTTCCTGCTAGTGGAGATTTATCTCCACTTTTTTTATCTTGTAAAAAATAGTTCGTGTGAAATGAAATAATTTATGTAAAAACTTGTTTTAAAAAAATAAAAAAGGAGTTTTAAAGCTTTTGAGTGTTTAGAACCAACTTCAATAAGGATTTTTTCAAGACTTTTCTCTCATCCTCATCGATTCCATCCATTACTGTATCTTCCCAGTAATCGATGTACTTTAATATCTTATCAGTTCTTTTAATGCCTTTATCAGTTAATTTAACTAATTTTCTACGCCTATTAGATGGATCTTCTATTCTTTTAATAAGACCAGCCAATTCAAAACGCCTTAGAAGCTTTGCAGTGTAACCATCACTGACCTTGAATAGATTCACCAATTCCTTTTGAGTTCCTTCAGTGGAAAACCTTATTCTGAGTAAAAAAGGAAGTTCAACTAAACTGATGTCTTCATCTACAAATTCCTCATCAATGTAATTTTTAAAGCTTCCTACCAATTCCTCTACAAAGTGATAAATTCTAATGTCCTCAGGATTTTCATTAATAAACTGATTAGGCAATTCCATATTTACACCAATTCTAAAACAATAAAGCTTATTCTCTTTATATAAACTATATCTTTCAATCTATTTAAATATTTTCATTAGATAACTGTTTCCTTAGGAAAGATTTATATATTATATCAAATATAATATTTTTAAAAATATATGAAAATTCAAGAGAATATTATAATCTAATTAAACAGGTGACAATTATGAGCGATGATGTTATGTTTGGATTTGGAGCTATGAGATTGGATTTGGAAGATGAAAACAATCCAAGTTCCATAAATTACGATGATGTTACAGAAATGATTGACTATTATATGGATCAAGGTTTCAACTACTTTGACACTTCCTATGCATACCACAATGGTGCTTCTGAAGCTGCCTTAAAGATTGGACTTGTAGAAAGATATCCAAGAGAATCATTTAAGATAGCTGATAAGATACCTACATGGGCTTTAACTAGCGAAGAGGATAATCAAAAATTTGTAGATATCATGCTTGAAAGATTGGGAACAGATTTCTTTGATGTATTGCTTATCCACAATATCAATGAAGCATTCCTTCAAATAGCTGAAAACTGCAACAGCTTCGATTACATTAAGAAAATGAAAGAGGAAGGAATAGCTAAGAAAATAGGTATCAGTTACCATGACAGGGCGGATCTTCTTGAAGAAATCCTTGAAAAATACGGCGATGAAATAGATGTAGTGCAACTTCAATTAAACTACCTTGATTGGGAAAGCAAACTTACCGAATCCAGAAAGAATTATGAAATCTGTGAAAAATTCGGCAAGGATGTAATTGTAATGGAACCAATAAAAGGTGGAACTCTCTACAATTTGCCTGACGACATTAAAGAAAAATTTGAAAAAGAAGGCATGACACTGGTTGAAGCTGCCTTAAGATTTGCAGCAAGCCATGAAAACGTCAAAGTGGTTTTAAGTGGTGTAGGAAACCTCGAGCAGATGAAAGAGAACTGTGGAGTATTCAAGCCATTTGAACCTATGAGCGAAGAGGAAGAGAAGTTCGTGCTTGAAATGGCAAATGAAATCAAGGAGCTCATTGCAATAGACTGCAGTTATTGCGGATATTGCCTAAAGGAATGCCCAGCAGGAATCCCTATACCTGATTTCTTTGAATTGTACAACAGTGAAAAGATGTATTCACTTCCTTCATTGCATGCTATCTATGGAACAACTGCAGCTGCAAATGCACCGGCATCTGCATGTACTGAATGTGAATCCTGCATGGCAATCTGTACCCAAAAACTAGACATTCCAACACTTTTAAAAGATGTTGTAGATACATTTGAATAATTCTAAATAATATAATGAATAAATTTTTTAAATCAATAAAGATGGTGATAAAATGAAAACTTTAGTAGCTTATTTCTCAGCAAGAGGAGTAACCAAAAAAGTGGCAGAAAAAGTGGCAAATGCACTTGATGCAGACATCTTTGAGATTACTCCTGAAACTCCATATACCGCAGCAGACTTGGATTATATGGACAAGACAAGCAGATCAACTATTGAAATGAACGACAAATCTTTCAGACCTCCAATCAAGGAAACAATTGATGTGGCTGAATATGATACTATCCTCATCGGTTTTCCAGTATGGTGGTATACAGCACCTACAATAATCAACACTTTCATTGAAAGCATTGACATTGCTGGAAAAACTGCAATAGCTTTCTGTACCTCTGGTGGAACTGGAATCAGCGGTTGTGAAAACGACTTGAAGAACGCTTATCCAGAAGCTAATTGGAAACCAGGAAGAAGATTATACGGCAGAGAAAGTGATGATGAAATAATCAATTGGGTAAATGAATAAATATTCTAAATGAAAATGAATAAAAAATTATTCATTTTCTTTTTTTATAAACCCAAAAATAGTTCGTAAAATATAAAATAAATTTAGGAATTAAAAAAATAATAGGAATAGAAAAATTGCCTATTCCTCAGCTTCAGCTTCCCTCAACTCTTTCATTTCAGCAATAGCTCTTTTTGCCTCACTTAAGATATGGCCTTCATCAACAGTGAGAAGCTTTCTGTTTTCCATCAATATTTTTCCATTACAGATAGTGGTGTCAACATTTGAACCATTTGCTGAATAGACCAAGTTTGATGAAAGTGCATTGCTCATTGGAGTCATGTTAGGATGATTTGTGTCAACGAGAATAAGATCTGCCTTTTTGCCAACTTCAATTGAACCTGCATCAATGCCTAATGCATTTGCACCATTGAATGTTGCCATATTTATCACTTCATCTGCAGTTGCAAGTTTTGGATTGAGAGTAGAAACCTTTTGAAGTAATGCTGCAAATTTCATCTCATCGAACATGTCAAGATTGTTATTGCTTGATGCACCATCAGTACCTAATCCAACACATACACCTTGACTTAATAGTTCACCTATAGGTGCTGCACCAGATGCAAGTTTCATGTTACTGCAGGGGTTGTGTGAAACCTTGACATCATACTTTTTAATCAAATCTATCTCATTTTGGTCTAACCATACACAGTGAGCCGCAACAATATCACTACCTAATATGCCCAAGTCATCTAAATACTCGAAGGGCCTTTTATTTTGATGGTTTTCCTTACAGTCATTAATTTCCTTCATTGTCTCATTCATATGAATGTGGATACCAACTTGGTACTTATCAGCTTCCTTTCTGACCCTCTCTAGAAGCTCACTTGAAGTTGTATAAATTGAGTGTGGACCAAACATTGTAGTGATTCTTCCATCAGCAGTGTTGTTGTGATTTTTTATGAGTGCAATGTTTTCCTTGAATTCGTTTTCACGTTTTTCCTCAATGCCGAAATCAATCATACCATATGACAACACTGCCCTCATACCAATTTCTTCAACTGCCTGTGCGACACCATCCATATAGAAGTACATGTCTGAAAATGTTGTTGTACCACTCTTGATCATTTCAACTGCACCAAGAAGTGCACCTACGTAACAGTACTCCCTGCTTAAGTGTGCTTCCATAGGCCAGATGTGATCGTTAAGCCAAGTGTCCAATTCCAAATCATCAGCTATTCCACGTAAAAGTGACATTGAGATGTGAGTGTGAGTGTTGATGAGCCCTGGCATCAATATCTTGTCTGTTGCATCAATTATCTTTTCTGCATTTGATTCATCGATTGAATTGTTTATTTCTGCAATCCTATCTTCAACAATCAATACATCTGCAGATTTCTCTTCTGTTTTTCCATTTCCCAATGGATTTAGTATAGTTGCATTTTTGATTAATATATTTTGACTTTCCATTGAAACACCTATGAATTTAAGTAATGATATTTTTTAACTGATTTTTTTATCTAATATATATTTTTGATTAGATTAAATTTAAAGATTTTTATTATTGAGACATGGTAAAAAAAAACAATCCTTATTTAAAAATAGTGTGGCAAATATAGATTAATAGCTAAAGAAAGATTAAGACTAAAATATACGAATAAAAAGATTTGTTTAAAAAAACCAATTTTCAATTATGATAGTAAAGGGTTTTCTGTATAAACATATATTTTAGGAAAAATAATATTAGTTCGATAGTTTTAATAAATTTTTTTAATTATATAGTTTTAGGGTAAATTTTATCTCAAGTCTTTAGCTAAAAATCTATATAAAGTATAATTGAAAAAATATCCATTATACTTTATTTAATATTTGTTATTACTATCATATAAATTTTTTTAATTGCAAATTGATAAAAAGAGTAAAATTCAGATAAGAGTGAAATATTTAAAAAATAGCTTAATAGGACTTAAGAAAATCTTTAGAAAGGTATTTTAAGAGCAGCATAAAATGCTGCCCTTAACATGATTTGATAACTAAAGTGATATGTATTCTAATCTCAGATATTAGAAAATATCACAAGATATGATTTATAAAAAGTCATTTAAGTATTTTATGATTAATCGATTGATTAAAAATGGGAAAGAATGGAGAAATCTTCCTCAATAAATAGAAAAGAATAAAATAAAAAAATCCCCCCTCACTAAAATAGAAAATAAAAAAATAAAAAAAATCCCCTCTCACTAAAATAGAAAAGAATAAAATAAAAAAATCTGCACCCACTAAAATAGAAAAGAATAAAATAAGAATAAAATAATAATATTAATTAACTAAAATCAAAAATTAATTTGGGGGTTAATATGAATACAAAAGATATCATATACATATGCGCTACAATAATCATTATTCTTGCAATTGGAATGTTTGTACTGTCCCATCCTTTTGGAAGTGCTGAAAAAACTGCAATTCTCACTATGGAAAGCAACCAACAGCTTAATGAAGGGGATAGCCTGGTACTAAAGCTTTCTGATGAGAATGGAACTGCAATTTCAGGTGAAAGGATTGAGATAAACCTTACTCATGAAAGCAATGGAGTAACTGAAAACTTCACTCTCAAGACAAATGCAAATGGAGAGTGCAGATTGGAAGACATGATAGCAGACAACTTTACATTAAGCGCTAAATTCAATGGAAACAAGGATTATGAACCGGCTATGATTACTGGAACAATATATGTAAAGAAGATTGCTCAATCATCAAGCAGTGACAAGTACAAAACAGACAATAAGGTGGATGATGTCATTGACGGCTGGGATCCAAAAGAGCATGAGGTTTCAAGAGAAGACCTTGGTGATGGAACATATAGAATAACCTACGATGACGGATACTTTAGAATCGTGGATGAAGAAGGAAACATCTTGACTTATGGGTACTGATTTCTATCAGTACTTTACTCTTTTTTTAAATAATTATTTTTCCTTTAAAGAATTTATCTCTTCTATTGATAGGCCAGTAAGTTCGGAAATTACATCAATATCCATACCTCTCATCAACATCCTTTTAGCTACTGAAATAATTCCATCTTTTCTACCTAATTCCACTCCTTCACCAATACCTATAGATTTGCCTTCTTTTCTTCCTTCTTCTATTAAATCTCCACTTGTTCTTTTAACAAAAGATAATAAATGACTTGACTCCATCATAATATCACCAAAATTTTTTAATTCCTCTTTATCTTTTATGAATTTATTCCCTAAAATCAATAGAATTGACTTTACTTGATCTTTAACAAAGTCAGATTCAAATCTTGCCTTATTCGTCAAATCTCCAACTTCAAACAACAATTCCTTTTCATTAAAGTCCGATTTCATAAAAACAATTGAAATCAATGAAACGATATCTTCACCATTAAAGGTTTCCTTGTTCCTTATTTTTGATTTTATACTATTTAAAGCTTTCAATCCGTCCCTATCCTTTAACGATATGATATAAATAGTAAACACATCATTATGATGCCATTTTTCTATTTTTCGACTTTTATCTTCGACTGTACTTATAATAAAGGTTTTTACTGGAAGTTTGAACTTTACAAATAAGGATGATGCATAATCAAAGATCCTAATCTCATCCTCTTCGCTTAAGACAGTTGATTGGAATTCAACATTGATGATTTCATAATTTCTAGACAGGCCACAGTAATCCAATCTGCGATTCATGCAATTGGTGGCCATGAGCTCTGTAGGAAGTGGAACTATTATCTCCTCATCAATTCCAATTCCCTTTAAAAAATCATGCATTGTAAAATCAATCAATATCTTAAAGGACTTGTCTTCATGCTGGCTTATTAACATGCTTACACCTCTTTAACAGTGAAATAAAATCTATAAAAAGAAGCATATAAATTTTTTCTAAAAAATAAGAGCAATTTAATAGTTAAATCGAAAAATAACAAGTTTAATTTAATATTTATAAAAAATAGTAAAAAATAATAGAGATATAATATTATAACAAGATTAAAACAATTTTTAAATTAAGAAATTTACCAGGATTCTAAATCCTTTAGAAACTCCTCTTTAGATAAAGCTTTCTTATCTGATTTGTCCATACGCTCTAAAGCACGATTGGTTCTATCAATAAAATCATTATCCTCTTTATTTTCATCGGTAGAGGAATTTTTTCTAATCTTCAATGTAAAATCTCCAGAATTAAAAAATAATTAAAAATAAAAAAGCAAATCAATAAAAGATAACCAACCCCTACAATATTAGCTTAAAGGAACTAACATTTTCTAATCAAAGAAAATCATCCTTATTTTCGATTAAATGATTCAACCCCCAAATATAATAACTTTTGCATTAATGATCTTATAAAAGGGAACCATTAATCAAACCCCTTTAAGATAATTAATGTTCCAATTCAAAGATAATTAATAGTTATTACATGTTCCTAGAGAATCAGATAAATCTCATTTAAGGACAACTGTAACCAACCCTTTTATTAAAACAATAGTATACTATTATTTACAATTGATATTTTATTTTATTAAGTATATTAAGTTTTTTATTTGATTAGAAATGCTTAATTAAGTTAAGAATTAATTCCAAGGAATTTTAAAAAAGGAATTTGAAAAAGAAACTATATGCAAGTGATAATGAAGTTGATAGATAAGTGATAGATATATGATAGATACTTGATAGATATGTGATAGATATATGATAGATATTAGATAGATAATTTAATTTATTAAACCGTTTAAATCCAAAATCTTATCACGAATGAAATCAATCAATTCTTTTTTATTCTCTGATGCTCCTCCTGGATTTAATGGAAATGCTCCTACTGATTTTAATCTCATTTCCTCTTCATGATACAATTTCTTCTTTTCACCAGGATAAAGAACATAGGCGCCAATTGTATCTGCAATAGCATCCTTATAAGCATGCATCTTTACAACATCCTCATTCTTGAAGGATTCATCATTGATGTTCAACTTGTATTTTGCATCAAAATGAATGATGTATCTTTCATCTCCAATATGAATTATCAAGCTGTAATCTGGCCTTAAATTGACTGAATAGGAATTATAATCATTGAATTTGCTTTTACTAAATGTTTTGTTATACAATAAATCTATTCTGATATTTTCATCTTTAATATTGAAATTGAATTTTTTGACAATGCCCTCTCTTAATGATATTGTCATCTTATCTTCACTAAGTGAGAATATGTCATTGAAATCTATTGTAGAATCACAAAGATTGCTGATTATATCAGCCAGCTCAAAATAGCACCAATACTCATAAAGCTCAAAGACCTTTTTCTCATTGCCCTTGAATACATCGGTGAGTTCATCCCATTTCAGCTTGAATCCTAACTCAAACATCAGATAGTATTGGAGTATATCACGATACCCCTCCTTTTTTTGAAGAAGCTGTGAATTTAAAGGAACATAATCCATCATACCTATATCTTTAAAGTATCTCTGTGAAAGATAAGCACTAATTGTTTCCTTGTATGTATGGAGTTTGTCTTTGATGTATCCTTCTGTAACATTTTTCAATAATTGATTGATTAGAGTCTCAATGGATTCCAAAAAGTTCTTGTAAAAACGATTCTCAGGAACATCTATGTTGTCAATGTATTTTGTCTCATTGATCTTTAGTGGAATATGGCCTTTTGTTTGCTTATACCATATTGAATCTGCATCATTAGTCTTTGTCAAATTATCAGAATTGGAAAATACGTCTATCAAATCATTTGGATTTATATTGGATGCAAATGATGTAGGAACCTCTTCTTTTGTATCGATTAGTGCGGAATACAAGTTTCGGGAAAGATATTCTATTGTAGACGGCAGGTTTTCATCCTTAAACAAGTATTCAAGCAACATGAATTCCTCATAGCTTGACTTATCCTGTATATTGTCAAGATCAAAAAGTTGGGATAATGGTGAAGATGATTCATATATCAGACTTTGGGAATATTTGGATAAATCTCCAATCATGGAAGCATATTCAGTTGCATAATCGATTTTGCGAGAGCGAACTTCAAATGGAATCTTAAAGACTGATTTGTTGTTTTCATAAATGTCAAAATAGCTTTTTCCAACATAAGATCCAAAGGATAGGAATCCATTATAGCTGTGTGGAAAGAGCTCTAAGACTCTAGCTTCAAATTTTAATAAGGAGTGGAAAACATCCAAATCATTGAATTCCTTGTCCAATTTATAGTTTGGCTTAAAGCTTAAGTTATATCTGAAGTCCTCTAAAAGCATTATGTTGATATAGTTCTCACTGTTTTTGTAAAATTGAATAGGAGTTTTATTGTCATATTCATAGACTAATGGGACATTATACAAAATCAGAGTGGCATAGGAAGGTATATTGTATATGGAATTGTCTAGTTTGATTTCTTTATTAAAATCTACAATAGTCCTTGTGGATTTTGTAGAACGTTCCAGTACAATTGAAAGTTTGATAGTTCCTAAAAGCTCTCCTTCATCATTATGCGCTTTTATTTTAATATACTGTTCCATGCTTTAACCCATAAATCTAATTAATAAATGATACATAGCGTTGTTTAGTTAAAATATCCCTCATTTCTTTTAATTTACGAGCAGATTCAGGATAATTCGCAGTTTCATATGTTAAATGCTTGCCTACACATTTGGAATATAATTTATCCAATGTTTCCCCTATAATTTTCTCTGAACCATGTAACTTAGGAAGTAGCTTTTGCTTTATGCATGCATCAAAGTAACGTTTCCAATTAGTAAATTCATCCGGTTTATCTTCATATTCCCATGCAACAGCCATGAAACGAACTATTTCATTGATGACTCTGAATCCAAAATCAAACCCTGATTCCTTTAATATTTTTTGGAATTCGTAGATTTCATTAGTCAATAAATTCCAGAATGGCTCTCCTTCATATTCCACTTCATCAAATAGATTTCTTAGTTCATCTATTCCATAAGAACGAATCTCATCTCCTGCCAATGGATTTTCCAAGTAAGATATGTTTCCACTTGGTGCTGTGAGATTGATTTTATTATTCATGTAATCAGAAGCAGAAAAAGTCTCAAACTCAATAACATTAGCACGATCCAAGACTTTTGGAGAGAACATGTAAGTGGTTTCATCTACATTTACTGTACCTATGATGAATAGGTTTTGTGGTAAGGTTAGTTCCTCTTCTCCGTATAATGGGATTTTCTCTCCACTTTCAATAGCGGATAGGAAGTCTGCAAAGTAGCGTTCCACATGAGATAAGTTCATTTCATCTAGAATGAGGAAATATGGTTCTGTAGAATTATTTGCAGCTTTTATTAAATCATATGCAGGTGTGGATTGGTATTCATTTGTAATTACATTGTAATAGCCTATTATGTGTCTGTTTTCAGTCCAATTAGCACCTACTGGGATTATTTTATAATTAGGATTATTTTGTTTATAATTATTTCCACCCCTTTTTTCTAAAATATCTCTCTTCAAATCTTCTTGATGGCCAAATAATAAATCAATTCCTGTTTTATTTTTATAGGTTTCATAATCAATAAATTCTCCAAAAGTAACAAAATTAGATGTTCTATTTTTTTTATATTCAAAAGTATTAGGATGTATTCTTACATAAACAGATTTGCCTTCACCAATTGAATTCTCATCATTTAATTTAAACATGATGTATAATCTAAAAATTGCTTCACCAAATATTTTGTCATCAACAATAACCCTACAACGAGTTTCGTGCCTTAATGGAACAAAATCAGATATATCTCCAGGGAAATCTTTTCTTTTAAGCGGTAATTTGATTCTTTTTAAATTATTGTTTTCTAAAAAACCCTCCAAAATTTCATTACTTTTAATAAAATCTTCTATTAAACATTTTGAAATATCTTTGGAATTGAATTTAATATTAATATTTGAGTCATTGCCTTTCGGATAATTACTTTTTATATATTCTATTATCTCCTCATTTTCTTTAAAACTAATCCAAGGTTCATATACAACATCCGCCATTTGTACTTTACGATTTAATTCAACAAGGCAAGTACCATAATATTCATCAAAGGGATAAAGAGTTTTACTAAATTCATCTTCAAAGTTTTTTGCAAATTGTTTTGAACTCTTGGTCAATTCTACATAATATTCCCCAAAATCATTACCTTTTTGAAAATGTTGTGTATCAAAATAATCTTCATTATTATAATTTTTATCGGCTTTAAAATTTGTGATATCCTCATCTAATAATATTTCTAAAGGAACCTTTTGCTTCTCATCTTCATTTGCCAATTCCGCAAGATGTCGCTTTAATTCATCTCCTTTGTAGAATAAACGAGGATTTAATTTTAAATTTGCATTTGCAGGAACACCATCAACAACAATTGAATAACTATTCTCAAGTTCATCAATTGGAATTAAATCTTTTATATCATTTCTATTTAAAGACCATCCCCCACTTTCAGAGGATTTTCCAACTAAAACTTCAGTATTAATAGAACTGATAGTGTCTTCATTTTCTAAGGGATGATTATCTGTAAGATATTGAGCAAATAGCTGAGACAATTTGGTTTTTCCAGTCCCTGAATTACCTGTCAAAATAGCAAATGGTTTAGCTTTTAAAGACAATAAGTAATTTTCAATTGTTTCCTTATCAAAGAAATATCCTTTATACAAAAGATAATCATAAAATGAATTAAATAATTTTTCTTCAGCCATATCATCTACCCTTTCAGTTTCAATAAAATCTTCTTCTAAATCATTATCATAAATATTTTCAAATACATCAACTTCATCCCTATTTCTATTAACTTTTCCTAAAGCTTCTATTAATTCATCTTTTAATGTGAACTGGAACGCTTTTCCAGTTTTACCTTTATTCCTTGCTCTAACCTCTGTTCCATAAAAGAATCTCATCCAATAATTTTCAGTTCCATCTTTATTATAAACTGCTTTCTTGTTTAAAAAATCCTTTACTCGCTTTGAATTAGCAATAATTGTACTGTTATAAGATTTCTCATTGCTAAAACCTAATTTTTCTCTTATTTTAATTAATTGACCAGTAGTAGCTTGATAATCTACTATATCATACATGATTTCAAGAATACTGAACATTTTATTATCGATTACAGAGTTATCTTCTAAAGCAGAGACCCATTCATCTACAGAGATGTCGATTTGATCTGTATAATTATTTAAAACAAATTTACGTAAATCTGAAAATCGTTTTATATCCAAGACTAAATCCTCTGTAGATGGAATAGTATACTTATCATAATATTTAGCCACTATTGTTGCACTATCATGTAACTTTGATTTAACTCTGTTTTCAGCTAAATCTACACTGAAAACTAAATTTTCTTCAAGCTTACCGTTTTCTTTTAAAAACTCCCGAATGTAATTTGATTTATTTCTAAGATAATTTGCATAATATTTGCCATATTTGGTTTTAGTTTTTCTTTCATATGGAACTTTTAATATTAAATATAATCCAGACATGTCCGCTTTAAAATAATACATTAGATTTATATAAAAATCTTGATCAACAACAGTATTATCAATAATTTTTATACGAGGAATGGTTCCTAAATCTTTAGTTCTTGAATATGAATCTATAGAAAAATTTTCCCCTAAAGCACGTTCTAAATCTTGTTTAAAATCATTTTTAATTAATTTAAAAATAGGATTTTTTGAAGAATCATAAGTTTTCCTAGATACCAGATATTCATCTAAAATTTGTTTTATATCTTGTTTTAAAATAAGTAAGTCCCCTTTATGTTTATAATAAAAATATTTGTTAATTAACTAACAGTTAATATATAATTTACTATTTATAAACATATAAAATTTTTTAAAAAAAAGTGAAAGAGGAATAAATAAAAAAAGTTAATCCATCAAACCAACATAAGACAAGACAGCGTGAACTTTGTCTTCCAATAATTCTAAGGAATTATCATAACAATCATCCATAACTTCCTTTACATCAGTTTCATGTTTCCATAAATCTTGAAGAAACTCGTAACCAAATTCTTTAGCTACTTTTCTTAAAACATAAACAGATACGAAGATATCATCTATATAGCCATAAGGACCATATATCTCCTCTGGGATGATGTCATCAGGGGCTACATAATAAGCAATAGCTGCACTAATCTCTAATCTCATTTCTCGACTAATCTCTTTTTGAGAAAGAAGATCACAAAGGAGATTAAATAAATTAGGGCCACAATTGATAAAGTATGCATATTCCCCTTCGTATCCATCTAAATTTTCTATTAAAGTGTCATAGAAATCTTTAAATTCTGACATAAAATCACTTTAAAATAAAAATTATTATTTTATAACCTTATCAAAATATTTTAATGCTTCAAGCTCTAAATCATCTAATAATCCTTTAGGATTTTCAATGAAATCTTCTTCTAAAAGAGATAGCCCAGTTTTTGCATATTCTTCACATATTTTAAAGTAATCATTACGTTTAGCTAAAATTTCAAAACTCTCTGTTTCCTCAACAGCAATCGCCATCATTAAATAATGAACATTAGAATTTTCAATTGTTGTTTGACGTATACGGCCAGTTTTTTTCTTATCTAAAGGAGTTCTTATTCCTGCTTTTTTACCATATATTAAAGAAATTGCAAAAATATCTATGAGATTTAAACTTCTAAAAGGTTCTTCGACCATTAATCTTTTTAAAGTTTCATAATCATCATCATTATAATTAATCCTTCTTTCATTTACTTTAGCCATTTAAAACCACCTTAGATTCTTTACCCTCATCAGAATTATTCCATTCGATTGTGTATTCTTTACCAACAGCTCTATGAAGAGTATCTCTAAAATCATCGGTATATTCTGTTCCAGTAACTAGCAATACTGTTTGTTTATCTCCAACGAATTTAGGTAAGAACTCTGCTATATTATGTCTCATATCAACATCTAAGTTACCAAGGGGAGTATCCATAATAATTGGTAAATCAAACCCAGAGATATTATGTAATGCAGACATGAAACAAAGACCTAAACATAATTTTTCACCATCAGATAAATCCCCAGGCCTTTCTAAATGATTTAATCTGTTCTTAATGAAAACTTCATAATCTTCATCAATTTTAATATCCACAAATTCGTCTTCTTTCCAAGAAATTTTTATGAATTTTTCTTTGGTAAGTGCTTCAACCTCTTTCCTCATATCCTCTTTTAATTTGTTATAGAGTTCATCTGTAGCTTCACTAATTTCTTCACAGAAAGCAATTTTTTTATCAAATTCTGCATCTTGTTTTTTGTAACGATCTTCAGCATTTAATAATTTTCGTTGCTCCCCTAAATTGGTGTTTAATCTATCTATTTGAGATTTTAAATTATTAATTTTAGATTCTGTATTTTTCCTTGAGGAAACCATCTTTTTTCTACGTTTTGTTAATCTTTCAATATCTTCTAAAGGATTCGCACTCAAACTTGCTTCAACATCCCTTTTTTCAGCAATTAATTTTTCTTGCTCTTCATTAATAGAACGAATTTCAGAATGTATCTCAAAAGATGTTGTTTTAAATTTCTTAATATCTTTTATAATGACTTCTTTCACTTGATTTAAAGCTACTGTAAGTTCTTCAGCATGATCTGTTAAAGGATTTGTTTCTTCTAACAATTGTTCCAACATTTTTCTATGTTCTAAATCAACATTTAAATCTGTACCACATATACATTTTCCACTTTCCAATAAATCTCTTATAAAACTTTTTTTAAATTTAGGGGGAATATAACCTTTTTCCCTTGATTCCTCACCTAACTCTAGGAAATTAACAAATGCTTCATAAGATAAAATGAAAGGATATCTACTTAATACATGTTTTTTACGTTTATTTTCTAAATTAGATAATTTTTTATTGTTTTGTGAAATCTTAGTTTCTAATCTTTTATTTTCTTGTGCATTTTTTCTTACTTCCGCAGATTTCTTATTGATTAACTCATTATCAATATTATCTATTTCATCATTAATCTCAACTAATATTTTTTCTGCATTAATTAAAGAAGATTCGGCTTCTTTTAATTCTTGAGTTAATCTACTAACTTCTGCATTAGCATTACCTATTTTAGGTTTGATTTTCTTTTGTTTATCAATATATTGATTTTTTACCTTTAGCATGTTTTGACTAGTATTTTGAAGTAAATTTAATTGGGATAAACTAAAAACAGCTTTTCTAATTTGTTTTGTTTTATTTTTTTGGAAGTATTCGCTTAAACGGGCTCCATCAAAAAAGAAATAATCCTCAATATCCTTTGGTATTTTACGTTCAATTGTATAAAAATCATCTCTTTTTACTTTTATATCCATTCCATCTTGAGTTTTAACTTCAAATTTATCTAAACGCGGTTGTGAAATTAAACCATTACCAGTTTTTCTAAACCCTTTAACTCTATGAAAAGCCAATATTTCTCCTTCATCTAAAAATTCTAATTCTACACTAACTTTTATTTCATCCCCAATAATAGCTAATTTTTCTGTTTTATTATTGCAAATATCCATTGAAGAATCATCTTTATAGTCATGAATTTCAGAACCATAAAGACACCAACTTAATGCATTTAATAACGTAGTTTTACCTGTACCATTATTACCTTTAATAATTGTGAAATTTTTGCCATTTCCATGTGCAAAATCAATATCAACATTTCTATATTGGCGATAATTTCGAATAGAAACCTTATTAAGTATCATTTTTTACACCTTACTCCAAAAAACTCTCAATTAAATTATCATAATTTCTAAAATAATGAGTTACATCTTCCTTTTCTCTTTTAAATTCTAATCTCAAAGCTTGTATAATAAAATCTTGTGTCTTTTTATCATACCCTGAATTTTTCACATGCTCAATTAGATTTTTACTTACTTTTAAAGCCATACAATCACCATTCTCCCAATCTCTTCAATAATTTTATACATTCCCATGAGTTTTCTGCATTAGATGCAAATTCCATATATCTGTTGATTTCCTTTTCTCTTATTTTTTCCCCTATTCTAGTTGTTTCTTTAGGAAATACCAAAATATCATATATAATAGCTCTTTCCTTTCCAGGAGAATTTCTTAAAATACGGCCTCTTCTTTGGACGTGTTCTCTTGGATTGGAAGTGCTTGACATAATAATTGCGTTTTCAGCTGAAGGAACATCCACTCCTTCATCTAAACATTTAATTGCCACTAAAGCCCTATAAGATCCATCTTCAAAATTTTTAAGCAAATATTCCCTCTCTGAATACAAATCCTTTTTCTTCTTTGTAGCCGATTGCTTTTGAGTGAATCTATGTTGGGGAATAATCCTTTTTTCATTTAAAATTTCCTGAACTCTGTCTATTTGCCGTGGAGAACAAAATACAATCAATTTATCAATGTCTGGTTTTTCTTCTAGAATATCAATAAATGCTTTGTATTTCTCTTCAGCATTATTAATAATTTTCTGACGAGCAAAGAAATATGTCTCTAAACTTATTCCATTTTCATCCTTTTCTTCACCTGCCTCCATCATTACAGCAATTCTCTTGCTATAATTAGAATATTTTTCAAATTCTTCATTCGTTAAATCAACGAGTATCGGTTTATAAATATAAGGAGTTAAGTAAGTCTTTCCTGTATCTGGATTAAACTCATTTAAAGCTCTTTCTATGTCAAATTCAAATACAACTCCACCAAAGAATTCTTCAATAACATGAGTTCCAAAATCATCAAACCATCTTGCAGGAGTTGCACTCAATCCTAAACGATAATCATAACGATTATTTAATGCAGACATTTGTTTTTCTGAACCTATTCCATGAACTTCATCAACAATTAACAATATTTCTACTTCAAATTCTTGAATTGTATCTATGAAATAATCTGAAGATAAAGAAATATGTGTTGTTAAAACAACTGCTTTATCAACTAGCCCTAAATAATAATCAGCATATAAATTTTTAAAATCTTTTTTCCATTTGTAATTCTTTCCAGATGCCGTTATAATTGGGCCATTATGAAATTTTTTTAATTCATTTATCCATTGATCAATCAAATGAGATTGAGGGCATGCAATAACGGTTAATAATCTGTCTTTAGTATCTGAAAGTTGCTTAAAACAAGAAAGAGCAGTAAAAGTCTTTCCTGTGCCTGTAGCCATTTCAAAAATACCTCTGCAATCATTATTAAACCAAGCATCAATAGCTTCTATTTGATAATCCCTTAATTTAATATTTGAACTGCTATTTTCCATTTTCCCAACCTAATAATTTTAAATCCTTTAAAGCTGATTTTAAACGACTTTTTTCTATATCAATGTCTAACATGAAATCATAATTATCATCTTCTAGTTTTTCACAAAGGAGTTTGTTTAAATTGCAATTTATAAATGAAATAAAATTGAAAATAGAAACTCTATCTTTTTCTGAAATAATACCTTTTAAGAAAATTTTTGAATAATTATCTCCACAATCTTTTTGGAATAATTGTTTTACTGATTCATTTTGAGTTTCCTCTTCAATTTTTTCAATTTCTTCTTCAGTTTCTTCTACAGATGAATCCAATTTGTTAAAGTTTTCTTTATAAGGATGGACATCAAAATATTTATTTCTAGCTAAAATAGCTTCTTCTTTTGTTTTGTAAAATCCTAAATTAATATATTCTTTATTAACTTTTGTATATACAAACCATTTGGATAATTTCTTATTGAAAGAAATTCCATCAATTTTTTTATCATCATCTAATAATATATGGATAATAGGAGTTACTAGAGTTAATGGGATATTTTCTTCGGATGAAATAAAAGTATTTGTAAAACCTAATTCTTTTAAATTTTTAAGTCTATTAGCTAGTTCTGTGTTGTATTTCCCTTCATTTATTCCTATTAACACTTGAATTTCAGTTGGAGTAAATTTGCTTTTACAATCATCACAATATTTCTGCCCAGACCCTCTCTTTTTTTCTTCAAAAGTTTTTTTACAAATAGGGCACACTTTACTATTATTGCTTTCCTTTTTTTCCTCAGAAACAAATGATAATGATGAAGCATTATCTGTAGGATAATGTCTTAAAATAGGGGTAATTAGAGGATTAGGTATGCCTAATTTATATGCAATTTGAGTATTGGTTTTTCCTTCCATTTTTAATTTTTTAATAGAATTCACTGTTTCTTTAGTGTATTTACCCTCTTTAATACCAACTAAAGCACTTAATTCTGAAGGTTTATATTTATTTTTGCATTCATCACAATATTTCCTATTTGTAGCATAATCTTTGTGAATAATTTCATTTCCACATATGACACATTTTTTATATTTATTATCAGATACATTAGATTTAATGGAAACATCAGAATCCTTCTTAGGCCCAATATCTTTTGATTCTTCAGACAACTCTAGATTTACTTCGGTTTTTGCATCTTTAATTTCCGTAGGTTCCCTCAATACATGATTATTCTCAAACTTCGAATCAAAATTATCTTTTATAATGTTTACAATGCCTATTTCTCCTAAATATCGTACAGCCATCAGTTTAGCTTGATATGGAGTGGCAAAATTTTGACTTAGGAAAATATGGCCTTCCTTTTTAAGTGTAACAATCCAATCAGAATTTTCATGATTATAATAACATTCAACAAAGTTTTGATAATCTATTAGATTTATTGCTTTATCTAAGGTTTCTTCACTTTTCAAATATTCGTCATAAATATTTAATTTAGGAATTTCTTCTTCATTTATTTTAATAATATATTCTTCAGAATCAGAATACTCCCTAATAAATTCATTTAATTTAGTTCTATTAGCTAAAATGATGAGATCATCAGAATCATATCTTAACAAACCATTATCTTCTAAATCTGCAATAATTATATCCAAATCAATATTATTAAAACCTTTTTCAATCAAAGAAGATTTATTAAATCCTGTTCCAGGTTTTACATATTCTAAAAGTTTGTGTATTTTTTCTATACTCATTTGCTTATCGAAGCAATTAGAACAAATATCAGTTCCATCATCTTCTTCCATTTCCTCTCCACAAATTCTGCATTTAGGTTTTTCTTTATCATCAGTAAAGCCAAAGTAATCATCAAGTGCTGATCTTGATTTAGATTCCTCTTCTTTTTCTTCAATAGGGTTTAATAAAGAACCAAAAGCCTCGTTAATATCTTCATTGAGATATAACTTATAAATATCATCAGAAAATGGCTTTAAAAATCCATAATCTTTTAATAATTTAAAATTATATTCAAACAATCCTTCTTCATCCCACATATATTCCAATTCAGATGTGGAAAGCATATTGGTTGAAATAGAACCTTCATTTAGTTTATAATAGAGATCTAATGCATAAATTTTCTTTAAGCAATTTTCACATCTTGCTGGAAACTTTCGAGAAAGCTCCAATAAATTTTTATTTAGAGTTGATTCTAATTTTTTACCACAAATCATACAGAATTTATAATTATCTTCCCTTTTTCTAATTGAATCTAAAGGAATAGGGTTAATAATTAATTCATCAGAATCATTTAATTTGAAATCTACATCACCCAAAATAGTTTCAAGATTATTTAAAAATTTATCAATGAAACTAAAGCAGTTTCCAAAATCGAAATAAACATGATTTTTACCTTTAACTTTGTATAACTTATAGGATTTTTTCAATAACTTGAAATGCTCATCAGATAAGTCATATATTTTAGATAAAATATGTAAATTACCATTAATATTAGCAAATGCTGCATCATATGATGATTTAGAATTATTTAATGGGAAATCAAAAATAAATAAAGGAGTTAAAGGTTTATTTTTATCTCTAGCTAACATGAAATTAAGCTGATTCCATTTTCCAAAAGCATGCCTAATAATTTCTTTTGAAATAAACTTAGTATAAAAAAATCCATTTTCTGAATAAAAAACCTGTATTTTAAATACATCTTTTTGAGATTTGTTGAGGCTAAAATCTACAAATAAAAAAGTACTGCGCTCAAATTTAGGGTATAATTTTGTTGAAAAAGATTTGCTGAAATTCTCAGAATCTTCCTTAGTTGTATAAAGTCTTAGATTCATCTAATCCTCCCCTCTTTCAAACTTATTATTACTTATTAAAAATCCTTCACTTAAATTCTTAACTACACAAGAAATCATTTCATGCCTTGATTTTTCAATATTTGGACATTTACCTGCCTCTTTTATTAATTTTTCATCACTTAAAAGATAAATTTGCTCTAAAACAGAAATTTTCGAATAATCAGTAATGTCCAATCCTTCATTAGTTAAAATAATAATCAAATCGTAAGAATCAAATTTTTCAAAAAAGTTATTTTTCAAAGCACCTTTGCTTAAAGATACCTTAACATCATATTTCTCAGCAATATCAACTAAATCTACAACTTTTAAAGGTTTTACAAATGAATCAAAAATATTTTCCAAACTAGAGGATGTATAATTATACTTGAAATTGATAATGTCTCTTAAATCAAAACTAGATATGATTCTATTCACTAAAGTCTCCTTATCCCCATTCGCATCAGCAATTTTATATCTCAAGAAATTATATAAGAACTGATTATCTACACAATACTTTAGGAATAGGTCTAATTTAATTGAATTATTTTGTGATTTTAAGCTATCTTCACTTAAATCATCATTTTGAATGATTTTATCATCCAAATCTGATTCTTCTTCTATATTTTCATCAGAAATATGATTATTACTGCTTATAATTTCTTCTGTTAATATTTCATCGTCTGAAATATAATCATTAGAATAAGAACTATTTGACTCAATTAAACTAGCAATATCTTCTAATTCATCGATGGAGGAGTCCTCAATATCAGTTTCATCCATTAAAATATCACTATTTTCTAAAATAATTTGCCTTTTAGAATATTTTTCTTCCAATTTCTTTCCACAAGTAGGGCAAAAATAAGCAGGGCCTTGTGGTATTGTCTTATTACAGAATGGACAAATATCTAAATTTTCAGAATTAGTCAAAATAAAAATCCCCCATTTTTACATAAATAGTATTATACCTTTAAATATACTATATAATTTATTGAATAAAATACTTTCTAAAAAAATTAATAGATAGGGGAATAAAAAAGTAAATTAAAAAAATTAGTCTTCTTTTTCAACAATAGCTGAAATATAATCACCTAAACGCTCTACAACACCAACAACAAGTGCATTACCCATCATAAAGTATCTTCTACGTTCAGTCATTGCTTTAGATTCAATATTAGTCCAATCATCTGGGAACATTTGAATTCTTTCTGCTTCAACTGGTGTCAAAGTTCTTAAATTACCTGATTTAACATCTTTAACTACATGAGAACTTCTATTTGTTGTACTTTCACTAGTTAGCATAGTTCTTGCTGGAACATCTAATTTATCAGGAAATGCAATTTTACCTTCTGAAAAATAGTAAGTTTCACCATTAGGTCGTTTACGAGGAACTTTCTTAGATCCTTTCAAATACTTCCATTTTTCTAATTTTTCACCTTCGAGATAATATTTCTCATCAACTTCTCCTTTTTCAATAATATCTCCTAAAGTGGTTACATCTTCACATTCTACTGGAGAAGTCTTAAAGGTGTAAATATTTCCATTATGCATAAGACCGGAATTATAGAAATGGAAATCAAAATCATCACTAATAGCTACAAGATCTTTAAAATCTTTCTTTTTGATTGAAGTTTTACCAAATTCATCATTAGAAACTTCTTTCCCATCTAAATTCTTATCAGTGTTAAATTGAATTGGGAAATTCTTTGCAAAAATTCCTTCCTTGTAAATTAAATCCTCATAATCTACATTATCCATCTTTTTATAATAATTAGTAGACTTATGATAAGCAAAAATAAATACTCTTCTTCTCTTTTGTGGGAATCCATACTCTGCAGCATTAATTACTCTCCATTCAACAGAATACCCATAATCATTTAATGTTCTAAGCATTACACCAAAGTCTCTTCCTCTTTGGCTAGCAGGTGATCTTAGTAATCTATCTACATTTTCTAGCAAAACAAAAGGAGGCCTTTTTTCCTCTAAAACTTCAGATATTTGCCACCAAAGAACTCCTTTTTTACCTTCAATTCCCTTTTCACCAGATAAAGAACGAGCAACTGAATAATCCTGACAAGGGAATCCTCCAACAAGAAGAGTGTGATTAGGAATTATCTTTTTATCTACAGTAGCTATGTCCTCATTTACATGATTCTCAGATTCACCGAATCTTTCAACATAGCAATCAAATGCAGCTTGTGATTTAGTGGAAGGTTCCCATTGATTTGCCCAAACAAAGTCCCAATTGTCTTCCTCTTGGACTTTTCCATCCTTAAGGCTTACATGATTGAATCCGCAACGGAATCCACCAACACCTGCAAATAATTCAACTACTGTTTTATCCATAAAAATTCCTCTTATTATATTTTATAAATTTTAATTTATATACTTATATTTAACTTTTAAATAAAAAGAACCACTGGAAGTCCATTTGAAAACTAATATTTATGTATAATTAACTATAAAACAAAATATTAAGTAAGGGGATTAAAATATGAAATTTGATACAATTGAGGAATTACTTCACTACACAGAAGCGATTAAAGGTAAAACATTTAATGAAATAGATTCAGAACACCTACTTGAAAACACCACAAATCTAAAAGGAAATAAAGGTGTCTTAGGCCAAGTTGTAGAAACCGGTTTCTATAAATATCCTATAAACACTGACCCTAGAGCTGATTTTGATAAAATTGGAGTTGAACTAAAAGTAACAGGTTATAAAAAGAACAAAAAAGGTGAAAAATCAGCTAAAGAAAGAGTTTCCCTAAGCAAAATTGACTTCAATAAAATAATCAATGAAGAATATGAATACAGCAAATTAATCTATAAAAATAAAAAAATCCTATTCATTTGGTATTTCTATGAAAAAGGAAAGGATATTGGAGATTTCCTAATAACAGATTACCAATTATATGATATGGGCCAAGATGAAGAAACAATTAAAAATGACTTTTACATCATAAAACAAAAGGTAAAAGATGGCCGTGCTCATGAATTGTCTGAAAGTGATACATCATATCTTGGGGCTTGCACTAAAGCTAGAACATCTAAAGACAGAACAACTCAACCAAACTCTACTATACCTGCAAAGCCAAGAGCATATTCACTTAAAAATTCATATATGACCGGTATCCTAAACAGTATAGAAACAACCATCAGCTTTGATACAAATGAATTTAAAACTGTTGAAGAGTATGTTTTAGATAAATTACGGCCGTATATTGGAAAAAGCCAACTTGAGATTTTAGAGGAAATAACTGGACGAACATACAAGGAAAAAATACCAAAAAATCTCAATAAAATGATAACTGATAAAATCATTGGAAAAGATGATGAACTTGCAGAAAAAGACGATTTATTCAAGAAAACAAGTTTCATTATAAAAAATTCACCTATTACTCCAAAGGGAACATATAGGGAAAGAATGTCTTTTAGAAACCTAACTTTAAGTGAATTTGAAGACACTTGGGAAGATTCCTATTGGAAGTTGTTCTTTGATGAGACAACCATATTGAATATTCTATGGAAAGAACCAAAAGCAGGATCCAAAAATGGAGAAAGAATTTTAGAAGGAGTAAATAAAATAAGTTTCAATGATGATGACTTGGATTCAATTGAAACAAGTTATAATATGGTAAAGGAAACCATTGAAAAAGAAGATGTGAGTTTATTGCCTTATCCTAACTCATTTGAAAATCAAATATTGGAAATAGGGCCAAAGGGTCAAAAAAGTGATGATGCTTATAATACTTTCTTTAATAAGGATGTGACTAAAACATGTTTCTTTTTGAATAAAGAGATATTATTTGAAAAGAATAAAAAATGACTAATATTAATTCTCTTTAGTTAAAGTTTTAAAATAATTGCTTATATCATTATTACGAACAAAGAAACTTGTGATTAATGAAGTAAAATTATCTGTACTAATTTCACCATCAGCTCTGAAAATCTTAACATATTGTCCATAATTCTTAGAATTTTCATCCCAAAGATGAATATCGTTTCTGTTTAAAAAATCCAGTTCTTCATATATTTTTACAGACCCATCACAATGAATTATCTTTTGGTTAGTAATATCATAAATAGCATGAAAATATCTACTACCTCTATATTCGATTTCTTCAAATTTAGGTAATTCTTCACAAAAGAAATGTAATTTATTCTCTCTTTTATTCCAATAAAGTTCAGTGATGGTATCATTTTCTAAAAATCGGGCTTGAGTAATATCTTTAATTTGACTTAATTTTTCCCAGTCTAACTGTTCACCAAAAACAGTCATCTTATAAACAGCATCTATTGGATTTATCGCTAAAGGGTCTAATCTAATTTTAAAAGATATATTTTCATCTTTTAATTTATAAATTTCTTTCGAAAGCCAATAATTTGAATTTCCATCACTAATAGGTAAACATAACATATATTTATTTTCACTATTATATTCTAAAATGTCATGGAATAAAACTAAACCATCCTTATCTACAGTTAATTCTTCTAAATCTTTTAAATTATAGGGTTTATTAGTAGTCTTTAAAGCAATTAATCGAATTTTAGGAATCAAATCTACAAATTCATTTAAAATGTAATATTTTTTTAATTCTAAAATAATATCCTCTTCTTTTACATTATTTAATAAAAAATTTAATTTTTGTTTTTCTTTTTCACAAAATTTCAATAATTGCTCATTTTCTATTTTTAATAAATCTTCACTCAAATCCTCTTTTGGGATATGCTGAAAAGAATATGGATGCATAGGTAAATTTAATTCCAAAAAATATTTTAAACTATTAAACATCATATCACCACCTATAACCAACTATCTAAAGAATTATGTTCGATTAAAGAAATAGGATCTTTAATCTCTAGATTCTTATGAAATTGATTTACATGTTTAAGATATCCATCAAAGTCCTTCTGTGATTTAATTGTTGTCATTGGAAAAATTGAAACTTGTTGACTCCTAGCATGATTAAAAGGACTATTAAAATTATAAGGTTCTTTCCATAATCTTTTAAAAAGAGGATAAAAATCTGCAGCTATTTTAATTTTATTCTTATTTTTAGAAACCCCAAATAAGATTTGATTAGAACAACCTAATATTAAATCTATTAGCTGAATAAGGTGTGCATTCTCTTTTTGTTCAACATCATCATAAGCCTTATGATTAGAACTGATAAATTCAATTTTATCTGTTTTTACATTAATCCGCTTATTTTTTAAGAAATGTAAAGAATGCCAGTCAAAATAATCATGCACTTGTTTTTCATCTGCAATGTCATGATAAACATTATTTATTGTAAAGTCAAAATCTTTAAAGTAAAATGATTTTGCGGATAATATGACTGTCCTAAAAAAACGATTATAAATATTTGTAGTATCCTTATTAACACCAAATGTATCAAAATCTAATTTATCTAAATCAAGATACAATATAGAAAAATATAATAATTTATCTTTATCTTCTTTATGTTTATTGTGATTTACAACGAATTTAATCCATCTTTCATATATTTTCAACTTGGATTTAGCAGTGCTTTTCTCAATTTCATTAAAATGAATCTCAAAATTATTTAGGTTATGATATTTCTCTTTACATAGATGTTTACAATCTTCAAAATCCCATGTCCAAGTTCTAAAATCTTCATTTAAACATCTTAAATCAGATAATTTTTTTGATAAAGTATGTTTATATGAAACTGGAACAAATAAACAACCAATTCCAAGATATTCTTTGCCGTTATCATCTTTGATATGTGTTTCATCTGCAAAGATTTCAAATTCCATAATAAATCTATAATTGTTATATTTAAAAAATATTTTGAGAGCATATGAAAACTATTTTAAAAAAATATTTTTAGAAATTTGAAACAAATGAGCTACTTTTAACAATTTACAATTTTTCATAAAGCATATTTTTTCGAAATCAATGAAATATTTATATGAAATCACAAATAACGAAATCAATAAAATATTACAAAATGATTAAAATATTGACCCAAAATTAAAAAATTAAAATTATAATGTAAATCACGAAATGATTATAAAATTATTATTAGATAGAAAAAAATTTATTAATCTCTAAATTAAAAGAAAATTTAACTAATGAAAAAGGGATAATATGAACTACTGTTTCAACTGTGGAGCCAAGCTAATAGAAAAAGATCAAAAGTTCTGCATAAAATGCGGAACCAAATTAGTTGAACACGAAGATAAATACAAAGACTATCTAAAGGAATCCCACAGCAAGTACAATCAAAGGGAAGGGGAATCCTATAACGATTACCTTGAAAGAATCAACTCACCAGTGAAAAATAAAATAGCTACTGAAGAGAAAGAAGAAGATTACATTGACTATGACCCTCTTAAAACATATAAGGAAAACAATCCTCAAATAAACTATCCTAAATCAGAAAGAGAAGATGATGATTCATATGAGACAATAGCTGATGAAAATAGAAGAGAAGTTATTGTAGAGGGCATGTTCGGAAAACCTTCAGTGTCCACAGAAGGAAACTTTATAGTTGAAGGAATGTACGGCCGGCCTAAATACTACATCGATGGAGACATAATCAGGGAAAACAATCAATTCGGTAGGCCAGCATATAGAATAGACGGCAACTATATAAGAGAAGGAATGTATGGAAGGCCTAAGTACTATATCGATGGCGATCTCATACGTGAAAACAATCAGTTTGGTAGAGTGGTTGGTAGAAGAAAGAAATAAAAATCACCACAACAATTTTTTAATTTAATAAACAAGTTTACCATATAAAACTATACATAAATTTTCTCCTCTAATTTTGCTTATTTTTTATTAAATCATTATAATTTTTCATTATAATTAAAATATTGACTTTTAAATTTAGAAAAGCTTTATATAATACCATATACAAAGTATTTTTAAAAATAAAGAAAAAATAAAAAAGCAAAAAGAGGTGAGAATATATGAGAAAAATAGATGAATTCAGAATGGAAATGGAAGAACCTAAAAAGATATACACAGAAGAACTGAAAAGATTTATCAAAAAATACGATTTCCTAGGTGAACCAATACTAATAGAAGATCCTGATATAGACACAGTGGATTACATATACTATTTGAATAAGCTAAATGGAACACCCGAGGATGTGTTGGACTCAGCGCTTAATGAAATATATGCCCATATGGTGAATTTTTCCATATCCAATGGAATAGATGAATTCAGTGAAAATGCATATGTTTTTTATGCCAGCGCCAGAATACCAAACAGGTTAGAGCAATTCAAGCTAGAAATGGAAGGGCCAAAAAGGATATACACAGAAGAATTAAAAAGATTTGTAAAAAAATATGATTTCCTGGGTGAAATGACACTGGTGGAGGAACAGGACATAGAAACTTTAGACTATCTCTACTATTTCAACAAGCTAAATGGGAGTGAAAAGGAAATTCTGGACTCAGCACTTTCAGAAATTTATGAGCATATGGGTGAATTTTCAAGGAAATCCAAAATTGATGAATACTGCAGAAATGCAGTCATCCTGTTTAGGTGATATTAAATTATGATTTCAATTTAAGCAAATTCTCTTTCAATAGCTCATATATGCTTTCTGCACCAATAATCTCATCATCACTGACATTCCAGCTTGAAGGATACAATATGAATGGCTTGGATTGGTCTCCACCAACACCACCATGGCTTCCAACCAATTCCTCAAATGCACATACCTCATCTGACTTCTCATCATAAAAACTGTTAACCAGAATATCCGGTGTATGCTCAAATGAACTTGTTCTTTTCAAATGTCTGACAATATTATCTCCAAACCCAGTAAGTGGATTTTCACCATCAATCTTGTCGCTATCCAGGTAGTAGGTTCCATTCTTACCAATGGCCAAGTCTCCATGTTCGGCAGAATTGACTAATATAAAGCCAACATACTCATTATTTATGATTCCTGGTATCAGTTCAGGGAAATAGCTGTTAAGTTCCTCATAAGTCAATCTTTTGCTCCATTGTGTCAAATAGATCATTGCAAGGTTTCCTGAAGCCAATACGATGACTTCAGAGTCGCTTAATTCCTGAGCTTCCTTTTCCTCTTTGGCTATTTTCTTTTCCTTTCTAGCAAATGGAGTGTAGTCACCTACAAAATGGTCATCGTTGGAAGTCATTTTTGCAAACATAGACATGTCTTCCGGAAGCAATGACTTGACAAAGTCCTCAAAGCTTTCACCATACCTTTGGGTGAATGTGGCGCCATTTGTTTGGCCGTGATCTGATTGGATAACGAATTGATAGTCTCTAGGGGAATACTTGTTTGCATCAATCAAGTGCTTGACCTGCCTGTCCATCTGCCTTAAGGCAATCCATGCATCACTATCCCTAACTCCGGAGTGGTGAGCTATCTCATCATAACCCAAATATGTTGAGTATGCAACGTCAATATCCCCAATCATCATGTCTCCAATCAATGTTGAAGTGTTGATTTCCCTCATGAAGACGTTTGTTGCAGCTCTTGTTGGAATGTAGACTATTCCACGCTTTATTCTTGGCTTGACATCCCTTAATGAATGTGTGATTTGAGACCAGATTTCACGCACCATATCCCCAAGGAACAAGGCGATGATACGTGCAAAATTGCTTGGATTGGAAAATACGGAATACCATGCCTTATTGTAGAGTTTCTTGAAGTCCATTATCTTACTGAATGTGAATATCACATTGTCAGTGTCTCCTGAAAATAGGTTTGATCTGCTTGCTCCATTATCCACAAGCAATCCATCCCCATTTGAGATTCTCTCTTCCAGTTCAGGGACTTTAGTGATTCCAGAGCATTGCATCATCTGATTGCCATTGGCCTTTTCTATCCATCTGAATGCAACGATGCCTTCATTGTTTCCATGAAGGATTCCGGCCTGACTTGCACCTGTTTGGGAAGAAAGATCAGTTTCCCACATTCTAAGAGTGTACTCCTTGCTCTCAATCATTTCCTTAACTGTAGGCATCTCTCCCCTTTCGACAGCTTCACGGAGAACTTCATAAGCAAGCCCATCGATTTCAACGATTATCACTCCAGGATAATCCTTGACTTCAGCTTTCCTTTTCTTTTTCGCATCATTAAAGACAGATCGGTAATATGAGCTGTCATCATCAATTGTTATGAGGGAAGACAGTATGGTTGTAACTGCAGCCATACCTAATGGTGCAAGTATTATTGCAGGGCCTTGGATTTCTATTCCAAACAATGGTGCGAATTCCTCAAGGAGAAAACCGTTTAGTATCAATGTTCCAAATCCAAAGGTCAAGACCAAAAACGGCATCGCTATTCTTGTTAGCATAGGCCAGAGAATTGAATTGATTAAACCGATGAATAGAACTAAAAGGAGTATGTCATCAAATGAACTTAACTTTACTCCCAATCCTAAAAAACCTATTAGGTAAATTCCCAGGACGTTTCCGATAAATACTATTAGACTTCTCTTAAAACTTCTTTTTGGAGTTTGCTTTTGGTTGATAATTTCCATATTAATCCGGCCAGATATTATTTTTAAATATTTTTCATTTGAAAATAAGTTATATAAAATATATTAGGTGAGAAAAGTATTTAAAATATATTGAAATTAGATTAAAAAAAATAGGTTTTTGGTAAAAAATAAAGTATTATCTACATGTTGTGGATTAAAAATAATATTTTTAAATTAAGATTTGATTAAATTAAAGATAGCATCGATTAAAATAATATTTTTTAATAATTTTATAATTTTATTAATCATTGATTAAATTAAATGATATTTATTTTTTGTTGGTTTTATTAATATGAGGGGACTTACCAAAAATAAAAATTAATTAAGATTTTTAATAAAACTAAATATCTCCAACAATATCATCAAATATGGAAATTAATTCATCTGTATAAGAAATTTCATTATTAAAACACTCTAAAATTGATTTAGTCAAGACAACCTCTTTAATCTGACCATTTTTCTCAAATTCATCAAATTTTAATCTTCTTAATCCAGCAGATAATCTTTTTCCATCTACTTCAACTCTTCCCTCTACATTAACATCCAAAGTTTTCTTTGTCTTATATTCTATAGTAAGTTTAGAATCTTGATAAATTTTAATATCACAAGGAATATTCTTATCATCATTATCAAAATAATAAAGACCTGAAGGTATCTCAGTAGAATCTACTTTAAATCTCTTCTGTAATCTAGATGGGGATTCTGTTTCTTCACGGAAATAAATCGGTTTATCCCCCTGTTCGACAACTTGAGAATATTTTTTCAAGTCTTTACCCTTATAAATACCTAATAAATAATATGAACCCAATTCATTATTTTTCTCTAATTTTACAGGATTTTTAATGATTCCTTCTTCATTTGATATTATAAAATCATCATGAGAAGATGAAATGAATTCATAATACTCATTATTTTCAAATAATTCATCATCAAATATTGCAGATAAATAACCTTCTTCTAAATGTGATTCAACTATCACATAAAAATGATTTTCATCAAATTGAGTGTAAGGTATAGTCACTAAACTTTGATTGCTACGGAATGTTTTCATTTCAATAAAAGGAGTATTTTCTATCAATTGCCACTTATCAGTGTTAAATTTTGCAAAAGGATAATAAACACCTTGTTTATCCACTAAACCTATAATATCTGGTGCGTTTTTAGATTCCCCTTTTGTATAAAAAAAAGTATCTGTTACTACATCATAGTTTTTATCTTCTAAAAGTTTGCTAAAAATTAAGAATTCTGGAGCTTTATTCATCCAACGATCAATAAAACCTCCAAGTAATGCTTGTTTAGATGAAGATTGTTCCCTTTTAAATTCATCCATATTATATTTGCATATAATCCAATAAATTGTTTTTTTAAAGTATTCTTCGGTTAATTCTACTTCAATTTTTTTATTTTCCAAACCCATATTAAACACTAATATTAAGTTTGATGAAATATTAATATATTTTTTTCGAAATAACCAATTATTCATTAAATGAATCTAAGATTTCAGTAACTGCTTGATCAATCCAATAGCTAGCTATAGGAGGAACAGCCTCACCTATTTGCGCTCTAATCTCAGTTGTTTTACCATTAAACAAATAATCATCAGGGAATGTTTGTAAACGAGCTCTTTCCCTATTTGTTAGTCCTTGGCGATTGTATTCATAATGATAACCACCTGTTCCGCCCCCACCATAAGCTATAACAGTTGGAGAAGGAATCAAAGGATGTAATCTTCTATAAATATTACTCATTAATCCTCTAATTTTCCATTCAGTATTTTCAACAGCTTTGAAATTATAAAAAGGAGGTATATGATGCATTCTAGCTGTTACAGTTCTATTTTTCTTAGGTAATTTATTAGTATCATCCAAAAATTGTTGTTGATCTACTTTTCTGCCATAGAATCCTAAAATTTTAAGAATTTTTTTATGTTCTTCCATAGCTAATTTAAATTCTTTTTCATCAAAACAATCTATATTATTAGCATTTAAATAATCTTTAATTATATCAAAAGTTAAATTTTTATACTCTTCTTCCCATTTAGGCCTTATTTCATTGTCGATTCCTTCCATGCATCCATTATATTCTTTCATTATTTTAACATATTTTTCATTAAGCTCTGTTAAAATTTGACCTTCAAAGGTCTCTAATGGTGTTAGAGGGTATTTTTCAAGTAAAGGATTAGTTAAATATTTATTTATAATTTTATCAACTTGTTCTCTATCTGAAATTAATTCTTTTTTAATTCCAATAATAATTAAACGTTTTCTGGATTGTGGTGCACCTATTTCACTAAGATTTAAAATTTGATTATAAACCAATTCGTATCCTTCATTTTTAAAGTCTTCTTGAATAGCTTCATAGGCTGCTCCTTTGTTTGCTGATACCATACCTACTACATTTTCAAAAATAAAGGCTTTTGGTTTAGAATCTCTTAAGATTCTAAGATATTGTTCGTATAATTTACCTCTTCTTACAGTAAACCCTGCTCTTTTATCATCTCCACGTAACACACTAAAATCCTGACATGGAGGGCCACCAGTAATAATATCAGTTTCATGACTAATTTTTAAATCATGAATATCACCACAAACCCCTACATTTTCTTCATTAGAATAATTGTCTAAAGAAACTAGAGGAATCTTATAGTGATCTGTATATGTTCTTAAATGTGGTTCTAATATTTCATTGGAAGCTATTAATTCATAATTGCCATTATGATGAAAGCCCCAATCTAATCCACCTGCACCTGTAAAAAGACTTATCATTTTTCTTGTCATAGTATCAACAATCAATTATATAATTTAATATTGTTTTTGGAAGTTTATAAATCTTAAGAGTGCAGTTGAAAACAATTATTTAAAAATAGTTTACTGTGCTTAAAAAATAAAATAAGAATTAATAATTCTTAAAAATTCCATACAAATAATAAACAAGCATTAAAAATAAAATATCAAACCAAACTTCAAAAAACCTCCTACAGGACTATCCTATAAATCCACATCTGAAGGCCCTTATAATTAATCACAATCAAATCTTCAACATTACCATAGAAATATAAGATTCCCCTTTGACCCCCCCGAATCGTACCAATTCTCCTCTATATCAAAATCCATTAGTGAATTGGTCGCATATGTGAAGTCATGCATTGATTTTCTGAGAAACTTCAATCACTCCTAATTTTAGTTTACCATATAAAACTATACATGAATTTTCTCCCCAATTTAACCTTATTTTCACCTAAATCATTATAATTTTACATATTAATTAAAATATTGGCCTTAAATTTTAGAAAATCTTTATATACTACCATACACAAAGTATTTTTAAAAATAAGGTATAATGGAGGTGAAAAGAATATGCTTAAAATCGATGAATTCAGAATGGAAATGGAAGAACCAAAAAAGATATACACTGAAGAGTTGGGAAGATTCAGCAAGAAATATGATTTTTTAGATGATTTCACCATTGTAGAAGAGCCAGATATTGATACCGTTGACTATATCTACCATTTCAACAACATAAATGGAACCAGCAAAGAGATTATAAACTCCGCACGTGATGAAATGTATAATCATATGGTTAAATTTTCAAAATCCAATGGAATCGATGATTTCAGTAGAAATGCACATATATTTATTAAGAGGTAATTAGATGGAGATTGAAGGATACCCTCAATTTCAGTTATATTTGTTGACTTTAAACCTTTTGATGTTAAAGGATCAAATAGTCCCTAAAAACTGTGATGAGTGGTGTGTTAATGCAACAATAATCAATCGAGCTTACTATAGTTCATATCTTTACTGCTTATTATGGTTAAAGAAAATTAAAAGATTCGAACCAAAACCACCATGGACATTCGAGAAAAAGGAAAAAAGAATCGGTGAACATAAGCAAGTAAGAGATGCGCTATATGACTTTGGAGAAGAAGATATTAAAAAAGAACTAAGTGATTTGGCCTCTTTAAGAAAAAAGGCTGATTACGAACCTTTTTATGATATTAGTTCAAAAGAAGTCAATGATGCGATTGAACATATGGAAAGAATATTCAGACAACTTGAATTCCAATAGCTATTTTTTTTTAAATATTTTGAAAATTACGAAATGATTTTAATATTGACTCAATCTTATTAAAAAATATCCACAAGATCATCGCTTAAAGATAATATAATAATATAAAAAAAGAGTGAATAAGAATTAACTTATTCCAATGAATCAACAACTATTCTTGCAGGATTATCATCCACAGTCAAAGGATCTTCAGTTGATGGTCCTGAACTTGCAACTAAAATAGGAGTTCCTTTTCCATCATCACAGATGTAGAAAAATCCTTGAGCGTCTAAGTAAGTGTAAGCATATGGAGTTACATTAAAGCTTCCAGCTTGGAAAGCATCCTCGCTTACTAATTTACATCCAGTAGTTTCCAAAAGTGACATGAAAGAATCAACATCAGCTACTGAATCCAATTTATAAACAATAATAGGATGATCCTCATCAACTTGCATTGTCACCATTTCATCAGTCTTATCTGTCACTTGATATCCATCAGGAATGTCAAAGGTATAGTCACCTAATGACTCATAGTCATCTGCAGCTGCAATAGCTGTCATGCTTCCTACCAATATCAAAATCATTACGCTTAAAAATATGTTTTTGAATCTCATATAATCAGTCCTTTTTTAAAGCTGGTATTAATGATAATATTTCTTTAGAAATCCGTATAAATAATTTATTTTTTTTTAAGATTAATAAGACATTGCATAATGCTTTTATGGTCTTATATTTAGAACGATTGCTTTTTGAAAAAAACGATATATATTTAGTTAACTATTTATTACGAATAGTAAATCACTTATTTAAACCAACAAAGCTTATATAAGATTAAAATCATAATATAAGCAATCAATCATGCTTTAATAAGCAATTGAAAAGAGATGATACAATGGGAATATATGAAACAATTACACTAAGAAGCCACAGATTCGATAAAATCATAGAACTATTGGAAAATGCATGCGAAAAGTCCGATGATTTCAATGAAATTCAAGAATACTTTTCACTTATAAGGTGCATAGAGGAAGAAAGAAGCGCTAATCGCTCTAAAGCAAATAAGGATTTCGCAAATGAAATGGAAATGAATCTTTAGGCACTGTTGATATGATTCGGTGAAATTATTTTAATCTCATTATAATTTAATAATATCTTTAAAAAATTGTATAAAAGTTGTAAATTACGATTTAACTATTAAATAATAATTAAAATCGTCATTAAAAGTATTTAAATAAGATAAAATTCAAAATAAACATAAATATTAGTTTATGGAGGATTTTAAATTATATTCATGAAGAAAAAAATACAGGAGATAAAGACAAAATAGAAGATAAATATTTCAAGCAAAGCATCCCTGGATTAAATCGATTATTGAATGTACTTGGCATACCTGGGGAAATTGTTAAAATTCTTCCAAATGAATATCAGAACTATAGAGATGAAACCAAAACAATGGATCTGGTATTTGATTTGAAATCAAAGGAAACCTTAAATCTCGAATTTAAATCAACATATGTAAAAAAAGAGGACATAGAAAAATCTCTGGACTATGCAACGTATCTTAGAATAAAATACAAACAGAAAACAAACAGCTACTTCATCAGCACAGTACAGAAGAAAAATAACGAATACGAAGATGAGTGGCATAACGAAAACAAGTATAAAATTCCATTAAAGACTTTTAAGGAATTCAGTGGAGAAGAGCATCTGGAAAATTTAAAAAATCTATTGGAAAAGGGTGGAATAGATGATGAAACCCAGGAACTTAATGATCTATTGCTGATTCCATTTATGGAATCGGACAAATCACCTAAGGAATTGATTGTTGAATGCATTACATTAGCAAATCAGATAAGAACTGTAAACAGAGACAAATTAAATGACATTAAAAATTTATTATTGTTTCTAGCTACCAAATATACTGATACGGATGAAGAATTTGATGAAATAGAGAGGTTGGTGAAAATGGAAGGCGGAATGATACAAAACACAGTAAAACAAATGAAAAGAATATATGGAGAAAAAGGGATAGATAGTGTTGCAATAGAACTTGAAAAAATCGGAATAGAATCAGAACTTATAGAAAAAGTAACAGATAAAGCAAAAAAAGAAATACAAAAGCAATGAAAAAAGAAATTAATATGATTAAAATAATAAAATGATTGAGATTTAAAGACTTGTGAAGAAATTACTTTTTTAGGAGATTGCATTATTTTAATCATATCGTGTTTTTGTGTGTGTTATGATTTGTGTTTTAAGAGCGATAAATAAAATGTCTTTAGCAATAAAATTGCATATTAAGGAGGGTATCGTTTTTAAAAAAAGAAATTTTAGAAATGATTAAAATTTCTTCTTTAGAAAAAATATAACGATTGTTATATTTCTCTATACTATAATATAACAATTGTTATATTTAAATGTTTCGATAAATTAATTTCATTTGGAAAAATTGTTTTAATTTCGTTATAATATTAAAAAACATTTGAAATCTCATATTTAAAAAAACTAATCCATTTAAATAAGATAAACTTTAAACTAGGGTTATTTATAGATTATCTTGGCGAAAAAATGAAAAATAATGAAAAAACAGATTTAGAAAAAACTGAAGACAAGTACTTTTGCCTTCTATATCCTGGAATAAACACCATTCTTGAAAAATTTGGATTTCCATATAAAATAGTGAGACCATGTCCAACCAAAATCGTAACATATGATGGAAAGGAAAGAATGGCAGATTTCTTTGGGAATTGGACAATGAGGACATAATTAGTTTAGAGGCACACTCAACTGCAATAAGAAAGGAAGATAAGGAAAAATTTTTTGACTATGCATGTTATATGAGCACCAAATATCGAAGAAAAGTCCACACATTAGTCCTCAACACTCATTATAAGGACAATGATGAGCTTATTTTCAATTGGCACAACAATGACGGGTTTACTATACCTTATAAATCGTTTAAGACCTTGGATGGTGATAAAACTATAAATAATATAAGTTTGAAAAATAAAAACAACGAAGAGCTTAGCAAATCAGAAATAGGGGATTTAAGAATACTTACATTCATGAAATCAAAAAGATCACCTAAAGAATTGCTAATCAAATCAATCGATCTTACAGTCGATGCAAAAATGAATGAAACAGAAAAGTTACACACAGCAGTTCTCCAATCATTTTTAGCTAAAAAATTCATAACCGATAATGAAGAATATAAGGAAGTGATGAAAATGATAGATGAAAGTGCACTGGATTTTAAAGGAATACTGGGAAGAAGAGACCGAATATACTATGAAGAAGGGCAAAAATCAAGAAACTACCAAATAGCAAAAGACCTCATAAAAGAAGGACTAGACGATGAAACAATAAAAAGAATAACAAAACTAAACCAAAAAGAGTATGAAAAACTAAAACAACAATGCTCAAAATAAATCTTAAAAAAACAGTACTAGAAAAAAATGTAAAAAAATATAAAAAAACAGTAAAAAAACAAAAGACTTATCACTAACACGTAGTGATAAGAATTTTGGTCCAGGTTTTGCGCTCCGAAGGAGCGGAAAAGCTGGGTCTATAATTCGCTAATAGCTAATTCGATGTCTTCAGCTTTAACGGTTTTACGTTTTGCTAATTCTGCGAATTTAATAGCTTTTTTAGCAACTTTAGCAGCTTGTGCTTCTACGTAAGCGTTTAATTCTTTTTTAGCGTCTTCGCTTACTCTTTCAGCACCAGCATCTTTAATGATTCTTCCGATAGGAGCTACAGGAATTGCCATAAATATCATTCTCCATAATTTTATTTTAAAAAACTATACTTATTACTAATGCAATAATTAGTGTAAGCTTATTCAGAGTTCATATTTTTAAAAAATACTAGCTGAACAAGCTTTTTTTCATAAGTACAATAATATCTTAATATTTACTACTATATAAAGGTTTCTAAAAAATAGCCCTTATAACGCCCTTAATTAACAAAATATGATATATTAGAATATAGAATTTGAATTCAGTAATTGTAATGATTTATAATTAAAAATCATAAACTATATATACAACAAATAAAATTCTAACTATTCATATGGCATATAAAAAATTAGTTTATTAAAACTCAAACTAAACAAAAGTAAAAATTAATTTTTTACATATTACAAATGATTAAAAAATATTGAAATTTTTCAAAAATCAACTATGTGAAAAAATTCAATAAATTGATTAATATTATATAGAAATAAAACTAAAATAATTGTAGATAAAAAATATCAATAGCTTTGATAATAAGCTAGTCTTTAGATAAAACAATATGGATGAAATCATGAAACTTAAAATTGCAGTGCCGTCTAAGGGCAGAATCAGTGATCCTGCAGTAAGAATCCTGGAAAAGGCAGGACTTGGCCTCAAGGACAGCTCAAACAGAAAATTATTCTCACAAACTTACAACGAAGACATAGACGTGATGTTTGCACGTGCTGCAGACATTCCTGAATTTGTGGATGAAGGAATCTGTGATATGGGAATCACAGGATACGATCTCATAGAGGAAAACGATGCAGATGTTGAAATACTCTTGGATTTGAACTTTGGAGCAACAAAATTAGTTCTCGCTTCACCTGATGACAGTGAAATAGAAACAAAGGAAGACCTAAAAGACGGAATGACAATAGCTACAGAGTTCCCAAATCTCACTAGAAAGTACCTAGAGGAAAACAACTTGGACATCAAGATTGTAAAGCTTACAGGATCAACTGAAATAGCTCCATTCATTGGAATAGCTGATGCAATCACAGACCTTACAAGCACAGGAACTACACTCAACATGAACCATTTGAAGATTGTTGATACAATACTTGAAAGCTCAATAAAATTAATAGCTAACAAGAACTCATATGAAGAGAAGAAGGATCTTGTGGAAGCTGTAAGCACCTCCATTCAAGGTGTGCTTGAAGCTGGAAGAAAGAAATTGCTTATGATGAATGTAGCTAAAAAGGACCTATGTGAAGTTCAAAAGGTCATGCCTGCAATGAGCGGACCAACCGTATCTGAAGTGTTGTCAAAAGAGGAAACAATGGCAGTTCAGGCAGTGGTGGCTGAAGATGAAGTGTTCGAGCTTGTAAACAAGCTTAGAAATGCAGGAGCACGTGACATTCTTGTAGTTCCAATAGAAAGAATCATTCAATGATTAAAAATAATTTTTTAATGGTTAAATTTTATTATTATTTATTTTCAGTGATTTAATGAAATTCCTAAGATTCAAGAACAAGGCCGACAGTCTAAATGAAGATAAAGAAATAAAATCAGGTTTCCTAGACGATGAAGGTAAGGTCATCGAACTAAATGGAGACATTCTAGACTACTTCAATAAGGACATAAAATTCATTTTATACAATATGGTATCATCACACGGCTTAGATGACATTGAAATACTATCCCCAACTGAACCGTCTAAAATAGTCTGCATTGGCCTCAATTACAAGGATCATGCAAAGGAATTGAATCTAGACCTACCTGAAAGCCCTGTAATATTCATAAAGCCATCCACTACAGTAAATAGAACAGACAACATAATCATCTATCCTAATGTGTCAAAGCAAATAGATTATGAAGGAGAGCTTGCGGTTGTAATAGGAAAAACAACCAAACAAGTTAGTATAGAAGAAGCGGATGATTGCATCTTCGGATACACAATAATAAATGACGTTACAGCAAGGGACTTCACCCTTGGAGATGGCCAATGGACAAGAGGAAAAAGCTGTGACGGCTTTGCTCCAATGGGACCATATATAGAAACAGACCTTGACCCATTGAATCAAAAGATCATAACCAAGGTAAATGGAGAAACAAAGCAAAACTCAAGCACTTCACAAATGATCTTCTCTCCACAGGAAATCATCTCATACGTTTCACAGACAATGACATTGAATCCAGGAGATGTGATAGCTACAGGAACACCTCCAGGTGTAGGTGAAATGAAGGCAGATTCAATAGTTGAAGTGACAATAGAAGACATTGGAACATTAAAGAGCTATTTAATCAAAGAAGAATGAACAAAATTGAATAAAATAGATAAATTATTATAATACTTTAGAAATATTATAAAACAGAACACCTTTTTCAAAAAGGAGTTCTTAAAAAAGAGGTGAAAATATGGAATTAAATAAAATTTGTTTATGTGCGATCGTATTATTCTTTTTATTCCCAATAATAGGATTCTTTATGCACCACTTTTGGAAAATGTTAATTTTAGGAATCATCATTTCCATTATTGTTGGAATCATCGGATGGTTCAAAGGAGACGAAATAGCTCCTTAAGTGTCCTTTTTATATAGCCTGGTGAAAACATGATTATAGAGATCATAATAATAGCTATACTATTGATGATTATATTTGGGCTATTGAAATGGATGATGAAAATCGGCATGAAAGTGTTTATCATAGCAATTCTTGTATTCATCATCATGGCATTGCTAGGATACATATTCTAAAACATGTGAAAGAATTAAAAGGTTTTTAATCTAATTAAAAACTTTTTTTCATTTTTTTTAAAGTAAAATTAATATTTCTATTTTTTTCTTTTTATTTATAAGACCACTATTCCAAGTGTAAAATTTAAGGAGCGTAATAATATATTTGGCCATGAAAACCTTATTTCATTAAAGGATTTTGAAAAGGATGAAATTGAATTCATCTTAGATGAAGCAAGCAAACTTGAAGATGTTGCTAAATCAAAGAAGTTATCCAGAGAGCTTGAAGGAAAAATATTAGGACTCTTATTCTACGAACCTTCCACAAGAACAAGACTTTCCTTTGAAGCCTCCATGAAAAGACTTGGAGGGGAATGCATTGAACTTGGGGACACATCAATCAGTTCAGTGGCTAAAGGTGAAAGCATAGCAGATACAGCAAAGATGTTTGAATCATACTGTGATGCAATTGTAATAAGACACGACCTTGAAGGAGTGTCACGTTTCCTCTCAGATATCGTGGATGTTCCAATCATAAATGCAGGTGACGGTGCAGGCCAACACCCAACCCAGACATTATTGGACCTTTACACAATCAAAAAGCACTTCGGAAAAATAGACGGATTGAACATAGCGCTTCTTGGAGACTTAAAATACGGCCGTACCGTACATTCACTCTCATACGCTTTGGGAATGTATGATGTTGAGATGACATTTGTCTCACCGGACCAGCTTAAGATGCCTAAGGAAACATTGCATGACCTTGAAGAGAACAATATCAAGTTCAAGGAAACAAACAACCTTAAGGATGTCATTGATGATGTTGATGTCCTCTACGTTACCAGAATCCAAAAGGAAAGGTTCCCAGACGAAGAGGAATATGAAGAGATCAAGGGAGCTTACCTGATCAATAAGGAATTGCTTGAAGGAAAGGACCTTATTGTAATGCACCCACTACCAAGAATAGATGAGATTGCATATGATGTTGACGATACAAAGTACAACAAGTACTTTGAACAGGCTGCAAATGCAATTCCAGTAAGAATGGCTATCCTAAGAAACTTGATTACTCATAGGTATGAGTAATTACCTTTTACTTTTTTTATTTAAATTATTCAATAATATAATTATTTCATTATAGATTTCTTCACTGACACCTACATTTTTCATATAGAATTTGCTATCATAATCGGCGTAATTCCTAAATCTTCTTATTTTTCTCAAGTTTTCACCTAAAGCCTTCTCATCACCATAAGATTTTTCCAATTCATTTATTAGAAATGAATGAGAATCATTCGAAGGAACTGTTCTTTGATATTTATCTTCATAATAATTCTTCACTAATCCAAAAGCTGCATAATAAAAACGGCCTACAGCAGAACGTTGATACTCTTCCTTTTTGGAAATATTTTTCATACAGTTTCCAACATCATAAAATTTATCCCAAGTGAAAGTCAAAACAATACCTCCACTAACAGCAAACGCTTTACCTTGCAGTTAGAGACTTTCAAGCCATCTATTTCCCTTTCTAAATCATGCAACTTTTTACGATTGCTTTTGAATTCCTTTTCATCACCATGAATGCATAGCATCAAATCTTCCAAATCCTTTATTTCCGGATCTGTTGCATATGATAATGAATAGAAATAATCTGGAAAATAAGATTCAAGCAAAGGATAGACTTTCTCAATTAATTCCAATAATCCAGTATTTGAACGAATAAAATCAATAATCTCTTTTTGATTGATTAATTTAAAATTATCTAATATGCAATCTCTTTTATTTTCTTCAATTAACATACTATCACTTGTATCAAATCATATATCAACTAAAAGCAATGGCTTAACATTGCAATTAGAAACTTTCAATTTCTCTATTTCATTTTCCAATTCTTTTAATCTCAAACAATCCTCATCATAAACCTTTTCATCACCATTGATAAATAGCATGATATGCTCGAGATTGATAATTTCAGGATCTATTGAATATAATAAACAATAAGAATATTTTGGAAAATAGATTTTTAGCAAAGGATATGCTTTTTCTATTAATTCCAATAAGCCATTGTGAGAATTAATAAAATCAATTATTTCATCACGATTTACTAACTTAAAATTATCCAATACACACCCCTTATTGTTTTCATGGATTAACAAAATATCACCTTTTTAAAAATTAATTAAAATTGTTTATTTCTTAAATAAAAGTTTAAAAAAAGTTATATTTAAAGTTAACTAAACAAAACAGTATTTTTAACAAAATTAAATCAATATTATAGTAATATAGTAAAATTAGAGTGATTTAAACAGATATAGTTTTATATAGTAAACCATGCTAAATGTTTTAAAAAAGGAAAATGTAAAATAAATAAAAAAAGAAAAAAATATGGAATAAAACCCTAAATCTATTCATTGCTCTTCAAGGATTCAACCATATTCACCTTCTTGATCTTTCTTGAAAATGCCAAGTTGACAAGAACAGACAATCCAAAGGTAATGAGGAAACTGACTATGAAGTTCCATAAGTAAATGTTGATTGGGAAGCAATACTCATCACCAGTTGACCCCATCATGATGCCCATCAAAACATAAGCTCCAGGAATAGCTAGAATAAATCCAATAGTTGAGAACCATAGGTTTTGAGTTAACAAAAGCCTTCTCAAGCTTTTTGAGTTGAATCCAAGAACCTTGAGTGTCGCAAGCTCCCTTTGAATCTCAGTGAATGACAATAGACCTAAATTGTACAATACCACAACTGCCAAGACAATTGCAAAGGTAGTGAGGACACTGACCATCAAGTCCAATGCTTCAGTCATTGTGTTCCATCCCTTCCTGATGTCTTCACTTGTTGTAATGCTGCTTACTCCAGTATAGTTTTCTTTCACGTTCTTTTTGGTCAATACAACATTTGTGCTGTAGTTGTAGTCATCCCCTCCAATCTCATCAAAGACTTCAGGAGACATTATCAATCCTTGGCCAAAAGGAATTGAGTATGTTTCTGTAATCTCTGAATCAATCCATTTAGGGTTTCCTGCAACATGCCATCTTACCTTATCCCCAACCTTCAATCCGAGGACTTCAGCCATCTTGTCTGAAATGGCTATTCCATCAGGATCAAGATGCATATAGTTTCTATTGGCATCTGTTACCTTGTAATACTCTGAATCGTTCATTACCGTAAGGGTTCCTGTCTTCTTGATTCCCTTATACTTCAACTCAATGGCCTCTTCCCGGATTCCTTCACCGCCAGTCTCATCCAGGATATGATCCAATTGTGAATCTGTGATGTTTTCTTCTAATAATAGCTTTGAATTGAAGTTATAGATTTGATTGTACTGCCAATCCTCAACATCATTGATTGAATCGACCATTCCGAATGCAGACATTACCAAAAGGGCACATGCAAATACACCGAAAACGCTCATTATCGCTCTGGTCTTGTTCCTTTTTGCATCCCTATAGTTCCATCTTTCATTGAAGCTGAATCTTTCCCAAATCTTGGTTCTTTCAATAAGGCCGGAACTTACAAGTTTTGGAGCCTTTGGCCTGATTGTTTCTGAAGGATTCTCATCGCTGATTCCCTTTACTGAAATGTAGCTTATCAATACAGAAGAGACTACCATAAGTCCTGCAACAGCAAAGAAGCTGATGTCCCATGAAGGTCCCCAGCGAGGAAGCGAATAGGTAGATGACATTGTTGGATAGAATAGATAAGGTATGGTCAAAGGCCCTACAACAAGACCTATAACAGAACCGCTTAATGACAATACGAATCCATAAGAGAGATAGTGAAGGATTATTGACTTGTTGCTGTATCCCATTGCCTTTAAGGTTCCTATCTGCATCCTCTGAGCTGAAATGACACGGGACATTGTTGTTACCAAAGTCAAAAGTGATACAAGAACGAAAATGGCTGGAAATATTCCTGAAAACATCTGGTGTTGGGATATCTCATCCTGCAATGTCTTTATCCCAACATTATTGTCACGGTCGACATACTGAACATAGGCCTTTTGGCCCAATTTATCCTCCAATGCAGACTTGAAGTCCTTCTCATCCAATTCCTCATAGCCATCAAGAGCTATTGTATTATACACAATGTCAAAATCAGCGCCTTTAGATGGGATGTAAGCAAAGCCCACTTGAGAAAAGTCAGGAAGCAAGCTACCTTCCTGGATATAATAGACATATTCCGGAGAATACATTATTCCCCTAACTGTTTTAGACACCTTATTTCCATCGAACTTTAAGGTGATCTTATCTCCAATATCCAATTTACGGCCATCTGCAAACCTTTTGTCAATCCAAATTCCTTCCTCATCATTAGGGTCAAAGTCTTTCCCCTTGAAAAGGTAGAATTTGGATATGTTTTGATTTCCCTCTACAACATGCAAAGTAATCTCTGGGTCTGATGAGTAATTGGCAACCGTATCCACTACCATCTCCCTTTGGGCATCCTTGATTTCTTCCATGGATTTAATATCGGAAAATACATCGTCACTTATTTCCTCTCCATAGATCCACCCATCAGCTAGGTTTGTATTCTCATAATAGCTGTTTGATACATCCACCATACCTACAACTTCACCGCTAATTCCTGTAAATGCAAAGACTCCTATAAGAGCCATTAAAAAGATAGAGAGAAACTGGGCCTTATGATCCTTGAAATCACGTAGCATTTTCCTATATAGCATTTTCATATTATCACTTTTTTAAAAATAGAGGAACTAACATCAATAATTTATCACTTTAAAAATAGAGTGAATCAACACTCTACATATCTCTAATTGAAATAAAAATTCTTACCACTCTATCTCATGTATATCCAAGGGATTTTCATTGACAGTGATGCTTTCAATCTTTCCGTTTTTGATTCTAATCAGCTTGTCTGCAGCTTCGGCCAATTTTGAGTTGTGGGTTACAATTACTACAGTTGTGTCCTTTTCATGGCACTTGTTTTGAAGCAATGAAAGAATCAATACACCTGTATTGGAATCAAGCGCTCCAGTGGGCTCATCACATAAGAGCATCGCAGGCTCCTTTGCCAAAGCCCTTGCAATTGACACCCTTTGCTGTTCACCACCTGACAATTGGGCAGGGAATTGATTTCCATGGCCACTAAGGCCAACGGATTCAAGAATCAGATCACCTTTAACATCAATATCTGTGATATCCTTCATCAATTCAACATTTTCCTTTGCTGTCAAGTTTGGAATCAGGTTATAAAACTGAAATATGAAACCAACGCTTTTGGCTCTGTATTTGGTAAGCTCATCATCATCAAAATCTACAATGTTTTGCCCGTCAACTATTATCTTTCCGCTTGTAGCTGAATCCAAGCCACCTAGCAGATTCAATAAGGTGGATTTACCTGCACCGGATGGACCTAAAATAACAACGAATTCCCCTTTTTCAATCTTAAGGCTTAAGTTATCCAAGGCCTTCAATTCATGGTCTCCGCTTTTATAGATTCTGGATACGTTTTCAAATTCTATCATTGTTGACATGTCAACCCTCATTTTAATGATTAATTAACAAGATTTTATCAAATTAAATTGTTCTCATCATAAAGTTTGTTTCTTAAATTATATAAATTTTTAGGTATACCAAAATATTATATGATATGAACACTCAATTTTATTTCGAATGAATTATAAATCTCTAAAAAAATATTTTATACAATCTTTTAAACAATATAAAACTTCCCATTAATATTATAGAAAGAATACTTAATATACTTAACAATTCAACTAAAAAAATATTTAATAAAATAAAAATCATATATTAGGATAGGAAGATAAACTTTTTATAATAAATTCAAACAGGCATCATATTATGACTAGCACAATAAGAGAAGAGATAAAGAAAATCATTTATTTTATCGTTTACTTGATTCTAGAGGTAAGCATATTCTTCATCATAACTAAAACCCTTGGAGGAATATCAATACCAAACTTCAGAACCGCATTCATAGTCATAATACTCCTTTCTTTAGTAAACGCCATATTATGGCCTCTTTTAAGCTATTTTTCACTGAGATTCATTGTGGTTACACTTGGATTCGGAACATTCCTTATCGACGGAATACTCCTTTACTTCATAAGCCTATTCATTCCTGGAGTTTACATCAGTGGAATATCCTTATTTTCCGTTCCACTGCTGATTGGACTCATATCCTCTCTTGTTTCACTTGTATTGAACATTGATGATGACAATAGCTATTACCACAACATCTTGGAAAAGGAAATGAAGGCAATCTACACCGAAGCTAATGAGAAGGAAGGTTTCATATTCCTTGAAATAGATGGGCTTTCCCATCATACATTAAGAAAGGCATTGGAAAATGGAGACATGCCTACCTTATCCAAATGGCTAAGTGATGGAAGCCATAAGCTTGCAAGATGGGAAACAGACTTGTCAAGCCAGACATCCTCATCACAGGCAGGGATACTTCATGGAAACAACAATAACATTCCAGCATTCCGTTGGGTCGAAAAGGAAAAGGACAATCGCATAATATCCTCTAACGGAAGGACTAACTCTGAACTCATTGAAAAGAGAATATCAAATGGAAAAGGCCTGCTTTCAAACAATGGAGCAAGCAGAAGCAATCTCTTTTCAGGGGATGCAACAGACCACATATTGACTTTCAGCAAATTCGCAATTTCCAAAGCAATCAAGTCAAGAAGCTGGTATTACCTATACTCAAAGCCTTATGCAATCACAAGAATCCTGATACTCTTCATATATGACATGATCATGGAATTTGCATCAAGGATGAGACATTTGTTCAAGAACATACAGCCTAGATTGAAGTGGAGAGGATTTGCATACTATGTGGCACGGGCAGGTGCAAATGTGGCCATGAGAGAAATTACAACACTCACCTTAATTGGGGATATCCTTGCTGGAAACCACAATGTGATTTATGCAACATATATGGGCTATGATGAAATAGCTCACCATTCAGGAGTTGAGGATTACGATTCATTTTATGCACTTAGGCAAATAGACAGGCAATTCAAGCGTTTGGAAAAGGCAATGGAAAAATCTGCCAGAACCTACAAGATAATTGTATTGTCAGACCATGGCCAATCCAATGGATTCACATTCAAGGAAAAATACGGTGAAAGCTTGAATGATTTGGTAAAGGATCTCTTGCCTGATGACATTACAGTTCACAGTATTCTTCACTCAAATGATGACCACTTTAGGGAAAAATACTCTCTAAAGCCATATGTTGAAGACAATCTTGAAAAGGTGGATAGAAGAATTGAAAAATCCATAGACAACACAAAAGAAAAAATAGACACAAGAATAGACAACACCAAGGAAAGAATAGACAACACAAAAGAAAAAATAGACACAAGAATTGATAATACAAGGGAAAGAATAGATTCAAGGCTTGACTTTGAAATAAGCCCACGTGAAAAGTTCAATGAGATAAAAAACAACTCCTCAACCTTAGAGTATTTCAATAAACTGAAAAGCGAAAGAAGTTTCCTAAACAGCGATGAGCCATTCGCCAAAAGACTTAATAACATTTCAACTGACTTGAACTTGAATATGCAATTTTCAAAAAAGACAAAAGTGAGTGAGAAAACCGCTCAAACATTGGTTCTCGCTTCTGGAAATTTAGGATTGATTTATTTTACAGACTGGTCCAATAGAATGACATATGAGCAGATAGAGGATGCATTTCCTGGACTCATCAGTGGATTAGCCCATCATGAAGGAATAGGATTCGTTATGGTGAAATCTGAGATATATGATACAATAGTGTTTTCAGATGATGATGTGCTTTACCTTGACACAGAAGAGTATTATGGAAATCATTTCCTCGACAGGTTTGGAGAAAACACCATCAGAAAGCTTAAAAGAACAGATGGATTCGCACATGTGCCAGACATTTTGGTAAACAGTGCATATGACATTGACAGTGATGAGGTCTATGCATTTGAGGAATTGATCGGAAGCCACGGAGGTGCTGGAGGAAACCAGCAATATCCATTCATCCTATATCCAAGTGAATGGTCATTGGAAGAGGAAATATTGGGTGCTGAAAATGTATATAAGTTCTTTAAAAGTGAAATGGAAAAGTCCTGGAATGAAAAATAGAATAAAAAAGAATTAGGTCTTTTTTAAAATAACTAATCAATAAAACCAACTATTTTTTTAAATTAAATCAAGTTTAATACCTAAAAACATTATAAATAACTATTCAAGATTAAATCAAACTCAAAAGACCTAAAGACACTACAATCAAAATCAATGTGGATATTGAATCTGTCAGACTTGTAGATAAAGGAATGACAATATTATCCGGATCGAGCCCTCTTCTATATGAAATTGTAGAGATATAGAAGACTACAAGCAACATGACTAAAATCAGGATCATACCTGCAATAAGGCTTATCAAAATGGATTGAAGGTATCCGACACCAATGTTATTGAAAGCTATTGTAGAGGATTCAGCCAAGAATCCAATTAAAGGATACATTACAACAGCTAAAGTTACAATAGCTATGAAGTTTTCCATTGTATGCTTTTTAGGTCTCAATACCGGATCGATTAAACCGGAGTGAAGACCTGAAGACAATCTTGCACCTAATATGCTTACCAAACCGCCACTTTCACCAGAGAACAATGGAACCAATGTAAGCAATGTTTGATTCTTAAGGAGTGTGCTAAGTGAGTTGTTCAATATTCCACCTGCAACGGTTCCCAATATGGAACAGAAGAACAGGACTGGAGTGGATTGCCTAACGATATGCCTTACTTCATTGTCAGCAGTGTATCCTGAAATCAATGAAACCACTGTAATCAAGATAATGATTGCAAACAATACCATCTTGACGATTGGATTGAAACCTATTAGATTAACAATCAAAACACTTAAAATGATTGCAGGCAAGGTAAAGAAGTCTCCAACCGCTGCAATGAATGGTGTTGTGATGTTATCTGGATCCCAACCCCCTTCAAAACTCTTAAGTGAAATGAACATTGTAATAGGGAGCATGATGACTGTAGAAATCAATCCGGCTATAAATGAAATCAAGACAAAGTCGAAAAGGCTTATGCTTGGGAAATTGAATATTATACAGATTATTTTTGCAATTGCTCCAAGCAATACGGAAAGGACCATAGTCAAGATAATTGATGCTGTAATGTTTTCATCCAAAAGGTCTGACCTTTTGAATTCAGGAGATATTGTACCAATGTGGAGGTGAGTGCTTAACCTTGAACCGAAGGAGCCGAAAATGTTTCCTCTCATACCAATAGCTCCTGGAATGATTACCATAAGGCCAGGATAGGTCTGTAGGAAGAATTCCATGTTTCCTAAAATGATACCTGCGCATAAGTCACCGACAGCACAAATGGAAAGGGCTATAAGGCTTTCCTTCAAAACAGAATCAGTGTCAGCTAAAAATTCTCTTATATAGCTTACAAAACGTGCTGGAAGTGAAACGACGAACTTTACAGCATTAAATAAAAATAGAATGACGCCAACAACCAATGTGATGATAGATTCCCCAAATTGACGTACCATCTTCATTAGACTTTTCAATTGGTTCACCTCCCATCATCATAGTGTCACATCCATACATATTAAATAAATAATTTTTTAATTGAAATCAAATCATATAAAATCTAAATACACATAATTAAATTTAAATCAGCTCTAAATTAATCATCATCAATGAATTCCTCAATGTTTCCTAAATCCTCTAATTGCATTTCTCCATCAGCAAGCTTTTCAATGATTTCAGTTCCTGTTTCGGATCCTTTAGCAATCAAAACGTCTCCTGCAAGGATAACGGTGTTCTTGTCAGGCCCGTAAATCCAGGAATCTCCACGTCTGATGGAAATGATCCTCATACCAGTACGGTTGAGCAATAGTAATTCTCCTAAGGATTGGTTTGCTAAAACAGAACTTTCTTCAACATTTACACGAATGATGTTCCTTTCGGATTCTTCCATAACCATTTTGAATACAAGGTGTGGTTCAAATCCTTTTAATGTCAAGTCAGCTAAATCCTTTGCAGCATTACCCATGGATTCAGCAGCTTCTGCAATCTCAAGCAAGGTAGTCAATTTCTCTGCATCCTCAAGGGAACGTGCAGCTACAAGAGATTGCTTCTTAATCTCATAATTCATGCTGTTTAGTCTGTTTTCAAGGGTCAAGACCTCTTCTGCTGCAGCTTTGTTGTTGAATAAAACAGCAGAATAAGCCAAATCAACCATTAATTCCGACATATCTTTCATTTCAATTAAAATATCTTTTACACTTGGCATTTTTAAAACCTTCTTTATTTTAATATGTAATAAATAAGCATTATTCGTTATATAAGTTAAAAAGTTAAATTAAAAAAATATTAAATTAAAAATTATTTTAAAGTTTTCAATAGACATTCACGTCTCAATTTCAATAATTCCATATGCTTAGTTTTTAAATCGTTCTTGTCTTCCAAAATGTCTTCCAAACCTTTTCTTACAGCTTGACATGGCTCTTCAAGATGAATCCAATCACAGTGTTGACAGCTCCAAACATCCTTGTTCTTGATCCATTCACCGCCAGTCAATCCATCAGCACATGGATAGAAAGGACAATAGCAGAAATCACATGCCTCCAATGCCTTATGGCATGGCAAATATTCACAATCATAGTCAAGGCCCTTAGGGGTTTCATCCTTCAAATACCTTTCAAAGAAATCAATGTTTTGTGAAATGAACTTAGGCTTGACTATATATTCACATGAAGTGACCATATAATCATCAAGCTTGTAAGTAAGCCTGTTTCCTATAATCAAAGTGGAATCCTCTCTAATGCTTTCCTCATTGATGTCCTTGAAGCATGAAATTTCATATGAATATCTTTCATTCACAATTCCTAGCAATAATTCATCGTTGAAATCATTGACTATTTCCTTAAGCAAGTTGAAATTGGTCTTATCTCCTTCCTCGCCAATTGGATTGTGAATAAACAATACAAAATCATTCTTTAAAGCTGACTTAATCTTATTCTTAAGCTCTTTGTCACAAACAAGAGGATTGTTTAAGTCAATGGATACGAAATCATTAAATGGAGCTCCCAATACAGCTGAACTGTAATCTATTGGAGAAACGGCAGGATAGATCTTCAATTCAACATCGTCATACTTTGTACTGATTTGAATCAAAAGATTGGCTATGCCATAAATGTTTCTTTTGTTGGAGCATATGAGAGCAACATTCTTTTGAGAAGACCTTGAAATGGCCAATTCTATTTTTGAATAGGATTCCTCAAGTTTAGAATAGATATCAGAAGTCTCTTCAAAAGACTCTGACTCATCCAAACCAATAATCACTTCATTATTGGACTCATCAACAACCTCTGACTCATCTAAATCATTTACAATGATTTCCTTGTCTTTAATATATGTATCCAAGTCACTTAAATCAAGATTATCGTAATTGACTATAATATCAGATTCAATTATGGCATTGAATGCATTTACAGTAATGTTTCCTATATCAGAACCCATGCTAATAAGATTAATCATCATATCACCTTTTTAGGGACCTTAGTTATTTTTTTATCTTTTGAAAAAAACCTTTAATAAATAAAATGATTTAGCTAAAAATAGCTAAATTAAAACAAATAGAATAAAGGTGCTAATAAATCGCTTGTGGAATCACTGGAACCTCCAGATGAACCGCCACCAGATGAAGAACCTCCACTAGATCCACCTGAAGAAGAACCACCAGATGAAGAACCTCCACTAGATGAGGAACTAGATCCTGAATCAGATGAGCTGGAACTGGAACTACTTGAACTGGAACTGCTGGAACTGGAACTGGAACTGCTTGAACTTGATTTGTATTTTGAGCTGGAACTTGATTTTGAGCTTGAATTAGATTCATCCAAGATGGAATAGCTATTGTCATTAGCATCAAATATTTTCAAGATTGAATCAACCTTTAAAGTGTCCAACTTAACTTCAATTCCATTGATTGTATGTTCAGCAGTGGCTGTAGCAATGATTTTATAATCTGGCTCACCGTTGATTATGATGGAACCTGATTTTCCGCTAGGCTTGGAATAACCGAAAGCGGTTACAGTTACTTCGAATTCTTCCTTGTCAGTATCATCAGTGGTTGTGATTGTCATGTTCTCTACATTGACACCATCGACATCCGCCACCTCTGAAAGCTTATCAGCCAATTCAAATTTATTTGTTACATTGATTTGGTCCGGATCTTTTATAAGCAATCCGCCAACATTCTCAGGACTGAAAAATGAAGTGACAGTGCTGACTTGCATATTTATTAATTCTCCTGGATCAGGAACCTCTCCAGTTGCTAAAGTATAGGAACTGAAAAGCCCTATTTCAAAAAATACAAAAAATAACAATATTATAAGTATTATTCTTGAAATTTTCATTTTATATACCCTTTATGAATTAATTTTTTAAATTTTTTTATTTTTTAAATTGATTAAATTAACTTTTATAATCATTTTTATAAGCAATGTATATGTTCATCACCAAAAACAAAAGTTTTCATGAGCCTCAATAAGTTTTAAATGCGATGAAGATATATTGTTAGTATCTTATAATGATATAGTTTATATTATTTATATATAATAAGATTATCGAAAAATAATGCAATATAGATTATTTTATTAACAATAAGAAGATAATATAAATATAAGATTAAATTAAAAATATTAACGAATGTAATGGAACTCTCAAAGGCGAAAATCACAAAAAGAAATCGTGTGATTTTGCCAAGGAAAAGGAAGTATAAAATATGACTGCTGAAATTCTTATTAAATTTGCAAGGAAAGGGATAATCCTATCTCCAGAGGCTTATGATTTAATCAAAAACTCTAAAAATCCTATAAATTTAAGTTCAGAGATTATTGTAAAATTGAAAAGCGGAAATTATTCTAATGAGATGGTTCCAGTTGATGTAAACACCATTAAAAATATGGAAGGGCTCAATTTAGAAATGCAAGAGCTAAGTGATATCACATCAGGCCCTGCAAAGCAAAGCCAAGCAATAGAAAAAAAGCCACTTGAAACCAAGCCACCAGAGATAAAAACCCAAACACAAGCTAAAGAAGAAAAACCAATAGCTACAGAAACTAGTGCTCAAAAACCAGAACCTGAAACAATTGAAACTGCTAAAACACCAGAAAAAGAACAGCCAAAAGTAAATCCTGGTTACGCTAGTGAACATGTAGTGAAAATTGAAGATTCAGAAGTTTCAAAAGATGTGGAAATAAAATACAAAAGAAACCTTACTGAATCCAAAGTCAATTTTGATAAATTCAAGGTCCTCAAAGACACAAGCAATAAATCTTACACAAGCGGTGAGATTGGAAACCTAATAGAATACTTCCAAAACAGATACAAGAAACTATCTGGAATATTGGAAAAGAGGCCTGAACTTAGAACCTGGCAAAAGATCAATGAAATCACTGAAAATCAGACCGACTTGAACCTGATTGTAATGATTACAGATATCAGAAGCACCAAAAACGGCCATTACCTGATTGAAGTGGAAGACGATACCGGTTCAATGCCTATTTTAGTAAGCAAGGACAATGATGATTTGATAAGGGCTGCAAGAAACCTTATGAGAGATGAAGTCATTGGAGTCATTGCACAGAAAAGAGCTGGACCAAGTGAAAACAGATTGGCAATTTGCCAAAACCTCATTGACCCAGACGTTCCAAGAAAGGAAAGGAAAGAGGTTGATTTCGGTACTGTATTTACTTCAGACATTCATATAGGAAGTTCTACATTCCTTGAAGATGCATTTGTAAGATTCACTAGATGGCTTAATGGTGACTATGGTAGCGAAGAGCAAAGGGAAATGGCCAATAACGTTAAGTACATGATTATCGGTGGAGATATTGTAGACGGAATTGGAGTTTATCCAAACCAAGATAAGGAATTGGCAATTAAGGACATTACAGCTCAATATGATGAGGCTGCTCGTTTGGTTGGTGATATCAGAAGTGACATCAAGATCATCATCACTCCTGGAAACCACGATGCTTCAAGAGTTGCAGAGCCACAGCCTGCAGTGCCTGAAAAGTACGCTAAATCATTATACAAGCTAAATAATGTGGAATTCCTATCAAATCCAAGTACAGTAAGCTTGGATGGCCTTGAGGTATTGATTTACCACGGAAGAGGAATAGATGACATGGTGATGGGATCAAATGACTTCTCACACGAGCGAAATGACCTCGTAATGAAGGAATTCCTAAGAAAAAGGCATTTGGCTCCATTGTATGGTGAGAGAACTCCACTTGCTTCAGAACTTGAGGATCATTTGGTTATTGACTCTGTACCTGATGTATTGCATACAGGACACGTTCACATTAACACCTATGCAAACTATAAGGGAATTCACTGCATAAATTCAGGTACTTTCCAGACTCAAACAGAGTTCCAGAAAATTTACAACATCGTGCCAACACCTGCAGAGGTTCCTATCATTGATGTAGGAGGAAATTACAAGCAATTGAAATTCATTGATTAAATTAATTGTAATATCTTATCAGATGTTTGACTATTTAATAGCTATTTTTATCTGCTTTTTTTATGAATTTTGATATTTATTAAGGATGATAATATGGAAAAGGAAATTGTAAAATCCGTAGTGGAAATGTCAGCTTATGTTTTTGAAAGAGGATTGGTCTCTGGAAAAGCGGGCAATGTAAGTGCAAGATTCAAAGGTGAAAAGGGTGATATTGTAGCCATTACACCTACCTTAAAATCCCTTGCAGACTTAAGGGAAGAGGACATTGTTCTCGTGAATGAAAAGGGTGAACTCCTAACCAAAGGAAAGCCATCCTCTGAAGTGGGAATGCACTTGGCAATATATAGGAATAAGCCTGATGTTTATGGAATCGCACATACCCATTCACCATATGCTACAGGATTTGCATTTTCAAACAAGAAAATAAAGCGTCTTGAAGGATTTGGAGCTATTAAGTCAGAATACCTTAAGGACATTGAATACTTCAAGCCAGGAAGCAAGGAACTTGCTGAAGCTGCAAGTGAAGCTCTAAAGACAGAGGATGCAATCATCTTGAAGAACCATGGAGTCATAGCAACTGGAGAAACCGTGAAAGAAGCTGCTGCTCTCGTTGAATTCGTAGAGGAAATAGCTAAAACACAGTTTGTGACTCATGTCTTGAATTCAATTGAATAGAAGTTTATTGAAATCAAATCAATCATGATTTTTTTCTCGTTGTAAAAGTTTATATACATCAAAAATAAAATAGGATAGTATGAAAATAGAATTTGATATTATTGGAACAATCCATTCCCCATTTAAAGAGTTAGAAGGAATGCCAATCCAACCAACTGGTGCAAAAGGAATTAAAGGGAAAATATGTCTTAAAGATGAATTCAAGCCTGGATTAAAGGATATTGATGGTTTTTCACATCTAATACTTATCTATCACTTACATAAGACAAATGGAAATGCTTTGGAAGTAAAGCCATTTATGGACAATAAAACACATGGAGTATTTGCTACAAGATCTCCAAAAAGGCCTAACAATATTGGAATGACTACTGTAAAATTGGATAAGGTGGAAGATGATATATTATACATTTCAAATGTGGACATTCTTGACGGCACTCCACTTCTTGACATCAAGCCATATGTTCCTCAGCTATTTGAAGACACTTTAGTTGATGACATCAAGATTGGATGGTTTGAAACAAAGCATCAAAAGGCTAAAAACCAAAAGGCAGATGATAGATTCTTCAAATGAATTTATCCCACCTTCTTTTTTTATGAATTTTTTAAAAGTTTGATGTATGACGAACAAAATATGAGAAAATTTGATTTAAAATCAGTTGAAATGATGAAAAGGCTTAAAAAATAAAAAAATAGTAGATAGCATTAATTAAGTATTTATTAATTATTAACATCCATCCCTGATATTAAATAATTAGTAAAAATTCCTTAATTAAGTATCCGTAATTTAAAGTTCGAAATTATGATTATCAAGTTGATAATCGTCCTTATTTTTACTTCTATATCCTAATGCAATAATCAATATTACAAGAGCAACCGCAAATACTCCAAGCAATTGACTGTTTTTGGCAGTTGGAGGTGTGTTCTTTTCCTTTGTGATTTCATAAGCACTTATTCCTTTTGAAGCGCTTCCTCCACCATTCTCACCTGAATCGCCATTTCCTGCATTGGACTGGCCGGATAATATTCCAACACTGATGCCGCTGCCAGTAAAGTTACCTTCCCCGCTTCCGGAACCTGTTGATGAACCAGAGCCGCTTCCAGTTCCATTTCCAGTGCCTGAAGGACTAGCCCCTTCCTTTACAGGGAGATCCACTTTGTCTTGATCTTGACTAGGTTTTTGCTTATTTGAAACTACTTTATCCTCTAAAGTTACAGTAAAGGTATTGCTTCCAATAGTAATCTTTATCACAGATCCAGCAGGAAACTCATCCAAATCCAAACCATCCAGATTCAAGCGGCCATCCTCACCAACTTCAAAGGAACCGTAATCCTGGCCATTGACATTAACATTGTCAACTGTAAACGCACCGGCACCAGCAGGTTTATCTCCTTCATACAATTGGCCGAAAAGTCCGTTTTCATCTCCGCCGAACCCCATGGAGAGATGCTTGAACTCGTCAGGAGTCAATGCTCCACCAAAGACCAAAGGACAAATATGACCCAATCCATAAGCTCCATCATTGTCTAGGTACCAATTTGAACCTATTTCCACTGGAGGACGAAGAACCTCTGCAGATTTTGCATCCCAACATTGGTTCATCCCAACAGTATTGTATTCATAGTTCATCTTTGCATATTTGTCAGCCCCATATTTCTTTCCAAATACAATTGCTGCGCCGGTATTGTCTTCACTCACATAAACTGTGTCTCTTGCCTTTGCAAACATGATTGTATTGTGTGTAATGTTATCCTCTGTGGAATATGAGTTTGCATAGATGTTTATGCAATTTAAACTTATGTTATTGCCCATTATCTTATTACGGGTGGTATATCCTTCCAATCTCAATCCGCTGACGGCATTGTCGATAATCTTGTTTTTCAATATGCTGTTGGCCTTGGAATTTTCCAAATGAAAGCCATCCAATCCATTGGAATAGACCCTGTTGGAAGTGATATTGTTCAAGACAGCATATTCAGCGAAGATACCATCATGGCTATTAGAAAAAATCCTATTGTTGGTAAAATTGGACCTGTTAAGATTGTTGAGGTAAATCCCATCATAATTGTCCTTTATAATATTCTCTTTTACTGTCAAGTATTTTGAATTGTTCAATAAGATTCCAGCTTTTTTCCCATGGGATATTGTATTTCCAATTATGCTAATGCTTGAACCACCTTCTACTATAATATCATAGTCGGCATTTCCAACAATGGTCAAGCCCTTTAAGGTAGAGCCGCTAGCCAAATTGGTGAAATAAAAACCGAAGGTATTTGCAATGCCCATACCTTGGGCTTTTGCTGATATTGAATCAGAAGTGTAAATCCTTGAATTCTTATTTGAAACAATATTCAGCTTCTTATTGACAACTATGGAGATATTGTTATAGGAGTTATCATTGAATTGAATGGTGTCTCCACTTTTCGAATTATCGATAATACTTTGTATCTCATCGTTAGTCGCTGAAGAGTGAATATTATAGAGTGATTCTGTAGATAGGACATCCTTTTCATATTGTGAAAGATCATCGTTTCCAGTTACAATCAAGGTATTATCATTAGTTATAGACGTTTCATCCACTTCTGCAGCTGATACTAGATTAATAAAAGTAAAAATCAAGATAAAAATAAAAACAAACCATAATATATGATTTATTTTTAAATTTAGGTTTAATTTTTTATTATTAAAACTCATAATACCATTTCCTAATATAAAATGATTAAATACTCTTAATAAAGTCTATTTTTATTAAAAAGTATAATAATGTTTTATATAAGAAGTATTTTAATTTATCTTTTTATTTATATTTAAATATTACTAAAAAGCATGAAAATTCTAATAAATTAAAAATTAATTAAAATTAACTCTTATTAATTGATTTAAATAAAAATCTAAAAGTTTATATAAATTAATTAATAAAGTTAATGTAAGGTACATTATGTAATAATTTACATATCAGTATCATAAAAATTAATTTTAATTGTCTTATCAATTGAAAAATGGATAATTAATCTTAAAAAACTAAATATAATTAATATTGGTGAAATATTCATATTTTACCATATATTTTTATTTTATAAAATAAATTAAGGAGATAATATGAATAAAAAGATATTTCTTATTGCAACATTGCTCCTTCTTACTATTGTTTCACTTGGAACCATTTCTGCAGAGGAAATAGATGATAATGTCATTTCTGATGACCCTTCTGCAATCGAAGTGGGAAATGGTGTCAACGAAGATGTTGTTGATGAAGGAGAACGCACCACCATAGAAATTGATTCGTCTATGGGCAATGCTGCAATTCAAGAACAACTAAACAGCATACAAAATCATACAACAATTAACTTTGCTTATGGAACTTATGAAAATACCAACTTGACAATTGGTAGTGACGGTGAAAGATTAAGTGACATTATCATCAATGGTAATGGTGCAACCTTAAAGGGAACCCCAAAACCTGGTAGCGGTGATCCTACTCAACAAGGAGACCTTAATAATTATGTGGGAATTTTCGAAGTAAAAGGAATAGATGGATTTACCCTTAGCGGATTTAACTTCATCGCAGAAGGACAAATAACCCAAATCACCCCAAAAAGCCCTTCATGTGTAATCATTTATGCAACCAAAAATGGTATAATTGAAAACAACAATATTACTGGCGGTCGTTTTGGTCTTTATGTAGGTAACAAGTTCCAGAATGGTAATGACAGCGCATCAAACTATGATACCATAATCAGAAACAACACAGTTACCGGTGTGGCTGATATGGGTATAATCAACTTTGGTTCACCTCGGTCTAAAATCATAAACAACACAGTCATTAATCCTGCAAACCATGGTATTGACGTAAGACATGGAAAAGGACCTAATGTTTTGGTTCAAAACAATACAGTCATAGGTGCTAAGGAAGGTATTTACCTCATGCACAGTATTGGTCACAATGCAACCGAAAATAAGCTCATTGACTGTGATGAGGGAATTGTCTGTTTCGGTTCAAAAAACATAATAATTGACTATAACAACTTCACAAATACAAGAATCAGAATATTGCTTTCCTCAGGATATTCAAACATCAATGTTGGAGAACATAACGACTTTGGTAAAAACCCTGATGTTCCTTTCCCTCCAAGCTTCGCATACTATATTGTAAGAGCGGATTCAGATTATGTAAACAGTACCAGCGGTACTTTCAGTGAAGGAGACAATATTGTCAATCCAAACATTACAAAAGTCCAATTCTATTATGTATCTGAAGAGGGAGACACTATAAACATTACAGAAGGTTCAATTAATGAAATTGATCCTAAGGCATATGGATTAAACAATATCATTGTAAAAATATGGGTAGATGACACTAACCCTATAGCTGAAGGAACCGTCGTAAAAGTAGCTATTGACGGTGCAGAAACCAATATGACAGCAGATGCAAGCGGTGCAGTGAATGTTGACTTAAGCACCCTTGGCGGCGGACAACACTATGTGACTGTCAACTATGCAGGTGATGACACATTTAAAGGATGCAGTTGGAGCGCTGTTTTCAAAGTTCCTGTTCCTGTAGTTACCCCTAAAGCCACTACTATTAATGCAACTGCTATTACCGCTACCGCTAAAATAGCTAAAAACTTAGTTTTTACTTTAAAGGATTCTAATGGAGCCATATTAGCAAACAAAAAAGTTAAAGTTTCAGTAAACGGTAAAACCACAACCGTTACTACCAACTACAAAGGTCAAGCTACAATCAAAGTTAACATGACTAAAGCAGGAACCTACTACTACTCCTTATGCTTCCTTGGTGATGACTCAGGATGCAAAGCTTCCTTCACTACTGTAAAAGTAACTGTAAACAAACAAGCTGTTAAAGCTACTTTTGCTAAAAAGACCCTTAAAGTGAAAGCTACCAAAAAAATCAGCTTCACTCTTAAAGATGCTAGCGGCAAAGCTTTAGCTGGCAAAAAAATTACCTTTAAAGTTAACAAAAAGACTTACACTGCTAAAACCAACTCCAAAGGTGTGGCAACTGTAAAAATAGTTATCAAGAAAAAAGGTAAATACACTGCAACCGCTAAATTTGCAGGAGACAGTGCATACAAAGCTATCAGCAAAAAAGCACGTATTACCATAAAATAAGTTTTTAAATTAGATTTTTGAGTATTCTCAAAAATCTTTATTTCTTTTTTTTTTTAATGTTTTAACTATATTGAAAAACAATAACTTTAAAAAAATTAATATTGTTTCAAATTTAACGAACTATCTCTATTTCCAATAAAAAAAGATAGAAGAAAATCATTCTTCTACCATAATCAGCTTACCATTAGAGTCCTGATACACCTTACCCATTTCAGTATATCCTTTACCTGACTTATTGCTCACATCAGGTGTCTCATTGAGCTGCTGACCTTGATCAACTTCACTGACCTGGCTCATCTGCTCCATTACATTCTGCTTCTCCTCTTGGGTCATGTCAGAGAAAACAACACCCTGCATATTCCAGGAAATTACCAAAAAGACCAAAAGACCGACCGCAATAACCAGCATTGCATCAACTAGATTTGCAGTTCCTGCCATAGGATCTTCACTGTCTTCAGACAATCTCTTTCCACCTTGACGACGCACCACATTTACCACCTTAAAAATTGACTGGATATTTTGAAGAAATATATGTCATTTTGATTCATTTTCCTCTCATTTCATCCTCTTTTTTCAATCTATCCAAAACTGTATCTGCCAAAGCATCCAAATTGGAAAGATACTGTTCATACCATCGTCTGCGTATTTTTCCAGCCACATACGCTACAGCACCTGCACCAATACCTACTACTGTAGTGTCAAAAGCAACTATGATTGCACTTGCAAGAGTGTTTACATCTCCGCTTCCAAGTGCAGCAAGACCTGGACCCATTGGAATCAATGTACCCATCAAACCAAGAGTAGGTCCAATCTTGGTTACAATATCTGTCTTTTGAAGGTTTTTCTCAATCTTGTCCTGTTCCTCTTCAAAAAGCTTTCTTGCAAGAGCACGTCGGGTATCTTCTCTTAAATCTTTGGATTTTGCAATTTCAATCAAAACAACCTTTTGAGAATGCTGAATATGAGCATCTTTTATAATGCCTTGAATGTCATCAACATCCTTGCAATTAGCTATTTTATAAATCAGATCCCTGATGAAATTTACAGGTACTTTCTTGTGAGAACTGTATTCTGAGATAAGGCTTCCTATAATGTATATGGCAAATACTGCAAAAGCCAATAGGAATATGATTACAGGTATCTGCAAGCTCTGAGCAATAACATTTAATGCGGAAGTCAATAAATCGCTTCCTGGAATTACTGTTACCATTTAACCACCAAAATATTAATTAATAAGTATAATATTTAATTTAAAAAAATAATAAGTTTTTAACTATTCAACTAAAATCTATTAGAAAATTCTTTCTTCTTGAAACTATTATTCCAATAGCTACAATTGCGCAAGCTATTGCAAATGTAAGTGTCAATGAATTCAATGAAGGAATTGTCATGTATTTCATTGATTTGTTGAATACTTGAATTATATTAGGAATCAATATGGAAGACAATAGGAAATAAATTCCTAAAAATAACATGAAGTTTCCAATGATAATCGGATAAGGCTTTTTAAGGAATTTAATAATTACATTAGATGCAAAATAACCTGTGATAATTACCAAAACCATAACTACTGCAACATATTTGCTTAATGAAAAGGCACCAAAACCAACTGTAGGGGCTGCCATAATTATGCTCGCTAAAATAGATCCAAAATAGCATGGGCAAGGAGCTACCAATATCATTCTAGTGGTCCTCATGGTGTTCTTTTCATGTTTTTTCCATTCTTTAATAGTATAAATGCCTGCAAAAATCATGATGAACGCCATTATCAAGAACAAAATAGAATTGTACGAATTTATAAAATAAGTTATTTGACTTGTGTATAGGGAAGCGATAGCTGACAAAAGCATTATTCCCCCACCATAGCCCAATGCAAGAATAGTTAAATTTCTCTTGGATATTTTTGCCAAACCGCTAGCTATCCCTAGCTTTGTGCCAAAAAGGATAACAGCTGCAAAAACACCTACTTGCCATAATGCACTAAACATTTCCATTATTACACCCATTAATTCAAGAATTATAAAAATATTCGATGTAATAATTTATGTAATACAATATATAAATATATTCTTATCAATAAAAGAAAAAAAGTTTATTTTTAGATAAAATTAAAAATAAAGTATATTATGAAGTTTTATTAATATGAAAATAAGTTACATTCAATGGAGTATTTCAGTTTATTTTTACAAAAACCTTATCTTTGCTTTTAGACTTGCTGGATAATGCCAATCCATATTCAATGATCTCATTATCTTCAGTCTTTTTTACAGGGTAATCTGATAGAGAATATTCCCCAATCTGCTTGCCGTTTAAATGACTCAATTTCTTAATGACCTTATTGATTAAAATCAATTCCTCTTTTTTGAAATCCATTTCAGGCCCCTTTAGGGAAAAGTATCTGTTCATAATCTTTCCGCATGGTAATCTTCTCTTTCCTAAGCTTATTTTGTTTTCCTCAACCAATTCCTCTATCGCCATTTCAAAATGAACAGGTACAGGACCTCTTTCCTTCTTTATGTAGGATTCATTTGTTATGGATTGATTGAACTCCTTATAATAATTGAAGTCTGAAAAGTAAAGCAGCTTGTGAAGCACTGTTCTTCCAACGGTGTTTCTGAAACCGCACTTGTAGATTATGAAATGCAATACGTTTTTGAATTTATCCTTATCAAAGTCCATTTTAAACCCTCTTTGAATTTATATATCACATATGCATTATTAAAAACTTTTTATTTTAACTCATAAAACACCAATAATCATTTATTAATATTAAAAAATTTTTTCGACTACAAAACTTAAAGAAGATAATCATTTCTTGATTTACTAACAATATACCATAAATATATATACTTTAAAAAGCATATTTTATATTGTTATTGACTATTTACTTTTTTTGAAACTCATTTATACTTATTTTGATAATATTTTCAAAAATTGATGAATAGGGAGGAATTATAATGGTAAACGAAACTTTTGAAGAAGTATCCGCAATTTTAAAACATATTATGGAAAACCCAAGTGTACCACGTAATATCAGAAGAGCTGCAGATGAATCTTTCCAAACATTAAACGATGAAAGTGAAGATCCAACTGTAAGAGCCAGTGCTGTAATCTTAAAGTTAGATGAAATCAGCAACGATCCAAATATCCCAGTTCATGCAAGAACCTTAATTTGGGAAATCTTATCTAAATTGGAAGCAATCACAGTTTAAATTTTCCAATTTAATTATTCTTTTTTTTACTTTTTTTAAATTATTTGAATTATTTTTTACAATTCTCTATTTTTTTCAATAATTTATCATTATTTTTCATTTTCTATCAAATTTTTAAAACAATTATATTTGCTGTAATTTTCTCTATTTCAAATAGGTCAAATTACAGGAAACCTAGACATGTATTTCAAGTGTAAAATTAAGAAAGTTTTGCATTGATTTCATTGCTTCTTATCAAAAATTCCTACAAATTGATAACCTTTATAAGTAACGGATTTCATAAAATAATGTACATGCTATTTTTATAGGGGTGAAATGTATGAACGAAGAAAAATTCAATGAAAAATATGTAACTGTAATCTGTTTTAACCAATTTCATGGAAAGAAGATATTTAAGATTGGTTCTATTTTAAAGCTCATTAAAGAGCCAGATAACAACCACGACTCAGAAGCTATAAGAGTTGAAATGAGATATGCCGGCAAAGTGGGATACTTGGCAAATAGCACTAAAACCGTTGTTAGAGGCACAATGAGTTCAGGAAGGGTTTATGATAAGATTGATGATGAAAATGCATATGCGATTGTAAAGTTCATTTCCCATCAAAATGTAATTGCTAAAGTCATCGAAGAGGATGAGCTTGCTGAACTTAGAAAAGATCCTGAAAATGATGTTAATTTCATTTAAGGCATTTTATTAAAATTTAATTTTTAAATGTCCATAATAAATTAGTTTGAATAGTATAAAACAAACATGGGGTGATGATGTGGAAAAGACAAACAAAAACATTGAAAACAGCGAAGCTATTGAAGATTTAAACAAGATTGAAAACATTGCATTTATTGACATAAACGGCACTAAAATATCCATTGAACTATTGGAAAGCCAAAAGTATGAAAATGTAGAGGCAATTCCAATTAAGAGTGATTACTTTGGGAAAAAGGATTTCCTTACTCTTAAGAAAGGATATGAGATGGGCCTTGTTGAAATCAAGGAACTTGAAAATTCTACAGTGAATACCGTTTTATGCAAAAACGATTCAGTTGCTCCACTAATATTGATTGATGGTGATGAAATTACCGGTGCAATGCAAAACCGTATAATAAATGACACTTTGCTCATTCCAGCCAAATCAACAATAAATATTCCAGTCAGTTGCACTGAACACGGAAGATGGCACACTAAAGGAGAAGGTGCCGAATCAAGAACCTTCAAGCCATCATTGTACTCTGCAAATCACAGTACAAGAAGCAGAAAATCAAGAGCTTCCTATGAAGAACGTGACTATCAAGGGGAAGTGTGGGATTCCATTAGTGAATTTGAATCCAGATCCAATTTCAAGTCAATGACCAGCGCATTGAATGACAGCTATGAAAACCTTAAGGATAAGCAAAATGACTACTTGAGCAAATTCCATATTGAAGATGGTCAAAATGGTGTTATCTTTATAGTAAACGGTGAAGTTAAGGGATTGGAATTGTTCTACAATCATAGCATTTACAAGGAGTATCATGAAAAGCTCTGCAGAAGCTATATCATAGAAGCTATTGTTGAAAAGAAATCTGTAGACAATATTGACAGATTGGAACTCATGAAGGTTTTGGAGAACATATCACAAAGTGAGTTCAAGTCTAAAAAATCCATAGGTCTTGGGGACAATCTCAAGTTTTCAAATGATTTCGGATCAGGTTCTGGCCTTGTATGGGAGGATGAACTGATTCACATGACTTTCTTTAAGGATTTTGTAATAAATGAAGTTATTATCTAACTTCATTTCTCTTATTTTTATAAACTCTTTTTGCATCAATTAATCACTTAGAAAGTAATATCCTTTTGCACCATACTCTTTTTTATATGATCAATAATTGAATTAAATAATCTTAAATCAAATAATTTTGATTAAACTAATAATAAATAAACTTTTTTTAAAAATAATAACGTGAAAAAATAAATTAAAATAAGATAATTTCTTCTATAACTGAAGAAGAATCAAATCCATAAATACGAAAAAGAAAAATATTGTAATCAAGAATATGCTAAGTCTTGCAATGTCTATTGCCTTGTCAATGCATTCCACTTTTAGGGGATGCAAATTATCACCTAATGTATAGACTCCCTCTTTTTCAAGTTGAATGTTCAAAGCTCCTGCTACAGTAGCCATAGTGTATCCTGAATTTGGACTGTCACAGTTTCTGGCATCCCTTTGCATAATATAATATGCTCCTCTCCAATTGAGAGCTAAGAATGCTGCAGAGATTACTATTAGAAATCCGGATATCCTTGCAGGAATGTAATTCAATATATCATCAAAATGAGCTGGAACAAATCCAATATTATAAAGCTCATCTGTTTTGTATCCAAGCATGGAATCCATTGTATCGACAACTCTATGGATCAATGCTGCAAGTATAGCCAATATGACAACAGTGAAATCATTGAATCCTAAAAGGAATGCTATTATACCAACGATTGAATAGTAAAAAATAGTTGAAACATAGGAATCAGGAATGTTTTCGGTTAATGTTTCAATAACAGCTGATATGATATGCTCCTTATTCAATTCACTTGTCTTTCTGCTTACCAAATAGCTTACAGCTTGACGTGCCTTGTTTAGATTGTTATTTTTCAAGTCATGACCTACGTCACGTGCAGAGTCAAGGAGCAGCTTAACTGAAAATGTGGATGACAACAATAAAATAGCCACTAATTTGAATAGGTATATCATTCCATCATTAAGGTACATGAAATGCTTTATGAGTAGCATTGGCACTAAAACAATAAGTGAAGAAACAGCTATTACACAGATAGAAACAATAAGTCCTGATATCTTATTGTCATATCCTATAAGATATTTCTTGAAAAAGCTGATGATGCTTCCAATCCATACAACAGGATGCAATTTTGCAGGAAACTCTCCTATCAATAAATCAAATGCCAAAGCAAAGAGCAGTATTGTAAGCAGCATATAAATTGAATTTGAGTAAAGTTCAGTTATCATTAAAATTAAATATATTAGCAAACTATATATAATTTATTGATATGATAAATTTATTAAAAAATTATTGGAAAATAAATAAAAATCATATAAATTTTTAATTGAATTTTAATATTTAAACATTTAATATTCATATTTATTTAATGGGATGATAATATGGCAATAGATGAAGAACAAGTCAGAAACTGGTTAATGGAAGAGGATCTTATCCGTGAAAAGATATTTGATGAAAACGCTAATTTCCATTACATCATTAACTTTCCAAACAACAATGCAATGGACATAATCAATCCTAAAGGAAAACCAGATATTCTATTGATTGGATGTGCAACTGAAGTTTCACAGGAAGAGCAGAACATTATTAAAAGCAGTCCTAAAGACATCAATCAGGAATTCATTTGGAAGATAAGATTTGCATTGAATGAAATGCTTCTTGATTTTGAATTGGACCATCCAAATGATCAATTGAAAAGATTCATCATCACAGATGACATATTTGGAGATGGACTCTCAAAACATGTTTTAATCAAAACAATAAAGAAAGTGTTCAAGGGAAAGCTTCAATGCATATGGATTCTTGGTAAAACCTATGGATCTATTCAAAATAATGACATTCCTGAATTATAATGGATTAATTCTGATAACAATAACATAATTATTAATTTCAATATTAAATATAATTATTTTAATTGTTAAAAAACTAATTTTTATTTTATTAATTTATTTTTTTATATTTTTTTTATTATCATTATTATTTGTTATTAAACTGTGAATTTTATTTAATTATTTTACGTCTTATTTTTAGTTATTTTTTCTTTAATTTCAATGATTTAACAACTTTATTTTCCATGATTTTTAGAGAGTGAGAGATGTATTTCTAGTGAAACGATTTCGAGGGTCTTGAAAGACTCGACGGGTCTATTTCAATTGTATTCAGTTGAAATTCAAGTCTCTATCTTTTTTAAAAAAATTCCTCATTAAAATTCTTTTTTCATGATTTAAAGACCAATTAATCTTTTTTAATTTTTTGATGTAAAAATTTTACACTTGAAATACATCCCTTCATTTTCGTTTTTTACCAATTTTCCTTTCACTTGAAATGGTACTCTCTGTCTTTTTTTAACCATTTTCTATAAATAATTAACTCTACAATGATTTAATTTTACTTAAATTATTTTATAACGATAATCATTCTGGAATATTGAAAAATAATCATAAAATTCAATTTATTTTAAAAAATTGTATCAAATCTGTTAAATTATTCAAATTTAAATAAAATTTTGACTTTATTTTAAAATAGACCACTATTTCAACTGTAAAATTTATTTTAAACAATTTTAATTTCTTTATTACACTTGCAATTCAGCTAATATTATTAAAGTTTTTTCCATTGTTTGAATTTTTGAGAATGTTCCTTAAATTTGAAATTATAAAAAAGTTTAAATATATAATCTGATAAACAATAGTAATACAGTTGAAATTTTACTATTGAATATGAAAATTTCTATTTTTTTAATATTATTTAACTTAATTTTTCTAAAATTTCAAAAACACGATTTTAGATCTTATGCTTAATTTTTATTAAAAAGGGTTTATAATATAAAATTCGCCAACACATTAATCGAATTTTAAAAAACACATAATATTTATGAGATGATTATATGAGTGACAACATTTTCGAAGGGCTTGATGAATACTTGCCTATGGATGACAATATCTTTAAGGATAAGAAACCTTTGGATCATCGTTTCTTACCTGATAACTTGCCACATAGGAAAGAACAGATTACATCTATTGCTAGATACTGGGTAGAGGCATTGAAAGGCACTACTCCATCAAACATTACTATTTATGGGAAAACAGGAACCGGTAAGACAGCAGCCGCAAAATTTGCAAGAGAGCAATTGATTGAAGCAGCTCGTGACAAGCCTGTTTCCATTTCAGTGGAATATGTCAGATGCACTGATTTCAATACAGAGTATCAAGTGCTCACTTACTTATGTCAAAAGCTAGGAAGGGAAGTTCCTAATCGTGGTTGGACTAAAGGGGAAATTGTAAATGCATTTAGAGATGTATTGAAAAGAAATGTATTTGGAAGGAACCGTATCTTGATTGTCATTTTAGACGAAGTTGACATTCTTCTTGAGAAGGATGGTGACGGCTTATTATATACCCTTACCAGAACAGACAACATTGCAATATTGTCAATCAGTAATTACCTTAACTTCAAGCAATTCATTAAGCCAAGAGTTGCAAGCAGTCTAATGGATAAGGAAATAGTGTTCCCACCTTATGATGCAGAGCAATTGGCTGACATCTTGAATGAAAGATCCGAACTTGCATTTTATGAAAACACTCTTGAAGACAGCGTAATTCCATTATGTTCAGCTATGGCTGCTAAAGAGGAAGGGGATGCAAGATATGCACTTGACTTATTGGAAAGCGCAGGAGACATTGCAATTGACAAGGGATCTGAAAAGGTCTTAGGCCAATATGTACGTGAAGCTAAAGATGTCATTGAGTACAATAAGGTCAAGGATGTCATTGTTACATTGCCTACCCAACAGCAAAGGGTTCTTGCAGCTATCTTAAGATTGACTCAAGAAGGAGAGGAAATCACTTCAGGTAAATTATTTGAGGCCTATAAGGAGATTTCAAAAGGAGATGCTGTTACCTATAGAAGAATCTTTGACTTTGTAAATGAGTTGGAGATGTTAGGAATCATTTCCACAAATACTGTTTCCAAAGGCAGAGCTAAAGGCAGAACCAATATCATTAGCTTGCAAATTGATACAGATCTTTTGGAAGAGAATTTGTATAGTGTTTTATAGCCCAGCTTTTCCGCTCCTTCGGAGCGAAAACCTGGACCAAAATTTTTACCTCCAACTTGGGAGTAAAAATCTTTTTTCTTTTTTTAACTATTTTTTCAATTTTTATAATTTTTTTATTATCATATACTTTTAATTCTATTTATACCCTGCTTTTAATATGAAATTCACATCTTGAACTCTAAAGTAATCATAGTTCATCTCATCATTAGATATTAAAACATCTGTCATGTTCTTTGGAATGGCTACTAAAACTGTTTTAAAGTCATCAATCCTATTTTTTAAAACATTGAAGTGTATAGAATAAATATTCTCTGAGGAATTTTCCAAATCTTCCATAAGGAATGGATTTAAGTCAATGACTTCCTGATTTAGTATTTCCTTATTTTCATTTGTTCTATTTAGACTCTCTAAAATCCAATAAGTGCCAGTGTTTTTAACAGATTCATCGCTTATCAGATAATAGTTATATTCATCCAATGATTCTTTATAGACTCTAAAGTTTTTACATAGCCATAGAGATTTTCCTTCATTTGAATGATTAGTTAAATTAGGATTACTGTCATGATTACAAAACATATCTTTATTGTAATCATCTCCATACAGTTCAAGGTCATTGAAATTATAGACTACAAAGTTTGAATAAAAATCACATTTAACTGTTCTATTCACTGTCACAATCTCATTATCATTGACATTATCATCTTCATCATCAAAATTGTATCCCATTTCAATAGGCTTTATTTCACTATTTAAAGGATAAATGGCCATTGAACTTCTGACACTATCATTAAAGAGATTTCCATCGACAAGTGAATCGTAATTGTTTTTTATCTTAATGAGCTTATTATAGGAAATTGCATTTGACATTATCATTTCATCACTTGCACTTTCACTGTAGAATTCACTATTTTCCACATTTTTATTCTTGATTGCAAGACCTGGAATAATCTTTTTTGACACCATCCCATTATCCGACCCAACATCCTCTTGCCAATTTTCAGGATTTCCAGGATTATTCAAAAGATAATCAGACGATTCGATTGCAATTCTTTCAAGTGATAAAATCTCTTCCTCACTTAGCATTTTTTCATTTAGGCCATCGCTTAAATTAGCTACCACTCCTATTATGAAAATAAGCAGTATGATAGATAGAAGCAGTTCACTGGAGTATAGAAGGCCATATTGGTCTTTGATTAAATCTTTCATCATATCGAAACCCCTAAAAGCCACCCATTCCATACTTGACCTTATGGCCATGAGGGTCAAGATAGAGAATCTCATTCAATCCATTTTCACTATTGTAGATGACTTCAACTCCTGGATAAATGTCATCACTGAATATTACATGGTCAGATCCGCATGCTGACACACGGTCTGTTTCATTAGTCTTTTGAGGATTTATAAATGTTTCAAAACCGTAATGCTCACATCCGCTTTTCCCTTCAAGCCTGCATAGGTAACATGCTCCATCCCTGCTTTCGTGATAATATCCATTGTCCCTGCAGTTTTTCATAATCCTTCCTTTGTCATCTCCATGATGCTTGTAAGGGTCATATGGACATTTCCTTATAATCAGTGGAGAGCTGGAATTGATATAGTAAGAGTGATTTTCAACACCATTTTCCCTTAAAAAATCAGATAATGAATTAGCATAGCTGTAAGAGGTTTCATTGTAGGAAAGGCCGTAATAGCTTTTCAAATAAAGAAGGGGAACGGGATCCTTTAAACCAATGCAATCAACATCAGATGATACAATCCTTTCAAATGAATAGTCTCCTTTCACACTAAAAATATGAGTCTTGAACTTGTATGAGAATGGATTTGATGTGTTTTCAATAGCTATCAATGATGAATTGATTTGCATATGGTAGTTATCATAGTATTCCTGGTTCTTTACACTTAGCTTTTCATCAATGATTTTCTTCAAATCGCTTTTGGAATCTAAACATGGCCTTTTGTTCTTTATAACCTCTTCACTTAAGTCTTCCATTGCCTCATGTTCAATAAGTGGAAGGTTTCTTATGTAGTCATCAAGAATATATTGGTAATTATTGGATGATACGACCTCTTTATTTTCATTCTCTTGACTAATTGCAGTGTTTAAAATGATTATAGACAATATCAAAAAGCCGATTAGAAGTAGACTAGTGACTATGATTGATAAATTTCCATCATTATCCTCTAAAAAATCTTTTCTAATCGAATCATTTTCAATATCATTTGTATTTTCATTATTTTTATTGTTAAACTTCATTGATTGCTTTATTATTAAAAATAATATTTAAATATTACTCAATTTTAATTTTAATCTTTTTAAATCATTATAATTTAATAAAAAGAGTGTAAATTACTTTTTCATTGTAATTTTTCACTGTTGTTGCAATTAAGGATTACTTTAAACTTTATTTGGTAAAGAATAGCCATTAACTTAAAACTTTATTATAGATGAATTATAAATAGATTAATGTTATTATAAAGATAATATTTATTAACTAAAAAATTAATAAATATTTAAAAACTACTTATGAAAAATTAAAAGAAAAAAATTAATCATTTTTATCATGCTTATTATATTAGGAGGAATTTAATGTCTGATACTGTAAGAACCTGGCGTCATATCCAACAAAGATATAACCTTGTTGGATCCAAATGTACTACTTGTGGTCAAGTGTTTTTCCCACAAAGAGTAATCTGTCCTGATTGTAGAAGAAAAGGAAACATTGAAGATATCCAATTTTCAGGAAAAGGAAAAATATTTACCTATTCTGTAATTAGAACACCTACTTCTGACTTCAAGAAAATAGCTCCTTATGCTGTAGCTATCATTGAACTTGAAGAAGGTGCTAAAGTAACTGCACAAATCGTTGACGCAGATGTTGATGATATTCAAATCGGAGACCCTGTAGAAATGGTCTTTAGAAAAATCCGTGAAGACGGCCCTGATGGTGTAATTTCATACGGATTCAAATTTAAAATTGTAAAATAATTTTTTAAATAGCTTTTTAGCTATTTATTTTTTTATAAACCTTGAGTAATACTTTTTTTCAAATTATTATTATAAAGTAATACTTTCTTATTATTATCAAAGATTAAAATTTATTTAGATATGTGTTTAAAAATACGTAAAACTGTGATATTATGAGTAATGAAGACACTGCTGTATTATTGTTAAGCCATGGAAGTACTCTTCCCTATGCAGAGGAAGTTTTTAAAAAGATATGCGCTAAGTTTAAGGCAAAGACAGAATTTGATGCTGAAGTAGGATACATGAAAGTGGCTCGTCCAAACTTACCTGAAGCCATTAACATTTTAAAAGAACGCAATCCTAACTTAAAACGCATTATAGCTACTCCAGTATTTTTAGCTGCTGGAATTCACACTAACATTGACATACCAATCATACTTGGTCTTGAAACTAAGGAAACAGATCCAAGACAACCGGATGGAATCTATCCTGAAGGACATTATTTATACGGCCTTGAAGAGGTTGATTTCGATGGAGAAATTGATTTGCTCGGTCCTATAGGCCCTAATCCAAAGCTATTAAAAATAATCAACAATAAAATAAGCGGTGCACTTGAAGAATCAGAGCTTGACGCAGATGCAAAAACCGGAGTATTGCTAGTTGTACACGGAAGCAGATTGAATTACAGCAAGGAATTTATCACAGACCTTTTCGGACAATTTGAAGCTCAAACTGAATATCCATGTGACTTTGGATTCATGGAACTTGTAGACCCTAACATTCCAACTTCAATAAATAAGCTTGTAAGCGAAAATGAAGTTGACCGATTGGTTGTCGTTCCTGTATTCATTGCTCCTGGAGCACATACTACAAGGGACATTCCAACTATTTTAGGATTCATAGAAGATGATGGAACTGGCCATCACCATCACCATCATCACGACCATGGACATTCTCACTCCCATGACCATGAACACAGTCATGACCACGACCATGATCATGGCCATAGTCATTCTCATGGACATCATCACCATCATCATGGACATGATGATGTCAAAATGGAATTTGATGGGGAAATATTATACCCAGACCCAATCTGTGATGATGACATCCTAATTGAAATCCTTGAAGACATAGTTAAAGAGGCATTAGAATAATCGTTTCTAATTCCTTATTTTCTTTTTTTTTTAACATGCTGTATTGTTTTCAATACTCTTGTCTTTTTTATCTTTTTTTAATTTCTATTCTTGTTTAGTAAAATTATTATTAGTCTTTTTTTAAATATAATATTAAAAATAACAAACTCGATTATGGGGTATTTTATGCATAAGAAATTTATGGATGAAGCAATCAAGGAGGCCGAAATATCATTTTCAGAAGGTGGAATACCTATTGGTGCAGTCCTTGTAAAGGATAATGAAATAATATCAAGAGGCCATAATAAGCTTATTCAAAACAATTCAGTGATTCTTCATGGTGAAATGGATGCAATTGAAAATGCAAAGGGCCTTAATTATGAGGATTATAGAAAATGCATCCTTTATACAACCCTTTCACCTTGTCCAATGTGTTCTGGAGCTGTACTCCTATACAATATTCCAACAGTGGTAATAGGTGACAACACAACCTTGATGGGTGCTGAAAGTCTCTTGAAGGACAATGATGTAGAAATCATCGTTTTAAACGATTCAAGATGCAAGGAGCTATTTGAAAAGTTCGTAATGGAAAACCCTGGAGTTTGGGAGCATGAGCTTGCAAAGGTAGGAAACACTACAGAGCTAAAGAAATGAATGAAGTGATAATATGGAATCAGTCATTACAAATGAAAAGGATGAAAGGTTCATTGAACTTACAAGGCAGTTGGACAATGAATACTTTTTCAAGCTTGGAGATGTAGTTGAAAGGTACTTAGACTACAATGCCTTGACAGATCCCCATATTGTAATTCTTGCCTTGAATTGGGGAAAGCCGATTGCTTGTGCCAGCTTCAGATTGATTGACAAGGATACAATTGAAATCAGAAGGGTGTATGTCAAAAAGAGATACAGAAGAAAAGGGATTGCATACAAGCTTATAAAGCAGCTTGAAAAACTGGCAATGGAAGAGAATTTCAAGTACTCTGTTATCGAAACAGGCCGTGACAACGAAGCAGCCATCAATCTATATAGGAAATTGGATTATGAGATAGTTAATAATTTCGGTATCTTTGAAGGAGACGATTTGTGCATATGCATGAAAAAACAGTTCAAATCAATGATTTTCTAATTGAATCCTATTATCCTAAGATTATTTTACTCTTTTTTTTAATTTTTTATTTAAGAATATTTTTTATATTAAAAAAATCAAATAATTTCATATGAAATCAAGCCAAATCAAAGTCTCTGAAATTGGTGAGAAAGGCCTTATTGAAAGAATCATAGAAAAATCCAAATCCTGTTCCTCTTGCGGATTTGGCAATGACATTGATTTTTCCAATTTCGCAACATCAATTGGAGATGACTCTGCACTTACAAACGTAAATATGGATGACAATAGCTATTTGGTCACTTCTACAGACATGCTTATTCAATCAAGCCACTTCCCAAAAGGCATGACTTATTTTCAGATGGGATACAAATCAGTAGTGGTTAATGTAAGCGACCTTGCAAGCATGGGTGCAGAGAATATTGGATTTCTATTGAACATAGCCATTCCAAAGGATATGCTGCTTGATGACTTTGACGATTTGATATGTGGGGTCATTAGGGCCTGTGACAATTATAACAATCCCCTCATAGGGGGCGACACCAATGAGGCAAATGAAATAATAATCTCAGGAACAGCCATTGGCCAGGTTGACAAGGACAAGGCATTGATGAAATACGGATTTGAAAAGGGAGATTTGGTTTGCATAAGCGATGAATTGGGATATGCTGCAATTGGATTTGAATTATTGTCTCTTAAGGAAAAAGATCCGAATCTATATCAGGAAAAGACCGATGAAATCAAGGAAATAGATTCTACAATCATTGATTTGGCTCTTCTAAAGGCATTAAAGCCAGAAGCGAAATATGATGAAGGCCATATTTTAAGGGAACATAATACAGCCAACAACAGAATATCTGCAACAGACATTACAGATGGCCTTGCAAGCGAATTTTATGAAATATTGAATTCTGACAAGAAGTATATTAAGCTTAATGACAGCATTTCATCAAATTCCTATTCCAAAGGAATAAGAATCTATGAGGAAAAGCTTCCTGTTGAGGATGAATTCAAGGAAATAGCTGATATTTTAGGCTTGAATTACCTTGACCTATTCCTGCATGTAGGAGAGGATTTTGAATTTTTGTTTACTATAAACAAAGAATTAGATGATCAATTGTCAAGAGAAATGCATTATTATGCTATAGGTGAAATCACTGACAATAATACAGTTGAAATACTACTCTCAAATGGTCAAATTCAAAAAATAAGCTCAAGAGGTTATCAACATCTCAAATAGACAATGCTTAACCTAGTTTGATTAATTGAATTTATATCAATCATTATAATTTCTAAACAATTATCTCAGGTGTTTTTATGATGAAGGAATCCAGCTTTTACACTAAATTATATGAAGGGAATTCGTCAAGTGAAAAACCAGTCAAATGCAATCTATGCGGAAGGATGTGTAAGATATCCAATGAAGGTTTAGGATTCTGCAACACTCAAAAAAACATCGATGGAAAATTATATTCTTTAAATTATCATAGAATGGCTTCATGCCATACAGATCCTATTGAAAAGAAGCCTTTGTATCACTTCTTGCCAGGCTCTTCAACATACTCAATAGGTGGTTTTGGGTGTAATTTCTCATGTTTGAACTGTCAGAACTATATGCTTTCAATGAATTCTTATGATGAATTCAACTCAACTCAAATACTACCAGAAACCATCGTTAAAAATGCTATTAATGACAATTGCCTATCGATTTCTTGGACCTATAATGAACCTACGCTATACTTTGACTTCGCCCGTGAAACCTCTTTGATTTCACATAGAGAAAATCTTAAAAATGCATATGTTTCAAATGGGTATATGAGTGAGGAATCATTAGAGGAAACAGTGAAATTTATCGATGCCTTTAACATTGACTTGAAGTTCTTTGATGACAGGCTCTATAGGGAAATTTGCGGCGGTAAATTGGGCATTGTTCTTGACAATCTAAAAATCATTTATGAGGCGAAAAATAAATATGGTACTCATTTGGAAATAACCACTCTTTTGATCAATGACTTGAATACAGATGAGGACCACATAAGATCAATCTGCAATTTCATATTGGAGGAATTGGGAGAAGAGGTTCCCATTCACTTTTCAAGGTTTTTCCCAATGCATAAGATGAGCGATGAGAGTCCAACGAAAATAGATTATCTTTTAAGAGCTAAGGAAATAGCCATTGATATGGGAATGGAATATGTTTATTTGGGAAACATGCCTGCTGACAACAATACCTATTGCCCTAATTGCGGTGAGCTTTTGATAGCAAGGGAAAGATATTGCAACAGCGATAAAAATAGAATAAAGGATGGCCATTGCATTAATTGTGGCCATAAAATCAATTTAATTTTTGAATAATTTTTTTAAATTTATTTTTTTTTAGTTTTAATAAATTTAATTTTTGAATAATTTTTTTAAATTTATTTTTTTTTAGTTTTAATAAATTTTATTCTTGATTTATTTTTTTAGGTTTATTTTTTAGTTCTAATTAATTCAATGATCTTTTTAGATGCGTTTCCATCGTCAAATGGATTGAACTTTTCATTCCATTTCTTATATTTTTCACCGAATTCTGATGCATAATCCTCTTCGGTGTAATTTTTTATGAAATCAATCATTTCATCATTGGTTTCGCATATAGGCCCGGGGACTTCTGCAACCATATCGAAATAGAAATCTCTTAAATTGTTTTTATAATTTTCCAAGTCATATGTGAAGAATATCATAGGCCTTTTTAAAATGGAATAATCAAACATCACTGATGAGTAATCTGTTATCATCATATCTGAAATCAAGTATAATTCCTGAATATCCCAATCAGCATCGCATTCAATTACAAAATCATCATATTTGCTCCAATCAATGTTTTCTTTTACTAAATAATGGAATTTAACGATTAAAATGTAATCATCCTTCAATTCCTTATACATTTTGTCGAAATCCATTTCTGTAGCGAATTTGTATTCTCCTTTTGCATAATACTCATTGTCTCTCCAGGTAGGAGCATAAAGAATAATCTTTTTATCTTTAGGAATATTCAATCTGGTTTTTATCTCCTCAATGTCTTCCGGCTTGTTTTTGTTTATTAGAATGTCATTACGCGGATATCCAATTTCCAGCATCTCACCCTTAAAATCGAAAGCTCTTTTGAAAATCTCAGAGGAATAGCTGTTTTGTGAAATCAGATACTCCCACAATGCAGTATTTTTCTTAAAGTCATCATGGTACTGGCTTATGTCTTGATTGCCGCTCATATCTATGTAATCCATGTCCAATGCTAGTTTTTTAAGGGGTGTTCCATGCCATGTTTGAATATACTTTGTTTTCTTATTTTTCCTAAGGTAGTATAAATGCCTTGAATCGAAAACCCAAGTTCCGCTTCTAAGGGTGTAATATAGAAATTTAAAAAATGATTTTTTAACTTTTATTGGATTTCCATTTGTTTTAGTATTTGTATCTGTAAATACCCATACACATTTGAATTCCTTGTCTAATCCCTGATTTAATATTTCTTCATAGATGGATTTAGGATTTCCAGTAAAATTTCGGCCATTACTTGATTCAAAGAGAATAATCTTATCATTAACAGGAATAATATATGATCCGATAATGTATAGTCCTCTGACTAAATGTTTGCCTATATTTAAAACAATTTTTTTTATTTTATTAATTATTACGGCCATATTATCCCTTATATCCTTATTATCCTTCTAATTCTTTTATTAGTGCCTTGGCATTTTTCCAGTCGTTATGGTCATCTATTTCAGTCCATTTTAAACCATTTGTTAAAACAAAATCAATTGTTTTAATAATGCTTAAATCTTTATATGCAAAATCATAATAGTTTTGAGGATCATCTTCTATTAATCCCTCTAAAATTCTATTGAATTCTGCCACATCATCATAAAGTACTTTTGATACTCCAATAAATTCTCCGCTGGATGATGGAATATCCAATTGTTTGCCTATTGAATTAATTTTACCATTAGCTATTGTTTTCTCATCATTTAATGATTCATCATCGATTATAAGTTTGAATGATTCTTCATTCAGTTCTTTAAAATTGTCTATTATCATTCCAGTATTTTTAGAAGCAACTAATTTAGAAATGATTTCCGGATCTACAACATTATCTCCATTTACTAAAATAAAATCATCCAAATCATTTTCCTCAATGAATTTACTGGCAAGATAAGTTGACACGGAAGTGTTTGTCACATCATATTTTTCATTTACAATAGTTTTTATTTCTATATCATACTTTTCAGCTATTAAGGGGCATAAACCCATTACTTTTTCTTTATTGTATCCTACAACAACAATAAATTTTTTTATATCTGCATTTATACAGTTTTTAATCATTCTCTCAAGCAATGTCATTTCATTTATTTCAAGCAATGCTTTAGGAATTTCTTTAGTTAGAGGCATTAGTCTAGTACCCATTCCTGCTGCTAATATCACACCAATCATTTTATCACTATTTTTGATATTTCTCATACTTCCTGTCATGTTAAAACAGATTTTTTATATTCTTATTTCTTATTTAACATTATATTGTTTTTTTAATAATTATATTCTATAATAATTTATAATGGACTCTAAACTATCTAAACCGTAATTTGCTGGAATTCCAGAGTTTTCAAAGTCTTTTCCAGGGCTGCCATCTTCATTGAAATAGCAAATTCCCTGCTTATCTTCATAGAATTTTAAAATGGTGTCTATTGCTGGAGTTTCAACATCAGTTAATATTGCGAAGTATTTAATAATTGCAATTCCATATGGGAAATCTTCTAAAAACATTCTTGAATTGAAATCAGGATAGAATTTTCCTTCTTTTTCAATCAATGGGACCTGAACAACTTCAAATGCTTTTATGCTTTTTAATTTTTTAGTCATTGCCTCTGCAGTAGGTGATTCATAATAAATTTTTAATGAAACTACCTCTTCTAGGTTTAATGGCTTCATACGATTGCATATTTCTTGAAGTTCTTCATCGTATTTTAACAATAATTTGGAAGTTTCATCATTCCATTCTTCATAGAACATTAATTGTCTATCGTATGAATCTCCCTCGTTATAATCCTTAAATACATTATATACTCCTGATAAGTGTAATAATGGGTTGGATGGAGCTAATGTCACTGCCAAGTATTCATTCAATGGGATGGTAGGAATGGAAATCAATTCCTCAATCTCTTTACAAATTTCTTCTGATTTATTTTTAGGAATTGATGCAAGGTATAAATTTGTTTTTCTTGATAGGCAACTAGCTATTTCCTTATTGGATTGTCTTGCAACAAAAGGAACGCGCTGTAAGCCAAATACACTAATGCCATCTTCAACTAGTTCTTTACACATATATTCTGCTCCACCATATCCTGGCAAGAAACCTAGTTTACATCCTTTTGGATAGAATTCCTTACTTTCTTTAATAAAGTCTTTTCTTAAGAATGCTGGATATGTGCAGAATACGTAACTTGCATTATCTAAAGCTTTTTTAAGATCAGTTTCTATTTTAATATCAAGATTTGTATATTTTTTTCCATTTTCAACATCTTCAAATACTAATTTAGAAACATCAAATTCCTTATGAGTGTATATTACAACTTCATGTTTTTTAAGTAGAGCTATTGTACTAGCTAATACTAAACCAATATTACCTGCTCCGACAATACAAATCTTCATTTAAATCATTCCTTTTATCCCTTTTTTTAATTTAACAGAAAATAATTCACTTAGTTTTAATTTAATATTAACATTATTTATTTTTAATTAATCGTAAATATCCTTGTATTTTCTAAATAGAATTGTAAATTAAAGTATATACTTTTTATTGATCAATATCTTCTAATGCTTCAATGAATATGTCCATAACCTCACTTTCTCCAATAGAAACACGTAAGCAATCTCCTAAGTCAGGAACATCCTTGTATACTTTTATTAAAATTTTCTTTTCTTCTTTCATTCTTTCAACGATTTCAGAAGCATCCACTTTTTTTGGTTTAATAAATATAAAGTTTCCTTCCTTAGCACTTACAGTATATCCTTTTTCAATTAAGGTATCAATTAAATGTTGTTTACCGGTTAATTGCTTTTCTACCAATTCATCAATCATACCTTCTTTTTCCATAATTGATTGAGCAAATAACATTCCAAATGCATTCACATTATGAGGAGTGCATAATTTTTGTACAGTAGCTATTTCTTTTGGCTGACCAACAACATATCCTAAACGGCCACCTGCTAAGGAAAATACCTTTGAAAATGTTCTTGTTAATAATACGTGATCATTTTCTAATGCATATTTGATAAATGAATTTGGATAGAAGTAGAAATATGCTTCATCAATCAATAAGGTACATTCATGTTTTTTACAAGCTTCTAATATTCTATCTGCTTCTTCATAGGAGTAGACATCGCCAACTGGATTATTTGGGTTTAATATGATCACCAAATCAATATCATCGCTTATTGCATTGATGATATCATCAACATCCATATTTAAATTTTCGTCATACTCAACATGAACACTTTCTCTTCCATACATTTCACAGTAGACATCATACATTGCATATGATGGGGTGACTGATAGGACTTTTCCTCCAGGTCTACTATATGCTTGAATAACATAACGAATACCTTCAGCGGAACCATTCACTAAACAAATGTTTTCTATTTCAACACCTATGAATTCTGCTAGTTTTGTAGTGAATTCCAGTTGTTCAGGATATTTTGCAACGAACTCTGGTGTAACTTTTGAAAGGACTTCATCAATAAACTCTTGTGATAATCCAACAGGATTTTCGTTTAAGTCCATACGAATATATCCATCTCTTGAATTTTGATCAAAAATTCTAAATAAATCCTCCACATTTTTATTTATATAATACATACAATTCCTCCTACAGATTAATGCCCTTGCTTATTTTATTAAATTTATTAATTCTATTCAATTTTAGCTATTAATTAATTAAATTTTAATAATTAATTAATTTAGGAAATTAGTTAATCAGATAATTAAATTAAATATCAATCCTCTGTTTTTTAATTTTATCAGCTAATTCTTTTCTGTCAGTTTCTCTCAAATACCAATCTAGGATTTCATCAATGTCTTCATCAACTGAAAAAGTGTATCCTACACGGATCCCATGTTTTTGCGCTCCAATCAATGGATTTAAAATTAAAGTCAACTCTTCAAGGTTTTTATTAGCATATAATTTTAAAATCTCTTCTTTTTGCCCAATAAACTCTTCACGTGTATGAATGACTCTTCCACTTTGCTTAACATGTCTTTTCATATCTCTGATAACGGTTTTATGTCTTTTTGCTATTGGGCTTCTGGAATAAATTTCCTCATAAAGTATTTGCATCTTATCTAAAGACTCTTGGATTTCAGGATCATTTGAAAATTCTTCCCAATTAATTATGCTGCTTGTAAATCCAGTAGGTCCTTTCCATTTTTTATCACGCCATTCTTTTCCGTAATAAAATTCAGCGTAACGATTGAAATCTTTAAAAATGTATGCTGGAATGCCTTCAATATCTTTTTCGATTATTTCATCAAACAAATTAGGTTCTATAGCTTTTGTTCCAGCAATTTTCACAAGAGGATAATTTTTTATTTCATCCCATGTCCAAATTGAAAAATTTTCTTTTTTAACATTATACCTTCTATTAATGGAACGATTGTTTCCAGTAATATGATAAAATCCATTCAATGCTTTTTTGCTGTAGTTCAAATACCATAGGTGATTTGTTTCCAAATCCAAATATCTGAGTTTCCATAATCTACGTTTAAATTTCAGTTTTTTACCGGTTCCTTTTCGAGCGGGATGTTCTATAAAACGAATATTGATACGAATACAATTGTTTTCAATATGTCTGGACTTTCTAAAATCAACTTCTTTTTTTTTCAAGTCCAATGAGTCTTTATATCCTAACATCATAAAGTGTTTGTCAAACTTAGGATTTGTTCTGAAATCTTCAAAATAGAAATCATCATCATCCAGCAAATCAGCTACTTTTTCAGCATCTCCTTGACACATCATCACTTCTAATGATGCTAAATTTTCAATTGGCTCTCCAAAATATGCTAGAAACGCTCCATGACCGTGCAATACATATTTAACATCCGCTTTTTCACAAAGTTCATTGAGTTTACGAAGTAATTTGATTTGTATCTCTCGTCTAGTCAACATCAATTTCCTCCTCCGCCATTCTATCAATACCAACATATCGTTTTGCATATTGCCAAACAAATCCATTTCTTGTATGGTGTACTGCTTCATCATAGATTTCTGTTGCTTTTTCCACATTACCTAAATGATAATACGCTTCAGCTATATAAGCCATTATCTCACCATCTTTTGGATAGTCTATTAGCATTTCACTTCCTTTTGAGATAACCTTTTCATAATCCGTATTATTTTCTGCTTTTTTAATATTTAACCATAATCTTGCTCTATATGTATCAACTAGGTTTTCACAATCCTCTACAACATCATTCAGTAAGTTTTCTATTGCATCAGTATCATAATCGTCATAGATTGCAATGGATAATTTTTTGAAAAATATACACATTTCTTTCAAATGCTTGAACTCATCATCAAGTTCGAAATTCACTTCAAGAATATTTATTATATTCCTTGCTGTATAGTATTGCCCTTGCTTAATTTTATTTAGAAGAGCTATTTTAATCAGCTCTTTATCAATATCTATTAGAAAATTATATTTTCTACAGTTTTGATTTAATTGAATTGAATAATAACCAGCAAAGAGATCATTCAATATTTTATATTCCTCATCTTTTATCAGCTGTTTCAAGTCATAATCATTGAATTCAATTTTTTTATTTATTTCATTTTTTGCAATGATTCCCTTCATTCTAGCTTTTTCCAGTTCAACTTTTCTTCTAGGAATCCATAATTTTAGGTTATTGCGCTTATTCATTTCATAAGCATGAACCACTTTATCTTGATTTATGAATTTAAGATAAATGCTTGTAAAATCTTCAAAAGGATGATTTGCATCCTCCAATAATGGATTATGGGATAATTTTCCTTCACCCTCTGGAATATACATCCAAGTGTCCCCATAATCTGTCCGTAATGCATGTTCCAATTCATAAGCCACTGGGAATTTTCTTCCTTCCAATTCCTCATAACGTTTTTCTCTATAAAATTTTGTTTTATGAAGCAATGTACGAATACCCCAACGTAAACAGAGAGTGTCTGCTTTTTCTATAGGGTAATTATATAATTCATCGTATAATTTGTCCATTACTTCTGAATACCCTTTTTTATCAATTTTTTTGTAATAGCTTAAAACTAAGTCTCTATGGGCTGCATATTCTTCTAATGGAAGGCTTTTACAAACCATAAAGTAAGGTGAAAGAATTTCTAAAAATGCTCTCGTTTGATTCAAATGCTCTTTCTGCCCATCTTCAGGATTTGGAATTGGATCTAATATAAAGAATTCAATTTGATCTCCACATGTTTTCGCAGATATTGATTGTGCTGGATAAATTGTTGTTTTGGTTGTATCAACATAACGAACAATTGGATTTCTATGATATGGAGCATTTTCTATACATACTAAATTTCTGTTTTCAGGTAATATTTCTGGATTTTCACTAACCAAATCACGTAATTTAATCCAATTATCCCGTGTAATGTATAAATCTATATCATCATCCCATGGTAGGAAGCATTGATTTCTAATTGCTCCTAATGCTGTTCCTCCAGCTAGACAATAATCGATATCATTTTCACTGCAAATATCATCTAACTCAATCAAGAGCTTAAACAAGTTTTCATGTAAAGCATTCATCAATAATTTCTCCTATTTAAACAATCATCAATGTCATGATTTAAATTTTTAAATTTCCTTTATTTTTTATAATTCTAATGATTCATTAAAAGGTATTACCATCAGTTTTTTTAAGTTATTTTATTTTTTCAACAATTTTTAAGGAATTATAAGGTATTATCATCAGTCTTTTTAACCTGTTCTAAAATTTCAACAATTTTTAAGGATTCGTCTTCAAATACACCCATTGAATCAATACTATTATTTTTTAACATAGTTGACATTGCTTTAATCAAATATTTAAATCCGTTTCCTTCAAAGTTTGTATTATATAATTCCGCATCGATTTCTCCAGGCTTGTGAAGACTGAAGTTTTTACTTCTCCACCAATTTCCTCTCATACGGATAGTTCCTTTTGTTCCAATAATTTCTAATTGGTTATCTACACGGACTACATTTCCTACATTAATTACAGCTCTTCCATTTGGGTATACAAAGTTCATTGAAGCAAATTCAATTTCTTCACCATCTTTTGTAACTTTGAAATCAGCTTTTTCATAGTTTTGACCCATGATTTTTAACATAGGAAGTAGACTTAATGCACTTAAATCATAGAATAAGTTGGAACGGCTTTCATCATTTTTTGAAATGGAACAATTAAAACTCAAGATATCTCCGATTAAACCACCTTGTGTCATCCACAATAATTGGTTAAATACATAAATATGAACCATTTTTATGTTTTCCATGAGGATAACGTTTTTTTCTTTTGATAAATCTAGCAATTCCTCTAATTCACTAGATTTAAATGTTGCAGGGGAGTCATAAATAACATGTTTTCCGGATTCTAATGCTTGGCGAATATAATTGAATCTTTTTTCAATGCTGCAACGAACGAAAACAATATCTGAGGCTTCAATCATTTTACCATAATCATCAAAAACATTTTCAATGTTGTACTTTTCCTGGAAACCGTTCAAGGTCTTTTCACTGTCACAATAAACATTTTTCACTTCAAATCCATTTACCAATTTTGCTTCTTTCACTAATTCATTATCATCTATTTCATCAGTGATTATACCTATGTCATATTTTTCAAATGTTTCTTCTCTAAGTTTTGTACTTGAAATGCCTTTTGTTCTTTCTAAATAGACCATATTGCAATATCTAGACAAATGATCGAATTTACCAACCCAATCATCTCCTATTACAAAAGAATCTATGTCATATTTGATGATGTCTCCAATTTTCTGTCCAAGATATTCTTCAACTATGATTTCGTCTACCAATCCGGTATTTTTTACATTTTCAATTCTTGTTGCAAGAGTATCATGAACGCTTAGTTTTCCTCTTCCAATATCATAGTTTTCTCCAGTGACACCAACAATTAGATAATCTCCATAATCTTTTGCTCTTTTCAAAATATTATAATGTCCTTGGTGAAACATGTCGAATGTACCATAGGTAATAATTTTTTTCATAGTAAAACCTCTTTTAGTAAATGATTGATAGTAAGCCTCATTTTCATTTTTTCAATTCAATGCAAGTCCGTTGATTTTAATTCTCAATATTCTCCCATAAATCCTTGAAAGCTATTTTAGGAGGGATTTGATTAACAATTATATCATATACAAAGTCAACTATCACGCTTTTTGTATTAGTTTTTTTACAAATGTCTTTTATGGCCATAATTGAGTTTTTCCCTTCAAATACAATTCCACTAGCCTTCTCATCAACAATTATCCTTTGGCCGTATAACATGCCAAGTGTATGGTTTCTGCTTTCACTTGAAGTTGAAGTCAGCACAAGATCTCCAAATCCACAGTACTCTCCTGATGTAGAAGGATTTCCTCCAACGCTTTCAATAATTTTTCTAGTTTCTTCAAATCCTTTTGTCAAAACAGCATATCTTGCATTTTCATTAATGTTCATTCCTTCACATATTCCATTAGCTATTGCATTGATATTTTTTACAACCCCGCATATTTCAAGACCAATAACATCGTCTAAAATCTTGACTTTAAATTGTGGGGTTGATAAAAGCCCTTTTACTTTCATAGCATTTTCTTTGTTTTTTGATGCGATGTTAGAAACAGTTGCAAGATTTAAAACAATTTCTGATGCAAAGTTAGGTCCAGATAATGAAACATATTCGTCGTTAAAGTATTCTTCAATTAAGTTTCCCATAGTTTTCAATGAGGGATATTCAATACCTTTTGCGGTAGAGACAAGAATTGCATCTTCATCTATATAATCTCTTATTTCAGACAATGTTGTTCTAAATGCAGATGAAGGAATGGATAAAAATATTATTTTACATCCTTTCAAATCATTATAATCGACAGTAGCAATTATATTTTTTTCCAATTTGACATTGGGATAGTATTCGTTATTAATGCCGGTTGTATTAATTGTATTAGCTAATTCTTCCCTTCTAAGAAAAAGAAATACATTATCTGCATTTTGAGCTACTATTTGAGCTAGAGCTGTCCCTAGGCTTCCAGCTCCTATAATACCCACATTATCCATAAAATCACCTAAAAAATATCAATAATATTTATTTCATCTTTATTCACTAAAGCTAACTCTCTCAAATTTTTCAGGCTCTAAAATTGATTTAGTAGCATCTACACCTACTTTAGTGGTTGTTCCATCAATTTCAGAAGCTTTAGGATCTAATGAAGAACCTCTTGCTTTAGGCACAATGATTATATCATCATCACCTTTTACACGTGTTGCTATTGCATATTCAATGTCTTGTGGGTCAAAGATATCAACATCTTCATCCACCACAACCACATGCTTCAATGATGGATGTGCAGCAAGTGCAGCCATTATGATATTTTTCCCATCACCTTCAGTTTGCTTTTTAATTGAAACAGCTGCATGCAACCAACAGCAACCTCCCTCTGTAAGAACCACGTTCTGTACAGTAGGCACAGTATTTTTCACGGCATTGAATATTCTTGGTTCCTGTGGCATGCCCTGAAGTAATTTATGTTCAAATCCAGCTGGCAAAATTGCATGGTACATTGGATTTTCCTTTTTAATATACATTTTTGAGAGTTTTATGACAGGTTCTTCCCTTACATAATCATAAGTGTCTGTTAAATCTACGAATGGGCCTTCTGGAGCAGTTTCATCAATCAATATCTTACCTTCAAATATTATGTCAGCTTCAGGCACATTAATTCCATTTTTACAGTTAACTAACTCCAATTCGCCGTTTTTAAATCTGTTAGCCACTTCCATCTCATCAGCATCTATTGGTATTGAAGTGGTACATGCAAGGAGAATAGCAGGTTCCATTCCAATAGCTATTGAAATATCCAAATCCTTTCCCAAATCCTTTGCCTTTTGGAAGTAGGTATATAGGTTTCTTGGCACGATACGGATAGCCAATTTGTTCTTTTCAAGAACTAACATTCTATGGATTGAAGCATTTTGAATGCCTGTTTCAGGGTCTCTTGCAAATACAACACCTGCAGTAATGTATGCTCCACCGTCACGCTTGTAATGGGTAAGGATTGGAATCTTGCCTAAATCCACTCTTTTGCTATCGTATTCATCCACCAAGTCTATAAACTTGCTTACAGGAGTTGGATTGTTCATTCCATCAATTATCTTATATAGGATTTCATCAACTTGGCAGCCAAGAGATTGGGCTATTTTTTCTCTTGTATTACAGATTCCAGAGACTACTGGAATGTCATAACCTTTAATGTTGTTTAACATTACAGTGTCTTTAGGATATTTACGAAGTACTTTTGCAGCTTCATACTCCGCATCAAGTTCCTCATCAATTTGAATCACGTTAATAATATCTTTAGTCATAAAAATCACTCATCTCAAAATTTTAGTCAGTGTTTTGTTTTAATTAATTTATATGATTTCATTAAATTCATTATAAGTCAGCATTCTTGTATTTAATCCATTTTAAGTTTTCTTCAATTTGCTTATTTGATATTGCAAGGATTTCTCCTGCAACGATTGCTGCATTTCTTCCATTATCTATTCCAACTGTCCCAACAGGCACTCCTGGAGGCATATTTGCCATAGTCAAGAGAGCGTCTTGTCCATCTAGCTTTTTGGAACATGGCACACCAATAACAGGTTTTTCAGTCAATGCAACAACAGATCCTGCCACAAGTGCAGACAAACCGCTTATGGCAATGAATAATTTAGCATTGTTTCTTTTGCTCATATAGGATTCAAAGTCTTTTGCATGTCTGATTGGAGAAATGTAATCTAATTTATATTCAATTTGCATTCTTTCAAGTAAAATAGCCACATTTTTAGCTATTTCCATATCAGAATAGCTTCCTGCAAGTATCATTACATCTGGAGTGTCATCTAACTCTTCAAAATCAATCTTTTCATAATTTTCTTCAGCCAAAAAGTCTTTTTGGAAGTGTTCCCCTTCAAGACTTTCAATAAGCTCCTTTTCACCAGATTCTACCTTTTCCTGATATTCTACACGCAATGCAGAGATTCTTTCGGCTACTTCCTTATCATAGCTTGCTATGATTTCTCCAGCAAGTATTGCAGCATTGTCTCCTCTGTTTATTCCTACGGTTGTAACTGCTGTAGGGAAAGGCATTTGCACACATGCATACAATGCATCAAGTCCTCCAACTGCACCGTCAACAGGAACTCCAATAACTGGCCTATGTGTGTATGCAGCTATTGCACCAGGCAAGTGAGCAGCGAGACCTGCAATCCCTATGAAGACTTCCACTCCTAGGTTAGTTGCATCCATAACGAGTCTTTTAACCTTATCATGGGTTCTATGTGCAGAAGCCACTTTTAAGCTATATGGGATTTGAAGTTTTTCCAATATCTTTATTGATTTAATAGCTATTTCCTTATCGGAAGCACTTCCAAGAATTATCATTACTTTTGGAATCATTTAATTTCTCCTCTTTCCATTCTCAAGATGTAAAAATTACAATATAATTTTATATTATATCTATATTTAGTTTTACTAATATATAATATTTAATTAGTATATGCAGTTTTTAGGGAAGCATAAGTTATGTGGTTTTGGTTTTCACTTATAGAATTAGGAGCAAGTTAATAAGGGGATGTAATTTTAAGAATTATTTAAAAAGTATTAAAAAAATAAGAAAAATTTAATAAATAATAATAAAAAAATAATATTGTAGAAAACTTTATCTCATTTTTAGTTTTCATACTTGAGGTGTTTTATGTTAAACAAATTTTTTAAATTAGACGAAAATAATACGGATCTAAAAACTGAGTTACTTGCTGGTTTAACCACCTTTTTAGCAATGGCTTACATTTTAGGTGTAAACCCTAACATGCTTGCTGAAGGTGGAATGCCTGCAACAGGAGTATTTTTCGCAACTGCTCTTGCTTCAGGGGTCTCTTGTATCATCATGGGTCTTATTTCCAAATACCCTGTTGGTCTTGCTCCTGGTATGGGTATGAATGCATTGTTTACCTATACAATTATCTTAACTATGGGTAACACTTGGGAAACTGCACTCGCAGCTGTATTTGTTTCAAGTATAATCTTTTTATTAATTACCATTTCCGGTTTAAGGGAAGCTATTCTCAACGCACTTCCATTTGACTTAAAATTAGCAATTGGTGCCGGTATTGGTTTCTTCTTAGCATTTATCGGATTGAAAGGTGCTGGAATTATCGTAGCTGACCCTGCTACTTTAGTAGGTATGGGTTCCATCTTATCCGCTCCTGCACTTTTAGCAGTAATTGGTATTTTACTTACCTTAATCTTATACATTAAGAAAGTACCTGCAGCTGTATTCCTTGGTTTAGTGATAACTGCAATTTTAGGTGTAATCTTTACTTTAGCTGGTTTCGGTGCTGGAGATATGTTAATGCCTTCCATTCCTTCAGAATTCATTTCATTTAGTTTTGATACTTCTGTAGTTGGAGCATTTGCAAAAGGCTTCACCCAATTATTCTCTAACATCCCTAACTTAATCATGATCTTGTTCTCTTTATTATTCGTGACTTTCTTTGATACTACTGGAACCTTAATTCCTTTAGCAAATCAATGTGGATTCGTTGATGAAGAGGGTAACGCTGATGGTATTGACAAAGCTTTCCTTGGGGACGCAATCAGTGGAATCATTGGTGCTATTTTAGGTACTTCAACCTTAACCGCATACGTAGAAAGTGCAACTGGTATTGGTCTTGGTGGTAGAACTGGATTAACCGCTGTATTCACCGGTATTTTCTTCTTACTTGCACTTATCTTTGCTCCTACCGTTTTAGCATTGTTTACTTCTTCTGTAACTGCTGCAGCATTAGTAATTGTAGGTATCTTAATGATCGTACAATTAAAAGAAGTAGACTGGGACAACATGGTTGTAGCTGCTTCCGTATTCATGACAATCATCATGATGCTTTTAACCTACTCCATTTCCTTAGGTATCGCATGGGGATTCGTCACTTACGCAATTGCATCCATTGCTACCGGTAAAGCTAAAGAGTTCAGCCCAATTATGTGGATAATGGTTATCATATTCGCATTATACGTATTCTTCGGACTCTAGTTTTAAAAATGGTTATCACATTTTTGTGATAACTTTCTTTTTTCTTTTTTTATTAGTTTTTAATATCTTTTTCTTACTTTTTTCATAGCTATTTTTAATCTTTTCATTTCATGGGCTACGAACTTATTCCTCTAATTTTTTAAAAAAATAATAAGATTTATACATTCTTAAAACATAATAAATATATTATACTATTTTGAATTTCTATGAGATTTTAAATAAATCAATGTTTAAGAGGTGAAAAGGTGTCTTGGCTAGTAGTGATTTTAGTGTTTTTGCTTGCTTCAATCAAAACAACTAAGGGTTCTGACAAATCAGTTTCCATTGTTATTCCCGCATATAATGAAGAAGCCACTGTTGCTAAAGTGGTTAGCGTAGCTCGCAAGTTATCATATGTGACTGAAGTTATCGTAGTTGATGATGGATCCACTGACAGAACTGTAGAGGAAGCTGAAAATGCTGGAGCTACTGTAATAAGCCACATCATGAATGAAGGTAAAGGTTCAGCTATTAAAACAGGTTTTAAAAACTCTCATGGAAATATTGTAGCTTTTATAGATGCAGACATTTCTAACTTCACTTCAGAAAAGATAGATAAGATCATAAGGCCGATATTAGAGGACCAGACTGACATTACCAAAACCAAGTTTGCAAGGGAAAGCGGTCGTGTAACAGAGCTTACTGCAAAGCCTCTTTTAGGATTCTTCTTCCCTGAACTTAATTATGAACAGCCTTTAAGCGGTCAGTTTGCAGGTAAGCGTTCTGCATTGAATAAAATAAGATTTGAAAAGGATTACGGTGTGGATGTTGGTATTGTACTTGATGCTGATGTTCACGGAATCAAGATTTTGGAAGTTGATATTGGAGACATTAGTCATGACATGTCCCCACTTGCCGATTTGAACAAGATGGCTAATGAAGTTGTCAGAACAATTATTGACAGGGCTGTAGAATATGGCCGTGTTACAATGATGGATAAGTTAGGTAACTATATTAGAATGGCCATTATGGGATTGTCCTTAATCATTTTAGGCCTTTTCATGATATTCTTTGTGCCATTCATACCTGTTTTTGTCTCAGTCTTTATTGCATTTGTTGGTGTAGTGTTGACAGTTCTTTACTTTATAAGAATCATCAGAAGGTCTATACCTATTCTAAAGAAAAGCAATACAAGGGCATCATTGCAATCATTTGTAAGAATGCACTTTCCTTTGATTGTTGCAGGAGTGATTTTAATATTGATGCTTTCCACATTCTTATCTGCAGCCAGTTTTGATGACGGTAAAATCTCTGTAGAGCTTACTTCAAGGAACTTTGTTTATGCTCCAGCTGACCATAACCAGCAAACCATTTCTGTTAGAGGGCCATATACCATCGACAGCGCTTTAGAGAATGAAACAGATATTTTAAGAGTTCCTGCAGACGCATTAAGCACATTGGAAATGACTGAAAACGATACGATGATTATTGATGGCAAGTCATACTTTATAAACGGCACAAAAGAAGGGGATAATGGAGACAGATTCAGATTGCCATCAAAGGTAAAACGTGGATTGGATCTCTCTGATGGTGAAGTCATACCAAACAGTCGCTTGACAGAGGTTTTCCAAGGCATAACAGTAAAGCATAATATTCAATTCAATAACTTAAGCGATGTAATGGAAGGATTCGTTGAATTTGACATCAGTCCAAAATCCACTAATGCAACATTCTTCAATTTGACTTTAGATAATGAATCCATCTTGTCTTCAGTTGGAAACTTTGAAAAGGATTCAAGCTATTCAATTTCATATGATGGAAAAATCATGTGCACATTTGATTATGATGATGTTAAAAATGGAAATCTCACATTCACCTTTGATGGAAAGGATGGAATGGTAGAGTTTGAGAATAGAAACAGCACTTCAATCAGAAATTACGTTTCCAGCGATAAGGATTCATTTGTTCAGTTAAGATCACTTTAAATTTAGATATTTTATTTATCTATCAATTTACTTATTCATTCATCAATTTAATTAATTATCAAAAAAATAATTATATACTTTATTAGGGATTATAATGGAAATTACAGGAATAGTTACAACAGGATTGGGAAAGGCAGCATATTTTTTAGGCCAGGATTTCTATAAGAATCAATTTAGGGAAAAATGCGGATTCACCCCATTTCCTGGAACCTTAAACCTCATTGTGGAAGAGGATAAGCTTGAGGATATACGATTAATGAAAAACAGCTGCAAGAATCTTATAAAGCCAGATCAAGGATTCGGTGCAGTAAGGTATATTCGAGCTCATTTAAACAAGGACATAGAAGGAGCTATTGTATTTCCAGACAAGACAACTCATGATGAGAATTATTTGGAATTCATATCCAAGGACAAGTTAAGGGACAAATACAATTTCAAAGATGGAGATGAGGTTGTTTTAACCATTGATATTTAATTGATTAATTTTTATAAGGGGGTAATTCATGTCAGGCATAGATGATATGATAAGTAAATTCAATGAAATGGGCACTATCAAAAAAATTATAGTTGGATGCTGTGCTGTTTATCTTGTTTTAATGATAATCACTCTTTTAGGTCATGCGATTTTAGGAATTCCATTGGATTCATTTACAGAGGAAACACCTACAAAATACATTGATTTTGTAGACCTGGACACTGATGGAGATGGCGGATTGAGTTTTGATGAAGTGAGATATTATAATCATAATTCAGAATTCACCATTTCAGATTCAGACTTATACAACATCTTTGAGCGTTGCGATAAAAACGGCAATGGATTGCTTATAGGTGGAGAATATGACCATTATGTAATCAGTGTAGAAAGTCATCTCAAAGATTTGAAGGCGCAAAAGGAAAAAGCTCAAAGGGAAGCTGAAGAGAGAGCTAAGAACTCTAAATCTTCATCTAATAATAATCCATTTGCATTAAGAAGTGGAAGTTCAGGTGATGGAGACGGTGCTGAAACATGTCCAAACTGTGGAAGCGAAGCTATTTATAGTTCAGGAAATGGTTATAGATGCGCTGAATGCGGCTATTCCATAAACAATCCAGATGACTTGAACTTGAATTATGAAGAGGGGTATTATGAGTTAACGCTCCCTTCGTTTATTTATTCTATGAATAACGTTTAGGATAGTAAATTTCAATATTTACTATTTTTCTATTTTTTTAAAATAAGCATAATTTATCTATTCTATTTAATTCTATCTACTATTTTTTAAAAAGAATAAATTTTCTTATTCATACTTTTTCAATAGCTCTCTATAATTTCCAATCTGGAGTTCAAGACTTGTTATGGTAGCATTATTGTCCTTAGCCAATTGCTTTGCAGAATCAATCATTTCCTCAATTGTCTTATCCTGCTTTTCAATGATTGAATCCTTTTGAGAGAGGAGATTGTCATATGTTCTTGTTATCTTCTTAAGCTGCAATTCCAAATTGTCAGTATTGCTTTTGACCTGTTCCTTATAGTCATTGATTAGGCTTCTTAGATAGTTGATTTGATCCTGCTTGTCATCAATGATAGCTATTTTCTCATTGATTTTCTCCTCCAAGTCATCCATCTCTTTCATTCTGGACTTTTCATAGTTGATTTCATTCTTTAGCTTCAAGTCAAGCTTTTCCTTTTCAAACTTGTATTTAATGAGGGTGTTGTTGAGATTGGTGATTTTTTGATCCTTTTCCTCTATCTTTTGGCCGTATTCATCAATTTCCACAGTTTTCAATTCCAAATCGTTTCTGATATCCTCTATCTTTTCATCCTTTAGGGATAACTCATATTCCAATTCCTGGATTTGCTCACTTTTTATTTCAAGCTCTTCCTTTAGCCTGCTGATTTCCTTCATTAGCTTTTTATTGGAATTGTTGGAATTGTTCCGGTTTCTCTTTTTGGAATTGTTAGGTTTATTTGATGAATTCTCTGTCATTTTCAAGCCTCATTAAATTATAAAAAAAGTAAAGATCAGTCAATATATTAAAAAAATAAAAAAAGTAAGGTAATAGCTAGAATAGCTATTGGTTGTTTAAACTTATTTAGCATACTCAAATGCAGCCATGGCCTGAACAATTTTTGCATCGTCTTGAGGTTTTGCCTGCAATTGCAATCCTACAGGAATGCCTTCGACTTCACCAGCCTTTACGCTTGCAGCTGGAATACCTGCCAAGTTAGCAATTACGGTAAGCACGTCGTATGCATACATTTCCATAGGCTCTAACTTCTCACCTAATTTGTGTGGCAATTTAGGAACGGTTGGACCTACAATCAAGTCAACGCCTTCAAGCATTTCATTGATTTCATTTCTAATGACTGTCCTTGCTTGAAGCGCTTTTTGATAGTATTTGCCGCTGAATTCCTTTTGTGAAATGTATGAACCCATTTGGATTCTTCTGAGAACTTCCTCACCACATACCTCTTCGATTCTGGAACCGTATTTTCTTCCATCGTATTTTCTGGTAGCAGAGAAGAATTCCACATAGTTGATGAGATAGTAAGTAGGAAGACAAATGTCAATGTAGTTGAAACTCAATTCCACTACTTCTGCACCTAACTCCTCTAGCTTTGCAACGGATTCATCAATGATTGCATTGATTTCATCATTGGTGACTTCCTTGAACTGCTTACAGGTAGCTATTTTCATTCCTGCCAATGGCTTTTCAGCATCCTTGACAGACTCGGCTATTTCAGTGAAGTTTGGAGCGTCCCATTTCAATGTGGTACATTCGGTAGGGTCGTATCCGACAATAGTGTCTAAAGCAAGGGTGATTCCAGTGATGTCACGAGCCATAGGACCGATTTGGTCTAAACTCATTGACAAGTCAAGCAATCCTTGTCTTGAAACTGCACCGTAAGTAGGTTTCATACCAAGCACTCCACAGTGGGAAGATGGGTTTCTGATAGATCCACCAGTATCGGAACCGATTGCAATGTCACACATTTCCGCTGCAACTGCTGCTGCACTTCCTCCACTTGAACCACCAGGGATTCTTCCAGGTGCAGCTGGGTTGTTTACAGCTCCATAGTATGAGGTTTCAGTTGAACTTCCTGCTGCGAATTCATCCATGTTGTTGATTCCTATGATGATTCCATCTTCAGCCTTGATTTTCTTAACTACAGTTGCATCATAGCTTCCGATATAATCTTCTAAGGTTTTGGATGCAGCAGATATGATAAAGTCTTCTACATTGATGTTAGCTTTAATACCAAACACTAAACCAGCAAGAGCACCGACTTCTTCTCCAGCCTTTATTTTAGCATCAATCTCTTCTGCTTTAGCGATAGCTGCTTCTTTATTTAATTCAAGAAAAGCGTTAATATCATCATTCTTTTCTTCAATAACCTTAATGTAAGCTTCTACATTTTCCTTTGCAGTAATTTCTTGATTTTTAATTGCATTTAATTTTTCAAGGATATTCATTAAAACACCTTACTTTCTTTTAAAACATTGTAATTATGATTAAGTAATCTTCGATAATCAATAATATCTAATCAAATATTTAATAATTTTGACAATGATTTTTATATAATAATATAATTATATTTTTCAAGTTATATAAACTATTAGTTAGAATATAAGTCAGAAAATAAGTTAGATATAAGTTAGGATAAGTGCTATTGCATGTTTTCCAATGATTTCAATGCCTTTTTAGACCATTCAGCATCCATTATCATAGCCCTGCCAATGCCAATAAGGTCACAATATCCCTCTTTCAGCAGATTTTCAGCATCTCTTGCTTTTTTTACACCTCCAGTAAGAATCACTGGAACGGAAGATGCCTCTTTAGCTATTTTACTGAGTTCCTTAAAGTATCCTGGCGCTCTGTCATATGGATTTTGAAATCTGCAAAGACCGCCGCTAATGTCAATCAAATCCACTCCAGAATCTATGAAAGATCTGACAGCTATTGGAATTTCCTCTAATTTGCTTCCCCCTTCCCAATAATCATAAGCACCAAAACGAATGGCTAGAATGTACTCTTCACCTACAGACTTTCGAACTTCCTGAATGATTTCATTAGCCAATCTCAAGCGATTTTCAAGATTTCCCCCATATTTATCGGTTCTTTTGTTTGTGAGAGGGGAATAGAAATGATTTAATAGGTATTCGTGAGCGGCATGTATTTCAACGCCATCAAAACCCGCTTTTTTGGTTCTTATTGAGGCATTTATAAAATCCTTTTTGACTTTTTCAATATCCTCTCTTGTCATGTTGTTTATATTTGACTTGTCATATGCAATTGATTGAGGCCTTGCATGATTCAATTGGGCTATTGCAAAACAGTTTTCCTTGTGAATGGCATCTGTCAATTTTTTAAAGCTATCTATTACAGAATCATCTGCCATGGAAAGCTGTCTTTGACTTGACTTTCCTTCTAAAGAAATATAAGCATGTTCTGTAATTATGAGGCCAGTATATTCCGCTCTTTTCTTGTAGTAATCAATCAGTTCATCACTTGGCTTTCCTTCAATGCTCGCTTCCCTTGCCATAGGAGGCATAACTATACGGTTTCTAAGGCAAATGTTTTTCAATTCTAATTTTTCTTCAAGCATCATTTTTTTCACGGATATCTTATTTTTCACTTTCTTTCAATAAATTTAATATATGATTTATCCATAATTATAATTACTTATTAATTTGAGCTGATATAATGACTAAAAAAGCTATTGTATTCGATAACTCAGGAACATTGTTGGAAAGGTTCAGGGTTATTAAGGATGTGTCTACAGGAGAATTGATAACTCATGTAAACTCTTTGGACTTGATTGACACTTGCTTGAATGCTGCACTTGTAGTTCTTCAATTCAATACAACTCGTCTAAAGGACTTGGATCCAAATACATTGATAAGCGATTTTGTATTGGAAAACAACATAGAATTTGACATCAGCTATTATTCAACAGATGTTTCAAAAGAGGAAATCACAGCTATTCTGGAGAAGGATACTGCAATCATCAAGGACATTACAGACACTTTCCCACTATTGAAGGAAAGGGTGCCTCAAATGGAATTGTGCAATGGATCTGCTGTCATCATAGACATTGCAGAAGAGAGAATAGCTTACACAATAACTTCTGCAGGCCAATTGTTCAGTGGTGTAAAGGACACAATAGCCAAGCTTCAGGATAAGGATATAGATGTTTTCATAGCTTCAGGGGATAGATCCGGTGCAATAAAAAGGCTTGCAAGCATTACTGGAATACCTGAAGACCATGCCTTTGCTACAGCAAGCACACATAGAAAAGCTGAAATCGTATCAAATCTTCAGGAAGAAGGTTATAAAGTCATGATGGTTGGTGATGGCCCAAATGACATTTTGGCATTTGAGCAAGCGGATAGTGCTGTTTTAACAACAGAACAGAAAGATGGCGATTTTCCAGACAAATTGAAAGGGTATGCTGATTTTGTCATAGAAGACATCTCAGAAGTTCTTCAAATTGATTTTTAGACTATCTATTTTAATTCTTATTTTCTTTTTTTACTTATTTTCACTTAAGAAATCATCTATTACCTTTTTGCTCTTCATTACATTATCGAAATTATTCAATTCAATGATTCCATTTTTTACATATTTCAATAAGTTCAAGTCAAGGGTACCGTCACCGATTGCCTGATGCTTATCCTTTATTCCATCATTGTCATTTATGTGATTGTAAAGAATATTAGGTATTTTAAAGAAACTCAATTGGTCTTCACATGTATTTACATGGCCTAAGTCTATAGTAATGTTACAGCCTGTTTCATTGGTCAGGTTTTCCAATTCATAAGCACGGTTTCCAAGATATGAAAAGCGTTCTGGCATGTTTTCAATGGATATTTTCGCTTCCTTATCTTCAGCATATGCCACCAGTTCATGGGTTGATTCAGTCAAGAATTCAAGTGCCATATCCCTTAGGTATTTTTCAGGCCTACCGATTTTTCCTGGATGTGCTGTTATGCCTATTGCACCTATCTCATCTGCAAGGTCAAGGCAATCCTTGGTCTGCTTCACTGACTCCTTACGTATTCCCGGATTAAGGCTTGCAAGGTTTATGTCAACGTTTACTGCATGCATGTAGATGTCCAAGTCATATGAGTGAAAGACTTCAGTGATTTCCTTATTTCCAAGCATTTCATCAGGTCTGTATGGGCCTTCAGCCAATAGTTCAACACTATCAAATCCATTTTCAACTGCTATATCAAGCATTTCATTTACATCTTTCATGAAAAGTGAAAGAAGTGAAAATCCTAATTTCATTTCAATCCCCGTGTTGTAATTTAGTATAAATTATTTTTTATTTAAATTAAAATTAGCTATTAAAAAATTTTTAAAATTTTCATCTTTTTAATTGATAGATAATGGAATCAATTAAGATTCCAATCATCTACCAATCCTTTGATTTATTGATGTTATGTGGATAATCATAATTTAGATTTAGTAAGTATCTTACAAATGATTAAACAATGTCCAAATTTCAGGATACTTTTCAGCTATTGCAGCATCTATCAAGTCTGATGCTTCACTGCTTATGCTGAATTCAGGTTCGGTTTTTCTCAAGTACCTTAGTACGGCTGCTGATTTTGCAGACCATAAAGTGATTCTTGGATTTTTTTCTACAGTTTCGATGACTTCATCTATCAGTTTCTCTTCTTTTTCAGAAAGAAGACTACCAACTTCTTTTAAATCATCAGAAGCTTCAATAATTTCACTACTTGTATCAGTTTCTTCATTTAAATTAATTGTAGAATCAATATTTTCTACACTTTTTTCAGAGCTGATTTTTTCTTCATCTTTTGCACCATCTTCTTCCACTTTTTCATCATCATTGAAGAAAACATTTGTGTATTCAGATGAGTCTTTTTGTTTTTCCTCTTCATCATCAGCAGATTTTTCTAAAACCTGAAGGTCATCTTCACCTTCGAATTCCTCTTCGACTTCTTCAACCAGTTCTTCAAAAGTTTTTGACTCATCTTCGGATTCCCTTAATAAATCTTCAAGACTTATTCCTTCTTCAACTTCTGTCTCTTCGATTTTTGGAATCAATGAATCCAATCCTCTTCCTAATCCTGTATTTTTTTCCTTTTTAGCCATTTTACCAAACCCTTTCGTGTTAAAAATTTAATATTTAATTATAATTTATAATCATCAAAATCATTATTCTTGAATCAATTATTCATCTTTATTTTCCATCCCTTTCCAATATTTCCTTAGCAAGTTTCAAGTAAGCTATTGCTCCTTTACTTTCTGGATCATAGACAATACATGGTTTTCCATAACTTGGAGCTTCTGCCAAACGTATGTTCCTTGGAATGACTGTATTGAATACGTATTCCTTGTCCTTGAAGTATTTTTTAAGTTCGGAATATACTTCTCTTCCTAACCTGGTTCTTGCATCATACAATGTTAGAAGTATTCCCTTGATAGGTGTTGGACTTCTTAATCTTGTTTCGACAAGCTTGATTGTGTTCATCAAGTCAGCCAATCCTTCAAGTGCAAAGTATTCTGCTTGGATTGGTATCAATACGCTGTCTGCAGCTATCAATGAATTTATTGTAATTATTCCAAGAGATGGTGGAAGGTCTATTATAATGTAGTCAAAAATGCCTTTGATCGGTTCAAGCAAGTTCTTTAAAGCTATATGATAGTTTGCTTCCTTGCTCAATTCCACTTCGATACCGCTTAAGTCGATATTGCTTGGAAGTATGAATAGGTTTTCGATTTTTGTAGGAATTGTAGCTTTTTGAACACTGCATTCGTTTACTAAAGCTGTGTATACTGTTTTCTTGATTTCTGTTTTATTTATTCCAAAACTTGTTGTAGCGTTAGCTTGCGGATCCATATCAACTACAAGGACTGCCTTTCCCATTGCTGCAAGTGATGTTGCTAAATTCACTACAGTTGTAGTCTTTCCACATCCGCCTTTCTGATTCATTACGGCAATTGTTTCTCCCATTATATTAATTCTCCTTAGTATTTTTTCTAAAATAAAGTGATTAAATTTTATAACTTATAATGAATAACTTAGTAGTTTTTTCTTTTCACTTATTAGTGATTACTTACTAGTTATTACTTATATATTATAATTTATAAGTTATACTATATAAGTTTTAAGTTATATCTTATTACTTTTACTTTATAATTTCTCATTTATAAGTTTTTACTTTTAACTTATTTCTTATATTTTATAAGTTATTAGTTATAACTTATAACTTATAACTAAAAATTATTATAAAAAATAAGAGAAATATAAGAAAAAATACCTAAAAAATACATAAAAATAGGTGAAAATATTAGAAATAATTCATCAAAAAGAGAGAGAAGTTATCACTTATAAGTGATAACAAGAGTTTTTATTCGTATAAAATCAGTATTCTATGCAAAAAACAATAAAAATATAAGAAAATAAGGGAATGGAAATCTATTTGGAGTTTTCCATAGATCCATCCATATAACTTGCGTAACCTTTAAAGTCCATTAAACCATGGCCAGAGAAGTTAACAACAATAGTTTTCTCTTCACCAGTTTCCTTACATTTTTTAGCTTCATCAATAGCTGCCTTGATTGCATGGTTTGTTTCAGGTGCTGGAATGACTCCTTCGCACATTGCAAACATTTTACCTGCTGCAAATACATCTCTTTGGTGAACAGCTACAGGTTTGATGTAGCCTAAGTCTCTAAGCAAGGACACTTGTGTGTTCATACCGTGGTATCTAAGTCCACCTGCATGTACAGAAGGAGCAACGAAGTTGTGTCCTAATGTAAACATCTTCAAGAGAGGAGTGAATCCAACTTCATCACCAAAGTCGTATCTGTATTCCCCTTGAGTCAATGTAGGACATGCAGAAGGCTCTACAGCTATGAATTCAGTATCAGAATTGCCTTGGATCTTGTCTTTAATGAATGGGAACAATGACCCACCAAAGTTACTTCCTCCACCAACACAAGCAATCATGGTGTCTGGCTCTTCTTCAACTTTTTCAAGTTGCAATTTAATTTCCTGACCGATTGTAGTTTGATGCAAGATAACGTGGTTCAATACACTTCCTAATGTGTATTTTACCTTATCATCAGTCAAAGCATCCTCTACAGCTTCAGAAATAGCTATTCCAAGGGAACCTGGAGTGTCTGGATGTTCTGCAAGAACTTTTCTTCCTACTTCTGTATGTTCACTTGGGGAAGCATGAACCTCTCCATCATACAATTGCATGATAGTTTTTCTGAAAGGCTTTTGATCATATGAAACCCTTACCATATAAACGGTACAATCGATTCCCATCATGGAAGCTGCAAGGGATAATGCAGTACCCCATTGTCCTGCACCGGTTTCTGTGGTAATTCTTTCAATGCCTTCCTTTTTAGCATAGTATGCTTGAGCTATTGCACTGTTTAGCTTGTGACTTCCAGTAGGGGATGTATCCTCTCGCTTATAATAAATTTTCGCGGGCGTATTTAATTTTTCTTCTAATCCTCTTGCTCTTACTAAAGGAGTAGGCCTTCCTAATCTTTGGTAGAGTTCCCTTACTTCTTTTGGGATACTGATGTATCTGTCAGTAGCGAACTCTTGATTAAGACATTCGTTTACGAATATTTGAGGTAATGTACCTATTTGATCCTTTCCTTCACTGTTTTTAGGAGCAGGAAGTTCTACAGGTAAATCAGCGTTAATATTGTACCATTTGGTTGGTACTTCGTCATTGGATAAATCAATTCTGTATTGCATAATATCACTTTTTGTTTTTTAAATAATCTATTGTAAAAATTTTTTAAGAATGTCCTTTAATCATTCTGTACTAATATTATGTATAATGTACTATATAAAGCTTTGTAGTACATATTTGTACATTAAAGAACTTAAATATTAATCTCTTTAAGTTATATTTCTACCATTATTTTTAAGAAAAAACAAATATTTAGGCATTATTTTTCAATTTAATGATTTTTATTCATTTTTTCATCAATTCAAAAAAATTTAAATATTTACAAAATAAATAAAAAACTATGAAAATTTTAGCTATTGATGTAGGAACCGGTACTGAAGACATTCTATTGTATGACAGTGAAAAAGAGATTGAAAATTCAATGAAATTGGTCATCCCTTCTCCTCATTTAACCATTGGCCAGATGATATCCGAATGCGAAAGTGACATTTACTTTGACGGCGTCATTATGGGTGGGGGAAAGATCAAGGATAGATGTCTTGAACATATGGAAAAAGGATATAATGTTGCTTTTGAGGATTTGGCAGCAAGAACAATCCGTGACAATATAGATCAAGTAAAGTCATATGGGTTTGAAGTTGCTGAAGAAAATGCTTATGAAAAGGATTCTGCCTATTCAAATTATACAAAAATTTCTTTAAAAGATGTGGATGTAAACCATTTGATTGACATATTCTCTTCATTTGACCTAGACTTGAAGGTTGATGAGCTTATAGTGGCTGTTCAAGATCATGGATACAGTGAGGATATGGGGGATAGGGACTTCAGATTCGAGAAAATCAAGGAAAAGCTCCCAAAACCTATGGAGCCTGAAACATTTGCAATGGAGGCAGAAGAAGTTCCTGAATACTTTACAAGGATGCAATCTGTAATAAAGTCATTAGCTAAAGATAATCCTGAATTTAAACCGGTTCTCATGGATACAAAATTTGCATCAATCGCTGGAGTATGCTACGATAAGGAAGTTCTAAAGCTAAACAGCTTTGTTGTTATGGATATAGGAAACGGCCATACTACTGTAGCATCCATTGAAGACGGTAAAATACAAGGGGTATTCGAGCACCATACAAGAGATTTAACCCCTCAAAGACTCGAAGAACTCGTTTTAGCCCTTGCTGATGGAACAATTAAGCATGAGGATGTCCATGGTGAAGGAGGACATGGTGCATTTGCATTGAATCCTATTTCAAAATTGGAAAAGGTTATTGTTGCAGGTCCAAAAAGAGCATTGATTGAAGGTACTGATCTTGACTATTACCATGCAGCTCCAGGTGGAGATGTCATGATGACAGGCACTGTTGGCCTTGTAAAGTCAATGGAATTCTTAAGAAAAAAATAAAATTTATATATTTATTATAATCATTATAATATAGTTAGATTCAATTTTACATTTAATAATAATTTAATAAAATCTTATAAAATCAATGTATTTACATACATTTTTTCTTATTTTTCTATTTTTTCTTATCACTTTTATTCTTTATTCAGTAATTTTATTCTAATATTTTCTCATTTCCTAGTTACTTTTTTATTTTTCCTTGCAACTTTTTTCGAATATACAGTAAATTTTTTTTCAAGATATTTTTAGTTTTGTGAAATTTTTCACTGATATTTACGGATATATAAAAAAAGTTTATAATGGATTAATGCTAATATAACAATTGACAATATTAATCAATAGTAATTTTATTTTATACAATAAACGAGGCATAATATGAAATTTGATCCACATATCCATAGTGTTTATTCAGGTGATTCCCGTTCAGAAGTTATAGATATTTTGATCCAAGCTGAAAAGAAAGGTTTAGATGCTATTGCAATCAGTGATCATAATGAGATAAAAGGTTCAAGGCTTGCTAGGTCTTATGGTGGAAGCATTATTGTAGTTCCATCAATAGAAATTTCATCCGACAAAGGCCATATTTTAGGATTAGGTGTAGATGAAATAATTCCAAAAGGGTTGTCTGCTGTAGAAACTGTAGACCGGATCCATGATGCAGGTGGACTAGCTATTGTTCCTCATCCGTTTTCATATTATAGGCATGGTCTTTTCTGCAAGGTTGACAAGAATCTCGGTGTGGATGGAGTGGAAACAAAAAATGCGAGATACATTTTCGGATACTCAAACAAGCAGGCAGAAACTTTGGCATACAATAAAAGACTTGCAACTTTAGGTGCAAGTGACTCTCATTTTCTCAAATCTGTAGGAGATGCATTCACTGAAGTCAATACCAAGGGAAATGATTCTGTAGATGGAATCCTAAAAGCAATTAAGCATAGACGTTGCAAGGCAATGGGTCATAGGACAAGCAATTTCCTGATAGCTAAGGAAGTCTTTGTAAAAAAAGTCCTTAGAAGATATCCTAAAAGAGAAGAGTAATTGAAATCATAATTGATATGGATATGTGATGATAATATGCCTACTGTAGACACTTTTCTTCCAGATATTATACAAACTACTTTTTTCTCTGGATACACTGTTTTCAATACAATAGTCTATACACTAATTTTAGTGATCTTCATATTGGCAATCATTAAAATGTTTAAGAAGTTGGAGATTGATCCGCTTTCAATTTTCTATTCAATCATTCCATTTATTTTTCTGGGATCTTCAACTCGAGCTTTAGTGGATAATGGAATTCTTCCAAAAACTGTTTTTCTAATCACCCCTGGACTTTACATTCTTGTAGGTTTGATTACAATTCTATCATTCTTATTTTGTATTTACCTATTCAATAAAAAAGGAATTGATTATAGATATTTATTATTTTCATTAGGAGTTATTTTTTCATTGCCTAATATAATATTTTTTTCAAATGTAAATTACACTGCACTCATTAATGTCATCTTGACATGGATGTTGTCATTATTGGTATTTCTTGGGGTTGTGTTTTTAGCATTATACATTCGAAACAGTATTTTCAAAAGTGATGATAAGATTAATCTTTCAAAGTTCATTGAAAAAATAAAAAAATATAAAATTAATTTTTCCATTGTGCTTGCACATTTGTTCGATGCATCAACAACATATGTTGCTGTAGAATACTTCAATTATGTGGAACAGCATGTTTTACCAAATGCTATAAATCAGCTATTCGATACATATCTTACATTATTTCCTATGAAAATTATAGTCATAGTTGCAGTATTATACATAATCGACCAATATTTCGATGACTTAACAATCAAAAATCTATTAAAATTAACAGTATTTGTATTAGGATTAGCACCAGGATTAAGGAATATTTTGACATTAATTCTTGGTACTGTATGATTGAAATTTTATGAAAATTTAAAAAATTTTTCTTCAAGTTTCGAAAAATATTTTTTTTCAAATTTTATAATATAAATTTTTAAAAATAGTAAAAAAGATTAAAAAAATAATAAAAAATAAAAAAATGTAAAAGATTAAAAAAATAATAAATGAAAAAAGATGAAAAATAATAAAAAATAAAAAAATGTAAAAGAAGAAAAAATAGTAAAATGAAAAATTGTTTAAAAAATAAAAAAAAGTTTAGCTATTTTTCTCAATAGCCAATAATCTATTGATTGAGTTGATGACTGCTACCACACTTGAAATGATAACGTCCTCTCTAGTAGCTCTTCCTGTTGCCCTATGGCCATCCTTGTCTGAAATCACTACAAAGGTTTCTGCCAATGCATCAGTACCACCACTAACCGCTTCAAGCCTGTACTCTTCAAGGTTGATATCAACGGTTTCCTTAACCAGTGATTTGATTGCACCGATAGCTGCATCAACTGGACCAACTCCTATTTGAGAGGTTTCAATAACCTTTCCTTCAATTGAAAGTCTAACGGTTGCTGTTGCAGATACTGACTCTCCAGTCATTACGCTCATTCCAAGCAACTTGATGTACTCTTTTCCACTGGTACTTAATTCAGTGATTGCAATGGATTTCAAATCCTCATCTGTAATGCATTTACCCTTATCACCAAGTGTCTTTACCTGATTGTAAATGTTTTCGAATTGCTTAGGACTTACTTCTATATTGAACTCTTCCAATTTGGACTTTATTCCAGCATGGCCGGTATGTTTTCCAAGGGCAATTCTTCTTTTGTGGCCTACAAGTTCAGGTGGAATCGGTTCATAGGTTGAGCTGTTTTTCAATATTCCATCAACATGGATACCGGATTCATGTGCGAAAGCATTTTCTCCAACAATTGGTTTTGTAGGAGGCATCTTTATACCTGTAATTGATCCGATGAAATTGGATGTGTCATAAAGTTTGGTTGTGTCTACACCTATGTTTGCACCATAAGCTATCTTCAAGCTGACAACAAGTTCCTCTAAAGAGGTGTTTCCAGCTCTTTCACCGATACCGTTTATTGTACAATGCGCCTGGTTTGCCCCTTCTTCAATCCCGATGATTGAATTTGATACAGCAAGTCCAAAGTCATTATGGAAATGAAGACTGATTGGAACATTGATTTTCTTTCTCAAGATCCTTATTAAATCTCTTGTAGTGGATGGGACTAAAATTCCAACAGTGTCTGGTACATTTATCACATCTGCTCCTGCACCTTCAACGCCTTTGTAGAATTCTATTAGATAATTAAGTTCTGTCCTTGTTGCATCTTCAGCTGAAAATTCAACAGTGAGGCCATGATCTTTAGCATATTCAACCGCTTCAATGGCTTGGTTCAATATCTCTTCCTTGGATTTTTTCAGCTTATAGTCTCTATGAAGTGGGGAAGTTCCAATAAACAAATGTGCATAAGACAAGTCAGAGTCGATCACTGCATCGATATCCTTTTGCAATACTCTTGCAAGACCGCATATGTTAGACTTGAAGCCTAGTTCAACCATTCTTTTTGCAGCCTTTCTTTCACCTTCTGATACAGTTGGGAAACCCATTTCAATAGTGTCCACTCCAAGTTCATCAAGCTTTTGAGCTATCTTTATTTTCTCATCTACAGTTAATGCGATGCCTGGAGCCTGTTCACCATCTCTTAAGGTTGTATCAAAAATTCTGATCTTATCAGGGAGTTTCAATTCTTCCTTTACATCTTCAATGTTTATTGCATTCATTTTTCCCTATCCTTTTTGATTTAATAAGTAGATTTAATAAGTATAATCTTAATTTTTTATTTTTTAGTATTTATTATTTTTTTATCTATTAGTTTATTGTATATTAGTAATTATCCAAAGCTGATTGATAATTTCCATCTAATTTTATATATGGCTCTGCCCTTTTTACCACAACACCTATTCTTTGAAGCTCTTCCAATTTTTTAAATGGCTTGTTTCTGCGTATGGCCATAATCTTCCTTGCAGATTTTGGGCCTATTCCCGGAACTCTAATCAAATGCTTGTATGATGCATAGTTTATTTCTACAGGGAAAATATCCATTTCCCTTGCAGCTAAAATTTTTGGGTCTTCCCTTAAGGATAATTTGTCGTTCTCATCAAATACAAGTTCCTTAACATCGAATTTATAATCGCTAATTAATGCATCTGCATGATACAATTTAGCGGTTCTATCTGTATTGCAGGATTCCTTTTTCTCAAATTCTGTTCCTTCCACAGGTGAAAATGCACTGAAATAGCTTCTTCTCAAGTCCACTTTTTTATACAGGCTTTCCATTCTTTTTAGGATTTCAAGGTCGGTTTCATCATTTGCACCTACAATCAATTGTGTTGTATGGCCGGATTTTACAAAAGTCGGATTCTTTCTTGCTATTTCATTCATCCAATCAAGTCTTTTCAGGATATCCTTATTGTAATCCTTGGTGCTTGTGATTTCATTAAGGCCGTCTTTTGTAGCCGCTTCAATATTCAGGCTTACCCTATTAGCCAAGCTCATGGCCCTTTTTATTGAATCCTTTGATGCTCCCGGAATGATTTTAAGATGTATATAGTCATCATATCCATAGTCTTTTCTAAGGATTCTTGCAGTCTCTATGGTCTTTTCCATAGTGTTGTCTATTGTATCGCCAATTCCTGAACTTAAAAAAAGTCCATTGACATAACCGTTGTTGTAGTAGTGCAGGAATGCTCTTGAAAGTTCTTCAGGACTTAATTCAAGACGAGTGAAATTGCGTTTGCTTTGGTTAATGCAATATTTGCAATCGTTTTTGCACTTGTTTGTCATCAATGTTTTAAATAGAGGTATCTTGCATCCATTATGTCCAGTGGCATGGTAAATCCCAGGGAGATTCACTTGTGAGCTCTTGCTATGGCTGACATAATCGCAGAGATCATATTGTGCGCTATCTGCCAAAACTTGCATTTTTTCTAATGTAGACATAATTCACCTCTTTTAATTTTTAAATATTTGATTTTGTTAAGAAAGTATTTTTCATTTTATAATTTTTATAAATACCCTTTTTTATAAATCTTCTGTTTATTAATATCTATATTAATATTAATAAATCTTATAAATTATAATTATTCTTTTTGTATTACTTTTTTTTCAAAAATCCCTTATTTTTATTATTCTTATCAAAAATCAATTAAAATTTAAAACAATTACTTCTAGAGTTAAGAAAATTTTATATAAAATATATGCTAATGTAATATTATGAAAGTCGTACTAGCTGGAACTGGAAGTGCTGTTGGAAAAACCACTATTTCTACAGGAATAATGAAGGCACTTCAAGATGAAAATGTCCAACCCTTCAAGGTTGGCCCTGATTTTATTGATCCTTCTTATCATACAATTGCTACAGGCAATGTATCAAGGAACTTGGATTCATTTTTCATGGATGAATTTCAAATAATCAATTCATTTGAAAGAGCTTTAAAGATATCCAAATCTAATATGGGAATTATTGAAGGTGTAAGAGGATTGTATGAAGGTATCAGTCCTATCAGTGATATAGGTAATACCGCATCCATTGCAAAGGCCTTAGATGCGCCTGTAGTTCTTCTTATGGATTCAAGAAGCTTGGTGAAAAGTGCAGCAGCTGTTGTATTGGGCTTTAAGGCACTTGACCCTGATGTCCGTATAGAAGGGGTTATCTTAAATAAGGTCAAAGGCCAAAGACATTTCCTAAAGGCAAAGGAGTCAGTTGAAAAGTTGGCAAATGTTCCGGTAATAGGCGGAATTCCAAGAAATGAAGAGATTGCAGTGGAAGAAAGGCATCTTGGCTTGGTCCCTGCTCTTGAAAAGGAAAAGATCAATAGGAATATTGAACTTTGGGGGCATATTGCTGAGGAATATATAGACTTGGATGCTTTAAAGGATATAATGAAAACATCCAGCAAATCAGCTGTAAAAGACAATAAGAATAAAGCCAAAGAATCTATGGAAGATGATTATCATTATGGCCATCGTGTAGATTTATCCATTCATGAGGATGAATTTAATAGGGAACATAATGAAGCAATCAATCTGGAAGTCACCAATGGCTCAAAACCTGGAGAGCTATGGAAAACTGGAAATAAATCTCCTATAAAAATTGGTGTTGCCATAGATGAGATATTCACCTTTTACTATAAGGAAACATTGGAATCACTGGAAGATAATGGCGCTAAGATAGTTCCATTCAGCCCTTATAAGGATGAGGAAATTCCGGATGTTGATGCCCTTTACATTGGTGGAGGATACCCAGAAGTCTTCAAGAAAGACCTATCTCAAAATGAATCAATGTTGAAATCCATCAATAAATTCCATAAGGAAGATAGACCAATATACGGTGAATGTGGCGGATTAATCTATTTATCAGAATCCATTGATGGCTTAGGAATGGTAAATGCAATTCCATACAGCGCTGAAATGACTCCTAGAGTTCAAGGATTGAATTATGTTGTAGCAAGTTCAAATAGGGATAATCTCATATCTGAAGAGGGTGACATTTTCCGTGCTCATGAATTCCATTACACTAAACTCAACATAGACAGTACAGATGATTTAGTATTTGATGTCCTTAGAGGCAGAGGTGTATTGAATAATATGGATGGAGTAAGCATTGGAAACACTTTAGCTAATTACATTCATATTCATGCTTGTTCATGTCCTAACTTTGCATATAATTTCACTAAAAATATAGCTGAGTTAGACTAAAATTTCATTTTTTTTTCTTTATCTTTTTTTAAAATTATTGGATTCCAGTTTTAATTTTTTTCATGTTTAATATTTTACATTTTTTCTATTTCCTTGAACTTTTTTTAAAATTTTCTTTTGTATAATGTATACAATTTTTTCATCATTTTTTCCATAATTTTTTTACAATATACAAAATTTTTCAATTTTCGATGAATTTTTTCTCATAAAAAAGTATTACTTCAGGAATCTGGAGGATTTTTTCCATAAAATTTTTTAAATATCAAAATCTATTTTAATTATTTATTTTATTCTAAAACTTGAGTTTTTTTAGTTATATTTTTAAATAACAATAATGAATCTTTATTTTTTTAAAATATTTATTTTAAACTATTATTTTCATCAATTTTTTTAATGCATTTTGTAACTACTTGTAGATACAACGTTAACTCAATGATATTACATGCTATATTTTTGTACATTTATGCATATCAATTCCATATTTTTTTAATCTTTTTCGAAAATCAGAAATTATGGCAAGGATCTTCATATTTTTTTAAAAACAGCATGTTAATATCATTTGAGATTTTTATGATTTTTTAAAAATTTCATTTCAAATTTTGTAACTCAATTTTTACACTTGAAACGATACCGGCTATTTTTTTTAGATTTTTTCAAATTTTCAACTCATCTTAAAAAAGTGATAACTCAAATTATCTGCACTGAAGTTCTTATGTAATATCATTATGACTCATCAACCTTTTTTTATAATTTTTTTCAATTTTTTGAGTTACAAATTCGTTTTTTTTAAAGATTTTTAAATTAAGTTTATATGCAATGAGTTAACATATATAATAATGTTAATAATTTTTTATATGATTTAATTATATTATTCATATAGAAAATTTTAAGAATTTCAATGATAATATCATTTTCATTACGAAGGTATTTTTTATGTTAGAAAAGGAAGTCAAACAATATAAGAGAGGAAACAGTTTCACTTATCGTATCGACTTATCAAAAAAAGATAATTTTGAAGGTGGAGAGAAGGTAATGATTCTTAGGATAAGTGAATATGAATCTTATCTAAACGAGATCGATGATCTTAAAGCTAAAATTGACGACAATAAAAATACCATTTCAGATTTGAAGCAATCACGCAGCGAAGCGGATTCTTCCATAAATGAGATTATGGAACAAAGGAATCATGAGATTTCAGACAAGAATAAGGAAATCATGGACTTGGTTGAAGAAAATAAATCTGCCATTGCAAAATGCTATGAAATTATTGATGAGAAAGATCAGCTTATCAAACAGGCTAATGAAGAGATTAGGCTTGAAAGGGCAAAGTCTGATTTAGCTATGCAAAAGGCTGAAGAAAATCTCCTTGAAGAGAGAAAAAGACATGATGAATTGGTTCTTGAAAAAGACAAGGAATTGCATAATGTCAACCAGCAGCTTCAGGACACCCTTAAGGAAATCGCTTATAAAGATCAATTGTTAACTGCGGATAGACTTTTAATTGACAGATATAAAAACAGAAGCTTCATTGATCGTCTATTAAATAGGCAACCTGATGACAGTGACTTGCAAATAGAAAGCAAGCCAAAAGAAACCTATGTCTTGGAAGCTGAAAAAACAGATGAATAATTTTTCATCTTCTATTTTTTATTCTATTTTTACAAATTTTCATTCTATATTTACTTATTTTTCATTCTATATTTGCTTATTCTTCATCTAATTTTTCTATTTTTTTATTCTAATAATTGTAATGTCATTTTATTTTTGGGGATATGCAATTCATATGCATTTTTAATTCATTGAGTTGTATTTTTCGATTGATTTTCATTGTAACTCTTAGACATAAATTTCAACTGTATAATGAGTTAACCTGTTATTATCATTTTTTGCCAATTTTAGGGCCAGAAATTCCTTGACGTAAATTTCAAGTGTAATTTTTTTTAAAAATTTTCAAACTTTTTTCAAATGTTATTATCAAAACATAATCATGTTAATTTATTTTCATCATCATTTCAAATCTTTTGTAATATCATTTATTTTGGGGATTTTTTTCTCTTAAAAATGATATTATCAATAATTTTTCATGAATTTTCCAAATATTTCTTAGATTTTCATCAAATATTCATGATTTTTTGTATTACTTTGTTATTTTTTTTATCTATTGGAACGTTAGTTTTATGTTCATCAAACTATTTTCTTGAAAAATCAGTTTTACTTAATATCTAGTATACTTTTCATCTTCTCAAAATATTTTCCTACACACTTTTCATCTTTTTCATTGGAAATTTTTTTCATTTTTAATCATGAAATTACTATGATTATTCAAAAAGTCCTTATGACCTCTTCAAGCCCTTTTAATAAACTTATTATAATAGTTTTAACAAAATCTAAAATAATGCTTTTAATTACATAACGCTTAATTTAAGGGGTTTTTATGAACTTTGATTTTAAAAACGGAAATTTTGATCTATTTAATCCGCTGATTCTTGTAGTTATGGTAATCCTATTTTTAATCATAGCTATGCCTATGTGGTATTTTTATCGTGAATTGCCTGCTCCTAATTTAGAATTGTATCTTTATATCGGTTTAGGGCTTTTATTCTTTATTTTTGGTGTTTTCATATCTAACTATTTCATGAATAATAATTTTAAAGCCGATGTTGGTTCCACAACTAAAGAAAATTTATATACTGAGAAATTATCATTATCTGATTCATATTCAAAAAATGAATTGATTATTGTGGGACTTGTTTCTTTGGGTATTCTATTGCAGATTATAAACATAGCATTATTGGGTGGCATACCCCTTTTTTCAGCTACATTAAAGGCAAAGGCCGCAACTAAAATTTGGCTTATATCCTACATAATTTTCTTGCCTTCCATCAATGTCTTGCTTGCAAAATACAATAGAAAATCACATTATCTGTTGCTAGTGATTGGTTTGGTATTGTTTGCCCTTACAGGATATAGGACCACTCCTATTGCAATCATGCTATCTGCCCTCATTACTTTGTATTACACACGTGATGTTGATGTGAAATACATAATTTTAGCTATTTTGGCTATTGCAGTTGTTCTCTTGGCAGTTGGATTCATTGCAGTTCAAGCCATCAGCTGGCAGCATTGGTCATTGAATCCAATTGAATTGGTCTCTTATAGGGCTGCATTTACATTGAATATACTTTCCAAGGCCATTGAAAATCAATTCACTACAATGGGAAACCTATTCTACACAACATTGACAGGATTCTTTACACATTCAGATGCAAGGGTTTTGGTTGGCCAAGCTACAATTGGTAGAGTTCATTCAATAACATCTACAATTTTCGGCCCTGCATTACTTGATTTTGGTATTGTAGGAATGCTCCTTCAAATGTTTTTATTAGGATTTATCTTAAAGACATTGCATGGCATACAAAACCATAAGAAAAGCATCTTTACAGCATTTTATGGAATTTTGCTTGCACAAACAATCATCTGGATAGAAACAGGCCCAACTGATGTCGTGGTTTGGCTATTCTATTTTATCGGAATTTTACTTATCATCCATTACCTAAGGGGTGCAAATCATGAAATCTAAAAACATAGCCATTGCAGGAGAAATCACTCCATCCAAAACAATAATTCCAATCATAGAAAAGTTGAGGGAAAGGGAAAAGGAAGGCAAATTAAGCTTTAAGATCAATAAGTTAATCGGCCTTTATCATGGAGAATCTTCAAAGGATTTCCTCGAACCTTATTGTGATGAGACATATTCTATTGGAGAAGGCAGAAGGGGGAAAAAGAATTCTACTGGAAAATTGGCATACCTAATTTCAAAGGATATCTTAAAGTCATTCAATGCCCTTAAGGGAAAAGGCATTGACTTACTGATTACTGCAGGAAATGCAGGGGATGTTAGGAAAGCCATTGTAGCTGCAAATATCTTGAAAATTCCGGTTTTGCATATAGAGCAGGATATTTATAATCCGATAGAAGTAATTTCACAAGCCAACCTTGTAACTGTTCCTTCAAATGCCTATAAGGAATATCTGGAGAACCATTATGGGCTGAAAAATGTTGTCAATATCGAGGGTTATCCTATGGCAAAATATGTTGACAACTTTATAAAAGAAGATAATTTAATCGATAAGGATGAAATCTACGGAGAATATGGAATGAAGGAATTTGTCCTTGTGGTTCTTGGTGGAGATTTGAAGGATGATGATATTGAACCATTGATACGGTCTGTAGAAGAGCTTAATCTTAAGGCATTGATTGCACCTTACAGATTTGATAGGGATATGGTTAAGGAATTGGTTCTTTCCCCAAACATCAAGGTCTTGCCTCAATACGTGGACATGTTAAGCTTTATGAATGCTGCATCACACCTAATATATGCTGCAGGTATGGGAATGACCATTGAAGCGGGAGTATTCAACATCCCATCATTAAAAATAGAAGGATTTCACAAAACCCACGGAAGTGTGGATTTGGCAAAGGAACTTAATATACCAATCGTTAAAATAGATGAAATTCCAGAGGCCTTTGAAAATCTCCCAGACCAAAAGGAATCAGATCTTGTAAAAAATAGTGAGACAGCTATTGAAAGATTAGTGGATTTGATAAATGACTTTGATGAAAAATCACTAAAAAGAAGCGGTTTTAAATCCACTAAGCAAATTTGGAATAGCCGAAAAGTATACAGATAATTTTTTTATCTCTAATTTTTAACTTTTTTTCTTTTCAATTTTTTTAATTTCAATTTTCTTTTTTTAATCAGCATCTTCTTTCATGGTTTCAAGCAAAAAGCTTACAGGACGGAAACCATCATTGCAGGAGATCATCGCTGATTTCTTATTCTTCATCCAACCATCATAAAGGTCTTCTGCACCATTAGCCAAAGCCATTACAAATGGGGATAAGACTTCCCATGCACTAGGACAGAAGTTCTCTGGCTTTTCCCAACCATTAGCTATGAAGACATCTCCACATTCAACATCGCATTCATGTTCCAATGGGTTTTCATACTTTTCAATCAAGTCGTCATGCCTAACTTTTTTCATGACAGTAATCTTAACTTTTTTCAATTGATTCACCTAAAACTTTAGTATTTTTTAATTATTTTTTATTTCTTATCATTTAAATATTTTAAAAATTGAAAACCAAAACAATACTTAAATAAATCATCAAAAAATTTTAAATATCATAATCCCTTTAAATTTAAATGGAATACTATTTTTTTTAATTGGTAGGAAAGGTTTTAGAATGGAGATGAGGATGGATAAAAAATTAATTATCAGATACATTTTACTTATTCTTGGGGTGACAATAATGTCTTTAGGCATTGCATTATCTCTTAAGTCCACTTTAGGAACTCCCCCTATATCCTGCATTCCTGCTGTTCTGGCTGTTGCTTTTCCTTGGACTGTAGGAGAATTCACAATACTTTTCAATGCCTTGCTTGTCATATTCCAAATGGTGCTTTTGAGAAAAATCACATTATCACAAATAGCTCAAATGCTTGTCTGCATTCTATTTGGCTATATGATAGATTTTAACTTAAGTTTAATTGACTTCATCAATCCAACAAATTATATAATCCAATGGATTTTGCTTATAATAAGCTGCCTTGTTCTTGCATTCGGGCTTGTCATTGAAGTAAAGTCAGACATTACCATGCTTCCAGGAGACGGTGCTGTAGTGGCGATAGGTGAAGTGCTGAACAAGGATTGGGGTAAGGTCAAGCCATTTTTTGATGTTACTGTTGTAAGTATTGGTGTCATTTTGGCATTGGTATTCATAGGCCACCTTGAGGGGGTTCGTGAAGGAACCATTTTTTCAGCTATTACAGTTGGTTTCATCATTCAATTTTACAACAATATTTTTGGTGAAAAAATTGATAATTATCTAAAAGAATAATTATATTTTTTTTTAAAATCTTGGTAATTTTTTCAAGATTCAAAATTTTTTAGATTAGCTTAAATATTCCTTTTTTTCTCAAAATACTTTCTTTCTGTTCTTTATTTTTTTCAATAATTTTTCATAAATTTTAAAAAAAATTATTCTAATATATAAAGTTTTTTATTTGTTTTTTTACATTAACTTTATAATAAGCAAATACTATAAATATTATTGTGATATTATGGTAGTTAAAATCGCTATATTAAGAAGTGGTAATATTGGTACTTCACCAATATTAGATTTATTATTAGACGAAAGAGCAGACAGACCAAACATCGACGTAAGAGTATTTGGATCTGGAGCAAAAATGAACCCTGAACAAGTCGAAGACGTTGTACCTAAGTTCAAACAATTCGACCCAGATTTCTGTATTTTCATTAGCCCAAACCCAGCAGCACCTGGTCCTGCTAGAGCAAGAGAATTATTATCTGCAGAAGATATTCCTGCTATTATCATTGGTGACGCTCCTGGTAAAGGTAAGAAAGACGAAATGGACGAACAAGGTTTAGGTTACATTATTGTTATGGCAGACCCAATGATCGGTGCAAAAAGAGAATGGTTAGACCCAACTGAAATGGCTATTTTCAACGCTGACATCATTAAGGTATTAGCTGAAACCGGTGCTTTAAGATTAGTACAAAAAACCATTGACGGTGTAATCGAAGCTGTTGAAGCAGGTAACGAAATCGAATTACCTAAACTCATTGTAACTGCTGAAAAAGCTGTAGAAGCTGCTAAATTCCAAAACCCATACGCAAAAGCAAAAGCTATTGCTGCATACGAAATGGCTGGCGCTGTAGCAGGTTTAGACATGAAAGGTTGTTTCATGACCAAAGGATTCGAAAACTTCATTCCTTTAGTAGCTGCTGCTCACGAAATGGCTGCATGTGCTGCTGCATTAGCAGCTGAAGCAAGAGAAATTGAAAAATCCAACGACACTGTATTAAGAACCCCTCACATGAAAGAAGGTAACGTTGGTTGCAAACTTGATTTAATCAGCAAACCAGAATAAGTGTCGAGGATTAAGTAGCTTTTCAGCTACTTATTTTTCTTTTTTCTTTTTTAAAACAAATTCAAATCAAATCAAATAAATCAAATCTCAAATCAAATCCAAAATTTACTTTTTTTCTTTTTATTCATCTCAATTTTAAAGTTTTTTAGCCCTAGATTTCATTCGTATTTAAACCAACTTTTCTTTGAAGTATTTTTATTTGTGGTGAATAGCATTATTTTTTTATTCTCTTATTGGCCTCGAAATATTTATCTAGGTGTCTTTTTTCGTTAAATTATGATTAAACTGTTATAATATTGATTTCATATTATAAAATTGCTCTCATTTCGTTATAATATTAAGTCTTTTTATAATATTATATTTAATCTGTTAAGTCTTTAAAGAAAATCTAGCTTATTCGATCATTAAAAAATAAATATCAAAAGTCTCAAAGGTTTAATCATGCCATCAATAGATTATTTTGAATGTGAAGACTGTGGTTTCAGATGGAAAGACCAGGGGCCATTGTTGTTCTGCCTAAATGATGAAGGCAATATAGAGGAATATATTCTACTTAGCACAACCATGGATCTGGACTTGAATTCAAGAATATCCGGAGACATTTATGAAACCTACTGCACAGGATGTGACAAGAAGATAAAGATCTATGTCATATCCAATATAAAAGAGCCGTACAATCAGGATAGTGCAATCGAAAAGATAGAAAAATTGGCAAAGGACAAAAGAATAGACAACAAGACTCTAAAGCCCTTTATAAAGGACACAGATTTAAAGGATGATTTTTACATTGTGGGCTTGTATTGGAACTTCTATTCAAACAGGGACTACCATTGTCCAAACTGCAACAGCATTGTTTCAAGGTATATTTTATCAAGGAACAAGTGTCCAAAATGCAATGGCGAGATAAAGGCAGTTGATGGAATCTGTTTAGATAAGTTCTAATTAAATTCATAATAGATTTTTATTTTCAATTTTTAATTTTTAAAAAAACTTTTTTGCATTGCTTTTCATTCACTTGTTTTTTAAATTCAATTATTTTAACTTAAGACATTTTTCAAATATATAGATTTATATAATAATAGTTTTATATACAATATTGAAAAAGACATTTATCATTTTTAATTATTTGATTTTTCATAAATTTCAATAATTCAATATATAAAATTTTTTTTCTGTACTTATTTTTTTATGCAGGAACTTTTGAATGAAATATTTTTCTCATCTTTTAACTCAATTGATTGTAAAAGGAGGTGAAAAAACGAATAGCAAAAGGAAACAGTTACTCGGTATTGTAATTATTTTCAGTATTCTAATCTTTTTATCTAATGTTTCAGCTGAAGATACAGGCAGTTTAGCAATTCAAGATTCTTCCATTGATGCAGATTTAAGCACTCAGGATGTATCAATTGATGAAGAACCTATAACTGGCATAGATGATGTTGCAATTGCTAATCAAGATTCAACTAATGCTTCCCCGGATGATTATTTAGAGGATGATCTGATTAAGAATTCTTCCAGTTTGCAAAGCTCTAAATTGGGCAAGGATATCAGTGTAGGCGGAACTACCTTTAAAGATATTCAAGATGCAATCGACCGTGCAGACTCTGGAGACACTATTTATTTAAATGGAGGTAATGCTAATAATATGTATACTGGATCCGGAACCCATATAACTATTAATAAGCCCATTACAATAATAGGAAACTCCAGTTTTGAAAATAAACATGTATTTTTATATGCACAAGTTCTTTCTCGTATGTTTTATATCACTGCAAATGATGTAACCTTAATCAACATCGAATTTTATAGTGGTGAAGTTGAGGAGAATGAGGATCCACATGGAGGTGCTATTTATTGGGGTGGCAGCAATGGTATTATAAAGAATTGTGCCTTTAAATATAATTCTGCCATTTCTACTTATGAACTGGATTTTCGTGGAGGAGCAATTTATTATGCCTCTAAAACTAGTAATCAACATATTGAAAATTGTGTATTTGCAAACAATTCTGCATATAATGGAGGTGCAATATATCTACAGTCTTCATATTCCACTATTTTAAATTGTACTTTTGATAGCAATTATGGTCGTGATAATGGTCGTGCCACAGGTTCCACTGGTAGCTGCATATATTTAATAAAAGGTAATAATAATAATATATTAAATTGCAATTTCTTAAATAATGTGGCAATTACATATGCTGCTGCTATTAATATTGTTACTGCTGATGATCTCTATATTTTCAATTGTTCCTTTAAGAATAATTCTGCCGGTAAAGCGGGTGGCGCTATAGAATGGGAGGATGATGGAAACGGTGTCATTTCAACTTGTTATTTTGAGAATAATAGGGTGATCGGTAGTGATGGTACCTCTAGAGGTGGAGCCATTTTTAAACGGCTAAACGGAGGTAGCATTATTAATTCTAAATTTGTAGAAAATAGTGCTGCAACTGGGAGTGCTATATATTCTATCAGCTCTTTCACTATAGATAATTGTACTTTCTTGAGGAATAATGCAGGTAGTGAAGGGGCCATTGCTGCACAATCTAAAAATTTAGTAATAAATAATTCCATATTTGACAATAATTATGCAAAAAATTATGGTGCTGCCATTTATACATGGTCTGATAGTGCCAGTATTGTAGTGGAAAACTCCCGATTTATTAACAATCATGTTGGACAAAGGGGAGGGGCCATCTTTTTTTACGGTAAGAATTGCCAAATATCCGATTCACTATTTGAGAATAATAGAGTAGATGATAATTATGTAGGTTTTGGTGGAGCTATCTATATTGAAGATACTCCTGATTCCTCTAGCATTGTAAACTGTAGCTTTAATGCAAACTATGCTATTTACGGCGGTGCTATATACTGGATGAATGATACTTCAAAAAAGGCTGTAATTGCAAATTCTACCTTTGAGCATAATTCTGCAGTTTATGGTGGTGCAATAGCGATTCTTCATAATCTGAACCTTATTGCAAATTCTACATTCATAAACAATAAGGCAAATACTACAAGTCTTACTGAGACTTCCCAATCAGATGCTAAAATCTATACTTTTACAGGAAATGAAGATTATATGAATGCTATTAAAACTGGTGATTCTGCCAAAGTTAATTTCCAGAATGTAACTTATTGGGATGGTTCACTAGTATCTAGCGACTCTCCTATAAAAAGCAATAAGGAAGCAGGCATAAACATTACTATAGGTCTAACAGCTTCAGGTCAAACGCTAACTTTTACAAAAGCAACCAATATCAATGGCCAAGTTGTCTTTGATGAGTATAAGTCTGCCCCATTTGGAAAGACTACATATACATATGTAGTAATTCATCCAGATGATAGTTATTACACTCAATCAAATTATATATGGCATACCCTTGATTTAAGACAGAGTGATTACAAAAAGAATACTCTTAAGATTGATGTTGCCGATGCGGTTTATGGCGAAGATCTTGTTGTTAATTTAAGCACAAATGTTTCAGGAGATTACACTATTTACATTGCAAATTCAAGCTATGACGTTACATTTACCAATGATGATGTCAGCAAAGGCAATGTATTGGCTTATAAGGTCAGCGTATCTAAAAATGAATTGAATGGTAAAGTCATACAAATTCCTGCTTTGCTTGATGCAAAGGATGGATATGGTGCTTATGTTCAGTTTACCAATGATGCAGATGGTGCGCCTTATATGTATTCACGCAATAGGACTTCATTCAATGTCTATAAGGCGGCTTCCAGTCTTGATGCAAATGGAACAACTATCCTCAATGGCAGTGATGCTGAATTGAACTACACTGCAGTAAATGGTACAGTAACCGTAACTAGCATTAAAAAAGGCAATTCCATATTGGAAAACGGCACTGATTACACCTTTGCTGTAAGTGATGATAAGGTCATAATAAGCGGATTGGATTCAGGCAAGTATTCTGTTAATCTAACCACTGTCGTTGATGCCAATCATAATCTTTCAAGCAAGGAAGTAACTGTAAATGTTCTCATTCCAACCAGCATTGATGCTCCTAAAACAGTAAATTTATTTGCTGATGGTTTAGGTTCTATTGTTGCAACCTTAAATCCGCATGGAGCTGGAAGCTTAACTTTTGAAAGCGGAAATGAAAGCATAGTCACAGTTGATGGCAATGGAAATTTGATTCCTAAAGGCATAGGCAAAGCCAATGTCACTGTCAGATTTGCTGGAGATGAGATCTATGCTCCTTCAAGTGCAACAGTTCTAATCACAGTTGTTAATTCCAGGGTACAGACATCAATTGAAGTGAATGATACATTTGATTTGCATGTAAATGATCAAGTTAATATGGGCGCTTCTTTAGATCCTTCAAATGCTGGAGAATTGGATTATGCTTCCAGCAATGAAAGCGTTGTTACAGTTGATGAAGATGGAAATATGGTCGCTAAGGGCGTTGGTGAGGCCAATATCACAGTAAGCTTTGCTGGAAACGATGACTATTACTCTAGCAGTACTGAAGTATTGGTCAAGGTTCATCCTCTAGTTGATTTGGCTATTGTCAAGACTGTAAACAATCAGACTCCTTATTATGCAGATACTGTCACTTACACAATTACTGTAACCAATAATGGTCCGAATACTGCTACTAATGTGGTTGTAACAGATACCGTTCCTAGTGGTATGAATGTAAGTTCAGCAGATGATACTTATGTAGGAAATGGTGTATGGGAAATAGCGAGCATTGACTCTGGCAGTAAAGTGTCTTTGACCTTGTATGCTACTGTTAATTCCTTGGATTCATTGACCAATGAGGTTAATGTTACTTCCAAAGAGTTTGATAGCAATACAAAGGACAATGCAGTTAAATCTGATTCTGTCAGTGCTGTTCCTGTTGTTGATTTAAGCATTAGCAAAGCGGTTAATTCAACAAGCGCTAAAGTTGGAGATACCATTAAGTACACTATCAGTGTAACCAATAATGGTCCTTGCACTGCAACTGGCATAAATGTAAGTGATGAGCTTTCTAATCTTGTTGAGCTTGTTTCCGCTACAGTTGACGGCAATGGAATTGATTTCAATGGCGTTTGGACAGTTGGAAACTTAGCAAGCAAGGAATCTAAAGAGTTGGTTTTAGTAACCAAGCTTATAGGCAATGGCACTATAGCAAACACTGCATCTGTCAGCGCTAACGAAAAGGACTTAAATGACTCCAATGATAAAGCTAGTTCAGATTCAGTTCTTGTTGAAGCTGTTGTCAATTTGGTTGTGAGCAGTGAAGTAAACAATACAAGTCCTGATTTCGGCGATTCAATCGGATTCGCTACAAGCGTGACTAACAACGGTCCGTCTGATGCAACTAATTTGGTAATCAATGTCACTGTACCGGAAGGCTTGGACGGCATGACCATCACTCCTAGCGTTGGAACATATGACTCTCAAACCAGCCAATGGACTATAGATGGCCTTAACGAAGGAGATACTGCGAAATTGGAGATTGGTGGAACTGTAAATACTCTTGATCCTTTGAGTTCAAGTGCTAAAGTCGATAGCGTGGACGCTTATGTTGAAAGCGTTGACTATAGCAGTGCAAGCTCTCCAGTCGTCAACCCTACACCTGTAGCAGATTTAAGTGCATCCATAAGCCTTTCCAGCAACGAAGTAAATTATGACGACATCGTAGAACTGGTCGTTACCGTTAAGAACAATGGTCCTAACGATGCAAGCGGCGTACTCGTTAAAAACACTCTTCCAGAAGGTTTGGTTTATGTTTCTGACAATGTTTCAGATTCTGATTATCTCTCAACCAAGAATAGATTGATGGCTTCAAGTCAAGGATATGACTCATCTTCTGGCGAATGGTCTGTTGGAGACTTGGCTAATGGTGATGAAACTAGCATTTCCATTCTTGCAAAGGCTAACTTCGTTGGAACCAAGGAATTGAAATCCACTGTTTCAGCAAATGAGCTTAAGGCAAGCGAGGACTATTCAACTGAACTTACCGTTGATCCAGCTTCTGACTTGGCAATTGACATTTCAGTCGACAAGACAGAAATAAATGTCGGGGATGAAGTAACATATACAATTACCATAACTAACAATGGTCCTAATGATGCAAGCGGTGTAAAGGTTACTGACAGTAAATTGGCTGATTTTACATTTGTTTCTGCATCTTCAGATGATTATAGTGCAGATAGTGGAGTATGGTCTGTTGGCGAATTATCCAATGGGTCCAGCGTTAAGTTAACTGTCACTGTCAAGATTGACAATGCAGGAAATTACTCAAACTCCGCTACTGTAAGCGTTAATGGAAATGATGTCAATTCATCCAACGATGAGGCAACCTCTGAAATAGTTGCTGTTACAGAAGCTGAAAACAACAACGAGACAGAACCAGACAATGAAACTGACATTTTTAATGAGACAGATCCATACAATGGCCCTGACATTAACAATGAAACTGTTCCGGATAATGGCAGTGGTGAGGATGTAAATCCAGCTGGTGCTGTTGAACCTGCATTAGCAAAAACAGGTAATCCAATATTGCTTGTTTTATTGGCATTTGTTATGATAATATCTACAAATTTAGGAAGAAGACGTAAATAATACGTCTTCACATTTTTCTTTTTTTACATTAATCTAATTTCCATATCATAATTGAACATTTCGATATATTTTTTCAGGATTTTTTAAGCTATATACATTTATATAATAATAGTTTTATATAAAATAATGAAAGAAATATTTTGTGAATATTCAATTTATTTAACATTTTTAAATGAGGCGATAAATTTTTCAAGCTCTATTAAATTAATGGTTTAATATAAAACTTTATATTATTTTTATTTTTTTATTCAAGTGCTTTTGAATGAAATATTTTTTTCATTTTTTATTTAATCGATTGTAAAAGGAGGTGAAAAAACGAAAAGCAAAAGGAAACTGTTACTTGGTATTTTAATCATTTTTACTCTTTTAACCTGTTTATCCAATGTTTCAGCTGAAGATGCAAGCGATTTATCTATTCCCGATTCTTCCATTAATGCAGATTTAGCCACTCAAGATCTGTCAATTGATGAAGAGAATTCTGTAGATGATGTTGCAACCCTTAAGCAAGATTCAACAAACGCTTCCCTAGAAGAGGATTATTCAAGTGAAAATGTTAAGGATTCTTCTTCTAATGTCTTGCAAAGCTCTAAATTAGGCAAGAACATCAATCTTAATGGAGGTTCCTTTCAAAATATTCAAGATGCAATTGATATGGCAAACCCTGGGGATACCATTTATCTAAATGGCCGTACATATATTGGGCTTAGTCAGATTACTATTAATAAACCTATCAATATAATTGGTGCCAATAGGTCTGATCAATATGCAACATTAAATGGAATGAAAACTACTCGTATACTTTTTATTTCATATGCTAAAGATGTTAATTTAACTAATATTAAGTTTACAAATGCGTATAATTATTATGACGGTACATGGTACACAGGAACCTATGAGGGGGGTGCCATTTATTGTCAGGCTGTTCCAAATCTTAAGATATTTAATTGTATTTTCACTAAAAATTTTGCTAGTACAAAAGGTGGCGCTATATATATAACAGATAGGAGGAACGAAGTGAGTACTGCCCTCATTGAGAACTGTACCTTTATTGAAAATGAGGTAGGAGGTTTTCAAGTTAGTTCTGGGGGTGCTGTTTTTCTCAATACGAATTTCGCCCATGTTAGAAACTGCACTTTTATATCAAATAGTGTTATAGATGATACGGGTGGCGCTATCAGTATTTTTGGCGAATCTAAAGTATCTAACTCTACCTTTATAAATAATACTGCTAAAATGGGGGGTGCGGTCGAACTTGATCATGGAAGTGTAGTATTTTCCTGCAGGTTTGAAAATAATCGTGCCACTTCAGGAAGTGCTATTAAAATCGATCATCGGAGTACTATTGATGGTTGTATTTTTAAAAACAATTATGCTGAGAGTGAAGGTGCTATTCTCGTAATGGGTAGTAATGATGTAATATCTAATTCCCAATTTATTAATAATCAAGCGGGAAGATATGGGGCTGCTATTTATTCTTGGGCAGGTGCAGATAATATTAAAGTGGATAACTGTCAATTTAGAGGCAATACGGCTAATCTTGGTGGTGCTATCCTTTTTGTAGGAAAAAATTGCCAAATATCCAATTCTCTATTTGAAAACAATAAAGCATCTTCTTTATTATCTTTTGGTGGTGCTATCTGCTTGGAAAATTCAGGTGATCACACTAGCATTACAAATTGTACCTTTAAGAAAAACTCCGCTTCCTTTAGCGGCGGTGCTATCTATTGGATGGGTGAAGAATCTAAAAAGGCTATAATTGCAGATTCAACATTTGAGCGCAATTCCGCTAATTATGGAGGTGCAATCACAATTGTTGAAAATTTAGGACTTATTGCAAATTCAACCTTTGAGTACAATTCCGCTAGTTATGGTGGTGCAATAGACAATCTAGGAAATATTTCCCTTATAGCAGATTCTACTTTCAGGTATAATAAAGCAAATAGTGTAAGTTTAACTGAGGATTCCCAAGAATATGCCAAAGTCTTCACTTTTAAAGGTGAAGAAGATTACATTAATGCAATTAAAAATTACGGTAGTGTTAATTTCCAAAATGTCACCTATTGGGATGGTTCTTTTGTAACCAGTGACTCTCCTATAAACAGCAATAAAGAGGCAGGTATAAACATTACTATAGTAGTTTGGAATTCCCTTACTCCGGGTCTTGGAAAAGCAAAGCTAAATATTACAAAGCAAACCAATATTAATGGTCAGGTTTTCTTTGATGAGTATAAGACTCTCCCATATGGAGTGTATTCCTATGAAGCATACCATCCAGATGATAGTTATTATACAGGAAGTGGTAAGGAGAAAGGTACTTTTATATCTTTGAATTACTTAAACAACACTCTTAAGATCAATGTTGCTGATGCTGTTTATGGCGAAGACCTTGTTGTTAATTTAAGCACTAATGTTTCAGGAAATTATACCATTTACCTTGCCAATTCAAGCTATGATGTCACATTTTCCAATGATGACGTTAAAAAGGGAAATGTATTGGCTTATAATGTCACTGTAGCTGAAAATGAGTTAAATGGGAAAATTATACGTCTTCCTGCTTTGCTTGATGTAAAGGATGGATATGGTGCTTATGTTCAGTTCACTAAGTTTGAAGAGGGTGAACCTTATATGTATACACATAATAGGACTTCATTCAATGTCTATAAGGCTTCTTCCAGTCTTGATGCAAATGGAACAACCATTGTCAAAGGCAGTGATGCTGAATTGAACTATACCGCAGAAAATGGTACTGTAACTATAACCGGCATCAAAAAAGGCAGTTCCATCTTGTATGTTGGCATTGATTATAACTTTACCGTAAGTGATGGAAAAGTAATTGTCACTGGTCTGGATGTAGGCAATTATACTGTAAAGTTAAGCACTCTTGTTGATAAAAACCATAAATCCGCTAGCAAGGAAGTTATTGTTCGTGTCATTACTCCTACCTGGATTGATGCTCCGGAAGCATTGGCATATATGGTTGGTGAATTTGATGCGATTAATGCAGTCTTGAATCCTAGTGGGGCTGGTTCTTTAGACTACACAAGCAATAATGAAAGCGTTGTAGTAGTTGACAGTTATGGCAATTTAGAGGCTAAGGCTGTAGGCACCACTACTGTATTTATCAGCTTTGCAGGAAATGACGATTATGCCCCTTCAAACGCAACAGTCACAGTCACTGTAAGTGACAATAGGATTCCAACATCCATCAAAGTCAACGATTCATTTGACTTGTATATAGGGAATCAAGTCAATATTGGTGCGGTTTTAGATCCTTCCAATGCGGGAGTATTGGATTATGCTTCCAGCAATGAAAGCGTTGTTGCTGTTGATGAAGATGGAAATATGGTTGCTGTAGGCGTTGGTGAGGCCAATATCACTGTTAGCTTTGCCGGAAACGAAAATTATTTCTCTAACAGCACTAAAGTTCTTGTCACTGTTCATCCTCTAGTTGATCTGCAAATCACTAAAAAGGTCAATGTAGCCTCCGGCGAGGTTCATGTCGGAGACCAAATAGAATTTACCATAGAAGTTCACAATCACGGGCCTTGTGATGCTACTGAGGTAGTCGTTGAGGAAGCATTGGATTCCCATCTTGCTTTGGATTCCAGCCAGACCGGCATAGGAACCTATAACGGCAAAATTTGGAATATCACTAATTTGAGAAGTGGATATACTGCTGTTTTGGCAATAGTCGCAAATGTCACTTCAGCAGGCGACATTAACAATTATGTTAGCGTAAGCTGCAGCGAGCATGACTCCAACGATTCCAACAATGCAGACAATATCAGCACCATAAAGGCATTGTCTGTAGCTGATTTGAGAATCAACAAAACCGTAGACAAAAAAACTGTAAAAGTCGGGGACTTGATTACATATACAGTCAATCTTGTGAATTTAGGTCCTTTCGATGCTACTGATATTGATGTTTATGACAGTTTAAGCAGTCTTGTTGAGTTTGTCAGCGCTTCACCTAGCGTTGGAACATACGATAACCAAACCAATAAATGGCATATTGACAAGCTGGCTGCGAATAGTCCGGTTACTTTAGATTTGACTGTCAGGGCAATTGCTAATGGCACCATTGAAAATAGTGTCATTGTCAGGGCTAATGAATATGATCCTGAAGAGTCTGACAATAGTGCAGATGCACCTGGTGTTGTTGCTGAGCCTGTAGTTGACTTGAGCATTGTCAAGACCGTAGATATCATGACTCCTTATTATGGAGACGCTGTCACTTACACTATCACTGTAACCAATAATGGTCCGAATACTGCTACTAATGTGGTTGTAACAGATACCGTTCCTAGTGGCATGAATGTAAGTTCAGCAGATGATACTTATGTAGGAAATGGTGTATGGGAAATCGCAAGCATTGACTCTGGCAGTGAGGTTTCTTTGACCTTGTATGCTACTGTTAATTCATTGGATGCATTGACCAATGAGGTTAATGTTACTTCCAAAGAGTTTGATAACAATACAGATGACAATAAGGCTAGTGCTCCTGAAGTCAAGGCTATTCCTGTAGCAGATTTAAGCGTATCCATAAGCCTTTCCAGCAACGAAGTAAATTACGATGACATTGTTGAATTGGTTGTTACCGTTAAGAACAATGGTCCTAACGATGCAAGCGGAGTCATTGTGAAAAATACTCTTCCTGACGGATTGGTTTATGTATCTGACAACATTACAGATTCTGATTATCTCTCTACCAAGAGCAGGTTGATGGCTTCAAGTCAAGGATATGACTCATCTTCTGGAGAATGGTCTGTTGGAGACTTGGCTAATGGGGATGAAGCAAGCATTTCCATTCTTGCAAAGGCAAGCTTCGTTGGAACCAAGGAATTGAAATCCACTGTTTCAGCAAATGAGCTTAAGGCAAGCGAGGATTATTCAACTAAACTTACCGTTGATCCTGTTTCTGACTTGGCAATTGACATCTCAGTCGACAAGACAGAAATAAATGTTGGCGATGAAGTGACATACACAATTACCGTTTCCAATAATGGTCCTAACGATTCAAGCGGTGTAAAGGTTACTGACAGTCAATTGGCTGATTTCACATTTGTCTCTGCATCTTCAGATGATTACGATTCATCTAGTGGCGTATGGTCTGTTGGCGAATTGTCCAATGGTTCCAGTGTAAAGTTAACTGTCACTGTCAAGATTGACAATGCAGGAAATTACTCAAACTCTGCTACTGTAAGCCTAAATGGAAATGATGTCAATTCATCCAATGACGAGGCATCCTCTGAAATAGTTGCTGTTACAGAAGCTGAAAACAACAACAGTACTGATGACAACAACAATACAAAACCGGATAATGGAACTGGCAATAACGAAACAGTCCCTGACAATGGCAATGGTGAGGATGTAAATCCTGATGACGTGGTTGTTGCTGAAAATCAAGGCAGTGAGATTGAACCTGCATTAGCTAAGACAGGTAATCCAGTATTGCTTGTTTTATTGGCATTCGCAATGATAATATCTACAAATTTAGGAAGAAGACGTAAATAATACGTCTTCACATTTTTCTTTTTTTAAATTAAATTAATTATTTTTGATAGTTTTAAAACTTTTTTCCATATTTTTAATTTTTCTATCTTTTCAATCGTTTTAAAAATTTATACTTTTTTCCATTCTATAATTTTTTTTTCTTTGATTTTTAAAAAAATTATCATAAATCTAATCAAAAGTGCTCTCATTTTTTTGAGGATTAAAAATATTTAAGAAGTATTGTGATAATATTTTAACAGTTATCGGGATTAAAAATTAATTATTCAACCGATATAAAAGATTAAAATGATTAGATAAGTTTATTTAAATAGTTGAAGTGAAAATTAGGGATATAAAAGATTAAAATGATAAGAAAAGATAATTTAATGTTTTAAAGTAAAATAAATAAAAAAAGAAATAAAGTGTTCAGATTTAAAGAACACCTTTAGTGCTTAGGATTTCATCATGCTCTATTTTACATGCATCATACAATGATTTTGCAAATGCCTTAAAGAGGGCTTCTGCCTTGTGGTGATCATTTGCACCTTCACAGGTTCCATAGATATTGATCTTACCACTGGAAGCAAAGGATTCAAAGAAGTGAACTATAACATCACTGCTTAAGTCACCAATCTTGTCATGCTTGAAATCCAAGTCCATATTGCAGTAGCTTCTTCCGCTTATGTCTATGGCAACAGTTGCAACTGAGTCATCCATAGGGACAATGGCATGTCCCATTCTTCTGATTCCTTTCTTGTCGCCAATCGCTTCAGCGAAAACTTCACCTAACAATATGCCTACATCCTCTACAGTGTGGTGATCGTCTATTTCTATATCACCAATTGCCTTGATTTTCAAATCAATGAAACTGTGTCTGGAAAAGGACTCTAACATATGATTGAAGAAATTGACTCCGGTATCAATTTCATATTTTCCAGTTCCATCAATATTCAATTCTATTTCGATATCTGTTTCAGATGTTTTTCTTGAAGCATTAGCTACTCTTGTCATCGAATCACTCACTTAAAATTGTAACCATTTTCAGCAAATTTTTAAACTATAATTTAATTAAAGCAACGATTAATTATTCATTCATCAGGCGCATTTCTCTCTATTTTAATTGCATCTGGACCGCATTTCATTGCACATAGTGTACAGACATGGCAATAATCTAGATTTGATACACTAGCAACCTCTTCAATTGTCCAAATATACCCACCTTTTGGACAAATTTCCTTACAGTTACCACATGCAATACATTTGTCCTCATCAACTATAATTTTTAAAATTTGCATCACCTATTGAATAAATTTGTAATAATCCTATTTATTAGTTAATTTATTTTTATATATAAAATTATTTACAAAATTCATTACTTTAAGTTGTTTCCTATGATTTTATAATTTTAAGGTAGCTACTGACAATGCCTTAAATGAAATGAATACCTCTTTTCCAAGTTCAAGATTCAAATCCTTCAATGCGGATAGGGATATGTCTGCATATATATCTACTCCGCTTACAGTTATCCTGACACGAACTGTTTCGTCGTTTAGCTTCAATTCAGTAACTGTTCCTTCCAAAACGTTTCGTATACTTGAGTTTTGAGGGTTCAATGCTTTATAAACACTTGATTTATGTGGCTTTAAAGTTATTGAAATATTATCATAGCTTATCAATGCTAAGATTTTATCTCCAATAGAATAATTTTTATTTAACGGAATGGTTAACTCTAAATCTTTGATTTTTAGAGTCATGTCCTTTTTTTCCTTGTTTATATTGACAATTTCAGCTTCAAGTTCATTTGTTTCCTTGTGGAGTTCTATGATTGCATTGATCTTTTTGCATTCCTTGAGAATTAGTTGGCCCTCTTCAGTAAGGGTGGTACTGCCTCCACCACCGCTGCCTCCTTTTTTGGTGTTTACAATAGCAATATCCAAACTTGATTCTATCTTGTCAATATAGTTTAATGCAGTTCTATATGAAATTTTACAAAGCTTTGCAGCTTCTGTAATGGATTCATTTTCATTAATATATGTCAATAGATTGTACTTCTTCTCATCCAACAGAAAAGAATTTCCATCTACATTAATTTTATATTCCACACCAGCTTTTACTTCAGTCATTTGAATCGTCCCTTTTACCTTAATATTTATATCGTACAAAAGTTTATACTGATATATATTTTTATACTTTTTAATAATTAAGATTTTTTATTTGAATTTCGTATGATTTTTTTGAATTTTTATTTTTTTATTATTGTTTAAAACTGATTATAATGGAAAATAAATTATTTTAAAGAGTTTTGCTTCGATATGATGATTTTTCGTAATCGATAATATATCAAAAAATATGGGAGAATCCGATTCGATATGAATTAACAAGGTTATCTAATCTAAAAAATCTCTAATGAAGTTTATGATGAAGGGTGAGAAAAAGAGTTAAGATATAGAGTTAAGATAAAGAGTAAAAAGTAATGATTTGAAGATTCAGTCATCTGAACTGTATTTATCCAAGAAGTCAATGAACTTGTTTGCCTTATCTTTTAATGGGCCTAACTTTCTGGTGAATTTTCTGAATCCTGCCACATCCTCATGTGACAATGTTCTGAGTGCTACGATTGCAATCATATAGATTATTGGACAGATGATCAATCCTGCAATGAGTCCATAGCTATTGCTTGGAAGCACAAGTACAGGCAATGCCATGATAATTGAAGCTATTGTAACCTTGGCTAAAAACACATATGGGGCATGGGTTTTGGTCAGTCTGAACTGCAATAGGAACATAGGAATCATCATTATAAATGAAGCTATTGTAGTTGCCAATGCTCCACCTTCAATACCATAATTTGGAATAAGGTACAATCCAAGTCCTAATGTGATGATACAGCCGAATATCAAAAGATACATTGGTATTCTTGGGTTACCGATACCTTGAACGATACTTCCGGAAATTGTATAAATGGAGTAGAATGTCATACCGATAACAAGAATTGCAAGGGACATTGCACCATTCATGTATGCAGAATTGGTAAAGTATACAAGACCCATAATCTCTTTAGCGAATATGGCTATTCCTACACACATTGGAATTACAAAGAACATGCCGTACTTATAGGACGCATCCACATATTTTTCAAGCAATGCCTGATCCTTTAAGGCAAATGCTTCAGATGCTGCAGGAAGAATTGTTGTAGCAAGGGAACTTGATACAATCAAAGGAAGCCTTGATATAGGGTCTGCAGCTGTAAAGTAACCGATTGCAGATGCCGCTAAGAATCCTCCCATAAGCAATGTGCAGATACTGTAGATACCCATTTCAGCAAGTGCTGTAATTGTAACTGGAATTGAGAAGAAAAGGAGCTTCTTTGCAAGGCCTAATTCCTGTCTCAATGTGAACTTGAAGTCAGGGTTTGCAGGAGGGATGTATTTTCCCATATACCTTTTGAATATATAAACTGCAGATGCTGCAGATGCTGCAAAACCAAGCACGGAACCTAATACTGCACCAAAGGTAGATAAACCGAGTATTACAAGTGCAGTAGCAAATAGAATCATGAATATCTGTTCAATTGCACGTGTATAAAGGATATATTCCATTTTATATACCCCTTGGAACGCACCTCTGAATGCTCCAACGATTACACTGAATGGTGTGATCAGACCAACAGCCTGAAGTGGCAATAATGCCTCTGGCTTTTGGAAATATACTGTAATGATAGGTGCTGCAACGAATACCATAATGAGCCCAAAGAAAAATCCTAAAAAGACCATTATCTTCAACGCTGTAAAGACAGTTTGGCGAGCCAAATCCTCTTCATCAAGAGCATTGTATTCAGATACGTATTTAGCTATTGCCGGTGGAAGCCCTGCTGCAGAGAGAACTTGGAATATTCCTTGAAATGGAGTTGTAAGTCCAAGTATTCCATATGCTGCCGGTCCTAAAAGTGATGCCATGAGGAAACGATAGATGTATCCTCCTACACGGAAGATAATATTTCCAATAAATATTATTGCACTTCCTTTAGCTACCTTAGAACTTCCGGTTGCCTCGCCCATATTTACACCTAAATATAAAAATAAGTTTTCAATTGTTTATTTTTTTAAACAGTAAATCAACAATTAAATTGTGATTAAATGTCCATTTACTCTAAATTACTTTTATTATATTAATTTTTACTTATATATGTTTTGATAAAATATGGATAGCTATTGTTTTTTAAACTCCAATAAAAACTCTTTAAAATTGCTTATTGTCATATCCAATGTCTTAAGCCCATACTCATCTTTCTTAACACCTTCGGCACCATCATCCTGTGACCATAGGCACGCTCCTAAATTGGCTCCAAAGGATCCTCCGCTTAATGGAATGATTTTATTCAATAGGTAGAATGTGTTTATCTGCTGGATAGCCAATTCCTGACCTCCTGATCTGTCGCCTCCAACAACTATTGAAATACCTACCTTGTTTTTAAATATGTCCAGATCTTCCATAATCATAGCTTGGCATCTGTCAATGACTGCCTTCAATTGAGCGGATATGCTTCCAAAATGAATGGGGCTTGCAAGTATTATGCCGTCAGCTTCCCTAAGGGCATCATAGATTTCATCCATATCATCACGAATTGAACATTTTCCCTTTGTTTCCACACAATCGTTGCAGTGAGTGCATGGTGAAATGTCCTTATCCCTTACGCTTATAAAGATTGTTTCCAATGAATCTTCACTTTCAAGCTCTTCCAATGCCCTCTTCAATAAGAATTCACTTGCACCTTCTCGTGGACTTCCACAAATTCCAAGAATTTTCATATTTTGACTCCTTTAATTATTATTGTATTTAATATGACTATATATTTTCATATGAATATAATTTTAGAAAAATCATTCAACAATCATGTCAAAAATTTGATTTTGAATTTTTGAATTTTTTTTGATTTTCTCGGGTTTTAGGCCTGATTTTTGGTTTACTTCGTTATACATCAATTTTTTACATATCATAAATTTTATTCATTATTTTTTTAAAAAAAGTATATAATTACATAATTTATCTGAACTTTACTAACTAAACTAATAATTAATTTAATAAAATATATACATTTCTATATATTAAAACAATATATGATATGATAATATTTATATATGGGGTATAATCAATATTATAATACTTAACATTGTTAATTGATTTAGGTTGATGTAAAAATATTATCAAAAAAAATTGTCTTTTTGATAGTGTGATTAGATATTTCTATGAAATTATATTCGAAATTTTCTAATATTAATTGAAAAGTTAATATTCATGTTTTTTAAAAGATGGCCAACTTTAGAGGATGTAGGCCCCTCGCTCAATTTTTGAGCATTTTTGAACATATATGGAATGAATCTCAAAAGATTTGTTATTTCGCTATTTTTACTCGATCCCTTAATCATTTGACATGGTTAACACTTAATCCATTATTAACATTTAAACTAGATTTAAACTAGATATAAATGGGATGAATTTAAACAAAACATCAACCTAAAGCTTTTTTTATTTTCATCCCATCTATATCTAGTTTTTAACTAGATACACGGTATGATAAACCTGGTTTACCATATCGATTTTAATAATATAATTATTAAAAAAAGGAGGACGTTTTATCAATACTAAAATAATTAATTCGATCTTAATTATTTTGATATTATTCTGTTTAATATCTTTAGTTGGGACCGCTTCGGCGGAAGATATTTCTGATAATGAAATAATGTCGTATGACGATACAATTGAT
>NZ_JBGUKT010000017.1:0-3901 GCF_045114555.1 Methanobrevibacter sp. | reverse complement strand
TTACCACTTGCATCAGCAAATTTTTTCTTTAATGAATCAAACAAGTTTATCCCTGCCTAATAATAAGTATTATAATTTAAATTTTTTAGATATTATTAAAATATTATTAAATATTTTTTAAATATTTTTATCAATAGTTATTTTTATATTTAAAAATTAATAAACTTACTTATTTTAAATATGAAATATAAGCTTTGCTATTGAAATTTTAAAAAAAACAGCCAAGAAAAATATAAGAAACATAAAACAATGCGAAAATCAGTGCAATAAAATAAAAAAAGTCTAAAATCTTAAAAAAATAGATAAGAAAAATATAAAAAACATAAAATAAAATAAGAAATAGTTAAAAAAAGAAGAATAATAGATAAAAATCTATTATTTACTCAATAAAAACAAAGCATTACTTACATCATTCCTTGAGCTTGAAGTTTTTGCATTAATTGTTCAGCTTGAGGAGAAAGCTGAGCTACAATATTAGTGATTTGTTGTAAATCTGCAAATAACTTGTCTAAAGTATTTTCAAGCTCTTGTTTTTGTTGAGCAGCAGTTTCTTTAGCTTCTTCAAAAGTTTTGGATACTGCTACACCAGAACCGAGGCTCATAATAACTTTATTTTCATTTTTAATCTCTGCATTAATGAAGGAGCCAGCACCGAGAGGTACTAAAGTCTCAACAGTGTCTTTACCACTTATATCATCTAATGTAGATTCTAAAATTTTAATTTCAGCAAGAGAAGTTTGAACTGCATCAATTTGAGTTTGATATAATTCAGATTGGGATTTGTAAACTTCAAGTTGAGCTAAAATTTGTTGTAATTTTTGCTGGTCTTCCATTTTAACACCTTAAGATTATGATTGACCCTCTAGAGAATTGCTTTAACTACAGGATCTTCTACTTCATCCTCAGAAATTTCTTCAATGGAGTCAACTTTAATTTGACTTCTTTTTATTCTATGTTTACTTCCAAAAATGGAATAAAGTTTTTCATAAATGTCTTCTTCGTTGATAGCTTTGAATTCTTTAGTGAAAACTTGGGTTTCACTGCCCATTACAAAACTACCTTTAATTCTATAAATTTTTGTTAACATAAGAATCCCTTCCTAATAATACTATAATTAATCATCTGACATATAATTGAATATTGAATGAAAATAATCAATTAACACAACATATCCTTAAACTATGATGAAATTAAAAATCACCGAAATCCAAAAAGCCTAAAGCTTCTTCGATTCTAGCCATTTCAGGACCGGTGGTATGTTCTCCAACCATAACTCCATTAGAGTTAGCGATACCACATGCACCTACAAGAGGCATACCTTTGCATACAGTTCCAATATTTCCTTCAACCTTGAAGAACTCTTCAACATGTTCAAGTTCACCGGATAAGGTATCCCTATGCAATAGAGCACCTTTATTGGTAACTATACTTGCTGAACCGACAATCTTGGAATCAGCGAATTGGTATATTTCTACAGGAACCTTTAAGGTATCCTCAATGACTTTGATAGTTTCTTCCTTAATGTTTGGACCTGCCATAGCACCATAATCGTTTACTGCAAGGATATTCCCTACTGCAGTATATTTTCCAGGAAGTCTTGCAACATTAAGCCCTGCATCCTCTAAAAGTTCTATTTCTCTATCAGTAGTGTGTGGAGAAACAACAAAACCATTAGAATTTCCAGTAGCGAGAACTCCATTCAAATTGCATCCTGCAATGGAAGTTCTTATTAAATCTACTTCAAGTACCTCTTTCATCACAGGTTCCATTTCAGTAGGAAGATTAAAAGGAACAATAGCTACTTCATCATTAACGGATATGTAAACTCCTAAATTAGGATTTCCAGTTAAATTTATTCTTTTAAGCATATTTTATTCCTTATATAAATTTTAATTTTTAATAGATTGAAAAGATGATTAAATATAGCCATAGCAAAATTAGTTTTCTGCTAAAGTTGCTTTAACAACACCTTCTTCATCTTTTACAGCGTTTACTTTTACTTTAGATGGAATTTTTTGAATTCCTCTTTCCCAAATAAATTCATTAATAGAAGCATCAAGTTTAACTTCTTCCGCTTTCATATGTTTCATTAAAAAGTTTTGAACTTCTCTAATAGCTCTAGGAGCTCTGATAGTTCTTTTTACATTTTTAACTTTTCTAAGTGGAATAACATAAGTTCTTTCTAATTCTTCTGCCATATTAAACACCCCTATATTTTAAGATCATTTCTTCTCCAATGTCTAGGTTTAGGTCTGTATCTTAATTTACGTTGAGTTTTAGAATAAGCCCAAATAGGGATTCTTCTGTTTTGTTTATTAGCTTTAGCCATTCTTAATTTTTTAGCTAATGGTTTATTTCTACTCATTTTTTCACCGCGAATATAATAAATTTGATATTTTGAAAAATAATTTAATTAATTTTAATTTCAATGATAACAACTAAATCCTATTGATCTGTTTCTTTAGCCCACTAACATTAGTTTGATAATGTTCTGGGAAAATATCTGAGGAATTTCCTCCTTTCTTATCAATCAATAATCGGATTTCAACCTCATAATCTGAACTTGTATCCTTATTGCTCTTTTCATGCTTCAATTCAAAAAACTTATCTACAAGATATTTGATGGTCTTATAGCCAAAACTATCAAGATTCATATATTGAATATCTTTTCTATCTTCCAAGCTTCTGATTTGATTTCTGTTGAGCTTAGGAGTCTTGTCATCTCTTCTTGTTCCATCAGCAACAAGTTCGTAATGATTTGCTACTTCCTCGACAACAGCTTCATGGAGATACTTTATTCCATCATTAGGAAAACCATCTTCCATAATCATATCAACAGCTTTTTCCAAAATTGAAATGTCCAAATTTAAAACCTTATGCTTTAAACCAATGGACTCTGCAGATTTTTGAGCTGGATGAAATGAATCATAAACGCCGAAGTTAGCAGTAACGAGTTCAACATCAAAACCTAATTGATCAAGGATAATTCCCATCAATGAACTGTCTTTGCCACCGCTATAAAGAACACAAGCTTTCATTTTACCAAATCACTAGTCAATTACCTTCTTGTAATGTGGATTTCTCTTTTTTGACCCATGAGATTTTTAAGTAAAACTTTAAGTTGTTCATCAGTTACTTTTCCTCTAAGAGAACCTGCTTGAGCTGATTGGAGCAATTGAATCTCAATATTTTGAACAAGTTCCGGTTTAGTTAATCTGAGATTATCTAATCTACCGCGAGCTTCTGGAGTCAAAATCTGTTTCATAGCTTGCTTTAACTGAGCTTGCATTTCTGCTTGTTGTTGAGCAGCTTGCTGCTCTAGCAATTGTTGCTGTGCCATTTGTTGTGGATCAGCATTCATAGCTGCTTGTTGTTGTTGTAATTCAGCCATACGTCTTTTGCGTATTTCATCAAGTTCACTCATAATAAAAACCCCATTAATTTAAATATTTTTCATTGAATCAACCATTAAATAATCATCAAAAATATTCCATGATTAATTCTAATTAATTCTACCTAATATTTTGAAAGTTCTGGAATATCTTTAATTAATTCAGCAGAAGTATTATCTAAGAAAGATCTACCTTCTGGAGTAATAATTCTTCCAGCATCGACTTTTTCTACGTAACCTGCATCTTCTAATTGATGTAAAGCTACTCTTACAATAGAGCCACTACCTTTTCTGAATTTTTCAGGGTTAACTCCTCTGTCTTTTTTACCACCGTAGAAGGTTCTTAAACTTCTTACTCCAACTGGTCCATCAATATAAACTCTTCTTAAGATAGAAGCGCATCTTACATACCACCAGTCGATGTTTTCTGGTTTTCTTTCTTTGTGAACACCAGTTTTAACAAGTTTTGTCCATTCAGGGGCAACAATTTTATCATTATTATCTCTAAAT
>NZ_JBGUKT010000016.1:0-121180 GCF_045114555.1 Methanobrevibacter sp. | reverse complement strand
CCTTGAAAACAACCTAACAATCAAAACTCCGAAAGGAACCAACATGACTGTAAACAGAACCATTACAGTAGAACCAATCGTTGACGTGGCAACCAATAAGACTAGCGACAGAGAGGAATACTTTGTAGATGACATTGCTATTTGGACCATAAATGTCTCAAATGCGGCAAACGGTACAAATGCAACAAATGTCGTACTCAAAGATGTATTCCCAAGTGAGTTTGTATTTATTGACTACACAGCAACAAAAGGAACATACGACTCAAAAACTGGTGAATGGAATATTGGATTTATGGAAAACGGAACTTCTGTAACATTAGTAATAAGATCTTATGCAAAAATCGTTACAAACTTGACTACTAACTATGTTAACGTCACTTGCAATGAAGATGACTGGAACTTATCCAATAATGTTGCAAACAAATCCGTTAAAGTAATAGATATCCCAGATGTAAACAAAACAGTGAATGATACAACTCCATTCTACAATGAGACTGTTGTATATAATTTAACCATTATCAATACTGGAGACATAAATTACACTAATAATATAAGTGTAATCGACAGTTTACCAAATGGTTTAGAGTTTATTGAAACTGTAAGTATAACTGGTGCTAAATTAATTAAAGAAGTCATCAATGGACAAAAAATCACTTGGACAATTACAGATATTGCTGCATTCTCAAGTGCGGTGATAAAAGTAAAAGTCAGAGCATTGGCCATTGGAGAATTAACTAACAATCTTACTATAGTTGCTCCTAACGGAACAAACAAAACTGTTAACTGTACAATTGACCCAATTCCACTGGCTGATTTAGCAGTTACAAAAACAAATGATCACTATCGTATAGATTGTCTTAACAGTACCACAGTTATCTGGACTATCAAAGTTGTAAATAACGGTCCTAATGATGCAATTAATGCAATTGCAAAAGACATATTGCCTAAAGGCATCATCTACATTTCCGATGATTCCAATGGAAAATACAATCCAATAACTGGAGTCTGGGAATTAGGAGATCTTGCAAATGGATCATCTAGAACAATCAATATTAAAACTAAAGTAAATGCTACTAACGTTATTATTGATAATGAAGTTGTTGTTTCATCAGAAACTTATGATCCAAATGAAAGCAATAATTATGACAACAGTTCTATAAAAGTTATAGCAATAGCTGATTTAATGCTTATTAAAGATGCTAATGTAACTAAGGTACATGTTGGAGATAAATTCTCATATATTATTACTGTTATAAACAACGGACCTGATACAGCAGTCAATGCTCGTGTATATGACCTCTTGCCTAAAGGATTAGAACTCCTTGGTTTCGAAGCATCCAAAGGTGACTTTGATCCTGCAGCAGGAATTTGGAGAATTGGAGATATGGAAAACGGTGAAGTGGTAACATTAATAATTAATGTAAAGGCTTTAGTAACTGGAAAAATCATTAACGAAGCATATGTTGAAAGTGATACTTTTGACAATGACACTTCAAATAATAAGGATTCCGCTACTGTAATCGTAATAAAAGAACATAAGCCACCGTATATAATACCTACCGGTAATCCATTGTTAATTGCTATATTGTCATTAATCGCAATCGTTGGTGTGACATTAAGAAGAAAAGTATAAAATTTTGTATTAAGGGAAAATTTAATTTTCCCTCTTTTATTTTTTTTACAAAATTAAAATTAAATCAATCCAAAAAAAAAGTTAAAAAAAACAAATAGCTAAACTAATTTTTAAAAAAGAACAATTAAAAAATTAAAAAAAAACTATTTTTACAAAACAATTTAAAAAAAAAAGCATTCACACTGTTTTTAAGTATGATTTTAAAATATTATTTTAAGCAATTTAAAACTATTTTTTCTCTTTATGAGCGGTTATGATTGTATAACTGGATGCATTTACAGTTATTATTATACCATCAACAGTTACATAATAATTTTTACCCTTTCTTTCAATAACTGCATTATCCTGTTTTATTTTATCTATGCAGTACTTTACAATGTCTTCAACATCTACATCGATGTTTCTTTTTATTCTATCCACGCCCATTTCAGTAGTGTGGACTTTATCAATATTATTCAATAACTCCATATGAATCCCCAAACAAAAAATTAATGATAAAATGTATTATGCTCCAATAAAAGTTAAATCAATTGTCCTATTTCTTCTTGGACCATCCAATTCTATAAAGAATATTGATTGCCAAGTTCCAAGATCTAATCTTCCATCAACTATAGGAATGGTTTCAGATGAACCAAGCAAGAATGCCCTAATGTGGGATGCAGCATTATTATCTATAAAATCATGCTTATAATTGTCCTTTTCCTTGACTATGTCTTTTAATGCTTTCTCAAAATCCAATAAAAGTCCTTTTTCATTTTCATTTACACGAATGGCACTTGTAGAATGCTTTGTAAATATGTTAACAATACCATTACTTATTTTATTTTCCTTACTTGTCTCATTCAAAATAGCTACAATATCCTTTGTAATGTCTATAATCTGAAAGTTATGACTTGAACTAATCTTTAATGATTTACTTATTACAACCATCAAATCACCATCATAAATATATTTGAATTTGGATTATAAAACTTTACTTATAATAGTGTTGAAAATACTTTTCATAAAATTTTTATAATACAGAAAATAAAGAATTACTTAAGCAAAAGATAAAAATATTTTGGTTTGATAATATCATAATCCAATTTTTAAAAGAGAGTGAATAAGATGTCATTTACAGCATATATGTTGGATGTAGTATCTGATACTATTTATCCTGCTAGAATTACAATAGAAGACGGTTTATTTAAAGAAGTGACCCCAATTACAGTTTCTGAAAAGGACCTTCCTAAGATGGATGTAAAAGGATTGGTGGTTCCAGGATTCATTGATTCACATATTCATATTGAAAGTAGTATGGTTACACCTGCACAATTTGCTAAAATTGCAGTTCGTCATGGTACCACAGGTGTTATTTGCGACCCTCATGAAATTGCCAATGTTTTGGGAATTGAAGGGGTTGAAGCAATGATTGAAAATGCGAAGCAAGTTCCTTTTAACTTTTTCTTCACTGCCCCATCCTGTGTACCTGCTACAGCATTTGAGACTTCAGGCGCTATTTTAGATTCATCTGATATAGAATATTTGCTTAAAAAAGATGAAATTGTAGCATTAGGAGAAATGATGAATTTCCCAGGTGTAATTAATGGCGATGAAGAGGTGCACAAGAAAATAGAATTGGCAAAAAAATATGGAAAGCCAATTGATGGTCACGCACCACTCGTTACTAGAGGAGATTTGGATAAATATCTTGCTGCAGGTATAAGTACAGACCACGAATGCAGTAATGTTATAGAAGCTCTTGAGAAAAAGATAAAAGGTATGAAAATTATGGTCCGTGATGGATCATCCGCTATGGATATGGAAGGCCTTTTTGATATAGAAGAAGCGGGTAAACAACTTGATTTCTCAGGACCTATGGGTCTTATGTTTAGAGACATATTTGAGAGAAAAATTTACTCTCCTTTATTCGATTTCATAGTTAGTGATGATAAGCATCCACAAGATTTAATTGATGGCCATTTAGATAAATCAGTTAGTAAAGCAGTGAATTTAGGAATTGATATTCTTAAAGCAGTAAATATGGTAACAATCAATCCAGGATATCATTATAATATAAATTGTGGAGCTATTGTGCCTGGTGCAAGCGCTGATTTTATAATTGTTGACAGTATCTACGACTGCAATATCCTAAAAACATATGTTCGTGGACAATGTGTATTCGATGGAGAGAATGTATTATTTGACGTTCCGGAAATCGAACCTAGAAATACAATCAATACCACTAAAAAGACTGCAAGTGACTTTGATATACATTATGATGGTGGTGACGAATGTGAAGTCAATGTAATAGAGTGCTTTGACGGTGACCTTTTAACTAAAAAAGCAACTGCAACATTACCTGTAAAAGATGGTGTAGTGCAACCAGACATTTATCAAGATGTCTTAAAAATTGCAGTTGTAGAACGTTATGGTGGAAACACCATTGCTAACGCATTCGTTAAAGGATTTGGACTTAAAAAAGGAGCAATCGCTTCATCTGTAGCTCATGACTCACATAACATAATCGTCATCGGTTATAATTCCCAAGAGATGGCTGATGCAGTAAATCAGGTCATTGACGATATGGGAGGTATTAGTGTTGTCAGTGAAGATTTCTCAGACTCATTGCCTCTTCCTATTGCTGGATTAATGTCTAATGAGGATGTGTATGTTGTAGCTGAAAAATTAGAAGTTTTACATAAAATGGCAGCAGCATTAGGATGTCAAATAGAAGCGCCATTCATGACAATGGCATTTATGGCATTGCTAGTTATTCCATCCATTAAAATTTCCGATAAAGGATTATTCGATGGGGATAATTTCGAATTTATGGATGTAATTATTAAATAAGGTTATTCCTTTTTTAATAATTCTTATTTTATTCTTTTTTTATTTCTTTTTTATTTCTTTTTTTAAATTTTATATAAACTTAAACTGTGAAAATTGGTTCTTTTTTAATCTTCTAACTTATTTTAACTTATCTCTAATTTCTAAAATCTTTTTTATGTGCTTGCAATGATTTTCTTTATCGCTTACTTTGACTCCACCAAATTTTAGGTTTTCCCTACGGTATTTGAAGTCTTCACAGTCACAGCTTACTGTATCCTCTAAAAGGTCAAAAGTGATAATGTAATGCTTATTGGAGGATTTGCTTTTTATGAAATAATCTTCCCATTCCTCATTTTTAGAAACTTTTTCAATTATCATAACTAATCATCAAACTTAATTATAAATTCATGATAAATAAAAGTTTTTGAAAATAATTAAATTATGTTAAAAAAGTAATAAAAAAAGTTTGTTAAAAATAGCTTATTAATTAAATTAAAAATAAAAAAAGTAAAAAAAATAAGTGAAAATAAAAAAAGAAAAAAGTTAATCTATATTATTCAATATCAATCTTGATCTTTTCATTTCTTTTTTGTTTTGCTTCCTTAATGTCATTTAACTTTTCTGTAAACTCTTTAGCATTCTGCAATTTCAATTCAATTTCAGAAAGCTCTTCCTTAAGAAGCATTTCATCTCTTTTTAATGAATTTATATAATCTTCACTGCCATTATTGTAATCTTCATAGATTTCCAAGATCTCTCTTGCAGAAAGAATGGATTCCTCTTTAAGGAATTTCTTGGTATGAGGTTTCACTCTAACACTTAAAGGCTGCAACCTTTCCTTTTCACCAGCTTTTCTTCCTGAAGCCTCTGTTTTGGAATCTTCGTAAGCATCCCAGAATTCAGTGTTTAGATCCTGCAATATCTTAACTCTATCCTTGAATATTTGTTCTAAATCCCAAATGTCAAACTCATCTGCATCATTGTAATCCTTAGCTTTGAATCCAGAGTTGTCAAATTCATAGTTATTGCTTTTTTGCTCATTATTTCCATCATTTTCAGGCATTTCTCTCCCCCAATTTAAATAAAAATCTTATAAAAATTTTCTAAATCAATAAAAATAATTCAGTAATGTATTACATGAATTACTTTTGTATACTATTAAATTGTCATACAAAATATATAAATGTATTCATTTTTAATTGAAATTGATAAAAAATATTACGAGAAATATGTGAAAAATATATGAAAAATATATGAAAAATACATGAGTTAATCAATGAAAGATAAAAATTTAATAAAATGAGATATATAACATATAATGAATTAAAAAAAATAAGTGAAATAATGAAGAAGATATACTTGCTTTTACCAATCATTGCGGGAATAATGTTTGGATCCACTGGAATATTTGTCAGAACATTAACTGAAAATGGAGTGGATTCAACCACATTGCTTTTTTTAAGATTTTCAATAGCTATTCTTTACATAGCTATAGCCATATTCCTCACTGATAAAAGCCTATTGAAGATTAATAAAGAGGATATTCCATTATTTGTACTGTGTGGACTATGCATACTTGGATTGAACTTATGTTACAATAGCTCCATCAATACTGTTCCATTATCTCTTGCAGCTATATTATTGAGCACTGCACCAGTTTTCGTACTGGTATTGGAATACTTCCTGTTTAAAGAGAAAATCACTTCAATTAAAGTATTATGCGTAATTCTTGTACTTATCGGCTGTACATTGGTTACTGGACTTCTTGAAGAAAATTCAATTGACATTTCATGGATAGGAATCATAGCAGGTATTGGGTCTGCTATTTTCTGGGCAATATACTCAGTTACATCAAGAAAATCAATTGATATGGGAAGGCATACATTTACAATACTATTATACTCATTGATTACAATCACAATAGTGACAATTCCATTTACCAATTTCACCCAAATTGCTAATTTCGTAAGCTTGAATCCAGTTCCAAACATATTATTCCTATTGTTGCATTCATTAGTCTCATTCGCATTGCCTTACATATTCATTACAATTTCATTAAATCATATGGACGCTGGAACCGCTGTTATATTATCATCTGGAGAGCCAATAGCAGCTCTTGCATTTGGAATGATAGTTTATATGGAAATGCCTACAGCACTTATGGTTTGTGGAGTGATCATTACAATAGCTGCATTGATACTCTTAAGCAGAAGCTCTGCAAATGAGGCTTGAAAAATAGTATAAAAATAGAAAAAAGAATGAATTTTTAAAAAATATTTGAAAATAAAAATAGCTAAAAAATTAAAGGTTAAACAGGATTAAACTTATACAAAGTCTAATTTACTGTTTAATTCCTTAAATCTGTTTCTAATGGTAACTTCAGTTACTCCAAGGGTTTTTGCAATCTCAGTTTGAGTTTTGCGCTCACCAAACAACATGGAAGTTCCATACAAAGTTGCAGCTGCAACACTTGCAGGATCTTTACCAGAGGTCAATCCCAAATCCTTTGCCTGATTGATGATTTCAATGGATTTAACTTCAACTTGAGAAGACAACCCTAATCTGCTAGCAAACCTTGGAATGTAATCATTTGGAGAGATAGGGGATAACTTAATACCTAATTCTCTTGCAAGGAACCTGTAATTTTTACTAATGGTCTTTTGATTTATTCCAGTGCCTTTCTCGATTTCATCTAAAGTACGTGGAACTTTACAGAGCCTGCATGAAATGTAAACAGTAGCAACCAAAAGTTTGCTAATGCTTCTTCCTCTGATTAAATCCTTATCCAATGCTTTTCTATAAATGGATGCAGATTCCCTTTTTACGCTGCTTGAAAGAGCTAATTTGGAAATTACCAAACCCAACTCAGTGAAAGCTCTGGATAAATTTCTATCACGAGTGCCCCCTACACGAGATTGATTGTGCAATCTTTTCAAACGTTTCCATTTGGCATAGTCTTTGATATTTCCTTTATTGATATCAAAAGTGGTAGACAATCCACCATCGTGAATAGTGATATCATTAGGTGCACCATTTTGACCTTTGAAATTACCTTCCTTATCTCTAGCGGTTCCTCTGAAGGTTGAATCGATAATGTTCTCTTCAAGAACCAAGCCACATTTTTTACAGGATTTTTCAGAACGGATGTTATCAATGAAAAATTCACTGGATCCACAAACTGGACATGTGACTACTTGAACTTCATTGCTTTCTAAGCGGGAAAATCTTCTACGTCTAGATTGATTCCTTAAGATAGATGAATATTCTTTTTCTCCAATTTCATTTTTAAAAATAGTTTTACTGCCGGATACACTGTTTTTAATAATAGATTCTTTTACGCTCATTTTTTACCTTTTAATACATACGAATTCAGATTACTACTCCATTATCAAAACTTAAGAATAAATGGGTGGGATATGGTTTTATTAATAAAGTGGGATAATAAAGTTGACAACTAAATAGTAATTAAATACTATTGCAATGAAAAATAGAACTAAAAAAGAAAGTGTCCTATAAAGTATGATTTTGATGATGTTTGATTTTATCTACAATTTCAATTAACTGGTTATTAATTGAAAGCTAAGCTTTTGGCATAAGCTAGCACGAATCCAAGTCGTGGTATAATGTATGTTTTGGGAACTTTGATAGCCCCATTAGTAATAGCAAGGTTACTGCAGTTACAATAACATAAATTAACCTTTGCAATAATTGTTATTTTTAGTGATATATGACAAATTAATCTATTCTGGCTAAATAAATTAATTTCTGGTGTTTTCAATAAAAATAAAAGATTTTAGAAAAAATTTTTCAATTTTTCTAAAAACTTATGATGGTTTTAATCAAATATTATAAACCTTTATGAAATTAATCAAACTTGCGAAATATACAAGTAGGACATAATATTATGATTCCGTTATATATAAAGGTTTGCATTAATAATCTTCTTTCAAGACTTTTAATTCTCCAGTTACAATGTCAATTATAAGACCGTGCACTGGAACATCTGGAATCAATGGATGATTTTTGATCTTGTCAACAACATCAAGCACATTTGCCTCTTCAGATTCAAATCCTCCAATCCATTCTGCCAAGTCATATTTTGCAATGTCTTCCTCTTTGATGCCTCTTGCAATCATTTTCTCTTTCAATGCATCTGCATCAGCACCAGCCATACCACATTCAGTGTGGCCTACGACCAATACCTCTTCAGCACCGAGATTGTATAATGCAGCACCAATGGATCTGATTGCATCTTCACCTACAATGGAGTTTCCTGCATTTCTGACTATTTTTGCATCTCCTCTTTTAAGTCCTAAAGCTGGTTCAAAGAAGTCAATCAATCTGCAATCCATACAAGTAAGGATAGCTAACTTCTTTTGTGCATGGTGAGACATTTCCTCTCCTTCAAAGTTTTCGACAAATTTCTTGTTATCTTCTAAAATACCATCCAATATAGTCATACAAACACCTCTAAATACCTTAAGACTAAAAAGATAATTTATTATTATAATTTATAATTATAGCCTTTATAATTGATTTTTAAAGTATAAAATTGATTAGATAATCATACAATTTTATATAATAATTTATGTTTTCTAAACTATATAAAATTATCTTAATCTGTTTTAAAAAATGGTATTTCGATTATTAATCGTTTAAAAATACTTAATTAAATTAAATAATGATTAAAAATAAAAAAGGAAAATTGTAAATAAAAAATAAAAAAATTAGAAATTAAAAATCAAAGAAAAAATAAAGAAATAATATCAAAATTAAACTTCAAAATAAAAAGCTTCTTCCCTAATATATTTCACATTCTTTACATATAAAACATCTTTAGGATATTTTACATTCCCTAATGTATGATTCTCTAGAATATCGCATGAAAATATTTCATAAAATATGACATCACAGGCAAAAATTGAGGGAATCTTATCTGAATCACTTTTATCCATCACTACCAATGCATCGTCTGAAACAAATACATATTTATTTCCTAATGATTCCATCCATTTTACAGTTTCATTATCGTAACCCTTGTAATAATCTGCAGTTTTAATATCCTCAAGAATCTTAGAAAGTTCAATAGGACCTTCAGATGAGACATTCAGTGTTGCATTATGAATTATTGCATTTGTTGCATCACTATCTCTTGGAGAAGTGCTTAAAAATGCTAATGCTCCAAACAGGATTAAGAAAACTATTGCTATGATAATTATATGGTTTTTCTTCAATAGACCACCCCCAAAAATAGATGATGTGAAAATTAATCATCATCTAAAAACGCTAATTTTATATTGTCAATTATCTCTGAAAACTTTTGACTGACTTCAGAATCTGCATAGCTATTTACCATAGTGCTGTCCTGATTTGCAGATTCCGGAACCTGTTCAGTTAAAGGCAAATTGCCTAAATAAACAACTCCCATATCGTTAGCAAATTTTTCCCCTTGAGACTCACCGAATATGTTGGTTTTTTCACCACAATGAGGGCATACATAATAAGACATATTCTCAATAAGTCCAATATCCTCAATGTTTAGCATTTTAACCATACCTACACATTTCAATACATCTTCCTGTGATAGGCTATTTGGCGTAGTCACCATAATGACTGCATCCACATTAGGCAATGCCTGAAGTACAGTCAATGGTTCATCTCCAGTTCCTGGAGGGTTATCGATAATTAAAACATCAAGGTCTCCCCATGCAGTGTCTGCCATGAACTGCTTGATTGATCCTGATTTTTGAGGGCCTCTCCAAATAATAGGAGTGTCTTGAGAATCAATCAGAAATCCCATTGACATGACCTTGATTCCATTTTTGCTCATTACTGGAATCATTTCCCCATGTTCAATCATGACATCCTTTCCTTCAACACCTAACATTTTAGGAATATTAGGTCCGTGAATGTCTGCATCAAGTATACCAGTTAATAATCCTTTTTTCTGGAAAGCTTCAGCTAAGTTAGCGGCTACTGTGGATTTACCTACTCCACCTTTTCCACTCATAACAGCTATTTTATATTTGATATTTTTCATATGTTCAAAGAGCCTTAATTCCTGTTCAATCATTTGCTTTTGTTGTTCAGGAGTCAAATTTGCAGCTCCATGATGTCCATGTCCATTATTTGCCATTTTACGCCTCGTATAAATTTCTTTAAACAGTATAATATATCATACTTAAATTATTTAAATATTATTTTTTCAATGAAAATTGGTTAAAGTATAGGGGATATGTAGATGAATGCGGACATTATGATATGAAAATAGTGTAACTACTAAAATAAATCAAAATAAGATTAATCAAATCAATTATAAAATTACAAGTATTAAAATTATCATACCTATAATTAATATAATTAAAGAAAAAAATTATTGAAAAATTTAGAAAAAATAGAAATACTGAAAATAGAAAAATTAAAAAAATAGAAAGAAATTAAAAATAAAAAAGAAAAGATTAAAGATCAGTCCCCATCCAACTTAGAAAGATAAATGGACATACTGACCATGAAGAGTAAATGAATTGGTATTCCAATTCTGAATATTACCTAACTTGTTTCTGCTGCTTGTTGCATCAGCAGAATACCAAACACCATCAACATAAATTTGTGCCCATACGTGACCAGTATTCAAACCGCTTGAGAACTTACAGTTCTTACCATGGGAATATCTAGCAGGTATGTCTGCAGCCCTACAAAGTGCTACAATCAAATTAGCATGATCACAACAGTTACCTCTCTTATTGCTTAAAGTACCTGTTGCCTTATACTTGGTGTTTGCATAATATTCATATTTCACATTATCTCTAACCCAATTGAATATTGCTTCAGCTTTAGCCCATACAGTAGATTTGCCTGCAGTTAAATCATTAGCCAATGAACGGATTGCTGAATTAAGTGCATCATTTCCAGAAGAGCTTAAATATTGAGCTAATTGAGCAGAAGTAAGTGCTTGTATCTCATTTAAACCTTCCTTATACTGGGAAGTATTTCCTCTTTTAGTGACATCTGAACCGGGTGTACCATCAACATCCTTTGCATTGAAAGTAATGTAATTTGGCAATCTATTATTATTTGAATAGAAATCTAAAGCTTTAGAAAGTCCAAATATGTATAAGTTAGGAGATATTTCCCCTATATTTGTATCAATAGAACTTGGAAGTTTTTCATCGGATACCGCTCCATTAATTAATGCATTTGCCAAATCTATATACTTTGTTTTATTCAAATCAGCATTAATTGAAGAGCTTCCATTATTAGTGTAATTAGAACTAATATTGATAACTTCTACATCAAGCTTTTTACCATTATTAATATTAATAACAGATTTAGACATCAAATAAGCAAAACTGGTTATGTTAACATTAATACCATTTACAGAAACTGTAGATGGGAGATATCCCTTAGATTCAACAAATGATCTCAAACTTTTAGATGCATCAACAATCTGATTAAATGTGAAAACCTTATCCGATTTAACATTTAAGTTTACAGAACCTGATGAAGCATCATAGACACTATCTCCTGCAAATGAATAAGTTAATTTAGCTGTTTTAGGGGAATTCTCTACAATGAAGAGACTTGCAGCACCATTAGCATCTGTAGTGTCAGTATAAGTCTTACTATCAAAATTAAATGTAATAAGTTTATTAGCTAAAATCTTTGAATTAGAATCCCTTAAAGTAACCACATAAGAACTGTTATTCATTATAGAACTTCCAGAATTCTTTATATTACTTGAAAGCTTTACTGCAATATTTTTAGTTCCAGAAGAGGACCTATTATAATAGGAAGTTCCAGCATATTTATAGGACAATTTATAGGTTTTGCCAGCTGCTAAATTAATATTTATACTAGCAACTCCCTTAGAACTGGTAGTTTTCTTATAATTTTTACCATCAATAGTAAATGTTACGGTTTGACCAGATAATGCCCTACCATTACCATCTTTTAAAGTTACTTTATAAGCGCTCCCTTTAATAATAGTTTTAGCAGTAGGTCCAGATAAACTGGTAGCCATCTTGGTTTTAAGGCTTACTGAACCAGAACTGGATCCATAATTACTATTTCCACCATATTTATAAGAAAGCTTATAGGTATAACCTATTGGAGAAGTTATCTTTAAACTAACTTGTCCTTTGGAATTAGTAGTTTTCTTATAAGTTTTTCCCCTATATGTAATTGACACTGTCTTTCCAGTTAAAACCTTGCCCTTATAATCATTTAAAGTAATATAATAATATTTTCCTTTACCAACTGAACTTCCTGAATTGGATAATTTAGTTGGAGTTTTAATGAATACATTTACTTTTTTAGAAGAAGCCCCATAATAGGAACTGCCTGCATAGTTATAAGTAATTTCATAAGTTTTCCCAGGAGTTGGGCTTAAAGTTAAGGTCACAACTCCTTTTGAACTTGTGGTTTTAGTATAAGTTTTGCCATTATAAAGTACTTTTACGGTTTTTTTAGATAGAACCTTATTGTTAGAATCTTTTAAAGTAACAGTATATTTACTTCCTTTCACTATACGTGCATTAGATCCAACAATTTTTGTAGGCATTTTAACCTTAAGGCTTATTGATCCGGAACTAGCGGCATAATAATCATCACCAGCAAACTTATAAGTTAATTTATAAGTCTTAGCTACTGTACCAGTAATTGTTAAACTAACTTTACCTTTTGAATCTGTAGTTTTAGTATAAGTCTTACCATTAAAGCTAAGAGTTACTTTTTTAGAGGATAACACTTTACCATTTTTGTCTTTTAAGACAACATAGTAAGTTTTTCCTTTAATTGCAGAACTACTTGCATTACTAATGCTTGTTGGAATCTTGCTAACAGTTACTTGAGTGGAAATAGATGAATTTTCATATAAGTCATCACCTTCAAAAATAACAGCAATGGCATATACACCCGCTTTTCCACTGATTTTTAGACTAGCCACACCATTATAATCTGTAGTTCTAGTGAAATTAGATCCATTAAATGTGAAAATTAAGTTTTTTCCAGATAAAGGATTCCCATCCTTATCTTTTAAAGTGACTGAATAATCTTCTCCATTAACCACTTTAGAACTAGAACTTGTAATAGTTGTAGAATTTTTAGTAGTTTCATCTGAACCATCATCTTCAGAATCAGAATTAGGGATTATATCAGAAGATTCTGTACTTGAATCATCAGAACCATCATCATTTCCAATTAATCCTGAATTATCATTTGTTGAATCAGTACTTTCAGAAGAAACAATCCCTTGATTATCTAAATCTTCACTAACTGATCCATCACTTTCTGCAAGATAATTCTGATTATCATTTATGTCACTCACATCACTTGCTGATACTGAAGCAATTGAAACAATGAACAATGCTAAAATCAACATAAGTAATGTTTTGTTTTTATTCGAAATTTTTTCACCTCAATACATTAAAAAAGATGAACTAACATAATAAGAAAAATAATGTTAATTATTATATTAAAAACAAATTTTTAATATATTTGTAAAAATAAAATTATTTTAGAACTTTTTTAACAAATTAAAAAATTCTTTTTTAATGTTATATAAAAATTTTTAATTAATATAATATAAATGTTTCTCTTAAAAAAAATTTAATCCAAAGTATATTATCAGTTTAAATCCAATATAACAATCTAAAAATAACTTAATTTTAAAATAAAATATATTTTATACCCATTTATAAAAAATAATGAAAAATACCAAATTAAATAAGAAAAAAATAATTATTATTGGATAAAATTAAAAACAATCTAATAATGCTTTATTAGATAAATAAAGAACTAAACATATGTATTTTATTAAAATATAACAAAATATTAACCAAATAAATGAAATATAAACAAAATTAAAAGAATTTAATCAAAAAAGCAATAAATAAAGCTTTTTAAATTAAAAAACACAAAAGTAAAATCCCATATTATATATTATATTAATATATAATTAAACAAAGATTTTTTAAAAAATAGAATATTCTTATTTTAAAGAATAAAGGATAAATTAAAGGCAAAATCAAAAAATAAGCATTTAAATTAAAAATAAAAGACAATGTTTAGATAACCTAATTAAGTATGAAAAATTGCTTAAAAATAATAAAAAATGAAGCCTGAAATGATTGAAAAATATGAAACTCAAATGGAAAATTTTGAAAAAAATTTAAAAAAATAATAAAAAATCTAAAAATAAAAATAAGAAAAAAATTTAAAAAAATAATAAAAAATCTAAAAAAATATAAAAAATGAAAAAATAATGAAAAAAGAATTATGGATATTTAATTATCCTGAATCAGTAGATCCTGAAGAAGATCCTCCACCATCAGAGGAACCTCCACCATCAGAAGATCCTCCACCATCAGAGGAACCTCCACCATCAGAGGAACCTCCACCATCAGAAGATCCAGAACCTGAATCACTAGGGGTAGGAGAAGGTGTGCTACCAGAACCAGATGATCCTCCAGAGTGACTTGGACTAACAGAATGGCTAGAACTTGAAGATCTAGGTTTATATTTCACACCAGAACTTGAAGAACTTGAACTACTGCTAACACTGGTATCTGTGCCATCATCAACTGTTAAATTCTCTGTTTCATTGATTGTTGTGTTAGTAACATTAGTTACATTTTCTTGCAATTCTGTATCCTCTGAGTTTCCTAATCCATTAGATATAAAAAGGAAACCGCAAACAAGTGCAGCAATTGCAATCAAGATAAGTAAAATAATAATTATTTTATTTCCAGTATCCATAGAATTACTCCTAAATTTTTTAAAACATTAGTAAATAATTTTTTTAGATTTACACAATAATGATATTTCTTTTTTAATAAATATAAACATTATCATAAATAGTGGCTTTTATAAGGAAAAATATTATATTATCGGATAAAATTAGTTCTTTGTTTTTCTTCTTCATGCTTAGGCAATTCTGCATTTTCAATTGATTTTAAAAACCATGCCATATTGCTTGCCAATGTTCTCATTGTTTGGAGACCTTCCAAATCTTGCTTTACCTCTTCAGGAGTGTTTCCATGAACACTATTCCAATATTGTGATGCAACCACTGGCATGCTTGAAATTGTGAAGTACTTGTTCAATCTATCAAAGCTTGCACTTGCACCACCTCTACGGCAGCTTACGATAGAAGCACCAGGTTTAAAGGCAAAATTGGAACTAGCTGCATAGAAAACCCTATCAAGTATAGCGCATAATGCACCGTTAGGACCAGCATAATAAACTGGAGAACCTATAATCACTCCATCAGATTCTATTAACTTATCAATTATTTCATTAGCAGGATCATCATCAAATGCACATTTTCCATTGTTATGGCCACATTTAAGACAAGCTATGCAACCTCTAACTGGTCTATTGCCAATCCAGAATATTTCACTGTCAACACCCTCTTTTTCCAATTGGTTTTTGATTTCAGTCAATGCTGTAAAAGTGCATCCTTCCTTATGTGGACTTCCATTAATTAATAAAACTTTCATTTTCTCACTCCAAAATTTGATTACTCATTATTAAAATTTTTAATTAGTATATATTATTTAATTAATTATTAGTTTTATATTTTAGGATAAAATTAATAAAAACTATAAAAATATGGAAAAATGATAAAAAATTAAAATAAAAAATAATAAAAAATAAAAATTTAAAAATAAAAAATAAAAAAGAAAAGAATAAACTATATTGTAGAAAAAGAAAGAATAATAGTTTAATCTTAAATATGATTTATTTCATTAAAATACAAAATATCATCACAAATTACTTCAAGCAAGTCCTTATCGTGACTGACCGCTAATATACCTATATTATTAGCTTTACAATGATTAATAAGCGCTTCCCATATCTGTACCTGTGTAACAGCATCAAGCATTGTGCTTATCTCATCTGCAATGATGAATTTTGTCTTTGGATTAAGAGACCTTAATATGCTGAAACGTTGCAATTCCCCACCGGAAAGTTCATTTGGCCAACGAGTCAGCCAATTATCCTTTAGACCAAAAGTGTCTTTCAAATCCTGTGGAGGAATCCATGATTCCCTCAATACCTTTTCCATCTTCCATTTAGGATTCATAGTCTTTTCAGGATGTTGGAAAATTAATTGAATAGGGTCATAACCATTTCTATTAACAGAATTACCATCAATAGTTACCTCACCAGTATAATTGCTAATATAACCGGAAATAACCTTACATAATGTACTCTTACCACTACCACTATCTCCAATTAATCCAATGATCTGATTACTGTTAAGAGATAATGAAACATCATTTAATATTGGTTTCTTCTTATGATATGAAAAAGAAATATTTTCTGCCTTAAGCTCCATCATTAACCCCCTCATCATTAAGTTCTTCTTCAGCTCCAACAACTTCTTCATCTTTAGCTTCTTCTTCAACTACTTCATCAGAAACAGACTCTTCAGAACCAAAACCATCTACGAATTCCTCAGAAACAGACTCTTCAGAAATAACTTTATCAAAATTAAAGCACCTAATCATTGCACCATCATGTTCAATAAGTTCTGGTTTTGATTGATTACATTTGTCTGAACGTATTTGGCAATTTTCATAATAAGGGCAACCAGTGACCTCCTCCAATGGTTGAACTCCTTCAGTTAACTTGAAACCATTTTTTGGCAATGCATCGACTAAAGCTTTGGTATATGGATGCAATAAGTTTTCAGAATTCAAGAAGTTTTCCACTTTATTGATTTCAATCACATACCCTGAATAGAATATTGCAATCCTATCTGCTGTCTTTAAAGCAACATCTATTTCGTGAGTAATCAGTAAGACACCTTTGCCTTGATCTTTTAATTTTCTAATGTCCTGAATTGTCTCTTCAACACTTTTTGCATCAAGACCAGGAGTAGGTTCATCGGCAATCAATAAATTAGGATCATTCAACAAAGCTGTAGATAATAATACTTTTCTCGCCATTCCACCAGATAACTCAAAAGGATACAAATCATCTACACTTTCATCCAACCCATATTTACTGAATACTTCCCTTTGCCTTATTTGTTTCTCTTTACGTTCATTATCGTCTTTACATTCACCGACAGCCTGTTGGGAAACTTTCATTAAAGGATCCAAGAAATTTACAGATTGAGGTATTAAGCAGATTTCCTTACCTCTTATTTTTTCTTTCATCTCTTGGTTTAAAACTTGCCCATTATATTTAACTTCTCCTGTCACATGAGCATTGTAAGGCAAAATACCTAAAATTGTGTGAGCTAAAAGACTTTTACCTGAACCACTGGAACCTAATACAGCTACGATTTCACTTTCACCAATATCAAGTGACAAATCAGAAATTACCTTTAAATCGTGCCTAACTAATCCTTGGACATACTGTGTAAAAGATATTGATAAATTATTTACTTCTAATAATTTCTCCATAATACCACCTAATCTAGTTATTTGCCTCTCCAGGGTCAAGCAAGCGTTTTAAATTATCTCCAATAATATCAAACAACAATACTACAATCAATAATGCAAGACCTGGGAAGAATGCTAACCACCAAGCGCCCATTGCAAGATAGGACATTGATTCGGATAGGATAATACCAATAGCGGGCTCATGTGGTGATAACCCAAATCCTAAGAATGTTATACTTGCTTCGTGCATAATTGCATGAGGGAATACAAGCAAGGTTCCTACAAATATTTGAGATATTACTAAAGGCAAAATATGCTCTTTTGCAATCCATAACTTGCTTCTACCTAATCTATTGGATAAAGCAACATATTCAGACGTATTGATTTGCAATACTTCCGCCCTAAGCACCCTAGTTAAGTTAACCCAGTGAGAAAATGCTACAGCCATAATTACACCGAATGCACCTTTACCTAATGCAATTGATATCATCATAAGCAATAATATATGGGGAATGGATGCAAACAAGTCAATTGCCCAAGAAACAGCCTCATCCAACCATTTATTTGCACTTGCAAGAAATGCTAAAATAGTGGCTATTATGCTGGAAATTACTGATGCACCGATACCAATGACAATACTTAAGCTTAAACCTTTTATTGTACGGGTAAACATGTCCCTTCCCATCCAATCAGTACCAAATGGATGAACCAATGAAGGAGCTTGCATTTTTATGGAAAAGTCTGTTGGTAAATTGGCATTAGTCATCCATCCGCAAATGAAAATAACCAATAAAATCAACCCAGTAAGACCAATGGTCAAAAGTGTTTTTTGCCTTAAGTTCAATGAACTGAATAATCCTTTATTGTACCATGGTATCTCAGTCATCATCATCACCCCTTAATCTTGGATCAACATATTTATAAATTATATCTGCAATAAGGTTTCCAGTAAATACAAAGATTGCACTGATAATCACAATACCAAGCAATAAGGGAACATCTGACCTTAAACCAGCAGCCACAGTTGCCTGTCCGATTCCAGGATATGCAAATACTTGTTCCACAAGAATGGTTCCACCGAATAATTCATTAAATGACAAGAATTGGATGGAAATAGCAGGAAGCAAAATATTTCTTATTCCGTGGTTTTTGATTATTCCCCAAAAGCTTTCACCTCTTGCTTGTGCAAACAAGAAATAATCACTTTTTTTTACTTGAATAAGCTTGTCTCTTGTGAACATTGTTAAGGAAGCTATTCCCACAATACTTAAAGTCACTGCAGGCAATATCAACCTGTATAACCATTGCCAGAAGGTTACTGTATCAGACAATTGGCCAATAGGTACAGAAAGCCCTATTGGGAACCAACCCAAGTAAACTGAAAATAGCATCAACAGCACCAATCCTATCCAAAAGGTAGGTGAAGATTGTAATATATAACTGTAGGTTTTAATCGCCTTATCAATCCAAGTACCTTCTTTAGCACCAGCAAGGACACCTAATCCGAAACCAAATATTCCAGAGATTACCCATGAAGTTGCCATAAGAGTTAATGAAGCTGTAAATTTCTGTACAATTACTTCTGTCACAGGAACTCGATAAATCAATGAAAAGCCCATGCTTCCAGTAGCTAAAGTTGAAAGCCAACCAACTACTCTTTCACCTAAAGATAAATTAGTTCCCCAATATTCTCCCATAATGGCCAATTGCTCCTGACTAACAATTCGTTGCCCTAAATAAGCTCTAACAGGATCAATAGGGGACATTTGTATCATTATAAAACTGATAGCGGCTATAACGATTAATAAAATTATTAATCTCACAACTTTCAATCCTAAAAATTTCGCTAAATTTTTACTATTAATTTTAATCAACCCATATAATCTATTAAAAAATCAGTATGAAAATACTTTAAAATCCTTAAAAATCATTTTAATTCTAAAAAATTATAAAAAATGCATGATAAATAATAAAAAAATTATTTAAAGAATCTTTTAATGAATATTAAAAAATCCTTGATAAAATAATTAAAAAATTATTTAAAGAATCTTTTAAAAAATTACTCAAAAATCTTAAAAAATTCTTTAAATGATTCTAAAAATAATTGGAATATCAAAAAATTATTAAAAATGATTTATTAAAAAATAAACCATTTTATATTAATAATTTTTAATTTTACAATTTCACTTGCATCAAATTTTTAACCATTTATGCAGTTTCATTTGTATCAAGACGTTTCCAGTCATAGATGTTACCCCAAATGTCTCCACCGTGTGGGTAGATGAGGTGAGTGCTGTTGGAAATGTCTAAGTCATCACTTACAAAGTAAGTGTAGTCCATAGTACCAATCCATAAGAATGAATTGTGGGAAGTAGCTTGTTTTGCAGCTTGCTTCCAAGTACTGTATGAAGCATCGGCAGGTTGAGCCATTGCTTTATCAATTAACGCATCTACAGCAGAATCTTGAAGATTTCCAGGGTTATCATAACCTACACAAGCTACATCTGAACCGTATTGGTGCTCAATTGAGTATGGATCCGCTGAACCGAATCCCCATACAACTCCTTGACTGTATTTGTCTGGGTCAATTTCATCCCAACTTGCACCTTTAGGAGTGATTTCAATACCTAATTCTTTTGCTTGCTCTGCTAAAGTTACTGCAATTGCTTGTCTTTCAACTGCGGATGCTTTATAGTATACAGTGAATTCAGCTTTTTGGCCGTCTTTTTCTCTGATACCATCACCATCAGTGTCTTTCCATCCTGCTTGTTCAAGAATGGTTTTTGCTTGATCTACTTGACCGTCTTTGTATCCAGCATCAAATGCCCATGGTAATTGGTTAGCCACACCAGTGTAGGATACATTACCATATCCGTTTAATGCACCATCTATTAACTCTTCTCTGTCAATACCAATAGCTAAAGCTTGTCTGACAGCAGGGTCTCCAGTTACATTGTTACCGATTGCAATGCCATCTTCACTTGTTTCTCCTTCATCCATTGTGGTTGGTAAGGAAACACCACGTACATCAATGGAATCGAAGTATTCCATATGATAACCTTCAATATCTTCATCAGCATATGCTACTGCTACTTCAGCAATGTCAACATCTCCATTTTTAACTGCTGCAAATGCTGCATCAGGGTCAAGGAAGAGGTTAGTAATTTTGTTGAAGTAAGGTTCTTCACCATAGTAATCAGGGTTTTTCTCTAAGATGAATTGTTGACCTTTGTCCCATTGAGCTAATTTATAAGGTCCAGAACCGATTGGATTTTGACCGTATGTTGCATTGTCATAAGTAGCTTCTGGAACGATACCCACATCAGTCAATTTGTTGATGAATGTGGAATCCGGTTGATCAAGAGTAAATACTACTTTATCTCCATCTGCTTTAGCTTCTTCCATATGGGTTAAGTCTGCACCTTCTCCAAACTCTTTAGCAGTGTTATAGGAGAAAGCTACATCTTTAGCGGTTAATTTGGAACCATCTGTGAATTTTACATCATCACGAATGGTTACAGTATATGTTTTCAAATCATCAGAAATTTCATAATCTGTTGCCAAGTCATTTACAAATTCGTTGTCAGCATTTCTTTTCAGAATTGTACTTTGAATTAATGGGTCTGTTCCGGAATCGTGGTATCCCCAACCGTGCATTGGGTCAAACCCGAATTCCGGTTCTTCACCGTGTGCTGCTACACAAGTGATTAACTCATCAGGAGCATGTTCAGATCCTCCTGTTAAAAAGTCAAACCAGCCTGCAGAAGCAGAACCTACGCTGATAATTGCTATTAATACAATTACAGAACCTACTAAAATCTTTCTATCCATATAATTTCCTCGTTAAATTACTTAAAAAATAACATCCTCCAGTATTACTATTTTAAACAAAATTCTAAAAAAGTAATACTAAATATAAAAAAGATATTACAATTATAATTATGATTTTAAAGTATATAAATGTAATACATTATTCTAAAAAAGTATTACTTTATTGTAAAAAATTAGTGAAAAAGTAATAAAAAAGTATTAATAAAAATGCTTAAAAGTAAAAAAAGTAATACAAAACCAGGTTAAATATAAAAATAATTGAAAAAAAGGGAAAAATAAGATAAAAAAGCATAAAATAATAATTAATTAATAAAAAAAGAAATTAACATAATAAAAAAAATAATGTAATAGTGAAAAATATGAAAAATTATTCTTTTAAGTATTCACAGACCTTTTCACCTGCAAATAAACATACTTCAACACATGGAGATTTGTCGTCACCATCTTTTGAGATGTATCCACAAGTTACAGATTCATACTTGTCCTTGAATTCATTGAATAACTTTTTGGAAGCGGAAATGATTTGCTTTTCATCTGCACCTAAAAGACCTAAAGCCATTACAGCACCGGTTACAGCACCACAGGTTCCTTCAGAGAAAGTTCCTCCAATTCCTCCAGAGAATCCTTTTGCAAGAAGAGCCAATTCTTCAGTAGGCATGCCTGCAACATCACAAATTCCCATAAGAGTTGCTTGTGAACAACTGTAATCCTTTCTGTATTCTTCGATTTTCTTTACTACTTCATTTGAATCCAATTCCATAATAATCACTCACAAATAATTTTAATCAAATTTTGAATAATTCGAATTATTTAAAACATTGTTATAGTTAGTATAAACTTTAATGTTAATAAATTTTTATAAATCAATTGAAAGAAAAAAAAATGTTTGAAAAAAATAATAGATAAAAAAGAGTGGAAAAAAGAAATAAAATAAAAAAAAGAAATAAAAAAAGACTAGTTGTGATAGGTTTCACAACTTTGTCTGCTTAAGGCATGTTTGTGAACATGCATATGCTTAATTCCATTATCAGTTTCGATTTCATCAATTATCTTAATGCCATCATGAGAATGTGAGTGCTCACCATCGTTGTGGAAATGATAATGTGAATGCTCTACATTTTCAGTATCGATTTTCTTAATTGAATCATCAAACTTCCTATCATACAGCAATGCTGCATTAAGCACTACAAGACAGGACCCTGCATTGTGAACAATAGCTCCAGTAACTGGATTCAACAATCCTAAAACGGAACATACAATAGCCACTGCATTGATTGTCATGGAAATGATAATGTTTGCCTTGATTGTAAACAATGTTGAATTTGAAAGCTTTTTAAGATATGGGATTTTTCCAATGTCATCACCTAAAAGTGCAATGTCTGCTGCTTCAATAGCAACATCACTTCCAACGGACCCCATAGCTACACTTACATCAGCAGTCTTAAGTGCAGGTGCATCATTTACACCATCACCAATCATACAGACTTTCTTGCCTTCGCTTTTAAGCTTTTCAATCCAATCAAGCTTTTCTTGAGGAAGAAGATTACCATATACCTTTCCAATTCCAACTTGAGAAGCAAAATAATTAGCAGTTTCAGTATTATCCCCTGTAAGCAATATTGTTTCAGTTCCCAATTCATGCAAGTTTTGTATCATGTCTTTGGAATCTTCACGTATCACATCAGACAATCCAATCAAACCGACTACACTATCATTTAAAGCCACGATAATTGAAGCCTTACCTTCATGTTTTAACTGGTTTAGTTCACTATCAACATTAAAATCAATATTATTTTCTGATAAAAATTTGGAGTTTCCTGCATATACTTGACCATAAGAGTTCTTACAACTTACCCCTTTTCCAGGGAACATCTTAAAGTCTTGTGGTTCTTCAATATCAATTTCAACTTCTTTTGCTTTGTCTACAACAGCTTTAGCCAATGGATGCTCACTTAATTTCTCACAAGAGGCAACTATCTTTAAGACATCCATGTCATCCAAATCATCTTTCAAGGAAATAATATCTGAAACTGCTAAATTACCATAAGTTAAAGTACCTGTTTTATCGAACACTAATGTATTCAATCCACCTAATGTCTCTAAAGCTTCACCAGATTTAATGAGCACTCCATATTTTGTTGCCTGACCAATAGCTGCCATAATTGCAGTTGGTGTGGCAAGTATCAATGCACATGGACAGAATACTACGAGGACTGTTACTCCCCTTTCAATATTTCCTGTAATGAGCCATGCTGCAATTGCAATTATCAATGCAACAGGAACAAGCCATGTTGCCCATTTGTCTGCAATCCTTTGAGTTGGAGCTTGCTTTTCATCAGCTGCCTTTACAAGGTCAATCAACTTTTGAAGTGAAGAGTTTTCACCTAAACTGGTTGCTTTAATGTCAATTGCACCATACAAATTCATGGTACCGCAGAACACCTCATCCCCTACATCCTTATCAATCGGCAATGATTCCCCAGTCATGATGGATTGATCAAGAGAAGAGGTACCGTTTATAATTTCACCGTCAACAGGTACACTTTCACCAGGAAGAATTCTCAAAGTATCTCCGATTTTAATCTCATCAACGGAAATCATTTCTTCCTTGCCATCCACAATTCTTCTACCTGTTTGTGGAGTTAAATTAATAAGATTTCTTAAACCTTTTTTAGCTCTTTCAACTGTCCAGTCTTCTAAAAGAGCACCTAAAGCCATAATCCATGCAACTTCACCTGCTGCAAATATCTCACCAATCAAGAGTGATGCCACCATAGCGATTGCAATAAGAAGCGCAGATGAAATCCACTTTTCACGGATTAATCTGGTTAAAGCCAATAATAACATTGGAATACCACTTATTATTACCGCACCCCAAGCAGGGTTTAGGTAAATTGGAGTGTCAATTCCAAGTATCATGAAAATAACAGCGATTACGAGAAATATAGCTGAAATAATGGTCATTTTCAAACCAAATAAGAAATCAGTTATTTCATCAATCAATATAGACACCTTCTTTTATAATTTTTCATTGAAATTTTATTGTAAATTAAAAAGTATTACTTTTTTCTACTTTTTTGTATGTTTAGTATTACTAATTATTAATCTATGTCAAGAATTATATAAATGTTATTACTTTTTTGTATATTTTAGTATGAAAAGTATTACTTTTAGAAAAAATTTTAAAAAAATATAAAAATAGTATTACTTTTTTGTTGTTTTTTGAGTAAAAAGTATTACTTTTAGAAAATGTTTAAAAAAAATATAAATAATTAGTGAAAAAACAATGAAATATTTTAAAAAAAGTTATAATAAAATAAAAAAATTAAAAAAAGATAAGAGTAAACTAAATTTACTCAGATTAAACAATTTTCCTAATTAAAACAGAAGTGTTGTTTGTCTTACCTCTTGGAAGCAACATTACTTCCTGATGGAATCCTCTTGTATCCTTTTCAGTTACTGGAGAATAAAGAATAGCTCTCATACCAGTATAAGTTCTGTAAAGTACAGGAGTCTTCTCGTCAACAACATCCCAAACATTTGCAAATACCCTATCCTTAGGTTCAGCAAAGGCTGCAATCATCAAGATGTCATAATCCAAGTCTGCAATGGTCTTTTCATTACCTGTTATAATCTCAATTCCTTCATCAAGGTCTAAACGTTTTAATACTTTTCTTGACAATTCAGCAACATCAGGATCTTGTTCAATACCAATACATTTGCATCCAGTTACCATATTAAACATGATTATTGTTAATGGCAAAGGACCGCTTCCTAAGAATACAAAAGTCTTGTTTTCATTGAATTTAGCCAATTGCATCTCATTTTCAATTAGTCCAATATACCTGTCATAGAAATGGAATGAATCCAAAACAGCTTTAGGATCATCAGATTCCAATATCTTCATAGCATTTTCACGTTCTAATCTTGCACCGATATAAACATAGAACTTACGAATCAACTGCAATGCCTTATTCATTTTCTCATCATCTAGAATATGCTTTGCAGAGTCAAAGTCTATTTCCTTGTCATGGGCAATGACTTCAATATCATCCAAGATCTTTGTAATCTCCTCAATGTCAGTGCCGTCCAATGCAGAAATGCCTTCAGTATCTAAATCCCCATAACTTGAAAGTTTATTTGCAATCTCTTCAATTGTTCCCCAATATTTATAGCAACTCATTTTATCACACAAAAGTCTTTAAAAAAATATCATTAATTCAAAAAGTTTATTTTTTAATTTTATATAAAAAAATGTAAAATTAAATTTAATTTATATTTTATATTTAAAGATATATAAATTTTAAATTAAAATTAATAAAATAAATTTTATTTACTTGATAAATTCTTTACCATATGAACTGTCTGAAGCTCATTATTTGTATCCCAAGTAACATTGAATCCCACCTTTTTCCAAAAGCTAAATCCTGCTTCAAGATTCTTATGGGTATGCAAATAAATCTCATTGAAGTTATTTTCACAGCAGAACTCTTCAACAACATTATATAATTGTGTAGCCAATCCACAACGCCTATAATACTTATCTACAAACAGTCTCCAAATGCTTGCTGTGGATTCCTTTGAGTATAATCCTTGAAATTCCATAAAGTCTTTATCATACTGCCTAACCGCTATGGTAGCAATGATTCTCCCATTACCACTATCCTCAACATAAAACAGCCTGTTTTTCTTGCAATCTATATAATACTTGTTCAAGTCTATTATATCCTTATGCCAAGATGGAATGTAACCATAGCCATATTCAGACCTTATTTGAGAAAACAGGAAATTCCTAACCCTAATCTTTGTATCACAATCATCAGACAATTGCTTAATGGTAAAATTCATTTGATCACTTTAATCATTTTTAAGAATAATTAATATAATTCATAACTAAATTAAAAAAATAAAAAATCAAAAAGTAATACTTATTATGAAAAAAATATTATATTAATACTTTATATTAAATAATTATGATTTAATATATAAAAATATTTCTAAAAAAAGTAATACCAAATAGCTTATTTTAGGTAAATAAGTAATAATTATTACTAAAATCCATTTTACTTATATATTAAGTAATAATTTTCAATTTTAAAAAGTATTACTCTTTAATATTATAAAATAAGTAAAAATAGATAGAATATTAATACTGAAAATATTGGAAGAAAATAAGAGAAAAATTGGATATAAAACAAGAAAAATAATGAAAATTAAGAAAAAATAGAAAAAAGAAAAAAGTAATAAATAGCTAAAAATAGCTATTTAAATTTTAAAAACTAAGAATAAACACTAAATTTATTCGATACCGAAGGATTTTTTGAGCAATTCAGCGTTAACGAATCCTTCTTTGTATAATTTACCAGTAGTTAAATCGTTGATAACAACTTCAGCTGGTGCAAACATTCCTTTGTCGATTTGGTAGAAATCAAATCCTGCATCTTTAAATACATCAAAGAATGGTTTACCATATCCGTCAGCTGCAGAAGATGGTAATTGAGCTGCTACTGCTGCAATGTCATCTCCTTCTTCAGATTTGACGTAGTAGTAAGTTCTTCCACCGAATAAAACTGCATCGTTGGTTTTACCCATAGCTTTTAATCCATCTGGGTCAATAGGTGCAATTGGTGCAATACCTGCTGCATGTACAACTTTTTTAACATCGAATTTTAAGAATTCTAACATTTTGTAGGTACCGTTTTCTACAACTCTTCCTGCAATTTGGATGGATCCAACTAAGGAAGCGGTAGGAGCTACAAGCAAGAATACATTTGCTACATCTACACCACATTCATCTGCAATGTATTGAGCTACGTCTTCACCAGGCAATACATCAGCTTCTAAAGTTAAGATTGCGAGATCCGCTTCATCTTTGTAATCAATTTCCTCATAGGTTTCAGCTGGTTTTAAGGATAATGCTCTAGCTGGACCGGAACCTAATGCAAAGAATTCACCTACAGAAACAGACCAACCTGCTTTTTGTGCACCTAAAGTGGAAATAGCTGGGAAATCGGTTTTTATTTTTACAGAAGGTAATGCGAATTTTTCAGATAAGTCTCCAGGAATGGAAATACCTACATCAGCTAATCCTCCAAGACATACTTTAGTATATAATTCACCTGCTTTAAAACTACCAGCAACATTTACACCACAGTCAATAACGGTTGCTCCATTTCCTAATTTGGAAACAGCAATGTTAAGGTCGTCAGCTTTTTCAATCATTACATCTACAGTTTTTTTAGCTTCTAAATTGACACTAACCATAGTTTAACCTCAATTAAAATATATTTTAATTTATAATTAGTTTATTCAAATAAAAATAATTAAATTGATTTAAAATTATTGATTTAAATTGAATTTACTTATTGATAATGAATAAAATATTATAATAATAATTTTAATTAACTAACTATTTAAAATTTTATAAAATTATTCCAATGCAAAATTGTTATTATAAACAATATCACAAAAATTAAAAATTAAAACAACAATGAGAATAAAACAATGATAAAAAACAACAATATAAAAAACAATAACAATAGTTAAATTAAATAAATAATAAAAATTAATTCATATAATGAAATTTTTACAATATATAATGATTTTTTTAACAAATTTTAAATGGAGATAAAATGGCTAAAAAAGTAATAGCGGTTAATGCAGGACCAAGAAAAGGATGGAATACTGACACTTTAATTGATGAAGCGATAAAAGGAGCGGAATCTGCAGGAGCGGAAGTACAGAAATTCAACTTGTTCCGTTTGGAAAAGTACACAGGTTGCGTTTCATGCTTCGGTTGTAAAAAAGAGAAATACAAAGGACGTTGCATACGAAAAGACGGTTTGACAGAAGTATTGGATGCAATCCGTGAAGCTGATGGATTGATAATAGGATCACCAAACTATTTAGGTGAACTTACAGCATCATTTAGAGCACTTTATGAAAGATTGGTATTCCAAAACTTAACATACAATACAGAGACTCCATGCTGTAATGAAAATCCAATTCCAACATTGCTCATAATGACAAGCAATGCACCTGACACCATGTATGAAGAATTGCTTAAAAATTATCAAAATGTATTCAATGGCTTTGTAGGACCAACTGAAGTCTTTGTATCTGGAGAAACACTTCAGCTTAAGGATTACAGCAAAACCGATTGGCCATGGTTCTTCAATGCTGAAGAAAGATATGAAAGACATGAAAAGATTTTCCCTAAGGAAAGAAAAGAAGCTTTCGAAAAAGGAAAAGAATTAGTTAAATAATTGATGAAATCGAAGAAACTTTCAAGCTTATGTATGGAAAACCAAAAGACTTGATCAAACCTATCATCTACACAGATGACTTATAGATTAATCTTTCATATTTTCTTTTTTATTTTTTTATAATTTTTTCTATTTTTCGTTTGAACTACTATTTCCGTATTAATATTTTCTTAAAATTCCAATTGTTCTGCAATGCACATCTTACAGACTGCATTAGGAGAATCAGCATTTGCATCCTTTACAGGGCAATAATACTTCCCATTTATTTCCTCCACATACAATGAACCAGGAAATGGAGTTCCCACAGGATGTATTGGCTCTTCAAGAATAAAAGTAGTGTATAGTGATATGATAGCATAAACCAATGGAAATTTTGTTTTATGGCTTAATGACTCAGAATCCTCATAGGATTGCAATGTTGCCACTGCATCTATAAACTCTTCCTTATCTATTTTATGTGTATAATGATTATTATTGGCCCTTACTTCATTTAAGCGAGCTAAAAAGTATTTTGCATATACTCCATGACTTTTCTTTTTATAGCTATCTTGAACATACTTGCTTTCCTCAATCAGTTCTGCATTGATTTCCATCAAGTCAAATACAGATACTGTTCCAGCATAATCCTTTAAAATCTGTAAAAGAGCATCATTGGATATGCTATCCTCTCCAATAACAACATTTGAAAATTCCTTATACATTTCCTCATTTATAGTCATGAAATCACTCAATCATTTTTAAAATGCATTTTTTTATTAAAAAAAAATTAAAAAATGATGAAATATATTTTCCTTAATGACTTAAATATATAATTTATATAAATCCAAAGGAATAACCTGCATTTTTGCAAACGCAATAACGACATAATGACCTTTCATCCTTAATGTGGATAATCCGGTTCTTGCATTTGTATTCACCGTTTTCCAAAAAGACATCATACTTTGTAGGATTATCTCCAAAAGGATGCAATGGCTTTTTAGCTATTAAAACAAGATATAAAGAAAGTTCTCTTGTGAAATCCCTTGTTTCAATGTCTCCTGGATCATAAACGCTAAAATAATAGTTTACATCATCTTCTATATTCTTAATTACAGCATCTTTTATTTCATAGTCCTCTTCAATATTCTTTTCATATATCTCATCATAAATTGAAGAATTATAAATAGCTAATCGTTTTGTAATGCTATCAGGATATCTATCATCCATAGCTTTTCTCTTTAAATAGTCTATAGGATAATCTTTCAAATTTTCTCTTATTTTTTCCAATAAATCTGTTGCTTTCATGAATGACACCTGATAATCAATAAATGAAAATTCTAAAAAAAGTAAAAAAAAGAGTTAATTAAACTCTTTAGCCAAATCAGAGAGAATTCTTAGCTTTTCTTTTGCAATTGGAATATCAACTTTTCTTAAACCGCAATCAGGATCAAGGAGCATGTTTTCCTTGCCTACTGCTGCAATACCTCTTTCAACTAGAGCTTTAACTTCTTCTTTGTCATCAACAGCATTTACAGCTGAATCGACACATCCGAATCCTAATTTTTTGCCTTTAAGCAAATCCGCATTTGCTTCAAGAACACCAATATTCACATTGTTTCCAGCAAATTCACAATCCAATATATCAATAGGGAACTTTGCAATTTCCTTGAAACATCCATCAAGATTACCGCATACATGCATTCCCATAGGCATTTCAATGCCATCGGTAAGGATTCCTATCGCTTCTTTTGCAACCTTTAAGTCAACCATGCCAGTAGATAAGAAGGGTTCATCGATTTGAACATATTTTGCTCCAGCCTTCTCAGCAGACTCCACCTCACGTCTTAATGCATAAGCGCAATCAATGATAGCAGGATTTCTCTCCTTGTAAAATGATTCAACTCTTGAAGAGTGAACAATAGTGGAAGGTCCAGTCAACATTAGCTTTACTCCTTTCTTGCTTGCCTCATCCTCACTCATGTTCCTATCCTTAATCTCTTTTTTAAGGACATTTAGAGCAAATTTCAAGTCCTTGATCATTATATCCACTTGAGGGGCCCTTATCTTGGATACAATAACTGAAGAATTCATTTCATATGAGAATCCTGGAATATGCTTTACAAAGGAACCTACCATATCCCCTCTTGGCTGACCGTCTCCAATAATGTCTATTCCACAGTCCAATTGCAATTTGACTGCCTCTTCAATAGCTATCTTATAAGGATCATAGAATCCAATTGAAGACTTTATCTTTTCACCAAGAGTTTCAGGTTCCTTCAAATCAATCCCAAAACTACCTACAACAGTTGTAATCAAATAATCACCATCAATAAACTAAAATAATAAATTTAAATCGTTAATATTAATTAAACACCAATATCCATTGCTCTGACATCTGCAATTTCTTCTGGACTAATTGGAATTTTAATAGCTGCAGTTCCATGGCAAGGCTTGGTATAGGTAATCAATATTGTTCCTTCATCCTCATTGATTCCCACAGGTATTGGAGGAAGACCTATCAATCTTGCGCCTAAGACCTTATCACCCGGATTTACATGAATGATTTCCTTTGCATTCTCTTCAATGAGCTTATAGCATTGCTTGACTCCTGAACGTTGAACGAGTATTTCATAATCATCATTTTGTTGCAAATATGTTTCTAAACAGAAAGACATCTAATCACCATCCTTTCTTTAATAAATAGTTAAATATAATTTATCTCCAATTAAAATTTTTCCTTATTCCTCTAAAGTTTTTAAATATTTGTCAAATCTTACCTTAATTGGATTTGGATTATGGAAAGCTCTTACAGCAATGATATCTGCATCAGTGGATGATTCAACCATATCTGCAAATTCAGCCACTTCTTCCGCTTCCCTTGAAAATACAATAGCTAATGCCTTGCATTTCAATATATGATAATAGGTTATGAAGAAAGTAGCTGCTGCATCCTTGTGAACGCAACCCACCAATAAGTCATAATCTCCTTCCTCAATCTCATCCAAACATTTTTCAATATCAACTCTTTTTTTAACGTAAACCCCTTCAGGATCTGAAATATCCAATATCTTTCCTGCTGCAGGATTGCTTGATACTGTTACATCATAGCCCATTTGGCCTAATTTGTATGAAGCATACAATCCAATAGGAGTTTGTGAAGGAGCTTCAGGACATCCAAGTAAAACTAATGCTTTCATTTTATCACTTTAATAATTTTTAAATAAAAATATTTTATAAATTTTCATTATTAATTTTAGAATAATTAATCACTTTATACTTTTGTTAATTATTATAAATAAAATTAATTAATATGACAGACAAATAGATTGAAAATTAGTACAAAAAGGAAAAATAAAAAAGTAAAAAGTAAAAAAATAAATGAAAATAATAAATTAAAAGAAAAAATGGAAATGAAAAACAATCCCATTTATTTAGTCATCACTGCTGCCGCCATTATAAACAGAACCTGGTGCAAAAGGATCCAATGGATGAGTTCTCATCCAATATCCACAGTTCCAGCAACGACCATCACTATCCAATGGATAACCGCAAATAGGACAAATAAGCATAATATCACCTAAATAAATAAGCTCCTAAGGCAAGTATTCATCATTAAAATCATCATAGTCATAATCATCAGGACTTCCAAAATGAGCCATATATCCACATACCCAACAGTTTCCTTCGTCGTCTAATTCACTTCCGCAAGCAGGACATAAACCATACATAAAATTCCCCCTAGAACTTTCAAATATCTGATCAAATATCTATTTAATAAATATTTCATTTAATAATTATAATGATTATAGTTACATTTAAAGTTTTCTATATTGTTAAGAAACAATAATCAATACTTACGTACAGAATAAAGCTCATCTCGATAGAATACATGATTATAATCCAATTCCTCATCCATATTCACCAATTTATAAGGCATGTCTCCCCTTTGATAAATCAATAAATCCGTAGCGCTAAAATCACTTAATTCATAAATGACATAATCAATAATCCTTTGTTCATCTTTAGTGAAATTAAACAATGGAATCTGCCTTATATAATACCTTTTGATTAGATAGTAATAGTAAACCTCTTGCCTATAATAAAGATTATGAGACCTTATCAACTGATTCATAATCTCATTGAAATGCTTGGGAACTATTCCAATCCTTGATTTTAGATAAACCTCATTGGTCAATGATTCACCGTATAATTCATAATAATTGAAGTCAATGAAATAGAGCAAAACCGAAATAATCGTTTTTCCAAGGTTTTCCTTATGTGTGCAACGTGATATGATGTATAGTATAATCTTTATGTACTTTTCTTTTTTAAAATCCATATTAAACACCAATCATCAATTCAATAATCAAATAAACCAAATAAAATGATTTAAATTTAATATTGTAAATTAAAAAAGAGTAACCATATGAACACTAAAATATTAGTTTCAACTTGCTATTAAAGGAAAAGAAAGAGCATATGAAAATTAATGAAAATCAATTAAAAATATTTATATAATATAAAATTAAAAGGTACCTATAGAAAATAATTTAAAGGTACCTTTAAAAAAATTATGGAAATAAAATTATGGATTTAACTAAAACATTGAAAACTATAGGAAAACTTCTTAGCCCCTTAAAAAAGAGCATAATTCCACTTATTCTCATTGTTGCATTCCTACTCATTGATGTTTACTGTAACCTTACTCTGCCTAAATACACTGCAGACATTGTAGACATAGGAATACAGAACACAGATTTTGACTACATAATAAGTGTAGGAACAATGATGATGGCTATGGTCTTAGTTGGGGTTTTAGCTACAATAGGGCTCTCATACTTCTCAAGTAAAGTATCCGCAGCCTATGGGAGAGATTTAAGAAAAATAAGCTATGAGAAGATATTGAAATTTTCAAACTTTGAATTGAACAAGATATCAAGAGCATCACTCATTACACGTAATACAAACGATGTATATCAAATACAAATCTTTTTAGGACTGTTCTTTACAACAATACTCTTTTCACCAATATTAGGTATAGGGAGCATACTTAAGGCAATGGAACTTGGAACCAACCTTTTATGGATCATTGCAGTGACATTTGCTGCAGCAATCATTCCTTTTGTCATAATATTCATCAGAACCGTTCCTTACTTCAAGGTAATGCAGGAATTGACTGATAAGATCAACCAGACTTCAAGGGAAATATTGATGGGAATACCTGTAATCAAGGCATTTGTAAGACAGGACTACGAAGAGGAAAGATTTAGAAAAACCAATGAAGACTTCAGAACAGTGAACTTGAATGTATTTAGAATTCTCTTAGTCCTATTGCCAGCGATGACTTTACTCTTGAACCTAATGATAGTTCTCATTTTATACTTTGGTGCATACGATGCTATACAAGGGGAGATATTAACTGGAACAATCATAGCATTCATCCAATACGCTACACAAATCGTTATGGCATTTTTAATGATGGGTGGATTCCTTGTCATGATTCCAAGGATTCTAGTATCTGGAAGACGTGTAGCTGAAGTGATAAATACAGAAATAACAATCAGCGATGGGCCAATTGACGCCATAGATGATAATCCAATAATTGAATTTAAAGATGTGGTTTACAGTTATCCTGGAAGTGAAAAGGAAACATTGAAAGACATAAACTTCAAATTGGAAAAGGGAAAAACCACTGCAATAATTGGAGGAACTGGAAGCGGTAAATCCACAATCTTGAATCTGATTCCTCGTCTTCAGGATGTAACTGGCGGTGAAATCCTAGTCAATGACAAGAATATCAAGGAATATAAACTAACTGCATTAAGGGACAGAATTTCCTATGCTCCACAAAAGGCAATCCTTTTTGAAGGAACAATAAGGTCAAATATGCTGATAGGAAAAGAGGATGCAAGTGATGAAGAGATTGAAAAAGCATTGAAAATGGCAGAAGTTGACTTTATAGAAAGCTTAGAGGATGGTGTTTCACAAGGAGCATCCAATTACTCTGGAGGGCAAAAGCAACGTCTACAACTTGCAAGATCCATATTGGCTGAACGTGACTTCTACCTATTTGACGACTGCTTCTCAGCACTTGACATGAACACTGAAGCAAAGGTGAAAGAGAACCTAAAAGGCTTAAAGGAAAACTCATCAATGCTTATTGTATCACAAAGGATTTCAACAATCATGGATGCTGATGAGATTATTGTTCTTGATGAAGGGAAAATAATCGATAAGGGAAGCCATGATTACCTTAATGAAAACTGCAATATCTATAGAGAAATAGTATCCTCACAAATAGACCGTTCAAAAGACTTATTGTATGAGAATGAGGAATCCTCTAATTATGTTCTAGATACAAGTTACCTCAAGAAAACAGTGGGAGGCAAATGATATGGCAAGAAAACCAAGAAGAGCACCTCCTGAAAAACCGGCAAACGCTAAACAATCCATAAAGAACATATTCTCTCTCTTGACAGGATATAAATTGAAGCTAAGCTTGACAGTTATATGCGGAATCATATCAACAGTGTTTTCAGTCATAAGCCCTCTTTTAATAGGATTTGCTACAACTGCAATATTTAATGGGATAAACTCTGGAAATATGGATTTGAATCATATAATCAATCTGCTCATTGCAATCGTAATCTTATATATAATAAGTGCAGTCTTTTCCTATCTACAAAGTTATCTCCTTCTGGACATAACAACAGATATCAGTTATAATCTAAGAAAGGACTTAATTGAAAAGATAACTCACTTGTCAATGGGAGATCTGGATATAAATACTAGAGGAGACATTCTATCAAGAATCACAAACGATGTAGACTCTCTCCAAACAGGAATTGTTCAAACATTCAACCAATTGTTGACTGGAGTCATTACAATTGTGGGAGTTACAGTGATGATGCTATCCATTAATCTATGGCTGACACTCACTACAATAGTATTGGTCCCAATAGCTTTCCTGATAATAACTTACATAACCAAATTCTCACAGGATTACTATCTAAAGCAATTAAGATACAGAGGAAACCTGAATGGACAAATCGAAGAATCATTTACAGGCCATGAAATCATTCGATCATTCAATCAGGAAAAAGAATCCATGAGAATCTTTGAAGAGGAAAATGAAAATTGGTATGAGCAGGAATGGAAATCCAAGTTCTTCTCAAGCCTATCAGGTCCTTTTGTACACTTCATTTCCAATTTGCAATATGTGATTATATCCGTTCTTGGAGCAGTTCTCGTGCTTCAAAAGGCAATAAGCGTTGGAGACATTTTGGCATTTATCCAATACTCAAAAAACTTCACAACACCTATTGAACAGATAACAAGAATAATGAATATGATACAGACTGCAATGGCTGCAAGTGAAAGAATATTTGAGTTCCTTGAAATAAGGATTGAAGAGAACCCTTCAAAAGAGCAAATCAAGGAAATCAATGATGATATAAGCTTTGAAAATGTCAACTTCGGTTACAGCGAAGATGAGCCAGTAATCAAGGACCTTTCATTCAAAGTCAAGAAGGGGGAGAAAATAGCTATTGTAGGTGAAACTGGAGCAGGAAAGACCACAATAGTGAAACTGCTCATGAGATTCTATGACCTGAATGGCGGTGAGATAAAGATTGATGGCGTGAACATCAACAAATACGACAAGCATAGCGTAAGATCTCTTGTAGGAATGGTGCTTCAAGACACTTGGCTATTCAATGACACAATATACAACAATATACGTTATGGTAAATTGGATGCCACTGAAGAGGAAGTCATAAACGCTTCAAAAGAGGCCCATGCAGACCATTTCATAAGGCAAATCCCTGAAGGATACGAAAGTGAGCTTAACGAAGATGCAGACAATATCTCCCATGGTCAAAAGCAACTCTTGACAATTGCAAGAACCATTCTCTCAAACAAGCAGATACTGATTTTGGATGAAGCAACATCTTCAGTCGATACAAGAACTGAAAAGATAATTCAGGAAGCTATGGATAAATTGATGCAAGACAGAACAAGCTTCATCATTGCTCATAGACTGTCAACTGTCAGAAATGCAGACAAGATAATTGTAATTGAAGATGGACATATCATAGAGCAAGGTTCACATGAAGAGCTATTGGAGCAAAAAGGATATTACTACAATACCTTGAATGCACAAAGCAAGGAGAATATCATATGAATGAGGAAAATAATTCAAAAAAAGATTATTTTGATTTTAATGAAGTGGATAATCAATTATTGTTCCATAAATTCATTATGATAAATGAAATTCTGGATAAGAGAAACAAAAAGCAAAATCCAGAAATGAAAAGCATTACTAAGGGACAAGGTAGACTAATCGGCTTTTTAAAAAGGAAAGATGGATTTTCCACTAAGGAATTGTCTGAAATATTAAATATCAGTGTCACTTCCCTCAATGAAACCTTAAACAAATTGGAGCAGCAAAACTTCATCAGAAAAGTTCCATCCCCTAAAGATAAAAGGGTCTTGCTTGTTGAATTGACAGAAGAAGGGAGAGCAATTGAATTCAAAAATCATGAGGATATTGACATCTTTGACAGTTTAAGTGAAGAGGAAAAGGAAAACTTAAATGAATATTTGAATCGTTTAACAGTAGCCCTTCATAATAAATTCAAGGAAGAGAACCCTGAAAGGTATGAAAAGATAATTAAAAACAGAAAGGAAATCTTTGAAAAATACTTTAAGGAGCATAATCCTAATGAAGAATGGCTGGAATTGATGGATTGCAATAAAAAAAGTTGAGGAAATATGATTGGAAAAAAATAATTAAGAGTGAAAACTCTTAATTCATTCCATTCACCATAAATAAAATTCTCTTAAAAAAACTATCAGTCTCTTCTAAATAGGTCTCTTGTATATACCTTATCCACAACATCACCAAGAATATGTGAATCAAATCTATTTGCTAGAATGACATCACTTTCACTCTTGAACCGATTAATATCATTTACCACTTCAGACCTAAAGAATTCACTCCCATCCTCCAGTGTTGGCTCATAAATAATTATCGGAATTCCCTCTGCTTTTATACGCTTCATAACACCTTGTATAGCAGATGCACGGAAATTATCACTATTGCTCTTCATGGTAAGTCTGTAAACTCCAACTGTTTTAGGATTTTTTGAAATAATCTGATCAGCAATGAAATTCTTACGCACTGAATTGGAATGAACAACAGCCTCTATCATAGTCTGTGGAACATCCTTATAGTTTGCCAACAATTGTTTTGTATCTTTAGGCAAAAAGTATCCTCCATAACCAAATGAAGGATTATTATAATGCCCACCAATACGAGGGTCCATGCATACGCCATCTATAATCATCTGTGTATCAAGGCCTTTAGTCTGGGCATAAGTATCGAGCTCATTAAAGTAACTCACCCTTACAGCAAGGTAAGTGTTGGCAAAAAGCTTAATAGCTTCCGCCTCTGTTAGATGTGTCAACAATATAGGAATATCCTGTTCAGGAGAATTGGATTTCTTCTCTTCTTCTCTTGCACCTTCCAAAAGAAGGTCTGCAAACATCTGCCCATCTTCCATCTGCTCATCATCACAACCAACAACTATACGGCTTGGATGCAAATTATCATAAAGGGCTTTTGACTCACGAAGGAATTCCGGACTAAATATAATATTCTTAACACCATATTTCTCACGCACAGACTCTGTATATCCAACAGGTATTGTTGATTTTATAACCATAAGCACATCAGGGTTAACTTTAAGAGTCCATTCTATAGCATCCTCAACCGCAGAAGTATCAAAGAAATGATTGACATCATCATAGTTTGTTGGAGTGGCTATAATAACAAGTTCAGCATTCTTATATGCGCTTTCCTTATCAGTAGTTGTATGAAGATTAAGTTCTCGTTTCCCTTCACGAGCCTCCTTAAAAAATCTTTCTATTTCATCATCCCGAATAGGGCTAATGAACTGATTTAGTTTTTTCGCTTTGATTCTGTTGTTGTAATAGCAGTAACATCATGTTTTTGAGCTAGTAGAACAGCAAGGGAAAGCCCCACATATCCTACACCTGCAACTGTAATTTTCATTTTAAAATGCTCCAAATTTCATCAATTTTAATTCAATATAAAAGAAGAATAAAAAAATATTTTTTAAAATAATTTATTAAAATAAGTTCATTTTTTATAGTTGCCATTAAAATTTATTTATTAATTCATTAATTTATTAATAAAATAAACTTATTTTTTAGAGTTACCTAACTCATAAGTCTTGTTGACAATCAATCCAAATAAATCATCTGTTTTAAAGTCAATTGGCTTGTGTGGATTAACAATAAAATTAAGTGCCTGTTTTGTAATATCCTCTAAATCAGTTGTTCTATACATCAAACCATTATCCACATAAAACTGATCAACTGATAAGGTGTCACCAGGATAACATGAAATGACAGGAGTCTGTAGAATAGCTGCTTCCCTATTCATTGTTCCACCTGCACCAATGACAAGATCACATGCCTTTATGATACTTGAAGTGTCAACAGGAGGCTTAAGGATTGTTACATTCTTTATTCCTTCAAAAATCTCTGCTTGCTCCTTAAATCTAGGAAGTATAAGGATATTAGCATATTCCTTCAATACATCCACTACCGGAGATAAAACAGATTTTCTGCAATCAGTATTCAAATAGGAAGCAAGAGAAGGCTCAGGCCTCATAAGTATTGTCTTCTGCAAAGGCAAATCAAGCCCTAAATCATCAAAGACATTCTCATTAAACTTGAAATTGTTAAAGTGCATAAGTTCAGAAGTTCCATTATATTTGATGATATCATTAGGATTTGCACCATACTGCAATAATTTCCACTCATCGATAATACTTGGAACTATGATCTTGCTGCATAATGGAAGAGTCAATTTATTAGCAGCCATTGCATGCTCATTATCCAGAACAAAAAGACTTGGAATTGCAAGGCCAAATGCCACCCTTGGAAGTTCAATGGAATGCTTTGACAATGCCACATCAAAGTTTTCACCGGAAATAAGGTCTGCCAAGTCTACAACACGCTGTGCACTTTCCTTAAGCTTTTCTTCCAAAGTGACTCCATGCTTACCTACAGATACAAAATCAATATCATACATATCCATTAATTTATGAATGTCACCGAATTTACGTGCAGTGACTAAAACATCCTCTCCCTCATTTTCAAAATACTTAATTACATCTTTAAAAAATCTTACATGAGGAGCATTTGATATATCAATCCATATTTTCATGAAATCACCTTTTATAAATATTATTTTAGTAATACTTAATAAATTTTAGTAATAATTTAATAAAAAAATAAAATTAAAAGAAATAAAAATCTAAAAAAGACTTATTTGAAATAAAATATTAAAAAAAGTTAAAAAAATAGAAGAAAGATTAATGATGATGATCATGGTCATGACTGTGCTCATGATTGTGGTCATGGTCATGATGATGGTGATGTTCAGCTTCGTGTGCTTTAGCATCTTTAATAGCTTCAATCACTTCATCTAATCCTTTACCTTCTTTTAAGCTTGTAGTAATGACTTTAACATCAGGATTAAGTTTTTTAGCATCTGCAACCATCTTATCAGTGCTTGCACCGACAGCATCAGCCAAATCAATCTTATTGATGATAATCAAGTCAGAATCCTTGAAAATGTAAGGGTGTTTCTCTACTGTATCGTCACCTTCAGTAACACTTACAACAACAATTCTCATATGAGAACCTAATTGGAAGTCAACAGGGCAGATTAAATTACCTACATTTTCAATGAAGAGGTAATCAATATCATCAAGAGGAAGATCACCTAAACCATGACTTACCAAATGTGCATCCAAGTGACATTCAGTACCAGTGTTCAATCCAACAACAGGTGCATTGTGGGATTTGATCCTATCTGCATCAAAATCACTGATGATATCTCCTGCGAGCACACCAACTTTTTCATCAAGATTATCAATTAAGTCTTCAATAAGAGCAGTTTTACCAGATCCAATAGCTCCTACGAAGTCTATACAAAATATATCGTGGTCTTCCAATAAATGTAAATTCTTATGTGCTAATCTGTCATTAGCATCCATAATATTCTTTGCTATCTCTACATCTGCAATCTTATGCATATGATTCACCTTCAAAACATATAATTTTATAATAAGTTTAATAATTTTAAAAATTTGGACAATATTTTTAATAGTTTATTAAAAAAGTATAAGAATTATCAAAAGATATATTAATTATTTCAATAGAATTTTCTATTGTCATTTTTAACTAATTTTCATCATCTTCTTTTTCAATACTAATGCTTCTAACGGTAATGTCTTTACCATTTACAACTTGAACCCTATGACTTTCACATTCAGGGCATAAAATCATAGGAGCATAATGATCACTGTCATCAACATTACCTATACCTTCAAAGCCACAATTATGACATTTAATTTCAACATCAATAGTATTAATGATCATCTTGGCATTTTTAGTTAATTCTTCACCTTCAAGCATAACGCCAAGCATAAATTTCAATTGTTCTGGATTCAACATAGCCAACTTTCCAATCTCAATTACCATTTCAGTAACTTCAATTGCATCATTAGCTTGTGCAGTTTCTAAAACTGTGTTGAAAATCCCTTGAGCCATAGCAAATTCGTGCATTCAATATCTCCAAATATAAATTAATTAAATTATAATATAATATTTTAATTAATATAATATAAAACTATTGTTGATTTATCAAACAATTATTATTGAAATAATTCATGAGTAATACTTTTTTAAAAAGAAAATAAAATGAATAAAAAAATAGGGTAAATTCCAATAAATAAAACAAAAGAAATAAAAGAAAATAAAAGAAAATAAAAAGTTAATTAAAAAAATATTGGAATTCAATATAATAAAAAATATAGATTAAATTATCTTAAAGCATCTGCAATCAATTTCGCTACAGAAATTGAACTGACATCAGATTTCAAAGTGTCAGTACTTGATAAGTCACGAGCTCCTGCAGCCATGATCTTTAAGACAGCATCATTTACAAGCACAGGGTGAACACAACATACATCTACAGATTTTGCACCATGCTCCTTTAATATTCCGATTGCATTTACAATTGTTCCACCAGTAGCTATAATGTCATCAATGATAACCGCTTCCTTACCAGCTACAGAATCAATATTCACTTTAGAATCCTGTTTGACCTTATCAAGATCTTCTGAGTCAAAATCACATTGAACATCCACGATTCTGGTTTCAACCTTATCTGGACCTAATCTGACTTTGCTCATATAGGTACAGTTGCAGCCAAGAATTTCAGCTATTTCCTCTGCAAATCCTAAAGCCCCTTTATCTGGAGCGATGATTATAGGGTTTTCCACTTTGTCTGCAATATATTCTGCAATTGGAGGCATAGCAGAAAGATTTGCAGTTGGAATGGTGAAGAAGTCTCTGACACTATCTTCATGCAAGTTGATTGAAATGAATTCATCTGCACCAGATTCTTCAATCAAATTAGATACCAATTGAGCAGAAATAGCTTCACCGTCCTTAAATCTTAATTCCTGTCTACCATAACCCAAATAAGGAACAACAACTTTAATATGCTCTGCACCTAAATCCTTAAGAGTTCTAAGTATAAATAACAATTCAATTAAATTTTCATCTTGAGGGAAACCAGTTGATTGAATGACTGTAACATTCTTTTCAATTTCCCCTTTGATCCTAACATACCTTTCCCCATCAGGGAATTTTTTAGTTTCAAGAGGACATAAGGTTTCTCCTAATTCCTTAGCAACATTTGCTGCCAATTTTTGTGATGCTGAACCACCAATTATCAAAATAATCACCAAAAATATTGTCGTTAATCTTAAAATTTTATTAATTAATCAAATTAATAATATACTAATATCTTTATAAATGTTTATAATTAAATATTACTATTTTAAAAAAATCAGGAAAAATCATTAAGAATTTTTATAAAAAACATACAAGAAAAACAAAAATTAAAAAACAAGATTAAAAATTAAAAAAGTTTTAAAAAAAATAGTTAAAAAATAACAAAATTATTAAAAAATGTAAAAAGTTAAAAAAAGTTAAAAAAAGTTAAAAAGAGTTAAAAAAATATAATAAAAAAATAAAAAATAGAAAAATTATTTTTTATCTGCTTACAGCTTCATTGCTGTCTCTTCTAATGGTTACAGTATGAGCCAATACTAAAGATCCCAAGAACATGAATGTGAGTAAAGCCATACCGTTTACAGTCCTGTTGAATAAGAAAAGACCAATCACTGCTTGAGAAACAAAACCAGTAAGGGAACCTATTAAAAGAACCTCTTTACCAAGGTATTTTCTATTTTTACTTTCTCTTTTATGTCTATATTCTCTTAAAATCATCAATCCAACAATGATTGTTCCTAAAACTATTAAGAGCAATATCAGGAATGTGAGATATCCAAAGTCATAAGCATAACCAAAAATACCTGGAAGCATATAATCGATTGTATCCTTTCTGGTTACTAATAGACCAAAGAAGAGAGGGAACGGTAAACCAAACAATAAAATGAATTGCATTGGCAAACTGATATAACCGTCTGCAAATCCGGAACTATTGGACCAGTAAGAGGATGCAGGATCATGTCCAATTAACCAAGTATTTTCAACTACTAATTTTAAACTGGATAATGAATTTGCTGCAAGTCTTGAAATCCTGAGCACTGGAGAGAAAACCTCCATACCACTGATTCTTGCAACTATCTCTAATACTCCAAAAGCAACTAATGCAGCTCCAAAGAACATTCCGATTCTTCTCAATGTAAGAATGGATTTTTGTCTAAAGGATTTTGAAATAATAGTGTATCCTATGAATAAACCGACAAACCATAATAATAAGAAAGATCTATGCATTGCTCCTCCAAAGATAGTAATAGCTGCTAAAAGTATATAAACTATCCTTTTCAGCCGCCCTACATTAACCCCCGACTCTTCCATCACCTTCAGCGAAGCTAATGCAGTTATAATAGCTAAAAGAGCAATTGGGCCGAATGGGTGAGTAAATTCGTGCTGACCAAATGACAATATCAGGAACGCTAAATCCACTCCAAATAAAATTGCAAATCCACCAGATAAGAATAGTGACAGGAATGTGACTACACTTAATGAGAATGGAACTAGATTTAGAACAAATATCATGGTAGCAAGTAAAATCAAACCTACTTCGACTATAAGTTGAAAATGATTTTGAGCTATTAATAACATGAAATCACACAATAAATAATTTTAATTTTTTAAAGTTTTTAATTTATAAATTGAATAATAAATAATCTTTAAAAAGTCTAAAATAACTTTTTAGATTATATATACATCATTATTTTTATTTAATTAAGTATTTAAATATTAGTAAAATTAGAAAAAATTATTAAAAATTATTAAAAATTATTTAAAATTAGAAAAAATAGTGGAAAAAGAATAATAAAAAATAATGAAAAAAGAAAGAGAAAAGTTAGTTTTGAAAAGAATTCAAAACCAAATAATCAAAACCAATTAAATTAACATGATTTTAATGTTACCTAACAAGATATCAGGAATTATAGGCAATGGGTTTACATGTGTAATACTCATAGCAACAGCATCTCCACGGGAGTTTCCTTCAACCCAGTCATGTTGACGGATAGTGTCTAAAATATTGTCTCCAAAAATGTGTGCAGCTGCCTGATCGTTAATGATCACTAAAACATGAGGGCTTACACCATATGTGTATTCCATGATTTCCTTAGCATCTTGATAAGGATTGTCAGTCATATAAATGTTATGAAGGGTATGACCATTTGCATTATGTGAACTTCCTGGATAAATCCAATTAAATCCGCCGTTTATACTCCATAAAGCAGCCATATCTACTCCAGGAATTCCTCCTTCAGTATCATCTTGAGCTAAAATCAATACCCCAGATAATGCAGTTATTGCTAAAAACAAAACAACAATAACAGCTACGATACCAATAGCTCTTTTTAAAGTAGTTGCCAATTTATCACCACCATAATTTATCAAATTGTTAAAATATCAAATCGATAAAAATGAATATTTAATATAAATTTCCTATTAAGATGTTTTTACATCTAATTATTATTATAACACATTTTTAATATATAAACTTTTTGCATATACAACAATAAAAATAAGCTAAAATAGCAATTATAATAAGAAAATAATTAAAATAAAGAAAATTAGAAAGTTAAAAAATAATTATAAAAAATAAAAAATAAGAAAAATTTAGAGATTAATTATGACTTGGATTAGACAAAGCCATAGAGTCAGCAGATACCTTACTGGTTACAGCACCACTGATTTCTCTCATTTTCTTAATCAATCTTTCCTTTTTGCTACCATTAATCAAGATATTCTCTAAAACATCTTCAATGGTTTCAATAGGAATGATTTCAATCATGTCTTCATACTTTTTCTCAAGCATTACGTCATCCATATTGGATTTAGGAAGTAAAACTTTCTTAATACCTGCTTCTGCTGCAGCTTCAATCTTAGCAGTAGCTCCACCAATAGGCATTACATCTCCACGAACGCTTAATGAACCGGTGAGTGCAACAGATTGATTAATAGGAATTCCTTCAACAGCAGAAATTACAGCTGCAGTTATTGAAACACTTGCACTGTCTCCTTCAACTCCATCATAACTTTGGAGGAACTGAACGTGAATATCGTGATTGGAAATGTCAACTTGAGTGTATTTCTTAATGATTGCACTTACGTTCTGTACAGAATCCAATGCAATTTCTCCAAGCTTACCGGTTACAATGATTTTACCTTCATTCTTACTGTTTGCAGGAGCCATTTCAGCAGCGATTGGCATGACGATACCGCTTCTGTCACCCATAACCGCTAAACCATTGACCATACCGATTTTTCCACCAGATGAATGGAATACGCTGTATTCTTTTCTTTGGATAATGGATCTGTCAACAATTTGCTGTTCTAAGGTTCTTGCAAATCTTTTTGCGGTTACAACATGCTCAGCGGTTACTAAGTCTGCACCTTCCTCAATAGCTACATCACCAGAGGAACGTACCAATCCACCTAATTCCCTTAATCTAAGGGTAAGTGCATTCTTTCTGCCTGCTCTACGTTTAGCTTCCAAAATGATTTCATCAAGCGCATCAGTTGCAAAGTGTGGAATTCTTCCATCATTCTTGACTTCCTGAGCTACAAATTGGACAAGCTTTCTTCTGTTTTCTTCGGTATCTTCCATATAATCCTTCATGAACACTTCGTAACCGTAACCTCTGATTCTTGAACGCATAGCAATGTGCATACCTTCAAGAACTTGAATGTTACCGGAAGCTACAAGAACAAAATCACAAGGAACCGCTTGAGAACGAACCATTGCACCACTGCTGTTTTCACTTTGACCAGTGATTGCATATTTCTTCTCTTGCATTGCAGATAAAAGCTCTTGTTGGGTTTTCATGCTCATTGTACCTATTTCGTCAATGTATAAAACCCCTTTATGTGCCTTATGGATCATACCGCTTTCTACACGTTCGTGTGCAGGGGTTCCAAGACCACCAGATTGGTAAGGGTCGTGTCTTACATCACCGAGCAATGCACCTGCATGAGCACCAGTAGCATCCATAAATGGTGCAAATCTTTTGTCTCCATTGTTGACCAATAATTTTGGAGCGCTATTGGTCATTTTAGGCTTGATTTGCATTGAAATAAATATAACAAGAAGTGCAGCAATAATAGCTTCAAAGATTCTCTGATACATCAATCCAAGAACGAAAATAGCTGCAGTGACGAACATGGTAATCATCATCTTTTTCTCATCACCGCTTTTAGCATTAGCCTTGTTTGCCTTAACGATCTTTTTACCTTGACCTGCTGGCACTGTTCTAATCAATGGGTAATTGCTATCTTCAGGATTTGGATAAACCAATACGTCTTGAAGCACTTCAGGAGGCAATAATTCAGCCATTCCTTTAGCTAACATTGACTTACCTACACCAGGGTCACCAATAAGAAGAACATTTCTTCTTTGTTTTGCTGCCTTTTTAATAGTCTCAACAGACTCTTCATGACCAATTACCTGGTCAATAAGCAAAGGAGGCACTTCTATATCTGCAGTGTTTGAAATTGACTCATAATCAAGCATAGGTTTGATTCTGCGATTTCCTTCGTCATCTTCAACAAACTCGACTTCAAGGGAATCCTTATTTTCTGCTTTGGTTTCTGCAATTTCTTCAACTGCATCAGCATCAGCAACTTTATCAGCTTCTTCAGCTTCATCAATTATATTGTCTTCTACAGAAGAGTCTACGATTTCTTCTTTAGACTCTAACTCTTCTACTTCTGTAGCCATTACTTTATCTTCTTCCATATAAAACCTCCTAAATATTTTCATTTTACTTAATTTCTAGTTAATATGACGATTGTTTTTTTTAATAAAGTTTTAAATTTATAAATTACCTCAATTTTTCATTAATAATTCATTAATATTACATTATATTAATATATATTAAACTACATGCTTAATAACTTTATGATTTTAGTCATATAAAAAGGTTTGTATTTTAGTAACTTTTATTAACTAAAATAAGTCTAAAGAAAATCTGGGAAAGAAAATCCAAAAATAATACAAATAATTATCAAATCAAATAAAATTTATATTTTATAAAAAACAAATGAAACTAATATACAAGAATTTGGGTAAGATTATGACAAAATGTTTAATGATTCAAGGAACTGCTTCCAATGCAGGAAAGAGTTTAATCGTTGCAGCACTTTGTAGGATATATACAAAAAGAGGATATAAGGTTGCACCATTCAAATCACAGAATATGTCCTTAAACTCATACACTACAAAGGAAAACAAGGAAATAGCCATTGCACAGGTATTGCAGGCAAAAGCTGCAAATATAGATCCTACAGTAGACATGAACCCTATCTTATTAAAGCCAAAAGGAGAATCATGTTCACAGGTAATCATTCAAGGGGAAGCAGTTGGAAACAAGGACTTCTTTAGAAAGTATGACAAGACAAAAGCTACCCAAAAGGATATTGACAATAATCTGATGGACGATGAAGATTATAGAATCATGGCAAAAGAAGCGGTAATAGACTCATTAAACAACTTAAAGAAAGATTATGACATGATAATTATGGAAGGTGCTGGATCTCCTGCTGAAATCAACTTAAGGGAGGGAGACCTTGCAAATATGGGTGCCGCAGAAATAGCTGATGCAAATGTGCTTCTTGTTGGAGACATTGATAAGGGAGGAGTGTTTGCTTCAATAGCCGGAACCTTCCTATTGCTTGATGATGCAGACAGATCAAGATTCAAAGGAGTTATCATAAACAAATTCAGGGGAAAACAGGAATTGTTATGCTCTGGAATCGAAAGATTAGAAGAAATCATTGAAGTTCCAGTCCTTGGAATAGTCCCATATGCAGAAAACCTGCAGCTTCCTGAAGAGGACTCCGCATCATTAAAGGAACATAACTGGAAAAAAGAATTCGATGAAAATGAAAAACACATAATCATAGGTGTTCTAAAACTTCCAAAGATAGCTAATTTCACAGATATCGATCCTTTTGATGCTGAGGACGATGTTGAAATTAGAATGATTGAATTATATGATGATAAAGAAAAGCTTAAAGATATTGATGCGCTTATTTTGCCTGGAACCAGAAACTCCACTGAAGACATGAAAGAATTGGAAGAGTCCGGAATGGCCAATAGAATAAGAAAATTGCATAACAATAAGAAAATACCAATTATTGGAATCTGTGGAGGATACCAAATTTTAGGAAATAGGATTTACGATAAAAATCATAAAGAGTCTCAACTTGATGAAATTGAAGGATTAGGTATTTTAGACATTGAAAGTGAATTCATTAGAGAAGAAAAAATCGTGAAGCAAAGTCTTGCTACCTTTGAATTAGGTCTTAATGATGAATCTGACCAAATCCATGAGATATTCTCAAAAATCAATGGAGAAGAGGTCGCAGGATATGAATTGCACGAAGGAACAACAAATCTTTTAAGTGCTAAACCTTTATTTAAAATTAAAGAGGGAATGGGAAATAATAATGAAGGAATATATGATGGAGCTTACCAAAATAATGTATTCGGAACCTATTTCCATGGAATATTCAATAATTACAATTTAAGAAGAGAACTCTTAAATCATATAAGGAAAAACAAAGGGCTAGAAATAAAAACAAGTGAAGACCCATATGAAACAAGTGTAGAGAACTCACTTGAAAAACTAGCAAACATTGTAGAAGAAGCACTTGATATGGATTATATTGATAAACTTATTTTTGAAGATTAAAAAATTGATTTAAAAAATCAATAAAATTAAGAAAAATCAAATAAGAAAAATTAGAATAAAAATTAATAAAAAATAGCTAAAATAAAAAAAGATTATAAAAAAAGTTAAGAAAGTAGAAATCTAATTGAGATCTCTACCAAATATGTGAACAGCACAAGTACCACCAGTACCACCAACATTATGGGTCATACCGATTTCAGCACCATCCACTTGACGTTTGCCTGCTTCTCCTCTTAATTGCCATACGATTTCAGCAGCTTGAGCAATACCAGTAGCACCAAGAGGGTGTCCTCTTGCTTTTAAACCACCAGATGGGTTAATTGGACAATCACCATCGATATTGGTTTGTCCTTCCTCAAGAACTTTTCCACCTTCACCTTTCTTAGCAAATCCAAGGTCTTCAATTGCAAGCAATCCATTAATTGAGAAACAATCGTGAACTTCAGTAGCGTCAATATCCTTTACAGTCACTCCAGCCATATCATATGCTTTTCTGGAAGCTGCAATGGTTGCATCTAAAGTAGTTATGTCTTTTCTGCTGTGCAATGCAATGGTTCCAGAAGACTGTGCAGATGCCTTTACATAAATAGGAGTGTCAGTGAATTCCTTAGCTCTTTCTGCTGCACAAATAACAATAGCTGCTGCACCGTCAGAAACAGGTGAACAGTCGAGTAAAGTTAATGGATCTGCAACAGGAGAGGATGCCAATACTTTATCAACACTAATTTCAAATGGGAATTGAGCATTAGGGTTGTTTGAAGCATTCTTATGGTTTACTACAGACATCATAGCCAATTGCTCTCTAGTGGTTCCATATTCATACATATGCCTTTGAGCAATCATAGCGTATAATGATGGGAAAGTAGCTCCTTGCTGTGCTTCCCATTCTTGGTCAGAAGCGGTAGCAATAGCAGGAGTTGCATCAACAACATCAGTCATCTTTTCTACACCTGCAGATACCACAATATCATGGTAACCTGAAGCGACAGCCATAATACCTTGTCTAAGTGCGAGTCCTCCTGATGCACAAGCAGCTTCAACTCTTGTACATGGAATTGGGTTCATACCCATACTATCAGAAATAAGTGCTGCTATATGTTCTTGACCTACGAAAAGACCTGCAGACATGTTTCCAACAAACATTGCCTCTAAGTCTGCACCGCTAACATTAGCATCTTCCATAGCTCCAAGACCAGCTTGTGAAATTAATTCTCTAAATGAACTGTCCCATAATTCACCGAATTTTGTTTGGGAAGCTCCGATAATTGCAACATCTCTCATTTTTTCACCTTTATCATAATAATTATAATTAATTCCTCTAACTCTATCCTCTTTCTATGCCATTCTAAGTTTTCCTTTAAATTTAGCATAAACTGCATAATCAACGTAAATCTTTTTAGAGAGGATTTCTTCAGTTGTAGGAGCTAAATTTTTAACTTCTTCAATTCTGTCATTTACAGTTAAGGTAAATCCATCACTACCTGCACCTGAACCGTAGGATACAATGAAAATCTTATCTCCAGGTTCTGCTTTATCCAAAACATTTGAAAGTGCTAAAGGAACAGCACCAGAGTAAGTGTTTCCTACATTAGGAGTTAAGAGACCATCTTTATATTGTTCTGGTTTGAATCCTAATTTAGTAGCTGCTCTTAAGTAGAATTTACCATTAGGTTGATGGAAAATAGCATAATCATAATCTTCCACTGTTGTATCGGTTTTCTCAAGCAATCCTTTTGCTGCTCCAAATACATGTTTGAAGTAAGCTGGATCACCAGTGAATCTTCCTCCGTGACTTGGATAAGGTTGACCTTCTCTTCTGTAAAAATCAGGAGTGTCAGTAGTGTAGCTGTAAGTAGTTCCAAAGTCAGCAATAGTGTTTTTGTTACCAATGATGTAAGCTGCACCACCAGCAGATGCAGTGTATTCCAAAGCATCTCCAGGAGCTCCTTGGGAGGTATCAGCACCAATAGCTAAACCGTATTTAATCATGCCAGAGTCTACTAAACCCATAGTGGCTTGAATTCCTGCAGTTCCTGCTTTACAAGCAAATTCCAAGTCTGCTGCAGTCATATCAGGAGTAGCTCCAATTGCTTCTGCAACGATTGTAGCGGTTGGCTTTACTGCATAAGGATGAGATTCTGAACCAACATAAACTGCTCCAATATCTTGAGGATCGATTTGTGCTCTAGCTAATGCATATCTTGCAGCGCTAACTGCAATGGTTGCAGTATCTTCATCAGATGAAGGCACTGATTTTTCATTAACGATTAAACCGTTTGAGATTGAATCAGGGTTATCTCCCCATACCTTTGCGATTTCTTCTACTTTAATTCTATATGAAGGCACATTTGCCCCATATCCAACAATTCCTGCCATTAAATCACAACCATTTTATAATTTAGTCTTAATTGAAATAGCTAATAATTGCTATTAATTTAATTTTAATTTAAATAAATAAATATAATTTTTAATTTCAACAGTAGTTTTATCTTTTATTTTGTTTTTATAATGAAATATAAACTTAAAATGACTAAAAACTTAAAATATTCATTATAAGATTATATTAATATAATATTATATTTTAATACATATAAACTTATTTAATAAAATAAGCAGAAAAACAGCTAAAAATGAATCATTAAGCAATACTAAAAGAAGTTAATAAAAAATCATTGAATAAATATGGAAAAAAGCAGAATGTGAAAAAATTTCTAAAGAAAACTAATGGATCTAAAAAATTTGTAAATGATTTTTAAAAAATTAGAATAACTAGAAAATCTAGAAAAATAGCAAAAAAATTTTAGAAAAATAAGAAAAAAACAGATGCAGCTGCCGGGATTCGAACCCGGGTTGTAGGCTTGGAAGGCCCAAGTAATAACCAGACTATACCACAGCTGCAATATAAAAAAAGTGCGGCGTCCGGGATTTGAACCCGGGTCTCTAACGTGGCAGGCTAGAGTCTTAACCAGGCTGGACTAACACCGCAATATACAACATATAAATGTTAGTTAACATAATATATAAATCTTTCTATAATTAAGATTTTTATTATATAAATAAGGAAAATGGGCAATAATTTAAATTAAAATAAGGAAAATCCTTAAAAATTTAAATCAACTGATATATCAAAGGAAGCATTGATTGAATACCTAAAACAAATATAGCAAATCCACCAATAAACTCAATGTGTCTGGAATATTTCATAGCGGATTTTGTACCGAAAACACCTATAAACTGCCAAATGATTACTGCTAATAAACTTAGTCCCGCAACAAGTAAAGGATTTGCTCCTTCAATAACACCTTGAGCGGATAAAACCAAGTTTTCGATGTTTCCGAAAATTAATAATCCTAAGAATGGCTTATATTCATTTATAAACTCTTTCATTGAAGACATTCTATCACTAACCTCTAACTGCTTCTAGCATTGATTGAATACCTAAAATAAAAATAGCTAATCCACCAATGAATTCAATGTAAATACCATAAGCTTCCAATTGCTGAGTACAAACAGTACCAATTATTAACCAACAAGTTACAAAAATTAAACTAAAAATCGCTAATTTTAAAGGATTTGCTGCTTTAACTACTCCTTGAGAAGCTAAAATTAAGTTCTCGATATTTCCAAAAATTATTAAGGAAATTAAACCAATTGATAAAGCCATACTCATCTAATCACCATTTACACAATATGATTAAAATGATTGCTATTTTTTATTAGTTATTATTTCCGAACGGATTTAAAAAAAATATCAATGAAAAATAATAATTAATAAGAAATATAATCAAAATTAATCTTTAACATATTTTATTAACATTTAATCATATTTAAAATTTACTTAAAAAAATTAATTATTGCCAAAAATTAGAAAAAATATATGAAATTGTTTATAAAAATAAAAAATAAGAAAAAAAGAAAAGAAAAGAAAAAATAAAAGGAAATAACTAGATGTGAATGAAAAAAATAGATTTTATTATTTTCTAGCAATAACGCAAAGCCATCCAGTGACTAATTCCCTATCTACACTATCAGGACCACTTTTTGAGAAACAGATAATATCTGAAAATCCTGCCTCACGCAAATATTCATCAAATTCATCTTCAGAGAATATTTTCATATCCAAAAGATCAATGAGTTCCTTTTGACGCTCATCCTCTTCATCAGGAATTGCCTCATTGCAGATGAACATTATTCCATCATCTTTCAACACTCTTCTGACTTCTTTGCAGTCATTCACAAAGTCTGGCCAGAAATAAACTGTTTCAAATCCAGTTACTATGTCAAAGGTATTGTCTTCAAATGGGAGTTCAGAGACAGACCCTTGAATAATCTCACATCTTCCTTCGCCAATAGCTTTTTGATTTAACTTTGTGGATTTCTCCACAGCTATTTCAGAATAATCAAGTCCATAAACCTTATTTTCAGTCATTTTAAGGAATCTTTCAACATTGACTCCTCCACCACAACCAATATCTAAAATAACATCATCCTTTAGAATATCCAAATGGCTTACACCCCATTGAGCAAGGCTTTCATGACTTTCATTCATCCTATCCAATAATTTATCTCCCAATTCGCCAACAGGTTTTCGGGCATTAATGATCAGTTCCTTCTCTTCTTCACTTCTAATATTTTTTTCATTATCAGCCATTTTATTACTCCTCATCAATCATTTTTCAATACTAATTTATCGATATAATCTTATCAATAATAATATTGATTGCATGCTTAATAAATTTTAGTATCTCTTAATGAAATGTTAAAATAATAAAAGGAAAATTAAAGAAGATTACTCCTCAAAATAAACTTCTCTAATAAACTCATGAATGCCTATATCAACCAATGTGAAATCATTGAAAAACCCCAATAGTGCCAATTCATTCAAATCATTCTCTTCAAGATCAATTGGAATTTCATTATCCCCGTCACCCATTAATTGAGAAGGTTCATCGAAAGCATAATCAATGCTATTTTTCAGATACTTATCTTCTTTATAATTTTCTCCATTATGCTCTTTTTTATTTACCAAATCTTTTTTATTTTCCAAAGACATTTTATCAAATCCTTTACATTTTAAAAATATTCTTGAATAAAGATTGATTTTTAAAGAATATAAACATAAACAAAGAGCATTTGAAAAGTAATATTAAAAATAGACAGTAATTAGTTAGTTAAATTAAAAATAAATTATTTATAGTTTAATATATTAAAAAATAAGCATTATTATTAGAAATAGTTTAATATGTAAAACCAATGAGAAATTTTAAATTGAAAAATGAATAATTGAAAATAAATTTAATATTAGAAAATAAGTAGAAATTAAAAAAATAAAAGTAAAAAAAAGAAAAGAAATAAACCTTAAAAAAGGTTCATTTGTTAAAGATCAAACTCCTACCTGAATAGGAAAGAGTTTTGGTCCAGGTTTTTCAGGCCGTAGGCCTGGAAAAGCTGGGTCTACATCATTGGAGGCATACCGCCCATACCTGGGTCCATAGGCATGTCGCCAGCACTGGTTCCGCTGGAAGCGATTACGTCATCGATTCTTAAAATCATTTCAGCAGCTTCGGAAGCAGATTGAATAGCTTGTTTTTTGACACGTTTAGGTTCTACAACACCTTCTTCTTTCATGTCAGTAACATCGCCAGTGAATACGTTTAATCCCATGTAAGCAGATTTTTCGTGAGCAGCTCTTAAGTCTACTAAAGAGTCAATGCTGTCTAAACCAGCGTTTTCAGCTAAGGTTTTAGGAACAATTTCTAAGGATTCTGCAAATGCAGTTACTGCTAATTGTTCTCTTCCGCTAATGGATTGAGCATATTCTTTAAGTTTTTTAGCCATAGCGATTTCAGGAGCTCCTCCACCAGCTACAACTTGACCGTCTTCTACAGTAGCAGCCACTACACCGATTGCGTCATCAACAGCTCTGTCGATTTCGTCAACGATGTGTTTGGTACTTCCTCTTACGAGTAAGGTTACTGCTTTAGGTTCTTGACATTCTTCTACAAAGATCATGTCGTCACCAGAGATTTTCTTCTCGATTACAGAACCTGCGTGACCTAAGTCAGCTTCGGTTAAGTCATCTAAGTTGGATACAACGGTAGCGCCGGTTGCTTTAGCTAATTTGTCAATGTCAGATTTTTTGACTCTTCTTACAGCCATGATTCCTGCTTTAGCTAAGTAGTGTTGTGCTAAGTCGTCGATACCTTTTTGTGCGAATAATACGTTTGCACCGACATCAGCGATTTTGTTAACCATATCTCTGACCATTTGTTCTTCTTGTTCGATGAATGCTTGCATTTGAGCAGGGTCAGTGATTCTGATTTCAGCATCTACTTCAGTTTCTTTAACTTCTAAAGGAGAGTTGATTAAAACAACTTTTGCGTCTTTTAATTCAGATGGCATACCTGGGTGTACTTTTTCCTTGTCTACGATTACACCTTGGATTAAAGTAGATTCTTCCACTACTGCACCATCTTTTTTCTCGATTTTAATGTGATCAGTGTCAACTTCACCATCGTCAGCTACTTGTTGTACAGCATCTACGATTAAGTTTGCTAAAGGTTCACGAGCTTTTTCAGTTCCTTTACCAGTCATAGCAGTCATAGCTACTTTTACTAACATGTCACGGGAAATGTCTTCAATAGCAATTTCATCTAAGATTTCTTGTGCTTTTTCTGCTGCTTGTCTGTAACCCATAGCAATAATGGTTGGGTGAATGTCCATATCCAATAAAGTTTCAGATTTTTTGAGGAGTTCTCCAGCAATGATTACTGCAGTAGTAGTTCCGTCTCCAACTTCGTCTTCTTGGGTTTTTGCAACTTCTACGAGCATTTTTGCTGCAGGGTGTTCAATATCCATTTCTTTTAAGATAGTAACTCCGTCATTGGTTACTACAATGTCTCCGAGTCCATCCACTAACATTTTGTCCATTCCTTTTGGACCTAAAGTGGTTCTTACAGTTTCTGCTAATACTTTACCTGCTAAGATGTTGGTTCTTTGAGCATCTCTACCTAACAATCTGTTAGTTCCTTCAGGTAAAATGAAAATAGGTTGACCTTGTGCCATTCTATACACCTCAATTTTTTTAATAAATAATTTTTTTGATAGATTAAATAAATATAAGTTAATTTAAATCATTGATAGATTCAACTAATTTAATAATATTTATTCTATAATAACAATGGGTTTAAAGTAATATATAAAGTTTTTGTTTTTATGATGAATTTTTGGAAAATTATTATTTTAAAGAAAAATATAGAAAAAGGAATAAAAATTGAATAAAATTATAATTATTTTAAAAAAATATGAACAAAATAATATAAATTTAATTTAGTTACAAAAATATATTAAAATTGAAAGTTCCTTTGCAGTTAACACTAGTTCCTTTGCGGTAAACAATTGAAAAAGGCATGATGAGCTAAGCATATTTTCCAAAATATTATTATAATAAGATAAACAAAATTTTAAGTAATTATAATTGACTTGGAGGTGATTTTATAGTAAATGAAGGAATTGAAAATCACAATCCACCTAATGATTATGACAATGCAGATCTTGATGAAAAATACAAAGAATTGGAAAGTCTGAAAGAAAAGATTAATCGGAAAATAGAGGAAATGGATGAAAATAGAGCTGTAAAAGTTCAGGAAAAACTTGAAGATGCAAAGAGAAAAAATAAATTCAGCGAAAATATCAATGAAGAGAACATCGATGAAGAAATAAGAAAACTTGAAAGAACCCATAAGAGAATCAGCACTTACCAAAGATTCGTAGATGCATTTGAAAAAGACCTTGATATTGATCCTGGAAGACTAATGGGACTTACTGATGGTATATTCAGTATAGTAATGACCCTTTTGATTTTTGGGATGGCATTGCCGGAAGAGAAAATAGTCAATTATACAGGATTTATAGATTTTATCGGCTCCATCTCATCAGTTGCTGGAGTGGTAATTGTTAGTTTTATACTATTGGCTTCATTCTGGCTTTATCATCATGAGTTTATGAAAATAAAAAAATTGAATATTCCTTATATATGGTTGAATATGTTTTTTTTAGCCAACATATGCTTCATACCATTTACAACATCCATAATCGGAAACTATTCACACTTCTTCTTGTCAAATGTGATCTTTGGATTAAATATCCTTTCAGTTGTAGTGTTCTTCTTATTAATGTTCTATTATGCCCATAAAAGAGGATTCCTTGAGGAATACACAAGTGAAGAAGACAAGAAACATGTATACAACACATTGTATATCGTTATGGGAGCCACAGTTATTGTAAACCTATTGGACTTTAACGTAAACCCTAACTTTATTTATCTGTTCCTATTGGTACCTATCATTTCAACAATTAGACATATTCAATACATGATGAAACGAGTATGATGAAGAGTATGATAGAGGAATTAGAAAAAATATAGTATTAAAAAAGGGCATTAACAAAAGGTATTAAAAATAGAAAAAAATAAGAAAAAACGATTTCATGAAAATTTTAAAAATTACATGAAATCCAAAACCACCATAAAAATAAGCATATGGGAAAATAAAACTAAAAAATAATAAAAAAAGAAAATAAAGGAAAATTAATTATTCTTCAGGTAAAGGAAGCTTTTGCCAGAAGAATACATCATTTTCCTTTTTAGCTACTTCAACATAACCTTTTCTCTCTAAACTCTTAAGAATATTTTTGGTGTTACCAAATGAAAGGTTCTTGAAAGCGATATCATTAAGATACTCTTTGACGGATAATGTATCCATAGCTTCATCTTCAGGAAGCAAATGATAGATTTGAGATTGAATTGAGTTAAGGTTATTCAATTGCGGAGCAGTCAATTTTTCGTAAACGAATTTGAATTTCTCAAGTTCTGCAACTGAAGACTTGTACTCTTCAAGCTCCTGTTTTAATTTTGCAACCTCTTCAACATTGCTTTGATTAAGCTCATTAAGGGAATCTTCCAAATTAAGGTCAGAAGATTGAGATCCTGTAGAATCTATTAAATTAGCGATTTTTTCTAAATCTTGCTCTTCTACAGCTCTAATCTTAAGATTATTTTCCTTAGCCAATTCCAACTCTTTCTTAATGTCATTCAATTCCATTAATTCCCTATCGCCAGCAGATGTCTTGTTCATTATGCCATCATGAGATTGGTCCTCAAGGAATGTGTTATCGGACAATTCAAAGAATAAATCCTTGACTTCATTGAGCCTTTGGATTTGCAAGTCCTTCTTGGATAGTTCGGTTTGCAACTTAGCATATTCCTCACGGGAAACAGACTTGTCCTTCAATAAGCTGATTTGGACATCTCTTTCACGGATAGCTACATCACGGGAATCAAGTTCCCTTTGCAATGCTACAAGATTATCCTTATTTACAAGGTTATTTTTCAAGTCGAGAATCTCTTCATTTTGAGAAGCGATTTGAGAATTGAGTGATTGAATCTCCATATTCTTTTCATCAAGTGCAGTTAAGGTATTTGCCAATTTAAGGTTTGCCTGATTTTCCTTATTCTTCGCTTCATTCACCTGACGTTGCAAGTCGGAGTTCTTATTGTTTGCAATCTTAAGGTCATTGGAGATGGCTTGAATTTCATTATCCTTAAAGCTGACTTCATTCAATGCCTCTTTTAACTTCAGATTTGCCTGACCTAATTCCAATGTTTTGAAACTGTTGAATTCCTCATCAAAGGATTCCTTCATTTTAGAAAGAGATTCGTTTAGGTCAGTAAGTTCATTAACCTTATCAGACAAGTTCCTGATTGTTTCATCCTTTGAATTCAATAGGTCCTTGGATCTGTTCAACACTCCAATGTTTGTATTTAAAGAATGAGTAAGGTTTTCTATTTCATAGTTTTTAGTATTTAAATCAGCTTGATATTTAGCCTTGATGTCTGCAATCTCATCATCCTTGACTTTCATGTCATTGTCAAATTTAGCTAAAAAGTCGCTAAGTTCAAGGCTTTTGCTTTTTAAATCATCATCAAAACGAGTTTTTAAATCGGAAATTTCATTTTCTTTAGCAGTTAAATCTTCTTGATGTTTAAGTTTTAAATTTGAAACTTCCGCCACATGCTTATTCTTCAAATCTGTGATTTCAACTTCATGCTTTTCTCTTAAATCAAAAATTTCAGCATCCTTTTCATTTAATAGTTCTTCGGATTCGCTTTTTAATGTTTCGAATTCATCACTAGATTTCAAAGAATTTTGCTCCTCTTTCAATTGAACGATTTCCATTTTAAGTTTGTTGATTTCTAAAAGAGAAGATTTTACCAATTTTTGCAATTTATCCATATCATTTGAATTTTCAAAGCTCATTTTATCACTTGATAACTTAATTTAATGTTAATCAAAATAGATTAATCTCTAATTAAAACTATATCAATTTAAAATATGTTTAAACTTTTATTTATAGTATTTGCATAAATTGAATTAAAATTACATAAGTATTTAAGTTTTGATTAAAAAACAAGAAAATTTTAAAGATTATTCATTTAATACAAACACAGCCATTGAAAATTATAATTTTTTCACCTGCAAATCCTTACGAGGTACGATTCTTTGATATTTGACCTTAGGATAACCTATTACCATACATGAAACTACATCATAGCCTTTTTCCAATTCAATAAGTTTCCTAAGCTTTCTGCTTAATTTTGAACACATTACAAAGAATCCACTATATAAAACTCCAAGATCCATGCTGTTAGCCATTATTTCCATATATGCACTTGCGAGACCTGCATTTATATTGCTTTTGCTTGAAACAACTATAACCAATGGAGCTCCCTTAAAGAAGAAATCATCCGTCACCTCAATTCTTCTCAAATAGCTGCTTAGATTTCCTAATTTTTTGCCTTTTCTAAACAGATTTACGCAAATCTCCTCAGCTTCATCCTGTTTGGATCCAAGAATTGTATATTTAACATCCTGAGAATTTGCACCAGTTGGCGCATATCTTCCAGCTTCTAAAATCATATTGATTTTTTCATCTTCCACATCAATTTGTTTGAACTGCCGTATAGTGCGTCTGCTTTTCATTGCATTTAGAAGAGTATCTTCATCAATTTCCCTCATAGACACTACCATTTCATCAGTGAAATCATAATTGGCCATTTTAATGGCCCCTTCCGGACAAATGGCATAGCAATGCCCACATTCCATACAACCCTTGTCATGTGTTTCTATTTTGCCATCTTCCAAATAAATGAATGAATTAGGACAGTCATTTATGCAAGAGGAGCATGCAATACATTTCTCATCATCAATTAAAATAGGATTCATATTTTTACCTCTTTAGTTCCAACTAATTTATTAATTTATAAACATCTTATTATAATTTGATGATAAAAATTTAAATATGTTATTATTTTGTTTAATAAAACCCTAGAATTAGAAAACTTTAATGATTTTTTATTTAACTAGAAACATTTATTTATATAGGTTTAAACAAACTATTTTTAATGATATTAATTGGAGGCCATATCTTGTCTTATAAAAAATTCCTGTTATTAATTCTAATCATTTTATCTTTGCTATGTTCCATTGCAACAGTAAGTGCTGAAAATAGTGGCATAGCAGATGATTCAAGAGATATTCCTGTTATTGATCATAATACACAGCCCTCAAACTACATTGAAGAGACTGGTGATTTAAGTATAGATGATTCTTCATCAAGTGAAGGGAACAGCAATTCTGTTTCAACTAATCAAAGCACACCTATTGTATCTAATAATTCCACATTAGCCAGTAAAAAGGCCCCTCGCGTATGGATTAATAAAATGATAATCAAATCCAAAAAAACAGTTATAAAGCTAAAATCAGATAAGAAAGGAATTATTTATTATACCACAGACGGCAAGAATCCTACTCTAAACAGTAAAAAGTTCAAGAATAATATCACTTTATCTTCAAATAAGGTTTTGAAATATTTCATTCTCGCTAATGATGGAACCAAATCCAAAATATTCACATATAAAAGGATTTTAGGTAAAACTACAAAAGGCTATGTTGAAAAGTTGTACTATGGCAATTTATCCTCAACCAAAACCATTGCCCTAATTGTTGGAGTTCATGTTCAAGAGAATGGAATGCATAAAGCGATGCAAAAAAGCCTGAAAAACAAAAATGGAAAATTAAATAGAAGATTTGTCTTGTATTACATTCATGTGACTAAAGATAAGAACAGCTATTCTAAAAGCAGAATGAACGGTCAGGTTCTGGGTCAAAAATATGTTGTAAAGGACATATCTAAAGAAAATCCTCAAATAGTAACTGATATCCATGAAACAAACTACAGGCTTAGCGGATACAAGTATCCTCGATTTATTCACATGATTTCAAATAAAAAAATTAAAAGTGTTAAAATATCTAAAAAACTCCATAATAAGTCTTCGACTTATTTAAAAAGATTGCTTAAATTGGCACCACACATAAAAAGGTTTGATCCTCAATTAGGCTCAAGTCCTGCTTACATAACTGTTCCTATAGCAAATAAGGGTATTGTTTCTTATATTTATGAAACAGAGGCTTCTTATTCAAAGAATCTTAAACAAAAATATGCAGACAAATATATTAAAGCTTTAAATAAAGTTAATTTGACTTTTAAGCATTAATTTTTAATTTTTAACCCTATTTTTATTAATTTTTAATTTCTTTTTATTTTTTATTAATTTTTTAAGTTAGATTAATTTATTTCATTATTTGTGAATGTGAAAAAAAGTAAAAAAATAGAAAAAAGAATTAATAAAAAACGGGCCCGACGGGGATTGAACCCGCGACAACAAGGTTAAGAGCCAAGCGCTCTGCCAGACTGAGCTACGGGCCCGGTTGAAAAATTATAAAAAAACAATATTATATTATACTTTAAATTATTTAACTATTTTGTTCTTAGCACCAACATTTTTTGTTCTTTGCACCAAAATTTTTCTAAAAAGAATAGATTGAAACTAAGAAAATAGAATAAATAAAGAAAAGATAAGGGGAGGCAGAAATATTATAACCCCATAGCTTCAAGCATGGATTGAATACCTAAAACTATGATGGCCACTCCACCGAATATTTCAATGTAGTCTGCATATTTGATAGCCAGTTTTGTCCCATATGTTCCAAGCAACAGCCATATGGCCACTGCAATCAGGCTCAATATGGACAATATAAATGGGTCTACATGTGCTACAGCACCTTGGGATGCCAAGATGAGGTTTTCAATGTTCCCAAAGATGAGCAGTCCTGTAAACTGGGCATAATCTCTTAAATTTATCATCTTATGCATCTCCTTTAGTTTCTGAGATATGATGAACTGCATCGCGGATGGATATGATACCTAATATTACAATCGCTAGTCCACCAAGGAATGTGATGTATTGGGAATATTGCATTGCGACATCAGTTGCAACAAATCCTATAAATAGCCATACAACGACAGCAAAAATACTCAACAATCCTAAAACTTTAGGATTTACACCTGCAACAACACCTTGCGATGCCAAAATAAGGTTTTCTATATTTCCAAAAATAATTAGGCCTACAAAAGGCATGAATTCTTCCAACATAAAATTTCTCCGTCAAATCAATTGAAAATTCAAATTCTTATTAATGAGATCAGTATCATGTAAAATCCATTTAAAGTTCAATGAACACAATACCCATCTCATTATTAAAAAATTTAATTTTTACATATTCCTATTTATTATAGGGCATATATAATTTTTTTCTCTTTCATAAGTTTCAAAAAACACCTGTTTAAAGAGTAGGCTAAATAAATGGAACAATCTTTCAATGAAATTTTAAAATTAAATTTTAGAAGAAAAGTCATTTCATTAAATTGGCAATATCTTTTATCATGGATTACAATGAGTTCATGAATTGAATGAGAAAATATTATTCATGATAAAAATATCAAATAATGAAAAGCAGATATTCATAGAATGAATGGGAAGATTTTATTTGGGCAAAAAACAAGAAACAAAACAACAATTGGCATCACATGAAAAAGACATTACTGACAATATATTAGTGAAAAAAACATGAAATACATATGGAACAATATAATGTAAAGTGTTAAAATAAACTAAAAAGAAAATTTAAGATTCATCTTATGAAAACTAAGGAAAAATAAAAATGCTAATTTCTGGACAATAATCTTCCAAAGAAGGATTCCTTGTTTTTACCAACTTTAAGATCCAACCTAGACTCAAAATCAGGTTCAACCAATCTTATTTTCTCTTCATAATTCCTTATCTTTTTAATATGAACCTCCTGATCCTCTGCAAGCTTAATTATATCCAGATAATACCAAATTCCAGTCTTATATGAATTTACAGCCAAATCATTATACTTGCCATCAAATACGCTTTCCAAATCATCACCAAAAGTGAAAAACAGTTTAGTCAATTCGAGAATGCGAAGATACCATTCCTTATTGACTCTTTGGGCATAGGCATCATTGGCCATTTTCCTTGTATTTGCATCCCCAGAATTCTTGAAAGTGACTGCAGTTATCTGAAATACGCCACCTACTTCCCAAATTGCTTCCATTTCTTTTTCCTCATCCAAATGACTATCCTGTATTGACTTCAATATTTTAGGGGATATATTGGTCATTTTTCTAATATATGGAATTATTTCAGTGACTTTAGCCTTATCAGCTTTTAGGTAAATTATATTCAATTGAGCATCATAATCCTCAGGATTTCTTTTTAAAGCAGCTTCATAATAGCTTAAGGGTTTTTTAGGATGGAAATCCTTAGTCTTTTCAGTTATGGATCCTTTCTTTGATTCGAAAGTCTTTTGGTCAGATATCACATCATCCGTAAGCTCTATGACTTCAAATGCGGAATACTCTCTGCCACAGGAAGTGCAAATGTACATCTCTTCCTTTCTGGCAAACTTATTGCCTCCGCAATCCTTGCAATGAATTTCCATCATATGATAATCCTCTTTAAAAAAAATAAAACTCTTAAAAAAGTTTCTTATAAAAAATAAACTTAACTATTAAAATTTAAAATATTATGTAAATATTCTTTATAATCTTATTTTACGAAACGTTAAATAAGTATTTTGCTAAACTAATTAAGTGGTTTAACCATTTAGAAAAATAGAAATGTAAAAAAATAAATACTTATAATGAAAATAGAATTAATCAAAAGAACGAATGGGGGAAATCATGATTGGTGATGATGACTTTTTCATGCAGAATGCAGACTATCACTATGGAGCCAACGATGCAGAAAAGATGTATGGAAGAAATTATGATGATTCTGATGTCGGAGGATACTATCCCCGAAGTTATGCGGGAAATGGATCCATCAACCAGAATGCTGGCTCTGAAAATGACAACTCTGGAAAATATTGTCTTGCAGGAATTCTAATCGTTCTTGCGATAATAGTTATAGCAACAGTCATTGTACCTGCAGTCACCAATTCCATGGCTAGCTCAGTCATCGTAGATGATTTGAAAATCACCAGATACATTCATTCAAGCCAGTATGATTCAAAGATTTCTACAGAAAAGGGATATGAGATCACATACAATCAGAGAAGCTTTGGAACACATGCCATAAATGTTATCTTCTACTCAAAAAATGGGGAAGTCTTATATAATGACAGCAACTATGTGGGAACTTGCTATCTTGGAGATGTGCCATACCAAGTGCATTTGGATGAAAAGGCAGATTATGCAATATTTGAAGTGTACAGAACCCATTTGGATTACGGCAAGTGCATATACAGTGAAAGAGTGGATGTTGATAATGTTAATGTGAAAAAAGAGTTTATTGATTATGATGCATTGTATAATTAAGTCCAAATACAGGTCAATGACCTTACTTAAATACGGGTTAGTACAATAATTTTATTTAGGTTTCATAACTCCAGTTACATCTTAGAATTCTACTGCAATTTCCTCTAATCATTCATCCATCTAATCATTTATCTATTGGAATGATATTCAAAACCCAAATCGTCCATTTAGCCATTTTTCCATATTTTTTAATTTTATCAATTTATCCTCATTATTTTTCTATTTTAAGCCCAAATAATGTATTATTTTCTATTTTAAGATGTAAGTAAGCGCTTACATACGCAAATCTTTATATATGTTCTCCAATATACTAGAAAATAGGAATTACATGTTTCCGAAAATCATGAGGTGTAAAAATGAAATTGAACTATATACTTAAATGTCAAGTAACCTACTTAGCCATAATTTCTGTAACTGCCGTTTTTCTTGCTTGTGTAATGGCATGAGAATTTTAATTGTCATTTATAAAAATGATATGTGAACATTGCAGTTACTGATTTAATCAATTATTTAATATTTATGTTTTGCTCTAAAAAATAAGAGCAAAATACTCTTAAATTATTATAAACCATAAATAGTAAACTTTTCACACATTAAATAATATAAAATTAGAGAATTGTTTTGGCATGATAGGAATATGGGAAAAAAATAAAATAAATGGATCATTAGATTAAATCTAATGATAAAAATAAAAAAGCAATAAAAAAAGCTTTAATTAAATTCCAAGCAAAAGCTCAGATATTGGAACTGAAATATATGCTTCAATAGGTGCTGCTATAAGCAATAGAATTGTAGCAAAGACCATTATCACCAAACTGTGAATCAATGGTTTTTTGGCTTTTTCAAAGCTTTCAGACAACCCACGAGTCTCTTTTCCAACAATTGCCATTATGAATCTATAAATAAACATAAAGAGCAATATTCCTGCTGCAGACTGAAGAACAGTTGCAGTTATTTCAAATATTCCATGAGGGATAAGGTATATGATATACTGTAAACTTCCTCCAGGAGAAAAATATCCCATTATTGGTCCAAGAGCGCCTAAATTAAGTGCATTATATAATAATCCAACAATTGCAAAAATTCCAAAGAAAATTGATGCAATATAAGTGACGATTCCACCCATCTCATTGGTGATGAATAGATCCACTGGACTTACAGTAGTGCTTAGCCCCATAGAGCTTGCTGTATCATTGGCTGCATTTAAAGTGCTTATCGCTTCTGCTGCATGAGATGAAGAATAAATCCAAGCAATCATAAACACTATGATAAATAGTGCATATAACCCAATGATGAGTTTCTTATTTTCAATTAAGCTTTCCATTAATAAGTTTTTTAATTGAACTAGAATATTCATAAATATAGTTTTGTTTTTTTTAGAGTATATAAATTATTATTTTAGGATAAGCAATAAGTTAACTTAACAAAAATTATTATTTTCAATATCTATTAGAAAAAATATTTATTTAATCGACATTAAATAATATACAACATATAAAAGGAGGGGCGAATATGGTAAGATGTCCAAGATGCGGTTCTGAAGCTATTGAAGAGATCAATTACACCAATATAAATGCCATGAATGCGGATACATTATTGAAAATCCTGATGACCTTGATTTAGCTGATGAAGAGGGTTACTGAAATCAACTTATTTTAATCAAATCTAAACTTAAATCTTCATTATTTACTTTTAATTTCCATTGCTTATTTTGCTTAATAAAATGTTATATATTATAATTTTCTATTTTTAAAGAGCACTACCCCTTATGAATTCTTCAATGCTTAATAAAAAATCATGAATTTCCTTTGAAAATTCTCCACTTGAACTGATATCCGAAATATCCGTTGTCATTTCTTCAATGCAATAGTTAGCATAATGAATTCAAATCTTACTCCCAAGTCCTTCATCTGCTCGAGGTTTAAATTATTTCATTAAACCAAAGTTTCACAAAACTTCATAAAAACAAAAACAACTAAATTTGTAAAAGATTTTTATAATAGCGTTTTAAAGCTTGGTTTATGAACTCAATTAAACTTTAAATTGCTTTTTATTTCCTCTGTCTTATTTTCGATATATTTCGGAATCTCGTTTATGTTTTCCTTAATGTTGTCTGTTTTATTTTCCATATACTCTGGAATTCTTTTTCTTTTTGATTCTATAAATTCGCTAATATCATCAATATTTAGGAAATTGTCAACATCATCCCTTGTTGGGAAGATTTTCTTGGAATGACTAACTGATAATGTTTGATTAACATTTTTGATTTCCTTATTTTCAATCTTTTCTTCAGCTTCAGGACTTTTTAATTTAAAAATTGTTATTTCAGGAGCACAATTGATTCTGAGCCAAAAAACATTTGTTCCCAATCCCTTAGATGTATATTGTACCATATCCCCCACTTGGTATTCTCCAACAGGGTATTTTCGAGAACATGCACTTCTTAAAATTGTGGTGTTGAGTCCGGGAATAATAAATTGTCCACCATGCGAATGGCCGGATATTTGAAGTGCAAATCTTCCGGTAGTGGCAGTAATGTCTGCAAAATCAGGTTCATGCGCAAGCATTATTGCAGGGCCCTGTTCAGGTATTTTAAGCATAACGGCATCAATGTCTTCCTTATTCAGTTTCATGCTGTCAACACCGGCAATGTGAAGATTAACCACTCCCTTTTCTGCATCCTTGGATATTGAATAGACATCATTGCTCACATCCATTATTCCTGCATTTTTCAAGATTTGCCTAATTTCATTTGCTCCGTTCCAATGGTCATGATTTCCAAGCACTGCAAGGGATGCATCTTTAACTTCAATCATTGACAGGCATCTCTCAAGGTCTTCTGCAACATCATCAAGAATATAGGAAACATAGTCTCCAGTAAGTGCTACCATGTCTGGTTCCTGTCTGTTTACAATATCGATTACACCTTCCAAATACTCTGCAGTCAGCCATTGACCAAGATGAAGATCAGATAGGTTTACAATTTTATAGTCATGGAAAACAGGGTCTAAATCCTTGATTTCAACATTAACCTCAACAATATCATATCTGCTTTCATCAAATTCTATAGGTACGATCTTTTCTCGAGTGATTGTCATTCCCTTTTGTATCTTTTGTCGAGCAGTAAGTCCGAAGGGTTTTTCATTAGACATATTTTCACTTTTAATAATTATTAATAATAAAATTGATGATTAGATTAATTAATAAAATACTGATTATTGTTAAAAAAGAGATTATTATTGCCTCTTTCAGTATGCATATCTATATTTTTTAAGGAATATATATCTTTTGAGGCTATCATTGAATTAAATATATTTTGTTAAAATAAAATAAATTAATACTTCTATCCAATGTTAAATCAAAACATCATAATGGTTATTATATTCAATTCAAATAGTTTATTAACAATAATTGAAATATAATTAAATATTAAAAAATAAATCAAAATAGAATTTGAGTAGGGATAAAATTCATTTTAAACCTCTATTTATATCATTGCTTTTTAATGATTCATGAAAATCAATAATGATACGTATGAAAACAGAAAGTCAAGATTCTGCTGAAAATATGCAAGAAATGGAAAACTCATTTGACAGAAAACGTCACATCATTGGCGCCATTTTAGGACCGTTATGTGCTATTATACTCTGGTTTCTCCCAATAAATGGACTTTCAGATCCAGCCCATCATCTATTGGCAATAATGGCACTGGTATCCATTTGGTGGATAACCGAACCTATAGCTATCCCAGTCACATCCTTGCTTGGTCCCACACTCTGTGTCATGCTTGGTGTTGTGCCTATGAAAGAGGCCTTTTCAAACTTTGCAAATCCAATCATATTTCTGTTTATGGGTAGTTTCCTCATTGCAACAGCTATGATTGTGAATGGTCTTGACAAACGTATTGCTTACGGCATCATTTCGATGAAATGGGTAGGGGACTCCCCTCAGCGCATATTCCTTGCCATAGGACTGGTATGTATGGTTTGTTCAAGCTGGGTTAGCAATACTGCCACAGCAGCTATGATGTTCCCAATTGCACTGGGACTTCTTGAAGCCATCAGGGAGATGATGGCTAAAAACGGTAAGGAAATAGACCTTTCCAATTATAAATATGCCACAGGGGTTATGCTGATGATAGCTTATGCCTGTTCCATTGGTGGGGTCTTCACTCCAATCGGTACACCTTCCAATCTCATTATGATGGGATTCCTCGAGCAACTTGCCCCTAATGCTCCACATATATCATTCGCCCAATGGATGATGTGGGGATTTGTTGCAATGATTGCCTATTTCGCGTTAACTTATATCATATTATGGCGTATGTACCCATCAGATGACAAACACATAAAAGGAGCAGAAACATATATCAGCGAACATGTCAAAGAGCTCGGCAAATGGACCAAAGCACAGAAGAATACACTATTTGCTTTCATATTGACAGTTATTCTTTGGATCACACCTGCAGTACTGACTATCGTCTACGGCCCTGATGCCGCAATTGTGAAAGCATTCAGCAGATATTTCCCAGAGCACATAGTTGCTTTAATTGGTGGATTGCTACTGTTCTTCCTGCCAGTTAACCTTAAGAAAGGGGAGATGACACTGAAATGGAAAGACGGTGTTGCAGGTATAGATTGGAGCACACTACTACTTTTCGGCGGTGGTTTGTCCCTAGGAGCACTGATGTACACCACAGGCCTATCCAACTGGATGGGTAGCTGTCTAAGCGGCATGATAGGATCTAATCCGTCTGAGATTCTCTTCATTGCGGTTTTCTGTGTTTTCACACTCTTGCTTACAGAGTTCACTTCAAACACAGCATCTACCAATCTTATTGGCCCGATTGCAATTACTACAGCCCTGTCACTGGGATTCAGCCCTATTCCTGTTGCTGTAGGTATTGCTTTATCCTCATCACTCGGATTTATGATGCCTGTCTCCACACCGCCTAACGCAATTGTCTACTCATCTGGCTATGTCCCTATCACAAAGATGATTAAGACAGGAGCCATCATAGATTTAATAGGAATCGTGATTATAACTATTCCAGTAGTGCTTGTGGTTGTTGGAGCTGTTATGGGACTATAATGAATGGAGTTAAAATCGTAAAAAATTAGTTTAATTAAGTTCATTGAACTTTAAATTTACTAAACTTATAAATGGACATTATAAATGATCTGAAGAATTTTTTCTTAATTAAAGATATGTTTCAACTCTTTAAAAGTTATTATCTAAAAAATTAGAATTTTAGTAATTTTATAAATCTTAACTATATATTATATTTTTAAGTCTAAATATTACATTTTTTTAATAAATAGAATACTTTCTCCTAAGTCAATTTTTACCATCCAAATTAATTATTTCTTATAAAAACAACTAAATTAAAAAATATTTTTATAATATGTTTCGTAAAGCTATGGTTTATGAACTTAATTAAACAAAATAAAACAAGTGAAAAACATAAATAGGTGCTACAGTATGACATCAGGAATCTATGGGTATTGGGATAATCTCAAGGATGAACTTGTTTATGTAGGTCAAGCTTTTGATATTAAATTAAGGCATAATGAACACCTTTCTCCTGCAAGATATGGTGCCCAAACAATTAACAGAATTTTGCAGAATAACAAAGAAAGATATGACCTTATTGTATTAAAAAAATGTGGCATTGATGAATTAAATTATTGGGAAAGAACTCTTATCGCATTATTTAATCCTAAATTTAATTACACAGATGGTGGTGAAGGCTCTCGTGGGTTCAAGCATTCCGAAGAAACTAAACGAAAACTTTCAGAAATGTTGAGTGGTGAAAATAGTTATAATTTTGGGAGAAAATTTAGTGAGGAACATAGAAGAAAAATTAGCGAATCAAACAAAGGTAAGCAAGCTTTTTTAGGAAAAAAACATACCGAAGAAACTAAACAAAAGATTCGTGAAGCCAATCTTGGCAGAACCTTTTCGGCTGAATCAAGAAAAAAGATGTCTGAAGCTCAAAGTAAAACAAACACAACAACAGGTTTTTATCTTGTCTCTAAAAAGAAACATTCTAAATACAGACAAGGTTTTATGTGGGGATATAATTATTTAGATGATGAAGGAAAAAGAAAATCAATATTTTCTATTTCATTATCTAAATTAGAAGAGAAAGTAAAAGCTAAAGATCTTCATTGGGAAATTATAGATGAAAAATTAGCTAAAAGAACTATAGAAGAAGACAAAAATGTAAAGACTGAAGAAAACAATACTGATTTTCGTTATTCCTCTTTAACAAGAACTGGTATCTTTCGTGTAGCAAAAAGAAAATGTCCAAGTTGTAAAAAAGGATTTTTATGGATTTACAGGTGGACTGAAGATGGAAAACAAAAGACAATACAATCAGTTTCACTTTCAAAACTTAAAGAAAAAGTTAAAGCTAAAGGACTTCATTGGGAAGTCATCGATGAAGAATTAGCTAAAAAAACAATGAAAGAAGATAATGATAATTAATTTCTAATTATTTTTACAGTTCTTCTATTGTCTTCGGTTTCATAAAACTTTGGTTTAATGAACTAAATTACGTATTGCAAGAGTTACTGTCTTATATGCTGATGATATTGCAGTAACTGGAAAAGTAGAAAAAAAGAAAAAGATAAGATGATAATTTAATATCTTATCTACTTAATAATTATTTAATTTTTGCATAACCTTGTGAAATGCATTTTCCTTTTTTGAGTTGATCTCCATAATATAGGGTTACCCATACTTTTCCTTTAGGACAAGCATCTTGAGCCCAACTCTTAATTCTAATTTTTACTTGTTTTTTAACTTTTTTGTATTTTTTGACTTTTTTCTTTTCGGTATAATAAACTTTTTTGGTACATAGGTAGTAGTGTCTGTAAACACCACCATCAACCAAATCGTATTTGCTACGATGCTCATCTTTGTTTATTTTCCAACCAGCAGCCCTTATTTTTTTGACCCTTCTCTGTGTGTCTTTTTTCATTGCTGGTGTTTGCAATCCTAAAATTTCAGACTTACCAACATATTTCCATTCGCTAACTGTATAATATGATTTAACCTTTTTCCATACATAGTAAGCTTCTTTAACAGTCTTAAATTTTTTAGGCACTTTTTTAGTGACTGTTGCATCTTTTCTTACTTTATAAGGAACTTTCACCTTGTATTTTTCAGTAGCAGTATAAGGCACTTTCTCTTGATAAGTCTCTTCTACTGTGTAAGGTTCATCCTCAGTATACTCTTCATCTTCAAGATAAGTGGTTGTTTTTGTAAAATTAGTAAATTCATCTTCAAAATAACCATAAAATATTAATGTTTTGCCATTTTCATCAGTATACTTCCAGTAGTCATTAACCCCATTAGGATAATAAGTTAAAGTATATGTTCCATTTTTTATATAACCTTGTTTTTGCAAAGAATTAACTTTATCTTGATTCATTGTTCTATTAGCTTCATAAGAAAGTATAATATTTCCACTTTCGCTGTCATAATTGTAATCTTGATAAAGTCTTGCAGTATTTACGCTTTCAGTTTCTGTTTTAGTTTTATTGACCTGCCTTGTTTTAGTAACAGTATTATATTTAGTTACATTTCTTGTTTTTTCAACAGTTTTATATTTGGTCACATTTCTTGTTTTTGTAACATTTTTGTATTGAGTCTTTGTAGCAGTTAACTTCTTATACTCTTTATTTGTTATTTTTACCTTAGTTTTCCCCTTTGTTACTGTATGTGCTGCATCAGCTGCCCCAATGCACATACCGATAACAAATAATGACAATATCACTATTGCCAATTTTTGTTTTTTATTCATAAGTTTTCCCCATTAATATTTGATTAGAATCACTTTATATTTACAGTTCCTTTTTTCAATAAGTTTCCGTTGCAATATATTTCCACATAGACTTTTTTACCTTTCAATAAACGATTTGCAGAGTTAGTGGTTCTTATATTCATCAATATTGGTTTTTTAGTCTTTACGGTTTTAATGATTGGAATTTTTTGTTTAACTGCTACTTTCTTTTTACTTTTTATAACATCATATTCTATGTAACTGCCATCTGATTTATATTTTGTAATTGTCTTTACAAGTTTCCAATCTTTATACTTATACTTTAGATGGGTGCCTCTGTAATTAGTATATGTATCAGTTTTTGCATTGTAAACTACTTGTTTGAGTTTTACTGTTTTGTATTTGTAAACAGTCTTATACTTGTGACCTACTACTCGGTCTAATTTAACTTTTTTGTATCCTACTGTTTTTTGTACTTTTGCCTTGACTCTGACTTTATATGGTTCTTTAACTTGATATTTTTCAGTTACTGTGTAAGGCACTTTTTCAACATTATATTCCAATTCACCTTCTTCAAATCCAGTATAATCCTGTTTATACCTTCCACTTTCATAATATTCAAGGTCTTTCTCATCCAAATCATATAATGTAGTCCATGTTTTACTTCCACCATCAGATGTCACATTCACATTAATGTGGTATTTTGTAACATTCCTTGTCTTTGTTACTGTCTTGTACTTTGTTTGTGTCTTTGTTAATTTTTTATATTCTTTGTTATTTAATTTGGCTTTGTATTTACCTTTTTTTACTGTGTGAGCAGCATCAGCTGCACCTATACACATCCCAATAATAAATATTGACAAAATGATTATTGCCAGTTTTTGTTTTTTATTCATTATTTTACCCCAATGCTTTTTTTAATAAATATTTTATTAAATAAGTAATATAAAGGTTTCTAAAATAATTTAGAATTCTTAAATCCGTTAATTGCCCCAAATAGTAATGCAAATCTAATAATAATTATAGTTTATTTGAGTTTCGTAAAACCTTGGTTTAATGAATTAAATTAAACTTCTTATACATTGCCATTTCCTGTGAAAAAATTTATAATTGTCTTGAGGTTATATTACCACAATCGTTACAAATATAATCGTATCTTCTCCATACGCAGGTACTGTCGCCAGGATCAGTCATAGTATGGTATTCAGTAGTTATATTTTTACTACCACATTTCTTACAGGTCATCCATTTTTCCTCTTCTAATCTTTCTTTATTTTCACGAATCACTTTTTCATTTTTAGAAATCTTTTCTAAAGTAGACTGATCAGTAATTCGTTTAGTTGCTTGTTGACGAACCAAATAATCTTCATCATTTAAAGCAATGTCAATTAAAACGGATTCATCAGTAATCCCTTCAACAGCATCATACCGAGCAAGGCCAATTTCATTATTTAAAGCAATGTTTATCAAAGAATCCTCGTCAGAAATTTTTTCAATAGCTTTTCTAACAGCCTTAAAATCAGTAGCATTCATAGCAATATCTGATAAAATAGATTCATCATTAATTTTTTCAATAGCAAGTGAACTAGCATCGAAAAGAGAAGCATTTTTAGCAATGTCTGCTAAAACATATACATCACTAATCTTATTGACTGCATAACAACAATCGGAAACTGAAATAGCATTTTTTGCTATAACTGCTAAAACATGTTTATCATTTATATTTTTAACATTAAGTTTCTTAATTGCCTCTTTCCAGACTTCAGAATTAGAAGTGTTTTTAATAATTTTTACTAAAATGGCTTCATTGCTTATGTTTTTAATAGCACACCTCCTATTGTCTGTATCCGTACCATTCATAGCAATATCTGATAAAATAGATACATCATTTATATTCTCTATAGCTTTACAACGAACAAGTCGAACAGAATCATTATTTGCTATATCTAATAAAATAGATACATCATTTATATTCACTACAGCCCAAAAACGGAGACTCCACTCAGAATCATTCTTTGCTATATCCGCTAAAAGAGATTGGTCTGTGATATTTTGAAAAGCAATCTCTCGAATCTCTGGATCTTTATCATTTTTAGCAATGTCAAAAAGAAACTGTTCATCACTAATCCTACTAATCGCAGTTTTACGAACATCAGTATCAGAATCATTTTTAGCAATTTCTACTAATATATCATCATCATTTAATTCTTTTACCGCTTCTAATCTTACTTTTGAATCTTTATGTTGCCATTTTGGTGTTTTAAACCTATCAAATAAACCCATGTTCTCACCTTTATTGATAGATAATTAAAATTATGTAAAGCATTATATATAAATAGCAATTTAAAAAAATAAAATTGTGGTTATATGTAACCACAATGTTTGTTTAATTAAGTTCATTAAACAATAGTTTTACGAAACACTCTTTAAATATCAGTGCAAAATAGAAAAATAGAAAATAAAAATAATTAAAAAAAAGTAAAAAAAAGAATTAATAAAAAATATTATAATATTTGTTTATTAATCAATTCAGCATTCAAAATAGAAGCACCAGCAGCACCTCTAATTGTATTATGTCCTACAAGAACATATTTGAAGCTGTTATCAAATGCTTGATCTTTTCTAACTCTACCTACAGTAGCAGCCATACCACCATAAGCCATTCTATCCATTCTTGGTTGAGGTCTGTCATCTTCTTCTTTTACGATAACAGGTTGATCTGGAGCGGAATGAAGACCTAATTCTTGAGGAAGTCCTCTAAAATCAGCCATTGTCTTTTTGATTTTATCAATGTCTGCTTCATCATCAAGCTCTACGAATACTGCTTCAGTGTGACCGTCAATAACAGGCACTCTGTGACAGGATGCGCTTAATGAGAAGTTTGCAGGTACAACTTCATCACCGTCAAGTGAACCTAAAAGATGCAATGTTTCGCTTTCCATCTTTTCCTCTTCACCGCCAATGTATGGAACCAAGTTATCTACAATAGCCATTGAAGGAACACCGTTATAACCTGCTCCTGAAACAGCTTGCATGGTAGATACATAAATCCTGTTTATGTTGAAATTATCATAAATTGGTTTTAATGTTAAGGTCAAAGCAATGGTTGAACAGTTAGGGTTGGTTACGATGAATCCGTCCCAGTTGTTGTTTTTCTGTTGCGCTTCAATCATGTCCAGGAATTGTGGATTGACTTCAGGAATGACTAAAGGTATGTCCTTTTTCATTCTCATCGCACTAGCATTTGATGCCACAACAAAATCCTTTGCAAATTCTGGCTCGACTTTTGCAGCAAAATCAGCAGGAAGTGAAGAGAACACTATTTCAACATCATTATCCATCTGTGCAGGGTCAGTTTCAATTACAGTAATGTCTCTTACGGATTCAGGCATTTCACTATTCATATACCAAGTGGTAGCGTCTTCATATTTTTTGCCTGCAGATCTTCCGGAAGCTGCAAGTGCAGCAATTTCAAAATCAGGATGATCAGCCAACAATTGGATGAATCTTTGACCTACCATTCCAGTTGCACCAAGTACACCTACTTTTACCATTTAAATCATCTCGATAATCTTAATAAAATCTAAATTAAATTCCTAAAACATCAGACATGTCATTTACTTTTCCGCTTTCAGCGGAACCTACGAATCTTAAAGCTCTGATAACACCAGCAATGAATACTTCTCTAGTATGTGCCATGTGTTTAACTTCCAATCTTTCACCATCACCAACATACAATACAGTGTGGTCTCCTACAATGTCTCCACCACGTACTGCGTGTATACCGATTTCCTCTTTGGTTCTTTTACCTACTTGACCTTGTCTTCCATAGACACCCACTTCTTCAGGGTTTCTTTCAAGAGCGTCAGCAACCACTTCAAATGCAGTCATAGCAGTTCCGGAAGGAGCATCCGCCTTTTGGTTGTGGTGAGCTTCAATGATTTCAATATCAAAGTCATTCAAGATAGGAGTCAAGTCCTTCAATACCTTAAAGAATACGTTTACTCCAATTGAGAAATTAGAGGAAATAACTGCCTTGATGTTCTTTTCCTTGATTACATCAGCGTTTCCTTTAGCTTGCTCTTCGGTGAAACCTGTTGTTCCAACAACTAAGTTTACACCGCAATCAGCAGTTCTTTTAATTGTTTCAACAGCAGCAGGAGCAATGGTAAAGTCAACCAATACTTCAGCTCCAGATTCTTTCAATGCTTTTTCCAAATCCTCTGAACCGACGATAGGAACTCCAATATTACCGATACCTGCTTTTTCACCTGCATCTACACCTGCTAAAGGGGTGTTTGGCATTTCAATAGCAGCTACTACTTCCATATCATCCTGTTCAGTAATTTTTCTTATAATTCCGGAGCCCATTCTTCCAGCAGCTCCAGTTACAGCAACTTTTATCATAATATCATCTAAAACATTTAGTTATAATCATAAATTAAATTCTAATAAAAAAATAAAAACTGGAATTATAAAATTCCAGCATCTTCCAATGCTTTTCTTAAGATTGCTCTGTTCTCTTCTAACATAGGAACTAAAGGTAATCTTAATGGACCTGCAGGCATTCCCATCATTTTCAATGCTTCTTTTGCAGGTGCAGGACTGGTTTCAATAAATAAAGCTTTGATTAAGTCATATTGTTTGTAATGTAATTCCAATGCTTTATCATAGTCACCGTCTAAAATGCAGTTTACCATTTGAACCATGGTTCTTGGATCGATGTTTGCAGATGCACTCACTACACCTCTTGCACCAACAGACATTAAAGGAAGGGTCAATTCATCACTACCAGACAATATTACGATATCGTCTTCCAATCCTTCATCCCTTAAGAGTTTCATGGTTTTGGATACTTTGTCCACATCAGAGGAAGCTTCTTTTAAAGCAGAGATATTGTCCACTTTTGCAAGTTCAACAATGGTTTCAGGAGCCATATCCAAACTGGTACGTGATGGAACATTGTAAGTGATCAAGTCAATGTCCACTGCATTTGCAATTTGGGTATAATGTTCAATTACACCATGTTGCTGTGGTTTGTTGTAATATGGAGTGATCAATAGAGCCATGTCTGCTCCAGCATCATCTGCATATTTGGTTAAGTCCAATGCTTCGGTAGTTGCATTACTTCCAGTTCCAGCAATGGTGGTTACTCTGCCATCAACTTCATCAATCATGATATCAAGAACTTTTCTATGTTCATCATGGGTTAAAGTAGCGGATTCACCAGTGGTTCCTACAGCAACTAAACCATCCACATCATTGTCAATCAACCAGTTAATATTCTGTCTGTATCCTTCTTCATCTATGGATCCATCCTCATGCATAGGAGTGACCATAGCAACAGCAGTTCCTTCAAAACGCATAAAAAACACCTATTTACTATTATAATTATTTTTGAATTTTTATTTCGATTATTTAATAAATCTAATTATTTTATTTTTTTCATTTAATTTTAATTTCTAAAGAATCATATTAATTTCAAATACTTAATCAGTTAAAGTTCGTATCATTAAAAACCAAATATTTTTACGAACCTTCAAGGATTGTAAATAAAATTAATTACAATAAAAAACGATAGAAACAAATTACTTCCCTTTAATGAAAATAAAGTAAATGCCTCTTTATTGGGTAAAAATAATAAAAGCGAGAGTTATAAAACTCCCTTTATTAAGTCGTATGCTACCTTACCATCTTCCCAGTTAATAAATAAGACAATAGCAGTTTGGGATGATGAGATTTCAACGATGTTTATGTGTGCTTCCTTAAGTGGATTGGTGATTTCAGTGATTACACCAGGAGTTTCAATAAAGTCTGGGTTAATCATGGTTAACATTGCAATGTCTCTTCCTAAGGATATTGAGCTTAAACTGTCTTCAGCAATGACTAAGTTGTGCAATAAATGGTATGCTTCATCAGCATCGCATTTATCCAAGAATAAGGTAATTGAATTTTGACCTGCAGAAATTCCATAAATGTTGATATTAGCTTCCGCTACCAAAGTTGTCATTTTTGCAAGGAGACCAATTTGATTAAGCAAATCTTCCCCAACCAAAGCAACTACAGAAATAGGTTCCGGATGCAAGCATACTGATTTGCTCATGGAATCTTCAAAGGGACCTACAATCTCAGTCCCAGGGTCAGACAAATCACCTTTTTCAAAGCTAATGATTTTTGCTTTTATTTCAGGATCTTTAAATCTTAAAGCATGAGGGTGTAAAACTTGTGCTCCGTGAGTAGCTAAATCTCTCATCTCTTCAACAGAGATGTAGTCCAATTTTTCAGCTTCATTGATTTTTCTTGGATCAGTTGACATTACTCCATCCACATCGGTAACGATAATCACATCATCTGCATTTAAGCAATGCCCTAACAGGAATGCAGTTACATCACTTCCACCTCTTCCTAAGGTGGTCACTTCTCCATTTTCAGTTCTTCCCAAGAATCCGCAGACAACTGGAATGATTCCTTGATCTAAAAGTCCTAAAAGCCCTTGAGATTGTTCTTCAGTTCTTTCAAAATCAATTTGAGCTTTTCCATAGTTGTCATCAGTAATTACAGGCCATAAGTCATGGCTTGGATCTATGTATTCGGATTTTACACCTAAGGATTCCAAGACTGATGAAAATACTCTAATGCTGGTTCTCTCACCCATGGATAAAATTTCCGCCAATTGCTTTTCAGTTACTTCTTTTCCAATGGATTCATCAGCAATAGCTACTAAGTCATCAGTAGTCTTGTTAATAGCTGATACAACAACCACAACCTTCTTTCCTTCCATATATGCATTTACGATAGATTGTGCAGCTTTTCTAATTCTTTGTCCATTTCCAATCGAAGTACCGCCAAATTTGGCTACAATTAATTCCATTTGTTTACACACCTTTTCTTTTAAATTAAAAATTAAAATAAATATTTTGATAAATCATATTTTATAGACTATTATCCATTTATTAATTATATTAAAGGGTATTTATATATTTAATTATTAATTTTACAATTTTTTAATGTAAATTATCCATTTGTTAATAAAAAATACTGAATAATTAATAAAAACCTAAACAAAAAAGATCCAAATAATTACCAATAAAAATTTAAAAAATGATAAGATTGCTATAAAAATTATAAAAAAGTAGTAGATTAAATTAATTAATCTAAAAATAGAAGATTAAAATAAATTAATCTTAAAAAAAGTAAAAAATAAAATTAAGCTTGGTTTGCTTGTTGTTTTACTAATCTAGTAATGTAACCAGCAATTTTATTTCTTAAGTGTTTGGTACTTACAGTAGAGTACTCTGCTACTAATTTTTTGTTTTCTTCAAAATCAGTAGTAAATTTGCCTTGGTGAGTTTCAATTAATTCTTTTGATATACGTTTTACGAATGAAGTTCTAATATTTCCCATAATCATTCCTCCAAAATTTCTCTTTGTTTATTTTTACTTAAAGTTGTTAGCATGTCCATAATATCGCTAAGAATATCGTTGTCAATATTCAAGTCTTCAGCTAATTTATTTACTTTGGCATGAACTTGAGCTTCTCTTGACTTATCATAAATTTCCATGCCTAAAAAGACTTTAGCTAAAACAATATCCCTACCAAGTGAAGTTCTTTCACTTATTAAGTTAACTAAATCATTATCAATTTCATCGATTCTTTTTCTAGACTTTTCAAGAACATCCTGAGCTTCTTCCTCATTTTCAAATAAGCCCATAATCTCTTTCTTATCCACAAAAATAACTCCATAGTTTTGATAATAATTATACTTTATATCTCATCTTATATAAAGATAGTTATTGAAATTATTTTTGAAAAATAAATTATCCTATTTAAAAATTTCTTTTCAGATGCTCTCAAAAACAATTAAAATATATTATAACAAATATTAAACCAAGAACAAAAAATAAATTTTGTAAAAATGAAATTATTGGGAATAAAAGTGAAATCATGCACTACATTAACGCTAAAAGCATCCTGTCCAACAAGAATGGAATGAACCTGTACAGAGGTTGCACACATGGCTGCATCTACTGCGACTCAAGGAGCAATGTCTACAATATGGACCATGCATTTGAAGACATTGAAGTCAAGGCAAATGCAACAGAACTCCTTAAGAAAGCCCTAAAGAATAAAAAGGAAAAGGTCATGATTGGAACAGGATCAATGACAGACCCATACATACCTCTTGAAAAGAAGATACAAAATGTGAGAGAATCATTAGAGCTGATTAACAAATACGGTCATGGATTTACTTGCATAACAAAATCAAACCTAATACTCAGGGACTTGGATTTGCTTAAAGAAATCAATGAAAAGGCAAAAGTAGTCATTCAGATGACCTTGACAACATACAATGAGGACTTATGCAAAATACTTGAACCTAATGTTTGCACTACAAAGGAAAGAGTGAAAGTATTGAAAATTCTAAATAAGCACGACATACCGACAGTTGTTTGGCTATGCCCAATTCTTCCATTCATTAACGATACAGAAGAAAACATCAATGGAATACTTGACTATTGCATAGAGTCAAATGTAAAAGGAATAATCTGCTTTGGAATGGGAATGACCTTAAGGGAAGGAAACAGGAAATATTTCTATAAAAAACTGGACAAGCATTTTCCAGGACTTAAGGAAAAATACATCATGACTTATGGAAACAGCTATGGAATAGCTAGTCCAAATCAAAAGGAATTAATGAAGATCTTCTATAAAAGAACAAATGAAAACAATATCATGAACAATCCAGATGAAATATTTGAATACTTGCATGAGTTTCCAAGCAAGGATAAAACTAAGCAGACCACTTTATTTTAAAAAATAGTGTAAAAATAGAAAAAATAGTAAAAAATAAAAAAAGAAAAAAGAAAAAGAAAAATAATTAAATAATCCTTGTTCCTCTATTATCCACAGTTGTTTCAATGACTCTACCATCATATGAAGCCCAAGCCTCTTTAACGCCATCAATGGAACTCTCATCCACAATAGCTACAAAAGAGGAACCTGTTCCAGACAATCCAGAAGCAAGTGCGCCAGCTTGAAGTGCATCAAGAGCAATATTATTATTAAATCCTAAAACATTACCATACAAGAGCCCATTTAATGTCAAAGCTTCAAGATAATCACCATCAAGGGCTTTATTGAATGCCATGCTTACAAATGGAGCAACCAATTTCATCCTTTCAACATCGGAAGATCCGCTTAAGGATTCCTTATCAGGCATGAATACCAAAACATCATAATCAGGCATTCTTTCCTGATGCAAAATCTCCCTATTTCCATTATCTGTGATGGTTAATCCTCCAAAGAAAGATGCTGAAGCGTCATCAAAAGCACCTGTAATTGTAACTCCCGCTTCAAGAGATGCATCAATACCCATGTTTATCATTTCCATATCTGTCAATGGCTCAAGGCAAAACTCGCTTGCAACCAATGCAGCAGTAGCCATGACAACAGCATTTGATAAAGCGCTGCTTGAAGAAAGGCCAGAACCTAAAGGCAAATTGGATTTTGTATTGACTTCAATTCCCTGCCCATTTCCAAAATCCAAGCTAGGTATGATATCATCGAAATCCAATGCACTTCCTATCTTGTAATGGTCTAAAACCTGTTCTACACATAAGTTCATCAAATGAGGATCAGCCCCTATATCTGATGAGCAGTTGACACCGACATCGGAAAACTTGGCCTCTGCCTCAATACCTAAGCCTATGCCAAATGCAGAACCGAAACCTGTTGAAATAGCATTGATTATTGTTGCAGAACCTGGAGAAAATACTGTTTTAGTCAAAAAATCACCTAATATCTTATAAATCTATATATTAATTTTTAAAATCAAATGATATATATTTAATGTAAATCAATTAAAGTATTGTATAAATTTATTAAAAAAATAAGTTTTATAAAAATAAACTTTATATTAATGTAAGTAAATATATTATAATACAATAATTTTTAAAAATTAATATGAAAAATAAAGAAATATTACAATAACTAAAAATGCTGCATTATAAGAAAAAAGAGTGATACTATGAGTGAAAACAATACAAATTGGCTTAACATCGGTTTAGGTGCATTTATTATACTTGCTATAGTATTGCTTTTAGTACTTGTTTTACCATTTGGAAATTTAGTTACACAGCAAGATGAGATAGCAGTCATAACAATCAATGGAGCTGTCACCTATGATTCATCCAATTCCACCAAGATATTCACTAGCGCAAGCCAAATAGAAAATGCATTGAATGAAGCTAATTCAAATCCAAATGTAAAGGCTATTGTTTTGGATATCAACAGTAAAGGTGGAAGCCAGGTAGCAAGTGAAGAGATTGCAAGTTGCATTAAAAGCTCAACCAAGCCAGTTGTTGCATACATTGGAGATAAGGGATTGGATGAGAGCTATTTGATTGCAAGCAGTGCTGATGCTATCGTTGCAAGTTCATCTTCTTCAATTGGAGGAATCGGCCTTAGCTATATTGACAGCAGCAAATACTCTAAAGTCAAGCTTACTGGAGTTTACAATAAGGATTATCTTAAATTGAATAAATCAAATGAAACAAACCCAGATAATCTTTTAAACGGCCAAAAGATGATAGATCAAGATTATACACAATTCATCAAAGCAATAGCTAAAAACAGAGACTTGAAACCAAATTACCTTGCAAAATTAGCTCATGGCAAAAGATACAATGGTAATGAAGCTAAAAACTTAGGATTAGTTGATAAGCTTGGAAATAAGAATAAGGCTATTGAATTAGCTGCTTCAAAAGCTAATGCAACCAATTACACTGCAGTTAATTATCCTAAAAGCAAAAAAAGCTTAACTGAAACTTTAAGTGAAAATAAGATTTTCAATTTAGAGTTTTAGACTATTTTTTAATTAAAAAGCAAAAATTAATCTATTTCTTCTTAACTATGTTTTCTATTTAAATAGGAATATTTATATACTAACGAACAATAATATATAAAATAAATTTATAAAAGTTAAAGATTTTTATGAATTTATAATTACAATTTAACTAAAAACAAAATAAACTTAAATAATTATTAAACAAGGTGATATAATGGCACACAAAATAGAAGTATTTACCTCACCAACCTGTCCACATTGTCCAGGTGCTGTAAAAGTTGTTGAAGAAGCAAAAGCAAAATTAGGAGATGAAATCGAAGTTCAAATCCTCAGTATTGCTGATCCTGCTAACAGAGATTTAGCTATTGATTATGGAGTTCACGCAGTCCCTGCAATTGCAATCAACAATTCATTAGCATTCATTGGTGCTCCAACTCTCGAAGAGTTATTAGAAAGATTAGAATAATTGCAAAAACAATTTTCTATATTTTTCTTTTTTTACTATTTACTATTTTTATTTTAATTAAATTTTCAACACCCATTTTAAAAACAAATTTTTACTATTTTTCAAACAATTACACTATTTTTTCAAGCAATTTTATATAAGAATAAATAGAATTAATAAGATATATTATAACATTAAGTTAATGTTTAGTTAATATTAAATTAATTAATCCAAATATTTCTAAATTTAAGAGGTTAAAACATGAAAATTGCTATGGTTGGACAATTTCCACCACATATTGGAGGAGTTGGAGTCCATATACACACATTATCAAAGGAATTGATAAAAAAAGGCCATGAAGTGTATGTAATCACTTACCCTCACAAGGACATTAAGGATATTGATGGAATCCATGTTATAGGCACAAAAGGAGTTAACATTCCAGGACTTCGAGGATTATTCTTTGCAATCAATGCTGAAAGAGAGCTTAAGAAGTTGATTGAAAGGGAAAACATAGACATTATCCACGGACATTATTTGCTGCCTGCAGGATGGGCAAGCGTAAAGGCTGGAAAATCAACTCATACCAAAACCTATGTAACCTCACATGGATCAGACATGTTTGAAACCTACAAAAAGCAAAAGTTCACAAGACCTCTCATCAATAAAGTGCTTAAGGATGCTGATGTAGTACTTGCTGTAAGTGAAACTTTAAAAGAGGAAATCATAAAGACAAATATTCCAAATATTAAAGAAAAGACAAGATTGCACTGGAATAGTATAGATGTCGATAAGTTTAAAACCACAGAAGAAAACAAGGACAAATTTAAAAAAGAATTGGTCCAAGAATTCGGCATAGATGCAGATAAACCTATCATTTTATTTGTCGGAAATATAATTAAAAGAAAGAATGTTGAATTGCTGATTGACGCTAAAAAAGAAATGAGCGTGGAAGCGAATCTTGTCATCGTTGGTGATGGCCCACAATCAAAAGAGCTCAAGGAAAAATGTGAAAAGGAAGATATTCAAAATGTTTACTTTACAGGCACAAGAAGAGATGTCGAAGATGTGATACCAAGTTGCGACCTTCTCGTATTGCCATCATTCAGTGAAAGTTTTGGGCTTGTGCTTATTGAAGCTTTATCCTGTGGAAAGCCAGTCATTGGAAGCAATGTTGGAGGAATAAAGGAAATCATTACTGAAGATGTTGGTTTACTGATAGATCCAAATGACCCAACAGATTTGGCGAATGCTATTGATAGAGTCTTGAGCGATGAAGAATTGATGGAAAGATTCAAGTCAAATGCAAGAGATAGGGCAAAAGACTTTGGAGAAACCGAATTGCCTTATGATGAATTGAATTAAAAATTATAAAAACATTTAAAAATTAATTTAAATTAATAAAATTCATTTAAATTAAAAAATAATAATTATTAAGCTAAATTATACTCAAATTTTGGATAATAGTTATTAATAATAAAAAATAAACTAAATTAAAGAAAACATATTTGCAAAATTATCAATTAATTTAGAGGTTATCAAATGGGAGAAAAAGAATTTACTCACCTAACTGAAACTGGAGTTCATATGGTGGAAGTTGGAGCTAAGCCACAGCAAAGAAGAACTGCAGTGGCAAGCGGAAAGATTCATCTTCAAAAGGAAACAATTGACATGATCAAGAATGCAGAAATCAAAAAGGGAAATGTATTGACAACTGCCCAAATAGCTGGAATTCAAGCTGTAAAAAAGACATCTGACATCATTCCCCTTTGCCATCCATTGAACTTGAGTGGAATCGAAATAGAATTTGATGTTGGAGAAGAGGAAATCACTGCAACTTGCGAATGTAGATTGACTGGACAAACCGGTGTGGAAATGGAAGCAATCACTGGAGTAAGCGTAGCATTGCTCACCATTTGGGACATGACAAAAGCAGTTGAAAAAGATGAAAACGGACAATATCCAGACACTAAAATCTCTGACATTGTAGTTCTTAAGAAAGAAAAAATCTAATCCGTTTAAATTTTAAAACTTACCAAATGCTCTAAGAAAATCAAGATTATATATTAAATACAAACATATTATAAAAATTAATCTTTTATTTCATTTATAAAAACTATTAGACTGATTAATATGGAAAACATCCCTGAAAACATTAAGACAATAATCAATAGCTGCTATCCTTACATTGAGGATTTCAATCCTGCCCAAAAGGCAGTGATTGAATCAGGATACCTTGAAAACAATAAGAATTGTGTCATAGCTATTCCTACCGCTAGTGGGAAAACCGTGCTTGGAATAATGGCGGCTCTCAAATCCATTTTAGATGGTGGAAAAGCGGTTTATGCTGCACCTCTCCTTTCAATCCAAAATGAAAAAGTCAAGGAATTCAAGAAATTCGAGGAATTTGGAATCGAGGTGGGAAAACATCCTTCATCTTCAGACTTGTCAGTTATGGTATTTGAATCATTTGATGCATTGACCAGATTTTCATGGGATGCCTTAAGGGAAGTCGATACATTAATCATCGATGAGTTCCATATGATCGGCGAATTTACAAGAGGTCCTACTATAGAATGTGCAATAACCAGGGCAAAAATAATCAATCCAAGCTTAAGGATCATTGCATTATCAGCAACTCTTGAAAATATGGGTGAGATTGAAAACTGGTTAGATGCAACTGTCGTAGAGCATGACTACAGACCAGTCCCATTAAATAAAGACGTATTGGATGCTGAAATGTTCAATACAAAAAACAAGAATGATGTGGTTGTAAAAGTTATTGAAAAGGCAATCTCAGATGATGCACAGGCATTGAGCTTCGTATCAACAAGAAGATTTACAGAAAGCCTTGCCAATTATGTTGCAGGTAAGCTGAAGAAGAAAACTACAGCTGAGCAAAAGCAACGCTTCAAGGAAGTGGCAGATAAGTTGCTTTCAGTTCCTGAGAAAAAGGGATCAAGACCAACTTCAACTTGCCTTAAATTAGCTGAAAGCTGTGAAAACGGTGCGGTTTTCCACCATGCAGGTCTTTTCAGTGAGCAAAAGGAAATCATTGAAGAGGAATTCAGAAATGGAAATATCCTAATGATTGCAGCCACTCCAAGCTTAATGTATGGGGTTAACCTTCCTTCAAAATATGTGGTTATCAGAGACTATACAAGATGGACTTCAGATGGTCCTCAAGCGATTCCAGTTTTTGATTATGAGCAAATGTCCGGTAGAGCAGGAAGGCCTCAATATGACGATACAGGTTATTCCTATTTGATTGCCAAATCCATGGAAGAGGCAATCACTCTTGAAGAGCGTTACATCAATGGTCAAGTAGAACCTACAAACTCTAAATTAATTGAAAACAAGGATGCTGTATTTAAGCAGATTATTGCACAAGTGGCATCCACTTTATCAAAAACTCCGGAAGAGCTTCAGGACTTTTTCACCAAAACATTCTATGGATATCAGATGACTGCAAATGCTTCCATGAGCTTCTTTGCTGAGGAAAGCTTGAAATTTGAAATCATGAATGCCTTGGAATTCTTGCTTCAGAACCAGATTTTGCAAGCTACCCCAAGCGGACTCAAGACAACTCCATTCGGTAATCTTATAGCAAGATCCAATTATAGTGTTGAAACAGCTGTAAAAATCAAGGAATATGCAAACAATCTGGATAACTTTAAGGCGGAGGAACTTATTTACCAATTAGCACAAACTCCAGATATGCCTCTCATTGCATTTAAGGGCAGAAAATCCAAGGACCCTGTTCGTGAAATGCTATCCAACTATGGCCTATTTGCCATTGACATTGGAAACCCTGAAGCAACAGCAGTGTCTTTAATTGAATGGATAAACGAAAGGACAGAGTACCAAATTGAAAATGCTTATCATGTTTACTCCTCATCCACCAGACGCTCTGCATATGAAGCTTCATTGCTTGTAAGGTTTACTAAGAATACTCTTGAAGTTCTTGGAAAATACGCTTATTCAAAAGATTTGGATTTCCTTTCTGCAAGGCTTTACTATGGTGTAAAAGAAGACATCATTCCTCTTGTTATTGGAGTCAAACGTTTAGGAAGGCGTCGTGCAAGAGCATTGGTTGATGTGTTCGGTGATGATTTAAGACCATATTCAGAAAAAGAGCTTCAAAAGGTTGATGGAATTGGTCCAAAATTAGCTCATAACATTAAAAAATTCGCAGATAATTATTAATTAATTATCTTTTTACTATTTTTAAAAAAAAGACCTTAAACAAAATTTGAATAATTAATTATCTCTTTACTATTTTTAAAAAAAAGATCTTAAAAAAATATTTGAAAAAATATGAAAAATAGATAGATTTTGATTTTAATAATATAAAAAATTTAAAAAAAGAAAAAATAAAGAAAGAGGAGAATTATCCTCCACCTTCACAACCTTGAATGTCATTTAAGTTGGCATTGAGTTCTTCATAGCCTTCCTTAATGTCCTTGACTTGCTCAAGAGTGTCCTTATCAAGGTTTTCAGAATCAATGATGTCTTTTTCATTAACAACTTCTAAAGAGTCAGCTGCATACCATAAGGCAGGTTCATCTAATTTTACCCATTGCTCATTGTCTTCTTCTTTCAAGTCAACAACTTTGCTTATGGTACCAGTGCCTGTATATCTTATAAAAGTACCTACATCAATGGTTTCTCCTCGAATATCACAAAAACTCATATTATCACCAATAAGTTTTAATAAAGTCTTCAAAGAAGAAAATAAATAAAAATTTAAATTTAATCTATTTCCACTTCAGCTGCTTCTTCAGTCTCTTCTTCTGCTTCTGCTTCATCATCAACAATTTCAGCTTCAACTTCTTCCACTTCTTCTTTAGCTTCTTTTGCTTTTTCAGCTTCTTCAATTGCAGCTTCTTTGTTGATTTCCTTATCTAATAAAACGTAATCTCCAATGCTTTTTACATCTTCAAAGTCAATTTCGATTTTGTTGGAAGAGATGAAGTTTTTCTTAAGGACAATGGTTATTGCAGTGATTTTACCTTCTTGAGGATCAAATTCAGCATCATCGATTTTACCTACTTCATTTGCATTAGCATCTAAAGCCATCATACCTAATAATTGTTTAATTTTCATTCTATTACCTCAATTATTAATTTCATGAAATTATGCCATTACATAATTTCCATTATTTAAGAATATGAAATGAAAATATATAAACTTATCTAAATATTTTTAAAAGTAATAAGATTTATATAATATGTGAAAATAAATTAATATTTTAAAAGCAATATAATATATTAATAGAAAACAAATTAAATCTTAAAAAAAAAATATTGAAAAATTTATATGGTGAACTTAATGGAAGAAGCATGTCGAATTATCATCGAGGATATCATAAACGGAAAGATAACTACTCGCCGTGAGCTTGAAGTGGAAAAAAGACAGCTCTGTAGAGATAGGAATCTAAAGAAATTTATGAGCAATTCTGTAATCCTTGAACATGCAAGCCTTGAAGAGAAGAAAATCGTTTCCAATCTATTGAGAAAGAAACCAACCAGAACAATATCTGGAGTGGCTATTGTTGCAGTGATGTGCCATCCGCACCAATGCCCTCATGGAAGATGCTACTATTGTCCTGAAAGTGACATTGCACCTCCAAGCTATACTGGAGAGGAACCTGCAGCACTTAGAGGAAGGATGTTCAAATTCCATCCATATGTCCAGTGCTACAACCGCCTAAAGCAATTGCACAAGGTAGGTCACCCAATCGATAAGGTTGAACTCATCATTATGGGAGGAACCTTCCCTTCAAAAGACATATGCTATCAGGAATGGTTCGTTTCACAATGTTTGAAGGCAATGAGTGACTTTGGAGTGATTCTTGAAAACATAACTGAAATTGGAGATATTGAAACTTTTAATAAAGAGGATCTCTTAAAGTATCCTCCATATAGCAACAATGCCCTTAAGACATATCCCCCAAATGATTATGTCCTTATAGACGACATCCAAAGAATAAACGAAAGCTCTAAAGTAAGATGCATTGGAATGACATTTGAAACCAGACCAGACTACTGTAAGGAGACTCATGTTGACAGAATGTTGAAGATGGGGGTTACAAGGGTTGAATTAGGTGTTCAAACCATCCATAACCATATTTATGAAAAAATCAAAAGAGGGCATACAGTTGAGGATGTCATTGAAGCAAACAGGATTTTAAGGGACTCTGGGGTGAAAGTGGCTATGCATATGATGCCTGGTCTTTTCCCTCTTGCAAGAGATGAACCTAGAATAGAACAATGCCCAGAAAAAGATTTGGAAATGTTTAAAACCATCTTTACAAATGAAAACTTCAAGCCAGACATGCTTAAGATTTACCCTTGTCTTGTTACTGATGGAAGTGAGCTTCACAAATTATGGAAAGAAGGCAGATACAGACCATACAGTGATGAGGAAGCTGTTGAACTGATAGTTCAAATCAAGAAAATCTTGCCGAAATGGGTAAGGACCATGAGAATCCAAAGGGATATTCCATCCACATTAATTGAAGATGGCGTTAAGAAATCCAACCTTGGCGAACTGGTCTACAATCGTCTTGAAGAAGAGAATATCAATTGCCAATGCATAAGATGCCGGGAAATAGGCCATAAAAAGACCAAGGAAGAGTATTCCATTGATGATTATAAACTGTTTGAAGAAGATTACATTGCTACAGAAGGAAGAGAACACTTCCTATCCATTGAAGATAAGAATGAAGAGACCCTAGCAGGATTCCTAAGATTAAGAATGCCTTCCGAAAAAGCACATAGAGAAGAGATTGATAATAAAACAGCTATTGTGCGTGAATTGCATGTTTATGGAAACATGATAAAGATCGGACAGAAAGGAAGTAATATCGGACAGCACACAGGCTTTGGTGAAAAGTTGTTGAAACGTGCTGAAGAGATAAGTATCGACCAGAACAAGGAAGAGCTATTGATTATCAGCGGCATTGGAGCCAGAAATTATTACCGCAAATTCGGTTATGAACGTAAAGGCCCATATATGGCTAAAAAATTGGTTTAAATAGCACTTAAATATTTGTTTTATTAAAAAAACATCAAAAGTTGAAACAATCAGACAAGACAAAAGTATTATATAGTTTGAAGTTAAACTAACTATTATATACATATAAAACTAATATTAAATTAACTAATATTAAATTAATGATTAAAATTATGAAAAAATGATTAAAATTTAATATTATTTATGAAAATTATATTTATTGAAGATTAAAATTTAATATTAATTATGAAAAATAATTGAATGATTACTGAATTAATCTTATTGGAGATTAGAATCGTTTTAAAAATAGGGAGATGACTTAAATGATCAACAAAGCTGAAAAACTTGCAAAAGCTATTGAATTTACTCATTTAGATAATACTGCAACCATTGAGGAAATGAAAGCATTCTTCGCAAAAGCAAAGGAATATCCTTTTTATGCTGTTGTAGTTTTACCTCATTTTGTTAAACTAGCAAAAGAAGAATTGAAAGACACTGACATGAAAGTGGTGACTGTTATTGACTTCCCATTAGGTGCAGGAAACACCGAAGGAAAAGTAGCAGAAGCTAAAGCTGCAATTGCAGATGGTGCAGATGAAATCGACATGATGGCAAATATCCCATCAATTAAAGAACGTGACTTCGAATACGTTAAAAATGATATCAAAGCAGTTAAAGAAGCAATTGGAGACCACATACTCAAAGTAATTATTGAAAACCCTCTTCTTAATGAAGATGAAATGGCTGGAGCTTCCAGAATGTGTGAAGAAGGAGGAGCAGATTACGTTAAGACCTCAAGCGGATTCAATGGAAAACAACATTTCTATTCCTTGATGGAAAGTTTAAGAATTATGAAAAAGAATGCTCCGCATCTTGAAATGAAAGCAGCTGGCGGAATTGATAACTATAAGTTAGCAAATAATGTTCTTGCTGCAGGAGTAAGCAAGATTGGAACTTCTTCCGGACACATCATTATGGATCAACTTAATCATGTACTTGATAATCAGAAAGTGGATCCTAATCAAAAAACAGGCCCAAGACTTATTTAAATAAATTATACAAAATTTTATAATTTATTTATTTTCTTTTTTATTTCTATTTTTTCAAATTTTAATTATCAATAACATTCTTTTTTTGAAGCATTTTAAAATCTGCTGGTTTTATTTTTAAAAAAATAGTTCGTATATAATAAAACTAAATATTCCTCGATAAAAAAAGTGCCGTAGGCCGGACTTGAACCAGCGACATCCAGATCTTCAGTCTGGCGTTCTCCCAACTGAACTACTACGGCAAATGGACCGAACGAGATTCGAACTCGTGATCACCGCCATGTCAAGGCGGTATCATACCCCTAGACCACCGGTCCTTCTTACTCATTAAAATATGTTTATAATTATATATAAATGTTTCTAAATCAATAATTTTAGAAAATTAAAATTAAGAAATTTCATTTAAAAATAACTCTTTTTAAAAACAAAATCTTAAAAAACCGATGCCTAGAGCCTAACAAATAAAATGACAGACATATTAAAATATGTTAATAATTACATATAAACTTAATGGAAAACCATGTGAAAAAATTTTTAATTATTAAGAATAATATTTAAAAAAGTTAAACAGTATTAAAAAACAGTGCAAATAGATAAAAATATGTAAAAATAGATAAAAATATGTAAAAATAGATAAAAATAGACAGAAATTTTAAAAAAAAATAATTGGCCAATAAAGATCTTGGCCAATAGTTAACAGTTAAAAACTAGAGATAACAAACTTATTTGATTGCTAATTTGATATCTTCAGCTTTTACGGTTTTTCTACCAGCGTGGCGTGCGAAATTAACTGCTTTTTTAGCTAATTCGTCACCTTTTTCTTCAAGAGCTTCAGCTAATGCAACTTTTGCATCATCACTAATTCTTTGTGCGCCAGCATTTTTTAAGATACGACCGACAGGTGCGATTGGTAATTCACTCATATTTTCACCTCCAATTGAAAGTGTGTTCTACCTAGTATATAAATGTTTTGTTTTTTTAAGGCCATTAAATCACTTATTATTCAAAAAATAGTTGTAAAAATATAGATTTTTTAATAATGAGAAATATTAAAACTAATTAAAAAAATTTAATAAAAAATATATGAAAAAAAGGTATTTAAAAGCCATAGAACTCTTAAAAAATAAACCTTTTAAAAACTCTTAATTCTTTAAATAAATAGCCAAATATCTTTATTTTATTAAATAAATAACAAATAGTCTTTAAAAAAAGCAAAGAAAGAAAATTTTCTTTAAAAGGTAAATAAAATATAAATTAGTCTTTAAAACAAAAATACAAGATAATTTAAAAGTTATTTAAAAAAATAACTAATTTTAAAAGAGTTTTTTATCTAAATTTTCTAAGAATTTTCTAAATTAGAAAATAATGAAAATATTAGTGTAAAAGTAATAATAATTAGAAAAAATTCCTTAAAAAAATAATTAGGGAATTGATAATTTCATAAAAGTAAAATAAGAAAAAATAAAGGATAAAATAAATGCTGAATAAAATGAAAAATTAATGATAAAATAAATAAAAAATTAAATGATAGAATAAATGCTGAATAAAATGAAAAATTAAATGAAAAATTAAATGATAAAATAAAAGAATAAGAAAAGAATAAAAAATTAGATCTTATGACCAATCAGATAAGTTCCGGTTGTCTCATCAATATGAACCTTGATAAACTCACCTAATTCGACATCCTGAACAACTACTGGAATATATGAATCGGTTTTTGCAATGAAACCACCTTTGGAACCTTTACCAACAACCAATGCATTTAATTCCTTACCCTTTAGGCATTTGTTTTCCTCTTCAATAATTCCAAATTTAATATCGGATAAAATTTTGGATCTTCTTTTCATATCCTCAAATGGAATATTTGGAAGATCAGATGAACTTGCACCTTCCCTATGCTGATACTTTGATAAATGAATCAAATTGAATTTTATCTCTTCAATCAAATCTGCAGTCATCAAAAAGTCCTCTTCAGTTTCTGTAGGATAACCTATAATGATATCTGTAGCCAATGTAAGGTTTGGGATTTCCTCCTTAAACCTATAAACAATTTTCTTATAATCTTCAACAGTGTGATTCCTTCTCATATGCTTCAAGACTGCATCACTTCCAGATTGAATAGGCAAATGGATGAAATTGTATACCTTTTCCATCTTAAATGCATCAATTAGATTCTCAAGGTCATTTCCTATGTTTTTAGGGTGCATCATTCCAACACGAACTTTAAAGTCACCATCTAAACCAGCCACTTCCTTAATCAAGTCAGATAGCTTTTCACCAGTGTCCTTTCCAAATGCAGAAGTGTCTTGAGCTGTAAGCTCAATTTCTACGCAACCATCTTCAATAGCTTGTTTTGCTTCCTTTACAATATCCTCAATCGGATAACTGTTTAGATGGCCCCTTGCAAAGCGAGTGCAACAGTAACTGCAGGAACCTAAGCAACCTTCACATATTTGGATAACATGAACATATGGGTCCTGACGTATTTTAGGAACACAAACTTTAGGCTCATCTGAAAAGCCAAACTCTCTGGAAACTTCCCCACCAATAGCTGACTTGACAACATCAGCAGTCTTGTTCAATTGGTGAGGACCAATCCAAGAGCAGTTCGGTCCAATTGCATCAAGCTTTTTAGGATCCACTTCAACCATACATCCTGCAACAATGATTTCCTTATCTGGAAATTCCTCTTGAAGCCTTCTGATTCTATTTATCACCTTGCTTTCAGTAGGCAATTTTACATAACAGGTGTTTACAATAATTGCATCCGCTTCCTCTTGATTATCTACAATATCAATGGAATTGGCATTTAAAATACCTGCCATAATTTCAGAATCAGCTTGATTGAATGTGCATCCGTAAGTTTCTATAAATACTTTCATATTATCCTCTAAAAATAAAAATAGATTATATGGGAATTGAATATATCATCCCAATAGAAAATTTTAAATTGTTTTAAATTGTCGTTAAATTAACTTTTATGTTTATTCAAAGGCTTTGCCTGAACAATGTATTTGGTTAAATCATAATCAAAATGATTGAACTTAACAGGTTTTGCATAAACCCTTTTAATGACTTTTGCCTTAGCATAACCTTTAGTGGTTTTTCTCTCTTCTGTCTTGATTACATGTACTCTTGCAACATACTTGTCAATCTTGAGAATATCGTCAACAGCTATCTTGAAGTCACGTTCTGTTTCACATTTGAATGAAGCGACTTTTCCATGCAAGTCAATGGAAACTCCAAAACGTGCAGGAATCTCTTCAGATGACGCCCAAATGGTCTTTACATCACGAGCAATAGCTTTCTTAACTCTCTTTTCTCCTTCAAGCTCTAAAGAAGTGATCTTCACTTTTCCAAGCTCTGACATTAGGAAATCCCCAACAACAAGTTGTTCATCAGGGAATAAGTCAATGAATATCTTATGAGTATCTTCATGTTCACTAATGATTAATCTGAATGGTTTTGGGTTATCCTGAGAAATTCTTTCATTATAAACAGATCCGCATTCATCACATTTCAATAGGAATTCTCTAATTTCCTTATTTTTGCCTTTGATAAGCTTATTCTTTAAAATGACTGCTTCATCAGATCCGCAAACTGGACAAACCATATTTTCACCTCGTTATCTTCTGTTTTTTTTTCATTAAAAACACAGCTAAAAATTTATCTAAAATTTGAAATCTCAATAAAAATAATAAATTAAAACATATTAATTTTTCATGACTTGAAAAATTAAGAAAATAATTAAAAATAGCTATGTCATTAATTTTAATTAATAAATTATTTTGATTATTATAATATTATAGATTAAGTTAATTATAAACTTATGTATTAATCATAATTAATTTTAAAAAAATTAATTTTAAAAGATCATTTCGATTTAAAAAAAATCATCACAAAAATATGAAATAATATAATTTTTCTAAAAAATCTTAAGTAAAAAATAAAAGAAAGATATATTTCAAAATGATATCCTTTAAAATAAATGTTTGATTGATTTAATAAATAGTTTACCAGAACAACACTGGTTTAAATATATCACCAATCAATTTAATTAAACTTATTCTTTTTCTTTTAAATAATGTTTAACTAGACCACCATCAGACAATATATTTATCATGAATTCTTCAAAAGCTTGGAATTCCACTTCAATGTTTTTAGTTTCATTGACAATGATTCCATGCTCCAAATCAACTGATACGATATCGCCATCATCTGCTTCAATGTCTGCAACCACAACAGGAAGACCTATGTTGATTGCATTTCTATAGAAGATACGTGCAAATGATTTTGCAATGATCGCTTCAACTCCTGCTGCCTTGATAGCCACTGGAGCCTGTTCCCTTGAAGAACCGCATCCAAAGTTTTCACCAGCAAGTATCAAGTCCCCTTGCTTTACATTTTTGGTGAAATCCGCTCTTTCTCCTTCAAGAACATGTTCTGCCAAATCCTTTGGATTGAATGTTCTTAAATATCTTCCGGGAATGATGACATCAGTGTCAATGTTATCTCCAAAATTCCAAACCTTTCCTTTAATTTCAGCCATAGTATTCACTACATATATAAAAATTTAATAAAATTCAAAAAATAATTAAAAAAATAAAAAATAGTTACGATTTAGGATAACTATTTTTCAATTACATAACCATGGTTTTGTGCTTTGGTTACTTTTACCTTATCCTTACCTACAATCTCTTCAGCTGCCTTTACAATATCCTTATTGTCATCATCGAAGACAGTGTATAAGGTAGGGCCGAATGAACTGATACCAGTACCATAAGCTCCTGCATCGTCAAGTGCTTGCATAGTAGGCAAGTAATGTGGGTCTAAACTGTGTTCGAGCTTATTGAAACCAACTTTTTGAAGTTCCTTGATTGCCCAACCGAAGTTAACAATGTCCTTTTCAAGCAAGAATGGGAGCAAGTTCATTAAAATCAAATGAGAAACCTGTTCAACTTCAGTTTTTGGAATTGGACAGTATGTTTGGAAAACATTTACTTCCTGTTGGTCATGCATATGCTCTTCCACTTCAGGCATAGCAAGCAAGATATTCCATTCTTCAGGGAACTCATATCTTGCAATCAATGTAGCAGGTTTTGCTTTAGATGCAGAAGATGGCAAGAATCCAGGTTTTTCTTCTAAACTGTGTCCCCCATCAACAATAAACCCGCCTAAGTCATGTGCAAAAGTACCAATACCAGAGGTTCCTCCTCTGCCGACCATAGTACTTAATTCTCTGCTTGTAAATTTAAGTCCTGCAGTTTCAGTCATTAAGTGAGCGGTACAAACTGCAATTTGAGTACCGGAACCTAATCCTGAATGAGCAGGGTATGCTTCTAAAACTTTAAAATGGAATCCAGATTCAATATCACAAATCTTTGCAATTTTTTCTGCAGCATTTGGAATCTTTTCTAAACATTCCTCTCTGGAATCCTCTCTAATGCCATCAGCAAATTCTAAGGTAAATCCTTTTTCATTGGTTTCTTCACTTTCTAAAACAAATTGTGGATCGCTAAGTGCGAGACCTATACCACCATCAATTCTCTTATATGACCCGTTTAAATCAATAAGAGACATATGTAATCTTGAAGGTGCTCTAATAATCATAATTTCACGACCATTTTTATACTATTCAATAATGGAAAAGATAAAAAATTTCAATTTATCCCATTAACTCCAAATATCAAATGTTATAATTTTAATTAAATTACAATATTTAACAAACTTAAATATTTCAATATTAATATATTAATTTTATTATATAAACTTATTGAAAAATTTTTATAAAAATGGCTTAAAATTAGAAAATAATGTAAGAAAAAATAGAAAAAAGACTAAAAATTGAAAAATTATAGAATAATAGAAAAAAATGAAATGAAATAAAAAAATATCCTAAAATATAAACCAAATGAAAGATATCCTAAAATAGAAACTAATTAAAAAATTATAAAAAAATAGAATGAAAATAGAAAAATAAAAGAATTTGATAAAAAAAGAAATGAATTTAATAAAAAAAGAAAAGAATTTAAAAAACAATGAAGATTATCTAATCTTCATCTTCCTCTTCTTTTCCAGTCTTGTCATTGAATTCAGTCATTTTCTGAGTTAATGGAACTGAGAATTCATCTTCAATGCCTTGTCTGTAAATGGAGTTCATGGTACAGAATGGAATGACTCTTCCATCAGGCACTGCATAGTGAATAACACAGTCTTTTACCCTATCAGTGTCGAAGTTGAATGGGTCCATGAAATGCATACATGAAATGAGTAATGAATTTACATGGAATTCACCTAAAGCATCATAAGATTGATCTTTAAAGATATCAAAAATAATCTTTTTCATATCCAATCCAGATGGTGCCTCTTCTTCCTTAAAGATTTTATTGAAGTTTTTAGTAGCACTAGCAAAAATTCTGGACTTGATTGCAAATGAACCGGATTCCAATTTTTCAGTGTATTTGTTTAAGAACACTAAGAACTTATCAATATCAATGAATCTTGTAATAGGAATGATTTTACCATCTTCAATGAATATGTAAGTAGCTGAACCGCAGTGTTGATGACAGTTTAAGGTTACTGGAGGTTCTTCATTTCTTAAAGCTCCAATAAATTCAGATACAGGTTGTACAGATGTAGCTGAATAGAAATCATCCTTGGAGATTTGACCTTCAGTTTGTTCATCAACTAAGTTCAAGAAGTCAGGAATTGTGATTCTTTGCTCTTCAACTTGGTCAGATGGAGTTCTTCCAGAGAATGATACAGGTTGGAAATTGACACCATGAATAATATCAATGTTTTCAATAGCAAATCTGATAATGTCTCCAACTTGCTGGTCATTAACACCTTTTACAACGGTAGGTACAATTACAACACCTAAACCTGCTTCTCTACATTTTTCAATTGCTTCCAATTTAACATCCAATAGGTTTTTGCTTCTTGCAATTAAATAAGGCTCTTCAGTAACACCATCAAATTGTAAGTAAACAGTGTTTAATCCTGCATCTTTTAATTCTTGAGCATAGCCTTCTTTTTTAGCAATTCTTATACCATTGGTAGCAATTTGAGTATGATTGAATCCTTCTTCCCTAGCCATTCTGATTAAATCAGGCAAATCTTTTCTTACAGTAGGTTCACCACCAGCATATTGAATAGCTGGTGCAGGAACAGGCTTTTCACTTCTTAAGTTCCTGAGCATTTGACGGATTTCATCTTGAGTAGGTTCAAATAATTTCTTGGAAGTTGCTGCATTAGCAAAACAGATAGGGCATTTCAAATTGCATCTGTTTGTCACATCAATTAATCCTAAAACTGTGTAAGATTCGTGCTCTGAACAAATACCACAATTTGAAGGACATTTTGCAACTTTTTCCACCATAGGATTTTCCAAGTCTTGAGTGATTGGGTCAACTTGATCAATTCTGTTGTATAACTCTGCATCACTCCAATAAGTATTATTAAACTCCCCATGTTCTGGACATTCTTTTTTAATCCAGACTCTTCCGTCCTCTTCATAGACCTCCGCATCTAAAGGCTTAAGGCATATAGGACATAAACTAGTTGTATTTTTAATATGCATCTTTTCACCACAATTGATTTTTTTAATCCATGATCTGTGTAAATATAATTCTTAAAGTTAGTATTCCTAAACAATAGTTTAATAAAAAGCTCATTACTAAAAATAGTAAACTGAACTAAGCTTTTAAAAAACTTACATTAACATGATATATTTAATATATCCTTTTTAATATTTAAACTTAATATATAAAATAGCATAAGAACTGAAAAAATGACAGATAAATAATTCAATGAAACACTGAATGATATGGCAAAAAATATAACCAGATAATGAAATCCATATTAAAGTTTTATAAATCAGTTTAAATAATATATAATTAAGAAAACATATTTTAAAGAATTTAGGTGCATGGCATGAAATTAAGTGAATGGATTAAAGCAAATAACATACCTAATAACAGAATTTTAAAAGTCCTTGAATATTACGAAAGCATAGACCCAATAACATTCAACGACCCAGAAGATGTCAAATCGGAAGTTGAGGAACACGGATTAAGATGGGTAGCAAACAAATATGGAGTTCGTGAAAAAGAGCTTAAGGAATATGGTTGGAGATTTAAGAAACGAGATGAGAAAGGTAAAAAAAGAGAGGAAACTCCAATCATTAAAACAAATGAGCAAAAGCCATTAGTTGATATTTTTGATGATGAATAATTTAAAAATAGAATAAATCATTAAGAAAGGTAATGATAGATTAAAAGTTAAAAAACAAAAATAGAAAAATAGTTAAAAAATAGAAAAAAGGACTTTAATACAGGACTAATAAACACAGAACTAATACCAAACATCCTTAATTCCAAGCAAATAAGCAATCATATTAGAGCCTAAATGCAAAATAAGAGTTAAAACAGCAACTATAATGAAAAATTCCCAGCTGATCTTAACGACCAATAAGCTTAAAATCAATGCACCTACTACGAAATCCAATTGGTCCATAATAGGAGCTGGCTCTCCACTTTGAAGGCCAATCCTTCTTTTTATGAAACTTCCAACTAAATCTCCTAACAATGCACCGAAAGCCATTAGGAATCCTAAGATTAAACCACCGGTTATGCTACCATAAACTGGAAGATCTATTATCCCACCAGTCAAGACACTTAAATCTCCATAAAAGGTACCGATAATTCCCAATACTCCACCAACAATGGTCCCAAGAATTGTACCATTTATTAGGCCTTTCCATGTTACACCATTACCAATAAGCCTACGCCCATCCTTGCATTCCTTTCCACCGTCAACTGGTGTTCCTCCACCGAATGCAAGACCGCTAAGGTTAGCGACATAAGCAGGTAGCATAAAATATATTGCACCTGCAACAGCAATCAGTAAATTAAAAATTTCAATTTCCATTATTTGCCTCAAAATAAAATTAATTCGTTATTTTCATTTAAAACTATATTTTTAATTATTAATAAATTTAAGTATATAAGCTTATGGGTAATTTCTTAAGTTAACAATTTAATTTTTTCAACTAAAAATCAATTTTCACTTATTGATTAAGCAAATGATTATAGGATGCCTCCAATAACCTATAGGATCCTATAAAGGCTAAGGTTTTTGAATCTGTTTCTGGAATTTCATAAACGAATACGCGAGTTCCAGTTTCAACTAAAGGAGTGTCTACCTTTTTGATAGATGTGCTTTTTGCAGGTCTTGTCTTATTTCTTTTATAATAGTTAAATCCAATATCACCTGTTACTTCTTCAGCCAAATCAACAGACGCATTATCCATTGTAGGTGTGGCTATATAATAACCCTCACCATAGCTTGGCTCATGGTCATGACCGATGATGACTAAATCCGGATTTAACTTGGCAACATCACGGACAACATAATCATGAACTAAAGATTCCCCATTAGCTCTGCCTCTATCAAAGTCATCTGGAGAATCAGTTACCTTAACTTGATAGTTTATGACTTCCACATCACCATGAGTAAATGCAAAGGCCCTGCAGACTAGAGGGAGAATGATCTTATGAAGTTTTTCTCTTGAATGCATACCTGAAACTACTGCAATTTTCACAGTGGTATCGTCTGAGTGAGTATAGTTGACCTTAGTTACAGCGCCTAAACTATTCTCACCTATAATTTCGCTGCTGCCTTCAGTTAGAATGAAAAATCCTAAAATAGCTGCAATGATAATTATTAAGCTAATTATTACGATTTTAGCCTTTTTACCCATAATATCACAAATTTGACAATTAATATTTAATTTAATCTAAAAATTTAATCCAAGTAATTTTTCATCATGATTGCAGTGCCAATAGCTGGAGCAACTGTACATTCATCATCACTGTAAAAGTCACCCATGGATTTAACATCAAGACCTAAGAGTTTAGCTGCTTCAGCACATAAAATGTCTTTTCCAAGACCGGTTACGATAACTTTATTCAATCCCTCCCTATCTGAAACTTCCTTAAGGCCTGCAGCTATTTGCTTGACTTGCTCCTTGTGAATATAATCTGCCATTTCCTTAATGTCATCCATTGATAAGATATCCAAATCTGCGCATACAACTCTTGAAATTCTTCTTGCAGACTCTTCCTTTGATTTTCCTGCACCATCACAGGTAGCGCAAACATAATCCTCATCTTTAATCAAATCAAGGACATTATAAACATCAGCAGTTATTGAAAAAAGTTCTGAAGCAACCCTGTAGGTTTCTCCATTAAGGGGAATTGAATCTACAAAGCTTGTTAAATTGGTTCTTAAGGTTCCAGTGTATACAAGTTCACCAGTAGCGGACCTTTCAAAATCGGTTCTGCCTTTTGCACATTCCTTTCCATCTTTTATTGGAATAATGTCAGTGGTTGTGCTTCCGGTATCTACAAAAATGCAATCCTTTTCAATTTCAGCAACAATATGTGAAGTGGCAATCCAGTTTGCAGCAGCAACTTCAATAGGGTTTGCAATAAGCTCTGCAAGTGACAAAACCTTATCTGTACCGATATATGCAACAGGGCAGTCAAAGAGCTTTTCGCAAGTAGTTGCAATATCCAATACCCCTTGAGCCTTTGTTTCAAATGCATCAACTAACTCTGCAGTCATTGAAATTCCTACAGCATCTATCTCATCAACCGGACAGATCTTTTCAATCAAATCGTATAAGACATTTCCCAATCTCTCATTTTGAGACCACATAGGCAAGTATTCAAATACTGTTTGAATATCTTTTATTTCACCATTTTCATATTCTACAATTGCTAAATCAGTGTTTGCACCACCGATATCAAAACCTGCTACTTTCACATTATCACCAAAAAAGTATAATTATTCCCCAATCTAATTTCTAAAATTCATCAATATATGAAAATTAATTATCTTCTATTTTAATTTCTAATTCATCCTATTATAAAAATTAATTATCTTCTATTTTAATTTCTAAAATTCCATCATCATTCTTATAAAAGCTTGCTTTTGAACTATAAGTAATTTCACCAATACCATCAACACTTATTTTCTTATCAATCAAATCAATGATTGTTTTAGCTATATTGATGTTGATGATTTTTTGAAGTCCAACATAGGAAGTTGTGAATCTGGAGTTTATCTCCAAAAGATAAATGTATTCATCTTCAATAATGAAATCAATTCCTATAAAACCTTTTAATCCAGGAACATATTCACAAGCCTTTTTTGCATACTCAAAGACCTTATCCTTAAGCGGATGTTCATATGGAACGTATCCTCCAAGATATTCCCCACCATTTTCATCGATTTCTACAATCTGCTTATTCAAGCTTATGGGAAGGGCTTCCTTGCCATCACTGATAAGGCAGACACTGCAAACATCACCTTCAATGAATGGCTGAACAATGAATCTTGAACCGTCACCATAAATTTCCTCCAAATCATCAATATCCTTTTTAGAGGCAATTATCTTAATGTCATCACAATCCACTCCAAAACGTGGCTTTGCAATGAGCTTGTTCTCTTTAACCACATCTTTATCTGAATTGTCCAAAACTGGAATGTCTTTAGGTTTCTGCATGATAGGAACTGCATTATCATTGCTTCCATCACCATAATCCCCATTGATTGTGTCAAAGAAGATTTGAATAGCCCTTTTCCAATAGGTTTTCTTGTTCAAGAGAATGTTATAGGTCATTGGCTGAGGAATCCTATTGGCCAAATAATCAAAGGTTTCATATTTGTCAGAGGCAAGGTTCACTGCAAAATGGTCACTGCCGTAAACCTTTATTTCCTTGGATTCGAGCAATTTGGTTAGATTGTATAAATTATTGTCATTTTCAGCTGCAATGAACATTGCTCTATCGAATATGTAAGCTTCCCTTTCGAGCCAATCTTCAAGAGACTCTTCAATGACCATGGTTTTTACATCAAAGTCAAAGTCATCAAAAATGTTTTCAAACTGTTTTGCAAGCAAAACATAAATATCCTCATCCTTCAAATCACTGACAAGGGATCTAATAAGTTCTACAGCTTCTGAAACTATTGATAAATCCTCTACACCAGAAGCAGTAAAGTATTCAAACACTAATATTGAATCATCATTCACATCTTTTAAATCGAGCATATTGCCACCTTAATTAGCATAATCTTCATAGATAATAGTTAAACCATTCAAATTCAAATCATCATATGGGAATTTGATTTCCTCACCATCAAAAGCAATCTTGATCAACGAACTGTTCTTGTCTTCAAATTCGACCACACTTATATCTTCATCAACGACTTTCATCTTTCTTGTAAAGCTTGACATCACTTCATCAGGAGCTTCCATTTTTAAACTGTCATTTTTATTTGCATCTTCTATTATTTTAATCATTAGCTCTGCAGCATTTCCCATTCCATATGGGTTTTTAGCAGATTTCATCTTATTTGCAAACTCTTCATCATCCAAAATTCTTCTTGCATTTTCAAGTATGACTTCCTTATCGGAACCTACAAGAATGTTTCCACCTGCAGTTACAGTTTCAGGCCTTTCAGTATTGTACCTTAAGGTAAGTGCAGGCACATCAAGAGTGATTGCCTCTTCCTGAAGACCTCCGGAATCAGTCAATATGATTGTTGATTTTGAAATTAAAAGCAGGAAATCAAGATAACCTACTGGTTTTATGATATGAACATGTTTGAGATCATTTAATCTGTCAAAGAGACCGAAGTTTTCCATAGTCTTTTTGGTTCTTGGATGAATTGGGAAGATGATGTTCATGTCATCAAGTTCCTCTAAAGCTTCTATAATATTGGTTAATCTTTCCTTATCATCAACTGTTTCTGCCCTATGCATTGTTAGGGTAAGGATGTTTTCCATATTGTCAATATCAAGCTCTGCAAGACCTTCATCGTATTCATCTTTTTCTCTATTCTTGGATATTTCAAGGTTTCTGAAACATGCATCAACAACAGTGTTTCCAGTTATGAATATCCTTTTTCTTGAAATTCCTTCCATAGCGAGGTTTATTGCAGACTCTTCAGTTGGAACAAAATATAATTTGGAACAGATGTCTGCTGCAAGCCTGTTGATTTCTTCAGGCATTGTCTCATCAAATGAACGAAGCCCTGCTTCAACATGACCTACAGGAATATGCAATTTGCTTGCAACAAGTGCACCAGCAAGAACTGCATTTGTATCTCCTTGAACAAGTAGAATATCCGGTTTTTCATCTAAGAGAACCTCTTCAATACCTTCCATCATCTTTCCAGTTTGCTTTCCATGAGACCCTGATCCAACATGAATATTATAGTTTGGAGTTGGGAGCTTTAAGTCAATGAAGAAATTCTCAGACATTTCCTTATCATAATGCTGACCAGTATGAATCAATAAGAGTTCATGGCCTCTCTTTTCAATCTCATCCATGACAGAAGCCATTTTGATTATTTCCGGTCTTGTTCCAAGTACAATAGCTATTTTCATTTTAAAACATCCTTTATTTAGTTGATAATTCAGTTTATGATTTGATAAATTTTATAATAATTTATATTATTTAAAGATATGTTTTTCAAATAATATATAGTTTAATTAATCTTGAAAGTTAAAAAATAAAAAAAGAAAAAATATATAATTTAAATATTTAAATAATTATTGAGGACAAACATGAACCAAGAACTAATCATTAACAATAAACACTATAAAAAAGCAGATAATTTAGAATCATTAAACATGTTTAAAGGACAATTGTATGAAACCATTGTCACTACACAAAGCAAAGAAAATGTAAAAAATGCCGCTCCAATTGGAGTAATCTGCAAGGATTCAAATCATGTTGTCATTCATTTGGACAATTGTGTTCACACCCATCTAAACATTATGGAAAATGGGGAATTGATTGTGAACATTACAAAAGACCCACTTATTTTTACTTATTCTACTCTTGGAGAACTGGAAGAAGAGTATTTTGGAGAGTTCAATGAATTCCCTATGATAAAGGACTCATTAGGATTCTTTAAGGCTCATGTTGTAAAGACAATAGAGAAGAAAAGAGAGAATGACTACAACAATGGAATTGGAAATGTAGTGACTTGTGAAGTGGAAGACATTTACATTAGTGATTATAACGAGATTGTTCCTTTAAACAGAGCTATGAATGCCGTTATAGAAAGCTTGGTTTATTACTGCAGATTTGACCATAAGTACAAAGAAAAGCAGGACATGATCTGGACTCATATGAAAGAGCTGAATAGAGTCTGTCAAAAAGTGGGAAATGAAAAGGAAAAGAAATCCATGAAACTTATTATGGAAAAATTAAAAGAAACTCATGATTATTTGGAATAATATTGTAATAGAATTTTAAAAAAAATGAATATATTCAGCAATTAATATAAATAATTAAAAAAGGTAATAAAAAATATAAAATTTAATATATTACTTTCTAAAAAAATATTATTAACAAAGAATAATGTAAATTATTCTTTAAAAATTATGGAGGATAAAAAATGGCTGAAACTATAGACAAAATTATTGTAATTGTAGGATATCTTCTTGCTATACTCATACCTATCTTAGGTTTAATTGCAGGAATAGTATTATACTTTGTTAAAAAAGAAGACCCATTCTACCAAAAACATGCAAAATATATTATGATTCTAGCAGTAGTCGTATGGGTTTTAGGTTTTGTTTTAACCTTAGCGATGGCTTAAAACATACTTTAATTTAAAATTAAAGATTTATTAAATATCTTCTTATTAATTAATTTACTTTAATTAATAAGAATTTTCTATTTTTTTCAATGCTTTAAAAAAAAAAATAATAAAAAAAATAAAACTATTTTTCGCTATCAGTTAAACTTTCAAAACTGTTTAGCATAGATTCACTAACAGAATAAGTCTTTTGCAATTCAAAGAGATTATCTACCATATATCTTCTGAACCTCTCGCATGCATAATCATCATATCTGAATCTTATTCCATCATATTCAATATCCATTAAAATTAGATTTTCAGGTTCTACAACCTTGATATATGCTCTTGGCTCGTCTTCTTCTGGGTCCAATAATTTTCTTACATCATCAAGAGTGAGCTTTCCATAATTTACATCCAAGAAAACTCTCATCATCTTACGAACCATATTCCATAAGAAGCTTTCACCGTAAATGTCTACAAAAATAGGGCTGTAAGTCTTGTTCAAATGAGCGAAATTATTGTTCTTATTCTTGTCTTCCTCATCAATTATTGGTCTTGATATTCTGATATCTTCAATTGTTCTTTCAGTTGTCTTCTGCTTTCTTTTAGTAAAATTAGTGAAGTTATGAGTTCCCTTAAAGACCTCTGCAGTCTGTCTTAAAAGATCAATATCCAAATCCTCTTCAAAGAGAATGTAACGATACCATCTCATTTGGGCATATCTTGGCTTGAATCCAAATCTAACCGGTGCCCAAGCGATTATCTGAATATCATCCGGCAAGCTATTGTTTATCTGATTGACACGAACTTCCTTCTCGCTTTGAAAGCTTATTACATTTCCAAGACTGTGAACTCCTGCATCGGTTCTTCCAGCTATCCTAAACCTTGAAGCCTTTAAATCATCAATGTATCCTAATTTTCTAAGATGATAAATCAGTTCCTCTTCAACGGTTCTTACATCAGGCTGTCTTTGAAATCCATGAAAGTGAGTTCCAATGTAAGCAATCTTTAAGGCAGTTCGTTTCATAACAATCACAAAAATAATAATTTTGAGTATACTTTTATAACAATTTTAATTACTAATACAATTTGTATTATAATTTTATTATTAATTTTTTTATTAAAAATATAAATATTTAGCTATTTGTTAAAAAAAAATCGAGTCTCAATAATTAAAAATATAAACTAAAATAACATATTATAAAATATGAAAACACAACACGATACAAAGGAATCACTAAGCTTATATGATAATTATAAAATAGGTCTTAAAGCTAAAGATACTGATGAAAAGTTTTATTTCATATTCAATGACAGAGACCTTTTATTGATTGATTATCAGCTCCCGTTACTCAAGGACTTAAGTGAGCTTAACATCAATGAAGAGGATATTAAAAACTGCATTTACTTTGGAGAATTTTACCTTAAGGACGCTTATGCAGTTGAACTCGCTGAAGACTTTGACATTGAAGCTTTTAAGGAAGAGAATGAAGAGATCAATTTAAAATTCATCAATCTTTATGAAGTTTTTGACATTAACGAAGAAACCTATTATCTTGGTGGAAGAGCCATTCAAATCATCGATTGGGAAAACAACCACCAATATTGTGGAAGATGCGGTGCAAAGACAGTTACATCTGATGTGGAAATGGCTAAAGTATGCCCTGAATGTGGATTTACAAGCTTTACAAGGATTTGCCCTGCAATAATTACCACAATTATCAAGGAAGATGAAGAGGACCTCGATGAAAATGGAAATCCAACCAAAAAGATTTTGATGGCAAGACATTCTTATCACGAATATCCAAGATACGCATTGATTGCAGGATTCTTGGAAGCTGGAGAAAGCGTTGAGGAAGCAGTCAAAAGAGAGGTTATGGAAGAAGTTGGAATTGAAGTTGAAGATGTCCAATACTTTGGAAGCCAATCCTGGCCATTCCCAAACTCCTTGATGATCGGTTGCATCTGCAAATACAAGTCTGGTGAAATCAAGGTGGATGAGAATGAAATCACCAAAGCGAAATGGTTTAAAAAAGAGGAAATTGAACAACCACCTTCAAATATTTCCATATTTTCCAGATTACTGAAGAATTTCAAGGAAAATTACTAAAGAACGATTTTGATTGATTTTTTAATTTCATGTAATTACATGAAATTAATTTTTTACTATTTTTTATTGAAAATTTAGAAGAACCGCTGCAAAAAAAGAAAATGAAAATAATAAAAAAAGAGATAATTGTTATGAAAAAATAAAAAAATAGGTGGTTTAGAATAATAAATAAAAATAAAAAATAATGAATAATAAAATATTTTTAACTACTACTTCATAGCAGCATTGATATCCTTTAAATATATCTTATCATCACAGATTGTATCCACCAAATCCATATCGTGACTTACCAAAAGGAATCCCATTTTTCTATCTTTAACTATTTTTAAAACAGTATCCAAGATTTGTGCCTGTGTAATTGCATCAAGCATAGTTGTCATTTCATCAGCAATGAGGAACTTTGTATTTGGATTAAGTGATCTGAGCACTGAAAACCTTTGAAGTTCCCCTCCGGACAATTCCTGTGGGAATCTTGTAAGCCAAGACTTTTGAATTCCAAATTGGGCCAAATCTTCATCCTTTACATCCCAAGATTCGGCTAAAACCTGACTCATTCTCCATTTAGGATTCATAACCTTTTCGGGATGTTGATAAATCAATTGAACTGGCTTGAATCCTTTTTTTGGAAGTGGTTTGCCATCAAATGTCACTTCTCCTTGATATTTGCTTACATATCCAGATAATATTTTGCATAATGTGGATTTACCACTACCACTATCACCAATCAAACCTATGATCTTCTTATTGTCCAATTCCAAATTAACATCCTGCAATAAGTACTTTTTAGCTGACGGATATTTAAATGAAATGTTCTTTGCTATAAGCTCCATTTATGCACCTTCTTCAATAATTTCATTAGCATCCTCTTCAATTACAGGCTCTTCAACAATCTCATCATCAGCATCTTCGTAATATTTAAAGCATCTAATCTTCTTCAATCCAACATCAACCAATTCAGGCCTTTCTTTCTTACATCTGTCAAATCTCATATCACATCTGTCATAATACGGACATCCTTCAATGATTTCTCCATGCAAAGGTTGATATCCTTCAATCACTTCAAATCCATTTGCAGGCAATGCCTTATATAATGATTTTGTATATGGGTGCAGGAGGTTTTCCCCATCCCCTGAGAAGTCTTCCTTAAGTGCAATCTCAATCACATAACCTGAATAGAATATTCCAATCCTATCCGCAACTTCCAATGCTGCATGGATATCGTGTGTGATTAAAAGAACGCCTATTCCCGCTTCTTTCATATGCTTAAAATGATTTAATGTCTCTTGAACAGTTTTTTCATCAAGCCCAGGAGTTGGCTCATCAGCTACAACAAGATCAGGATCTGCAAGCAATGCAGTTGATACAAGAACTCTCCTTGCCATACCTCCAGACAATTGGAATGGATACATGTCATCCACTTCAGGCCCTAAATTATAATGTTCAAAGATTTCCCTTTGCTTGATTTTCTTTGCCTTTTTCTCTTCCTCGCTATCGCAATGACCAATTGCAATATCTGATATTTTCATTAAAGGATCCAAGAAGTTGACAGATTGAGGCACAAGAACTATGCCTTTTCCTCTGATTTCCTCTTTATCTTCTTGAGACAATTCCTTGCCTTTGAATTTAATTTTTCCATTAAGATTAGCATTTTCAGGTAAAATCCCAAATATTGCATGAGCAAGCAGGCTTTTTCCAGACCCACTTGAACCTAATACCGCTAAAATTTCACCTTCAGCTATATCTAAGGTCAAATCAGTTATGACTTTTAAATTTCTTTGATTTAATCCCTTCGTATATTGTGTAAATGAAATTGAAACATTTTCAACATCCAATAATTTGTCCATTAAACCACCTATTATTGTTTTAATTTCAATTTAAACATCAAATAATTAAATAATCTTTATCATATGACTTGTTTCATCATAGTCATCCTCTTCTACAGTTATAACAAATCCTTGAGACTTCCAAAATGGCAACCCTGAATCAAGATACCTATGAGTATGTAGATAGATTTGCTTATAACCTGCTTTTTTAGCGAACTCTTCCATATGTTTTACAAGAATTCGTGCAATTCCATTTCTCCTATAATCTTCATCAACCATTAATCTCCAAATGCTTGCAGTATTATCTTGTGTGTATTGTCCTCTGAAAAACTCAAAATCTCTGTCATATGCCCTAATTCCTGCTGTTGCAACTATCTTATCCCCATCATAGGCTGCAAAAAAGCAATTTCTCTTAGGCAAAACGTAATACTCATCCAACCCTTCAATATCGTAGTGAAATTTAGGAGTGGGACCAATATCATAGACTAACCTAATTTGTTCATACAAAAATTTCTGAACAGCTTCTATTTCATCTGCATCATTTTGAATCTCTCTAATTTCTATATCCATATTATCCCCAAAAAAATTAAAAAAAGAGAAATTAAAAATTTCTCTTATTCTTGTGCAGTTTCAGGATTGAGTAATTTTTCAACATTTTCTCCAATCAAGTCAAATAGCAATACAACTAAGAGTAATGATAAACCAGGATAGAAAGCTAACCACCAGCATCCTGATGATAAGTAGTGCATGGATTCCGCTAATATTACCCCAATTGCAGGTTCATGAGGAGGTAATCCAAATCCTAAAAATGTAATCGCAGCTTCGTGCATGATTGCATGAGGGAACATTAGGATTACCCCCACAATTATTTGGGAAATGATTAATGGGAAAATGTGTTTAATTGCTATCCAAACTTTATTTCTTCCAAGATTTTCTGCTAGAGAAATGTACTCTTTTGTCATTATCTCCTTAACTTCAGATCTTAAAACCCTTGCAAGAGGTGTCCAATGTGTCAAACCGACACCCATGATTACACCGTATACTCCCCCTCCAAACATTATTGAAACAAGAATGATTAAAAGGATGTGAGGAATTGATCCGAATAAGTCTATTATCCCTGCAACAACTTCATCTGCGAATTTGTTGAAGCTTGAGAATAATCCGAGAACAATGGAAATTATTGTACTGACAACAGATGCAATGAAACCTACCATAATACTTAATCCAAGTCCAGCAATTGTTCGCTGAAACATGTCCCTTCCCATCCAATCAGTCCCGAAAAGATGTTCTAAGGAAGGCATCTGCATTGCACTAGCAAAGTTAGTAGGGATATCTCTAATGAAATAACCACTTATGAAAATGCTTAGGATAATCACAATTGCTAGCCCAATTACTACAAGGGTTTTTGTTCTAAGATTCGCACGGTATATGAACCATTGCTCTTTATCATTAGCTTTTTTCTTAATCATTGAACTCATTCTCCTTAATTCTTGGGTCTATAAAGTAATAGGAAATATCCGCAAGCAAGTTACCGACAAATACAAATATGGCACTGATGACCACAATCCCCAAAAATAGCGGAACATCATTCTGCAGACCTGCTGCAACAGCAGTCTGTCCGATTCCAGGATATGAAAATACCTGTTCTATCATAACTGCTCCACCGAACAATTCACTGAATGATAGGAATTGCAATGTAATTGCAGGCAATAATATATTCCTTATACCATGGTTTTTCACTAAATCCCAACCTTTTTCACCTCTTGATTTTGCAAACAATACAAAATCAGAAGATAAAACTTGGGTCAATTCATTACGTGTGTACATTGTAATTGGAGCAAGACCCACAAGACTCAATGTCAATGTAGGAAGGACAAGCCTTGTTGCCCACTCTATAAATGTTGCATCAGTACTTCTAACACCAATAGGAACACCAAATCCTATTGGGAACCATCCCAGATAAACTGAAAATATCATCAATACAAGCATACCAACCCAAAAGGATGGTGCAGATTGAATTGCATAACAATATACCTTTACAGCCTTATCAATCCAAGAGCCTTTGTTTTTACCTGCAACAACTCCTAATGCAAAACCAATGACACCACTTAATATCCAAGATATTGCCATTAAAGCAAGAGAAGCAGTGAATTTATCGAGAATAACATCAATCACAGGTCTACGATATATTAAAGAAGTTCCCAAATCTCCTTGAATCAGGTCCAAAAGCCAATGGAAAATCTTTTCAGGCAATGGGACATTTGTACCGAAATACTGTTGTAAAATTTGTCTTTGAGCTTCTGATACTGCAGCACCATGTAAATAAGCATTAACTGGGTCAATAGGGGATAAATCTAATAATACAAAACTAAATATTGCAACTGCAATCATCAATACGATAAAACGTACTAATTTCCAACCAAAATATTTTGCTACTTTTTGTTTATTCATTGAAAATAAACCCCCATTATTTTTTAAATTCTAAAATATTCTTTTAAAATAAACTAAGAAATTTTTATTTAAACAAGATTATTTTCTTCTAGATAAAATATGAGACTTAATAAGAATTTAAAAGAATAAATTTATAAAAAAAAATAAAAAAGGAAATGAAAAATTAAGCTGTGGAATTGGTTCTTGTCCAATCACAGATATTAATTAAAACGTCATTTCCTAAACCATCTGGTTGTTCACCAATATCGATGTCATTCTTAATGAAATAGTTGTAGTCATAGTTGACTAACCATGCAAATGGAGCGTCTCCAGCAGGACCCCAACCGCCATCACCTACAAGTGCGGATTGCGCCCATAAGGAATTGGCTTGATTGAAGTCATTAGCATGCATTGCTTGTTCCATTAATGCATCAGAAGCGGTATTGTTGTATAAACCAGGGTTCATATAGAATTCATCTGGAGCCTTACTGTGGTATTGCTGATAGATGGATTTATATGGGTCAGGTGAAGTTTGTTGCATCAATGCAGCTGAAGAGTACATGTTTGCATAAATGGTATCCCAGTCAGCACCTTGGAGTTTTACATCAATACCTATTTCTTTAGCTTGTTCTGCAAATACAGTTGCTAAAGATTGCCTGTCAAGATAATCTGGTGGATAGTATAAGTCAAAGGATGCTTTTACACCATCTTTTTCAACGATTCCATCACCATCGGTGTCTTCCCATCCTCCATCTTTAAGGATTTGTTTTGCTTTAGCTACATCAGAATCAGTTCCTTTAGCAGCTTCATTTGCATAATCTCTAGTGTCTACACTGGTGAATTCTGGTTTAGCATGTCCAGAGAATACTTCATCACACATTTTTTGACGGTCTACACCGACATTCAATGCTTGTCTGATTGCTTTATCAGCAGTAACATTATTACCTATTTTCCAGCCACTTTCAGTAGTTTGACCGTTATCTTCAAGATAAGGGAAGGATACACCTTGTGCTCTACCAGCAGATACTTCATAGAATTTGTATCCATCTACAGATTGATTTAAAGCGGAAGTTGCTACAGGAACTACATCCACATCACCGGATTTAGCAAGTTCTAACCAAGTAGCTTCATCAGGGAACAACATGGTAACTTGTGTGAAGTAAGGTTTGTCACCATAATAATTATCATTAACTTTGAAAATTGCTTGTTGACCTTTATCCCAGTGGTCTAATACATATGGTCCGGTACCTATTGGATTTTCTCCATAAGTGGCATTGTCATACTCTTCAGGTACAATACCAACATATCTTAAGTCATAAATAAAGGTAGATCTTGGTTCTTCTAAGGTAAACTCAACACAAGTATCATTTTTAGCAGTGACTTTCTTGAGGTTAGTTAAATCCAAATCAGTCTCAGTATCTTTTGCAGTATTGAATGTAAATGCTACATCCTTTGCATTAAAACTAGAGTTGTCTGAGAATTTAACATCATCTCGAACATTTACAGTCCAAGTTAAACCATCCGCACTAATCTTATAGTCAGTTGCAAGATCTGGAACTATATCTCCATTTTTATCTGTTTTAAATAAACAGCTTTGTACTAAGGGGTTATAGTTTTGGTGTCCACAACCCCAACCGGTAAGTGGGTTGAAACCAGATTCCGGCTCTGGAATGTTACTGTGTGCAGCTACAGTCAAATGTGTAGGATCGCTGTCATGGCTTCCGCCTGAAAGAGCAAAAGCAGCAATAGCAATAATGACAATAGCAGCTACAGCACCTATAATCAATTTTTTGTCCATAATTTATTCACCATATAAAATTTTGATTAAAATAACCTAATTTCATAGAGTATTACTTTTTTCAAAAAAATGCAATATTAGTAATACTTTATTTAATTATTTTAATACTAATTTTAATTATGCAATAATAAATATAAAAAGATATTTATTACTTTTCAAATATATTTGATAAATATAATTTTGTTTAAAAAAAAATTAAAAAAATAGTTGGATTAATAATAAAATGAACTAATTTTTACAATATTTTAAATATATTAAAATAAATTTTACAAACTAAAATATTTAGGTTTGACTAAAAATAATACTTAAAATAGATTTAAATATCATTAAATGTAAATATTCGACCATGTCATTATCGATTGAATTGAAAGAATATTTGCAAAGCCATGGTGCAACAGAAGTAGGATTTGCAGACATCACCAATTTTTCACCTAAGGAAGGATTGAACTCTGGAGTTGTCTTTTATATCACTTACCCCAAGGAAATTATCAGGGAAATGGAAAATGCACCAACATTAGAGTATGTTCTTGAATTAGTGGATTTGAATACTCGATTGGATGCACTTGGAATGCTTTGTGAAGAATATTTGATTGATAAGGGATATGATGCATATGCACAAACAAAAAAGAGATTGGGAACTGATTTTGGTGAATTCAATTCATTTGAACTTCCTCATAAAACAATAGCTACCCGTGCAGGGCTTGGCTGGATTGGAAAATCTGCACTCCTTACAACATTAAAGTATGGGTCTGCATTAAGAATGTCATCAGTTCTGACTAATGCTCCTCTTGATTTTGGAGAACCTATTCTTGAATCAAAATGTGGGAAGTGCATGATCTGCAGAGATGCCTGTCCAGGAGGTGCAATAAGCGGCAAGAACTGGAATTACAGACTTAAAAGAAACGATTTTTATGATGATAAGAAGTGTGAAAGGTATGCACTGAAAGTTTCTGAAGAAAACCTAGGAAAACCTGATACTGTATGCGGTAAATGCATTTATGCCTGTCCACACACTCAAAAATTTGTTAAAAGGCCATAGTTTTAAAAAAAAAAGCTATCCCAATTAAAAAGGATAGCATGTGTTTTACTAATTTTAGAATGTTAATATTTAATGGATTATAACTTTATTGCATAAGTCAAAATGCTTGCTTGTGGTGAAATTTCTAATTTTTTAATATGCTTGTCCATATGAACAGTTTCTAAATCATCCTGTTCATCTAATCTAATAATGAACCCCATTTTTGTCCAATATTGGAGAGCACCATCCAAATTCCTATGTGTATGCAAATAAATGTCATTGAATCCATTTTCCTTTGCAAAATTTTCAGCTATGCTATAGATTTTAGATGCCAATCCACAGCGTCTGTATCTTTCATCTACAAATAATCTCCAAATGCTTGAGGTAGTTTCATTTGAATAAATACCTTTGAATTGCTCAAAGTTTTTATCGTAAGCTCGTATGCCAATTGTTCCTATAATTTCATCATCTTCAGAATAAGCAACAAAAAAGGCATTTCTTTTAGGATTAATGTAATATTCATCCATATTGACTATATCCTGATGCCACTCAGGCACATAATCATAGCCAAATTCTTTTTTAATCATTTTGAATAAGAATTCTTGAACTTTTCCTATTTCATTAGGATCATTGCTCAACTCTTTAATATTAACATTCATACTTTCACACCAAGAAAAGTTATTACTATTTTTAAGAAAAAATTAGAATTAGTAATACTTTTTTATGAATTTGTACTACTAATTACTATTAAGTGAAAAATTATATTTAAAATTTTTTATTTAATTTTCAGAATAAAAAAAAAAAATAAACTAAAAAAAATAAACTAAAAAAAGAAAACTAAAAAAGATGTTTTGAAAATAAAAGAGGTTGAGAAAATAACATCTTTTTTAGTTAAATGAGGCGTTTAATTTATTTAAACAATTTAATTTAAATTAATTTAATTAAAGAGGAACATCTTTTTTTGTAAAGTATACATAGGAAACAACCAATCCAATTATGAAAGTAGCTAAAATTACACCATAAGGAATCATCAGACTTACACCATAATCTGCTATCTCACCAGAGGAAATCAAGTAAGGGCATGCCCAAGGGACATATGGAGCCCAACTTTGACCATTAACCAATAAGCTCACTAAAGTCAAGCTTGCACCACCAACCATTGCAGGAACCATATTTGTAATGAACAATGAAATGAAAACAAATGGGGAGAATGTCAAGAACAACAGGATATTTGCAAACAGCAATTCAGCAAAACTATTTATGAATAGCTGGAATGTAAATCCAGTAAGCCCTGCTAAAAAACCAAATGCAAGAGTGGATAGGCTTGTAACCACTGTTAAGATCAAAATCCAAATTAGAAACATGACATATTTGGAAATCAAGAATTTCCCTCTGGATATTGGAACAGTCAGCATGGTCTTTAATGTATGTTCATTGTATTCCCTTCCAAAAAGGTAGGAAATGATTATTGAGAATAAAAGAATTGCAAATAATGCAGACATATACATATTCACAGTGGAGAATAATGCCTCAAAGCTTTGAGTTTCATCAAAAGCAAATGTTGCTATAAACATTAAAATTGAAGGCAACGCAGCCATAAGTATGCTCAATAAGAATATCTTGGATCTTTTTAGCTTTAGAAATTCCATTTTTATAAAAGTAAGCATCTAATCACCTATAAAAAATATAATAATATTAATTTCCTAAGTGTTGGAAATTATTCTTGTAAAGAATTCTTCCAAGTTCTCTTCACACAGATTCACTTTTCTTACTTTGATTCCAGAACTTACAAACAAGCTATTGAACTCATCCCTTAAATCCAAATTTGAAAGCAAATGAATGGTTCCGCTAATCACCATTTTATCACTGTTTTTATTAGAATCCAAATCATCAATGTATTCGCCTAAATTCCTTCTAAAGCAGTAATCTGCATTTTCCTTCATTCCTGTTTTATTCAAGAGTTCAACAGCCAAATCAATGTCTGAAACTTCAAATTCAACGAATTTGTTTAATCTATTGTGAAGCTCTTCTCGACTTATCTCATCTATTAACACGCCATTGTCCATAAATCCTATTACATCAGCAATGTTTTCTATTTCACTTAGGATATGGCTTGAAATCAGGATTGTCACACCATACTCACAGGAGAGCTTTTTTAGCAAGTCTCTGATTTCCTTAATTCCGAATGGATCAAGACCATTAATAGGCTCATCAAGAATCAATAATTCAGGATTATGCATAATTGCAGCTGCTATTCCTAAGCGCTGTTTCATCCCCAATGAAAAATCCTTGAATTGCTTGGTTTTTTCTTGGTCCAGATTAACCATCTCCAAAACCATCTTGACATTTAGAGGATTATAATTTCCTCGAAGCCGAGCAATTATCTCTAAATTTTCATAAGCAGTGAGATTTTCATAGAATCCTGGAGTTTCTATAATCGAACCTATGTTAGAATAAACTTCCTTTGTATATCTTTTAGGATCTTTTCCAAAGAGAAGAATCTCCCCTCCGCTTGGATACACGAGGTTTAGAAGCATACACATAGTGGTGGTTTTTCCAGCCCCATTCTTACCTAAAAGACCATAGATCTTTCCCTTCTCCACATGCATATCTATGGAATTCACAACTAAGTTTTCTGAATACCTTTTGGATAAGTTAGTTGTTTCAATAACATAATCAGTCACTATATCACCTTTGATAATAAAATAATAATAAAATATACTAATATAACAATTAAAAAAATTTTCAACATTTCTAAAATTGAAAAATAATTTTTTCTAAATTTATTTGAATATTATGTGCACAAAATAATCAAAGGAGGAAATTAGAAAATATGTAATTAATTTTTTACTTTTGTTAAAAATTATTTACTTTTGTAAAAAATACATTACATATGTAATAATTATTTTACATCATATATAAATGTTTTGTTAAAATTAGCAAAAACCTTAGAAAAATCAAATGTTTTAAGTACAAATAAAACAATAGTGTATATAGAATTAAAATAAAAGAAAAGAGACAAAAATATGAAGGACAATGAAATAGGTGAGGAAAAAGACAAAACATTTTCAAAATCATTAGTCAAATACACATTCCAAACACGTTTTTTCTTTTCCAGATTAACTAGAAAGTCAAGGATAATTAAAAGAATAGTAGATAAAGTCTTTTTTGAAGATAACGAGCTTTTTGTCCTTCCAAATAAAAATACAATCAATAATACAAAAAGATCCACAATCACTGCAAAGATTGAAATCAACCAAAGCTTTGAAAAAGATGATTCAGAATTTGTGCCAAGCGAAATCATCAAGGAAGCAATAAAGGAAGCGAATGACATTTTCATTATGAACAGCTGTCTTTGCAGAAGCTCTTCAAATTGTAAGGATTATCCTCATGACTTCGGTTGTATCTTTTTAGGCCCTGCAACTAAAAAGATTGCTTCAAAATATGGTAAAGTCGCAAGTGTTGAAGAAGCTTTAGAACATGTTGAAATGGCAGATGAGCTTGGATTAAGCCATCTAATTGGTAGAAATAAAATAGATAGTGTCCTAATGAATGTAGGACCTAAAGAAGAGCTATTGACCATTTGCCATTGCTGTCCCTGCTGTTGCTTATGGAAAATCATTCCAGATTTAGATGATGATATCAGCAATAAGATAAAAAGACTTGATGATGTTGAAGTCCATACCCAAAATGACAATTGCAGAATGTGTAAAAAATGCTTAAGTGAAAATGTTTGTTTTGGAAATGCAATTAGTCTTGAAGAAGGAAGGATAACTATCAATCAAGAGAAATGTCTTGGCTGTGGACACTGCGTGCAGGTATGCAAATTTGATGCAATTGAACTGAATTACAGCAAAAAATCAATAGATTCTGTTTTGAATAGAATTGGAGAATTAGTTGATTATAAAAAATAATTAAAAAAACTTTTTTTAAAATTCTTTTTAAACAAAAAATAATTTTAAACAATAAATAATTAATAATATAAAATGAATATATTATAATATTATAATTGTTAAAAATTTTCATTTAGAAATTTTCAATTAGTATTATAAAACACTTTTAAAGGAATCAAAATGTCATTTCAAGATAATAAAATGCTGATTATGCCTGCTGTAGACATTAAGAATGGAAAATGCGTGCAGTTAGTGCAAGGAGAACCTGGAACCGAACAGGTGATTATTGAAAACCCTGAAAAGGTTGCAAGGAAATGGGAAGACTTAGGTGCAGAAGTTGTTCATGTGATTGACCTTGATGGTGCACTTGAAAGCACAACAAACATTGAAACCATTCGAAAAGTGCTTGATGAGGTAAGCGTTCCCATTCAACTTGGAGGAGGCATAAGAAGCATTGAATATGCAGAAGAGTTGCTCAACCTTGATATTGATAGATTGATTATTGGAACCATGGGAATCAAGAACCCAGAAACAATTACTAAACTCTCTGATGAATATGGCAGTGAAAGGGTAATGATTTCCCTTGACAGCAAAGACAATAAAGTTGTCATAAAAGGGTGGCAGGAAAAGATAGACAAGTCTGCAACTGAAATAAGCAAAGAATTCCAAAATCTTGGTGCAGGAAGCATATTGTTTACAAATGTTGATGTGGAAGGATTGCTTGGTGGATTCTATGTGGATCCTGTCATAGACCTTGTAAACTCTGTAGACATTCCAGTTGTATACTCTGGAGGAGTTACAAGCTTAGATGACTTGAAACAACTCCAAACAACCGGTGCTAAGGGAGTTGTAATTGGTTCTGCATTATACAAGGACAAAATAAATCTTGTAGATGCTTTAAAATACCAAGAAATTAAATAAAAAACTAAAAAAATAAATTTAAACTAAATTTAAAAATTAAAAATAAAACTAAAAAATAAATTTAAACTAAATTTAAAAATTAAAAATAAATCTAAAATTATAATTATATATTTTATTATTAAATGGAGAATTAAAACATGAAAGTAATGGCAACAGGAGCATTTGACTTATTACATCCGGGACATGGATTGTATCTTGAAAAGGCAAAGGAATTAGGTGGAGAAGATGCAGTCCTTGTAGTTGTAATAGCAAGAGATTCAACTGTTAAAAAGAAAAAGAGAATTCCTGTTATTGATGAAAATCAAAGATTAGAAATG